>PXSA01000016.1 GCA_003023565.1 Halobacteriales archaeon QS_9_68_17
GCGACCGTCGCGATCACGACGCCGATAGGGCCGATAGCGAGCAGGAGGCCGACGCCGAGCAGGAGGTTCAGTGGGAACACCACCGCCGACACCCGGAAGTTGAGGTCCGGCCTGTCGAGGCCGTTGAGCGTCGCCTTGAGGATCGACTTCTGCGTGCGGAGGAGTCGAAAGAGCGCGAGACCGACCAGAAACGGGGCCGCGCCGGCGTACTGACTGCTGTATATCGTCACCATGACCGGCCCCGCGAGCGTGAGCGCGCCGAAAAACAGCGGGATGCCGAGGATGCTGGCGTACGCGATATTGCGCTGGATGTCCGTCGCGAACTCCTCGCCCCTGCTCCGGAGGTTGCTGATCCGGCCCATCAGCCCGTTCTGCGCGATGCCGGCGATGAACATCGCGGGGATGGTCAGCTTGAACGCCACCTCGTACTTGCCGACCACCTCGGCCGTGGCGAGCGCCCCGAGTAGGATGATGTCCATGCGCTGCTGGGCGGTTCCGACGACGCCCGACGGGATGCTGTAACGCGCGTACGACCACACCTCTTCGAGCGTCGACCGCGAGGGGACTCGCGGCCGGATCCCGACGAGGTAGAGGACGACCGGCGCGACGAGGAGGTTCGCCAGCACCATCCCGCCGACCATCCCGGCGACGCCGAGGCCGGCGAGCACGAGGGTTGCCTGGGCGAGGACGCGAACCGTGTCGCGGCTGGCTTCGAGCCACGTACTGGTGCCGAACTTCTCGGTGCTTTTCAGCACCTCGTTCGCGGTGTGGTACATCATCATCCCGACGAACAACACGGAGAGGAGCAGCCACCCGTCGGCGTAGCCCGAGAAGTCGGCGATGAGCGGCGACGCGATCCGGGCGGCGGCGAAGACGAGGACCGACATCGCGAGGACGCCGATGAGGGTCGATCCGACGGCCTCGTCGGACGGGAAGCCCTCCTCGGTGAGGCGCTTGCGGCAGGCCCTCGCCCACCCAGTGACGGGGTTGTCGAGGAAAGAGACGACGGCCATGAAGAGGTAGAACGTCCCGTAGCCTGCGGGGCCGAGTACGCGCGCCAGCAGCACCGACCCGAGGAACGCGACGGCGGCGGTGAGCACTCGGCCGACTACCCCGATGCTCACCTGCACGCCGAAGTCGGTGTCTCCGATGCTCAAGCTTTCACCCGTTGTCCCCGGTGGGACGGGACCACGGATATATGTCGTGATGTCGCGCCGTCGGTCGGCGGCGTCGGTCGATCAGACGTCCGGGTCGGCGAGGCCGCCGCTCGTCTGCAAGGTCTCCCCGTGGCCGTCCTCGACGCGGGTTTCGAACGCGTCGTACCACTCTCGGACCGCCGAGCGAAGCCCCTCCTCGAACGTCTCCGTGGAGTACGGTGCCGCGTGGGACTGCACGTCCGACCCGACGCCCTCGGATTCGAACCGCCGGAGACACGCCCGGATCCCATCCGGCGTCCCGTCGTGGATGAACCCGTTCTCGCCGTCGTCGACGAGGACCGACGGGAACCCCTCGTCCGGGACGAGACACGCCTTCCCGCTGGCGTTCGCCTCCACGGGGACGATACCGAAGTCCTCGTTCCGGCCGTTGAACACGACCGCCCGACAGGTCGCCAGCAGGTCCAGTTTCCGCTCGTCGTCGACGAACCCCTCGTACTCGACGTTCGACGCGCCCTCGACCCGCCGCATCGTCTCGCGGCCCACGTCGCCCTCGCCGCCGGCGAGGACGAGTCGCCGGTCGTCGTCCGCGAAGGCCTGCACTATCTCCGGGACGCCCTTCTCCTCGTCGAGGCGGCCCAGATGGAGATAGAACCCCTCGTCGCCCCCGTCGTAGTACTTCTGGACGTCGAGCGGCGGGGAGAGCACTCCGGCCTCGCGCTTGTAGAACTTCCAGATGCGACGCGCCACGATGGGGCTGTTCGCGAGGTACCGGTCGACCCGGGTGTCGACCGCGCTGTCGCGGAGGCGGAAGTAGCGGACCGCTGGACGGGCGAGTTGCCCCAGTAGCGTCCCCTTCCGGTCGTGATAGAGGTCGTAGAGCCACCGCGGCGGCGAGTGGCAGTAGTTGACGTGAAGCGTGTCGTCCGGGGTGATGACGGCGCGGGTCGTGGACCCGGACGTGATCAGCACGTCGGGGTCGCCGTGTCGCCGCCAGTCGACGTCTTCCCACAGCGCGTACTCGGCGGCGCGGCCGATGCGCCGCTTGACGCGTGCGCCCGGTCCCGCCGACACGTCGACCCACTCCACGTCGCCGTAGGGGTTCCGGTCGTCCGGCTCCGGTTCGCCGACGGTGTACACCCGCCCGTCGCCGACGGCATCGGCGAGTTTCGTGACGAGGTACTCCGCGCCTCCCCACGCCCTGACGTGCCAGTGAGCGACCGCTACCGAGACGTCCTCGCCGTCCGCCGCCTCGACTGCCATGTTCGACTGAACCGACCTTGCGCGTGATAATACCACCGAGTCGGCGTCGGCGACCGACGCGGGCCGCTTCCGGGCCGTCGCGCCCGCCTACCGCCAGTGGCGAAACCCGTAGAGATAGCCGAGGCCGACGACGCCGGTGAAAGCGAGAAGCATCACCAACTGGAGCGCCTCCGTCCCGGAGCGCGTCCTCGCGGTCCGCTTCGCCCGGTCCGGGGCGAACCGGAACAGCAGGTCGCCGAGGAACTCGCTCTCCTCGCCCGTCGACTCCGGGACGAGCGTCTCCATCGCGCGCTTCGAGTAGCCCTGCCAGAACGCGCGTTCGAGGAGCCAGACGGGGTCGGTGCGGTACTCGAACACCATGTGTGCGACCTCGGCGTCGGGGTTGTACCAGACGCCCTCGCCGTACTCCCGCTCCAGGCGGGCGCACAGCTCCGTCTCGCCGCCCTGGAGGTTCCTGTCGCCCTTCCGGCCGCCGATGTTCGGGTCGAACCCGCCGAGTTCGAGGAAGGCTTCGCGGCGGAAGGAGACGTTCGACCCGAACGTGTTGCGCACCTCGGCCGGTTCGTCGCCGTAGCCGCGGTGAGTGACGCCGACCAGCCAGTAGTGTTCCTCGGGGAGAAACGACGGCTTCCCGTCGACCCACGCGGGCGTCATCCTCCCGCCGGCGGCCACGGCGTCGCGGCGCTCGTACGTGTCGACGAGTTCCGCGACCCACCCCTCGTCCGGCACGGCGTCGTCGTCGATGAACGCGACGACGTCGCCAGTGGCCAGTTCGGCACCGCGGTTGCGGCTCTTCAACAGCCCCGAGTTCTCGTCGTTGCAGTGGAGGACGACCCGGTCGCGGCCGCCGTAGTCCGCTCGCACCCGTTCGTACACCTCCTCGGTGCCGTCGACGACGACGACCAGTTCCACGTCGTCGTAACGCTGGTCGAGGACGGCCTCGGCGGCCTCCCGGAAGTGGTCGTACATCTCCAGGGAGTACGTGCACAGAACGACTGAGACCTTCATTACGTCGCGGTTCGACCCCCCGACAGTAGTGGTTTTCCCTCGCGGGACGCGCGGCGGCGATACCGCGTCGACACCGTGCGGGTGCCAGCGAAGGGACAGGTAGACCGGTCCGTATCAAAAGGCCTATAGGCGCTTTCGCGGTTTCATCACCTAATGAGTAGCGAGACAGAAACCGTCGAGGACGACTCCGCGAGCGAGAGCTCGGTCCTCGACATCTGGGAGGACTGGTACCACGTGCCGGCGCTCTCCGTGCTGATCGCGTTCATGTTCTGGGTGCGGGTTCGGGCGCGCGAGAACTTCACGGGAACCGGGGAGGTCCTTTTCAGAGGTAACGACGCGTACTACCACTACCGCGAGGTCCAGTACACGGTCAACAACTGGCCGTGGACGATGAACTTCGACCCGTGGACGCACTTCCCTTACGGGAACGCTTCCGGTGGTCAGTTCGGGTCGCTGTTCGACCAGATCGTCGCCACCGCGGCGCTGGTCGTCGGTTTCGGCGACCCCTCCGCCGAGACCGTTCGCGCTACGCTCCTGTACGCGCCGGCGGTTTTCGGCACGCTGATGGCGATCCCCATCTACTATCTCGGCAAGCACTACGCCGGTCGCCTCGGCGGCGTTTTCGGCGTGTTCGTGCTCGCGCTGCTGCCGGGGACGGTCCTCTCCCGCGCGACCGTCGGGTTCGGCGACCACCACATCGCGGAGGCGTTTTTCATCTCCATCGCCATCCTCGCGGTCGTCAAGGCGCTCCGGATCGCCCAGCGCGAGAAGCCGGTGTACGAACTCGTCAAGGACCGTGACTGGGCCGCGCTCCGCGACCCGGGTCTGTACAGCGTCCTCGCGGGGGTCGCTATCGCGCTGTATCTCTGGACCTGGCCGCCGGGCATCATCTTCGTCGGTATTCTCGGCGTCTTCTTCGCCGTCTCGCTGACGCTCGACTACGTCCGCGGTCGGAGCCCCGACCACACGGCGTTCGTCGGCGTGGTCAGCCTGCTGACGACCCTCCCGCTGCTCGTCTTCAAGACGGGGTCGCTCGGCTTCGAGACGACGACCATCTCGCTCATCCAGTACGTCATCGTGCTCGGGGTCGCCGCGGGGGCCGCGTTCATGGCGCGGCTCGCCCGCGAGTGGGACGACCGCGACCTCGACCGCTGGCTGTATCCCGTCGCTATCGGCGGCATCCTGCTCGTCGGGACCGGGCTGTTCGCGGTCGTGCTCCCGGACGCGTTCTCGCTCATCCAGAACAACGTCGTCCGCGTCCTCGCGTTCGGCCAGAGCGACACCGCCCGGACCGTCGGCGAGGTCCAGTCCGTCCCGCTCGACAGCGTCGGGGACTTCATGACGGGCCAGTACGGCCTGACGTATCTGACCGCCGTGTTCGCGCTGTTCTGGCTGGCGTCACGGGTCGCGTTCTCCGGCGCTAACTACCGGTCGGACGACCTGTTCCTCGTCGTCTTCACCGTCTTCTTCGTGCTGATGGCGCTCACACAGCGGCGCTTCAACTACTACCTCGCTATCTCCGTCGTCGTGCTGAACGCGTGGCTGTTCGGTCAGGCGCTCCGCCTGGTCGACTTCCCCACCACCGCCGACGGCCTGCCGGACATCGAGGGCTATCAGGTGCTGACGATAGTCGCTATCCTGCTGCTGGTGACGGTGCCGCTCGCTCCGCCGCTGGCCCCGACGACCGCCGTCGACGCCGGTAACCGGACCGGCCCCGGCGACTCGGTGTACTGGGCACAGAGCGGCGACTGGATGCAGACCAACACGCCCGCCCCCGGGACCTACGCGAACCCGGACGGCGAACCGATGGAGTACAACGGCGATTACGAACGGACCGACGGCTACGACTACCCCGAAGGGGCGTACGGCGTCATGTCCTGGTGGGACTACGGTCATTGGATCACCGTCCAGGGCGAACGCATCCCGAACGCCAACCCGTTCCAGCAGGGACCGCGTCCCGCCTCCGAGTTCCTCCAGACCGACTCCGAGGAACGCGCCGAGCTGCTCCTCGATGCGCTCCCCTCGCTCGACGAGCGCGACGAGCACGTCAGCAACCTCTCCAACGACGAACTCCGCCGGATCATCGAGAACCAGAACGAGGTCGAACAGCGGGAGGACACCCGCTACGTGATGATCGACGACCAGATGGCGAGCGACAAGTTCGGTCCGATCACTCGTTGGGCCGGTCCGGACCGCTCCGAGTACTACAGCCAGCAGGAGCAGGTCGTCACGTACCCCGGGCAGGGACGCCAGCGGGCCAACCTGGTCTCGATGAACGACCGCTTCGAGAACACGATGCTCTCGCGACTGTACTTCCACGACGCCCAGCAGCTCTCGCACTACCGGCTCGTCCACGAAACCCGTGACGACTCGATCATCCTCAGTCTCGCCCGGCAGACGGAGTCGGGCGAATCGCAGGCGACGGCGATTATCAACCGCCGCTACACCGGTCGCCTCGCGAACATCCTCAACCGCCCCGGCATCGGTTACTACGACCTGCGTCAGGAGTCGCGCGTCAAGACCTACGAACGCGTCGAGGGCGCGACCATCGAAGGGAGCGTCGACGCCGACAACGCGACGAGCGTGACGGCGTTCGTCCACCTCAACGGCACTCACGACCAGCGCCAGTTCACCTACTACCAGACCGTCCGGACGGACGAGAACGGTGAGTTCAACGTGACCGTTCCGTACGCCACGGAGGAGCAACTCGGTCCCGACGACGGGTACACGAACTCCAGCGTCCGGGCCACGACCAACTACACCGTGTTCACCGGGAGCGTCGACCGGAACGTCGAACTGCTCCGCGCGCAGCAGGTGTTCCAGAACCTCGAAGAGCCGGGCCAGACCGGGCGCGTCGACGTCCCGGAGTCCGCGATTTACGAGGGCGACACCGTCACGGTCGAGATGGACCCGATCAGCGAGAACGCGGTTCCGAACGCGACCGAGAACGGCACGGACGATGGGAACGCGGCCGAGAACGGCACGGACGACGGGAACGCGGCCGAGAACGGCACGGACGACGGGAACGCGACCGACGACAACGCTTCCGACGGCGACACCGCCGACGGAAACGACGCGGACAACGAGACGAGCGCGGCGCTCGGCGAACGAGCGATCGTCGCCTGATCCGATGGACCGGGGCTCCGAAGACTCCGAGCGGGCGGTCCGAGGCTCCGTCGACGCCGAGCGTTCGCTGTCCACCGTCGGGTCGCTCCGCGAGTGGCTGTCGATCTACCTGAAGGGCTTTTTTATGGGGAGCGCCGACACCGTCCCGGGCGTCTCGGGCGGCACTATCGCGCTGATCACGGGCATCTACGAGCGCCTGATCGCGGCGCTGACGGCGGTCGACCCGCGGACCCTCCGCGACCTGCTTCGCGCCCACGACGCGGACGCCCGCGAGTCGATCAGGGTCCAGCTCGTCAGGATGGACGTGGTCTTCCTGCTCGCTCTCGGCCTCGGGATGATCACGGCCTTCGTTTCGCTGGCGCACGCGCTGGAGCGGGCGGTCCACCAGTACCCGGCCCCGACGTACGCCTTCTTCTTCGGCCTGATCGGGGCGTCGGCGGTCGTCCTCTACGACCAGGTCGACGTGAGCACGCCTCGGCGACTCGGCGTCGCCGTCCTCGGCGTCGCGTTCGCGGCCGCGGTGACGGGGCGGGCGACGGCCGGCGTCTCGCACGCGCTCCCGATGATCCTCTTCTCGGGGGCGCTCGCCGTCTGTGCGATGATCCTGCCGGGCGTCTCCGGGTCGTTCCTGCTCATCCTCGTCGGCCAGTACGAGTACATGCTCGGTGCGCTCAACCGGTTCACCGGGTCCATCGCCGGCCTCGCGAGCAGGGGGACGCCCGCCGACGTGTTCGCCGCCGCACCCCCCGTCGTCGTGTTCGTCGCCGGTGCGCTCGCGGGCCTGCTCACGCTCGCCCACGCCGTCGACTGGGCGCTCGACAACCACCGGGCCGCGACGTTGACCCTCCTCGTGAGCCTGATGGTCGGCGGCCTCCGCCTGCCGGCCGAGCGGGTGCTCGCCGCGGAAGCGCCGAACGCAGCGCTCGTCGCCGCCGGACTCGTCGCGGGTGCGGCACTCGTGTTCGCGGTCGACTACCTGACCGACGACCTGGAGTACGCGTAGGACGCGCACCGATCGCTTTTGCCGCCGGCACCCGCCGGGGTCCCCGTTAGCCGATGCGCCGGAAGACGAGCGTCGGGAACCGCGGTTCGACGCGGCTGGGCCGCCGGCCGCTCCCGTCGCCCTCGTCCGCGCGGACCCGTTCGAGGATCCCGGTCTCCGCGAGTTCGTAGAGGAACCGCTCGACGGTGCCCTCGGTGAGGTCGGAGCCGTCGGCGATGGCGGCGGCGGCCTCGCGAAGCGTCGGCGTGCCGTCGAGCCGAAGCAGTTCCGAGAGCACCCGTCGGCGGTTCTCGGGGAGAGTGAGCACGCGCCCGACGTGCACGCAGTCCTCGGGGACGGCGTCGATGCCGGCGTCGACGGCGCTCGCGCTGACTCGCCCGGCGGCGTCGGTGTCGGCGACGTCGGCGGCACCGAACGCGGCGGCAAGCGCGTCGTGGGCGTCGCCCTCGGCCCACTCCGCGATCCGCCTCGCCTGCCCGTGTCTGAGCGCGCCGCTCGTCAGCGCCTGCGAGGCGCGAGCGGTCAGGATGTCGACGAGCGCGTGCTGGCGGTACCCCGGGACGTGGACGGTCTCTCCCGCCCAGCCGGGCGGGACGTCACGGCCGATGGTGAGCAGGGCGACCGCGTCGCCGACGGGAGCGAGCCACTCCCGGACGTCGGCGACGGAGACGTCCTCCGCCTCGCCGACGTGGTCGACGGCGATGACGGCCCGTCGGGTCGGTGGCTTGAACTGGTCCTGCAGGCGCTCGCGGAGCGTGTCGGTGCCGACGCCGCGTTCGGGCACGGACTCCTCGACGACGGCGTTGAGAAGCGTGTGGTAGAAGCGGAACTCGCTCGTGGCGCTGTACGCGTCGACGCGGACGAACTGGACGGTCCGCTCGGCGCTCCCGGCGCGGGTCGTCGTCCCGATCCGTTCGCGCCGGCGACCGACCTGGTCGTTCAGGCCGGCGAACAGCGCGGAGACTATCGCGGACTTGCCGGAGCCTCTCGGGCCGTAGACCGCGACGTCGTCGGGGAGTTGCTGGTGAAAGACGGGGTCGAGCACGTCGAGCAGGCGTTCGAGAACCGGTCCGCGGCCGACCGGCTCGGCCATGTGGACGACGGGGTTCATCGGACTCAAGTCGACGACCAGACCGCCGTCCCGCGTCCTCGTCTGCCGTCTGGCGATGCGATCGGTGAGGTCCATGGATCGCTTCGCGTTCACTCCTCGACGATGGCGGCTTCCAGCAGTTCGAGGGTGTGACGGATGTCGTAGCCCGTCCCGTGTTCCATCTGCATGGCGCAGGTCGGACACTCCGTCATCCCGGTCTCGGCGTCGGCGTCTTCCATGTGCTCGAACATCTCCTCACCGATCTTCATAGACGTGTCGTAGTTCTCCTCTTTCCAGCCGTACGTCCCGCTGATGCCCGAACAGGAGTCGCCGACGTCGGTCGCCTCCACGCCGTCGATCCGGTCGGCCACCTCGACCGCCTGCCCTTCGAGGCCCTGATTGCGGGCGTGACACGGGGCGTGGTAGGCCAGGTCGGGGAAGGCGGCGTCGGCGTCGTCCAGCGCGCCGTCCAGGTCCTCGTGGATCCGCAGGTACTCGACGGCCTCGTACGTGTGGGCGGACAGGTCCTCGATGCCGTGGATGTCGAACAGCTCGGGGTACTCCTGTCTGAGCGACATCGAACAGGAGGTACAGGAGGCGACCACGTCCGCGCCGTCGCCGATGGCGGCGACGAACTCCTCGACGTTGGTTTCGGCGGCCCGGCGCGCGTCGTCCAACATCCCGTTCGCGAACATCGGCGTCCCCGAACACCGCTGTTTCGGCACCATGACCTCGTAGCCGAAGTGCTCGAAAACCCGGACCATCGCCTTGCCGACCTCCGGCGTGTTGTAGTTGGAGTAACAGCCGTGGAAGTAGGCGATCCGCTTGTCGGGGTTCGAGACCCCCGCGCCGCCGCGTTCCTCCCACCACTCGCGGAACGTCCGGGTAGCGAACTCCGGCATCTCGCGCTCGCTGGATATGCCGAGCACCTCCTCGCCCAGCCACGAGGTGACGCCGAGACCGGCCACGAAGTTCGCGAGGCGGGGGACTTTGCTCCCGAGGCTCGCGAAGAAGCGGTAGTTCGAGAGCATGCGGTTCCGGAGGTACTCCCGCGACAGCGTGTCCATCTGCTCGTCGACGTACTCCCCGCGGGCCGTGTTGTGCATCTGGCTCAGCGGGACGTTCGACGGGCACGCGCCGTCGCAGCGCATGCAGTTCGAGCACTTCATCACGGAGTCGTCGATGTCCCGGTCCTCCTTGCGCTTGAGCCGCCACTGCTCCGGTCCCTGGAACTTCGGCCCGGGGAAGTCGTCGTCGACCGCCGCGACGGGGCAGTTCGTGTCGCAGGTGGAGCACTTGTAGCAGTCGTCGGAGCCGGGGCGGAGGTCCATCTCCGTCTCGTCGCCGAACACCTGTACCGGTTCGAACTCGTCGTCCGGAGGTTCTGCGTCGCTCATTGGGTATCACCGTGAATCGCCGTCTCGTCCGCCGCGCCGGCGGCCGCCGCGCCCGCCGCGTCGCCCGCGGCGTACCCCGTCGCGAGGGAGACGCCGCCGCCGGACTTCTCCGCCGCGAAGTCGTAGCCGCCGAGGGCGCTCCCGGCGGCCCGGAGGTTCTCGTAGTCGATGCTCCCGTCCGCCGAGAGCGGGCGGAGGTCCCGGTCGACGTCGACGCCGAAGCGCGCGAAGGCGTGGTCGCCGAACGCGTCCTCCTCGAACCAGTCGTAGCGGTCCGCGGGGTGTGGAACGTGGCAGTCGATGACGGCCTCGCGCACGCCCTCCCGGTCGGAGTCGATCCCCTTGCCGACGAGACCGCCCGTCGCGAGGACGAACTGGTCGGCGTGATAGGGGACCTTCCGGCGACCCCGGTCGACGTACACCGCCCGCACGCGGTCGCCGTCTCCCTCCACGTCTACCGCCGGATTGCCGGACTCCACGCGGACGCCCGCCTCCGCTAACGCCTCGTAGAGGCGGTCCTCCAGGCGGAGGCCGGGGAGGCTCGGCGGCCCCATCGGCACCTCGAACACGTCCGCGCCGAGGTCCGCGCCGAGGTCCGCCCGGACGCCCGCCGGGTCGTCGTCGCCGAGGACGGCGGGGAAGCCGACGCGCTCCTCGTCGCCGAGGTGCGCTTTCACCGCCTCCGCGAGCGCCGTTCGCGCGGGCGTCCCGTCGAGGTCCTCGTCCCGGTCGAGCGCGTGCGCGTACCGCGTCACCTTGGCGTCGGCGCGGAAGTCGCCGGGGAACCGGACCGTGACGCCGCGCGCGTCGAACGGGACGCCGGCCGCGTCGAGGTGGCTCGCGGCCATCGGCGCGTCGAAGTCCGTCAGCGCCTCGAACCCGACGAGCAGGGCGTCCCGCCTGTCGCTGGCGAGGCCGGCGGCGGCCGAGGCCGGGTAGCGCGCCGTCGGCTTCACCGTCCCGCCGTGGGTCGGCACGAGGGCGTTCCTGTCCGTGTGGCTCCCGCGGTACGTGTCGCCGACCGCGTCGTCGAACAGCGCGAACCCCTCGCGGACGGCCGCCGCCCCGACGCGCTCGTAGGGGTGGCCCTCCGGGAGGTCGCCTATCGCGTCGAACGGGTCGACGAGCGGTCCCTCGCCGTCGGGCGTGTAGCCAAGCGCGTCGACGAGGCCGCTCGCGGACCGGAGCGTGCTCTGCTTGTGCGATATCAGCCGCACGTCGGCCCGGTCGCTGGCGGCGAGCGCGGCCGCGACGCCGGCGACGCCGCCGCCGACCACGAGCACGTCGTCGCTAATCGCCACGGTCGCCCCCGTCGGTCGCCACGCCGCGTTCCCCGTCCGCACCGGCGGGCGCGTCGCTCCCGTCGTCGAAGGCGGCGTAGTCGACGCTGCCGGTCGCGGCGGGGTCGGCGTCGCGGTTCATCGTCGTCGCGTGGAGGGCGTAGTTGAGCATCGCCTGCGAGAGCTGTTCGCCCCAGAGCGCGTGGCGCTCGCCCTTCCAGCGCTCCTGGTACAGTTCGTCCAGCGCCTCGTGGACTGTCGGCTCGTCGTACTCGGGGTGCAGTTCCGACGCCATCCGGTGACAGCAGAACCCGCCCTGACAGTTGCCCATCGACGCGCGGGTGCGGATGCGGACGGCGTTGAGGTCGGTCCCGGACTGCTCGATGGCGTCCTGTACCTCCGCGCGCGTGACGGCCTCGCAGTCGCAGACCACCGGGTTCGGGTCGACGGAAGAGAGCACGTCCTCGGTGCGGGAGCCGAGGCGGTTCGCGCTCCGGCGAGCGATCGGCGAGCGCAGGCCGAAGCGGTCCATCCCCTCGTCCAGCACGTTCGCGTCCTCGCTGCCGGGGAGCGGCACGTCCGCGGTGCGACACTCCGCGGAGA
The DNA here is from genome assembly GCA_003023565.1 of Halobacteriales archaeon QS_9_68_17. Taxonomy (GTDB): domain Archaea; phylum Halobacteriota; class Halobacteria; order Halobacteriales; family Natronoarchaeaceae; genus Halostella. Next base: position 11,925 of record PXSA01000016.1, read on the forward strand.
CGCCGAGCTGGTCGCAGACGTGGTCGCTGATCTCCTCGGCCATCATCCGGTAGGTGGTGAACTTCCCGCCGACGATAGAGGTCATCCCGTCGAGGTCGTCGCGCTCCTCGTGGTCCAGCAGGAAGTAGTCCCGCGTGATGTCCGTGGGGTCGTCGCTGCCGACCTCGGGCGGTTCGTACAGCGGCCTGACGCCCCAGAACGACCGGATGGTGCGGGCCTCGTCGAGGATCGGGACGAGCTCTTTCAGCGTGTCTATCATCAGGTCGACCTCCCACTGCTTCTCGGGGTAGTCCTCGGGGTCGTCGACCTCCACGTCGGTCGTGCCGAGGATCGCCGTCGTCTCGTGCGGGACGACGATGTCGGCGTCGCCTTTCGGCCGGCACCGGTTGACGACGGTGTCGACCTGCCGGCAGTTCATGACCGTCATCACGCCCTTCGACGGGCGCACCTCGATGTCGACGCCGGCCATGTCGCCGATGCGTCCCGCCCACGCGCCCGTCGCGTTGACGACGTAGTCGGCCCGGAGTTCCTCGGTCGACCCGACCTTCCGGTGTTCGCGCCTGCTCGGGCCGCCGTCAGTTCGATCCCCTCGTGACGAGCCTCGCTCCGCGTCGCTCTGTGGGACGCTCTCGTGACGCACTTTCACGCCGGTCACGCGGTCTTCGTCGCCCAGCAGGTCGATCACTTCCGCGTGCGTCTCGATGCGTGCCCCGTGGTTCTCGGCGCTGACGGCGTTGGCGACACAGAGCCGGAACGGGTCGATCGCGCCGTCGGGGACCCGGATCGCCCGCTCGACGTCCTTCGCGAGGTACGGTTCCACCTCGCGGGCCTCCTCGGCGGTGAGCTCCTCGGCCGGGATGTCGCACTCCCGACACCCTTCCAGTTTCTCCCGGAAGTACTCGTCCGAGTCCTCGGGCCGCTGGACGAAGAGCCCGCCCGTCTCCTCGACGCAGTGGCTCGCGATGTCCCGGAGCACGTAGTTCTCCTCCATACACTCCTCCGCGCTGGCCTGGTCGGAGACAGCGTACCGTCCGCCGCTGTGGAGCAGGCCGTGCATCCGTCCGGTCGTGCCGTGCGTGAGGTTCCCTTGCTCGACGAGGGCGACCTCGACGCCGCGCATCGCGAGGTCGCGAGCGATACCGGTGCCGGTCGACCCCCCGCCGATCACCAGTACCTCGGTCGTGTGAGTCATCCGTTCGATCGAAGGTTGCGACGCTCCCACTTTACTTTACCGCCATCAGGGGATAACGAGTAAACTCCCTATTCTACCGCGTATCTGAAACTATCAGGTCCCCCTATTCTCCCGTAAACGGGAGTGTCAGGGAAAGTTTTATAATGAAAGTGCTTACTGTTTATCAGTAGAGCGGCACTGCACGTAAAGACAGTGCGGGGCCGTACGTCCGGCAACGGCCGGCGCTAACCACTGGTGATACCAAATGACGAACGACACATACGTAGGGGCGGTCGATCAGGGGACGACCGGGACCCGCTTCATGGTCTTCGACCACAGCGGACAGGTCGTCGCGAACGCGTACGAGAAACACGAACAGATCTACCCGGAACCCGGCTGGGTCGAGCACGACCCGATGGAGATCTGGGAGAACACGAAGCAAGTCGTGGACAGCGCCCTCGACGAGGCCGGCCTCGGGGCCGACCAACTCGAGGCGCTCGGCATCACGAACCAGCGCGAGACGACGCTGCTCTGGGACCCGGAGACGGGCAAGCCGGTCCACAACGCCATCGTCTGGCAGGACCGGCGGACCACCGACCGCGTCGAAGAACTCGAGGAGCAGGGCGACGTCGAGGAGATCCGAGAGAAGACCGGACTGGAGGCCGACGCGTACTTCTCGGCGACGAAGGCCGAGTGGCTGCTGGAGAACGCCGACCCGGTCAAGATGGAGCGCTCCCGGCCCGAGGACCTCGAAGACCGCGCCGAGAAGGGCGAGATCCTCTTCGGGACCATCGACACGTGGCTGATCCACAACCTGACGGGGAACCACATCACGGAAGTGACCAACGCGTCGCGGACGATGCTGTACAACATCCGCGACCTGGAGTGGGACGACGACCTCCTCCGCGAGTTCGGCGTCCCTCGCGCGATGCTTCCCGAGGTGCGCCCGTCCAGCGACGACGAGTACTACGGGCACACCGACCCGGACGGCTTCCTCGGAGCGGAGATCCCCGTCGCCGGCGCGCTCGGCGACCAGCAGGCCGCGCTGTTCGGCCAGACCTGCTTCGACGAAGGCGACGCGAAGAACACCTACGGGACGGGGTCGTTCTTCCTGATGAACACCGGCAACGAGGCCGTCGAGAGCGACCACGGCCTCCTGACGACGATCGGCTTCCAGCGCTCCGGCGAACCCGTCCAGTACGCGCTGGAGGGCGCGATCTTCGTCACCGGCGCGGCCATCGAGTGGCTGGAAGACGTCGACCTCATCGACGACGCCGCCGAGACGGCGTCGCTCGCGCGCAGCGTCGATTCGACGGACGGCGTCTACATGGTCCCCGCGTTCACCGGGCTGGGAGCGCCCCACTGGGACCAGCGCGCCCGCGGTACCATCGTCGGGATGACCCGCGGCACGCGCAAGGAGCACATCGTGCGGGCGACGCTGGAGAGCATCGCCTACCAGACCCGCGACGTCGCCGAGGCGATGGAGGCGGACTCCGGCATCGACATGGGCCAGCTACGGGTCGACGGCGGCGCGGTCAAGAACAACTTCCTCTGCCAGTTACAGGCGGACATCATCGACACCGGCATCGTCCGCCCGGAGGTCGACGAGACGACGGCGCTCGGCTCCGCGTACGCCGCGGGGCTGGCGACCGGCTACTGGGACTCCGTCGACGAACTCCGCGACAACTGGCAGGTCGACCGCGAGTTCGACTCGGAGATGGAGAACGAGACGGCCGACGAGATGTACAGCCGCTGGGACGACGCCATCGAACAGGCCAGCGACTGGGCACGGGACGGGGGTGGGTGACCGTGGCGATCGAGATCTGGGGCGGCATCACCGTATCGCTGATCATCGCCGCCTTCGCGGGCGGCGCGTTCGGCGCGGCGCTGGGTGCGCTCCCGGCGTTCATCTTCACCGGCTTCATGGTGGTCGCCGGCGAGGCCGGGAACCTCGTCGCCGGCGAACTCGCCGAGAGCGGCGCTATCGAGGAGGCCGTCGGCACCGGCGTCACCGGGTCCGTCGCGTTCGGTCCGGTGTTCGGCCCGCACGTCGCCTTCGCGGGCGGCGCGGCCGCGGCCGCCTACGCCGCGAAGAAGGGGTACATGGACACCGGCTTCGACTACCACGAGGCCAAGAACATCACGTTCGCACTCGGCACCAAGCCCGACGTGCTGATCGTCGGCGGCGCGTTCGGTATCCTCGGCATGGCGATCCGCCAGGTGTCCGCCGGGTTCGGCATGCCCTGGGACCCGATCGCGATGGGCGTCGTGCTCTCGGCGCTGTTTCACCGCCTCATTCTGGGGTACAGCCTCATCGGCGAGGCTCGCAAGGGCCTGCTGAACATGCGGCCGTTCGAGAACGAGGAGATGCGGACGGCGACCGCCGCCGGCGGCGCGGCCGCCAACGGTCCCGAGAGCGCCACCGACGGCGGCGCGGTGCAGGCCGACCGCCTGCTCGTCGAGCCGTGGCTCCCCCACCAGTATAAGTGGGTCAACGTCGCGGTACTCGGTCTGGTGACGGGTATTCTGGGCGGCTACACCGCGATCATGACCGGGAGCCCGTTCCTGGCGTTCGGTATCAGCGCCGCGTCGCTCGTCTTCCTGAACTGCGGCGTCGAGCAGATCCCCGTCACACACCACATGACGCTCACGTCGAGTACGGTCGCGCTCGCCGCGTTCGCGGAATCGGGCGACGAAACGTACATCGCGACGGCGTTCGACGGCGGCGCAGCGATCGTCGGCGGATCGGCCGAACTGGCGCTGGTACTCGCCGCGATCATGGGTATCATCTGCGCGCTGTTCGGCGAACTCTTCCAGCGGGTATTCTACGCGCACGGCGACACCCACTGGGACCCGCCGGCGGCGGCGATCGTGTTCGGGACGTTCGTCATCGCAGTGCTGTACTTCGCGGGCGTCCTGCCGACGACCGTTTGGGTCCCGATCCCGTAGCGGTCGTTTGGCGTCCGACTCTCTTTTGACGAGGTTAAGTGGCTCCCTCCGCGAGTGCCGAGTATGGATGCACCCCCGCTCGCGCTGGATATCGACGGGACGCTGACCAGGCCGGACGGCGGTATCGACCCCCGGACGTTCGACGCGATCAGGGACTGGCCCGCGGACGTGGTCGTCGCCACGGGGAAGTCGTTCCCCTACCCGGTCGCGCTCTGTCAGTTCGTCGGCGTCGAGGAGCGAGTGATCGCGGAGAACGGCGGCGTCGTCTGCACCCGCGACGATGTGTCGGTGGGGGGCGACCGCGAGGCCGCGCGGGCGGTCGCCGAGGAGTTCGTCGCGCTCGGCCACGACCTCGGCTGGGGCGACGCCGACCTGATCAACCGCTGGCGCGAGACGGAGATAGCGGTCCGGCGGACCGCGCCGCTGGACCCGCTCGAAGAACTCGCCGCCGACCACGGCCTCACCGTCGTCGACACCGGCTACGCCTACCACGTGAAGTCGCCGGACGTGAGCAAGGGCGCGGGGCTAGAGGCCATCTGCGACCTCCTCGGGCACGACCCCGCCGACTTCGTCGCGGTGGGCGACAGCGAGAACGACGTCTCGACGTTCGCGACGGTCGGCCGGAGTTTCGCCGTCGCGAACGCGGACCATGCGGCGCGAACCGCGGCCGACGAGACCACGGAGGGGGCGCACGCTGAGGGCTTCCTCGAAGCGATAGACGTGGTCCGAGGGGAGTAACGCGACGGGTCCGCCTCGACCGACCCGCCCAGTCGCTCGCGTGACCGGAGAACCGACCCGCGTCAGGGCAAGCTGATCCCGTGACGCGAGAGGTACTCACTGGCCGCTTTGATCTCGACGGGGCTGCCGATGATCCGGTAGCGGTCGTCCTCTCGGTGTATGGATACGACGAAGCGCTCGCGGAGGTCGTCTTTGATGCTTTCGGACCGCCCGTCTAGGTCGTCGCACGGGAGGACGATCTGCGTACTGTCACGCAGTCTGGACGGGTCGGGCATCGTCTAGTGCTTGGGAACGCTGGGTCGCGTATTAACGTATCGAAGTTTCCTCTCGAAGGGATCCGACACAGCGGTTCCGTCCGGACCGTGGCGGAAGGAAGGCTTTTTCGGCGTCCGTGGCCGACTCACTCCCAATGGGGCTCGAAGAGGAGATCGAGGAACTCGAGGAGGAAATCGCCAACACTCCCTACAACAAGTCCACCGAGGCCCATATCGGTCGGCTGAAGTCGAAGCTCGCGGAGAAAAAAGAGAAGCTACGGAACCAGTCCTCCGCCGGCGGCGGCACCGGCTACCACGTCGAGAAGCACGGCGACGCCACCGTCGCCCTCGTCGGGTTCCCCAGCGTCGGCAAGTCGACGCTTTTGAACGCCATGACTAACGCCGACAGCGAAGTCGGCTCCTACGAGTTCACGACGCTGGACGTCAACCCCGGGATGCTGGAGCACAACGGCGCGAACATCCAGATGCTCGACGTCCCCGGCCTCATCGAGGGTGCCGCGAGCGGTCGCGGCGGCGGTCAGGAGGTGCTGTCGGTCGTCCGCGCCGCCGACCTCGTGGTTTTCGTCCTCTCGGCCTTCGAGATCGACCAGTACGATCGGCTCCGCGAGGAACTGTACAAGAACAAGATCCGCCTCGACCAGGAGCCCCCGCGCGTCTCGGTCAACAAGAAGGGGAAGGGAGGCCTGAAGGTCAACGCCAGCGTCGACCTTGACGTCTCGGAGGACGTGATCACGGAGGTCCTCCGCGAGCAGGGGTATATCAACGCCGACGTCGCCATCGGCGAGAAGATGGGCGTCGACCGGCTCATCGACGGCGTGATGGACAACCGGATCTATCTGCCCTCCGTCGTCACGGTCAACAAGGCCGACCTCATCGACCCCGACTACCTCGAAACGGTCAGCGAGAACCTCCGGGCGCACGACATCGACCCCGACGAGGCCGTCTTCATCAGCGCGGCGGAGGAGAAGGGCCTCGACGCGCTGGCCGGTCGGGTCTGGGCGGAACTCGGTCTGATGCGCATCTACATGGACAAGCCCGGCCGCGGCGTCGACTACGAGGAGCCGCTCGTGCTCGAAGAGGACTCCACCATCGAGGACGCCTGCCACAAGCTCGGCGGCGAGTTCGAGGAGCGGTTCCGCTTCGCACGCGTCAGCGGGCCGAGCGCCAAACACGACGAACAGCAGGTCGGGCTGGACCACGAACTCGCCGACGAGGACGTGCTCCGTATCACGACCCGGAAATGACTCCCGCCGGCGACGACCGTCGCCTCGCCGTTCTCTGTCTCCTCTCCGTTCTCCCGTGGACCGTGACGGTCTATCCCAGGGGCACCGGGCTCGTCTTCCCCTGGGGACTGCTCTCGCCGTCGCCCGCGTTCGGCGTCGTTCCGATACATGAGTACTATCTCACGCACACGTACGCGAACGCGCTCCCCCCGTACCTGCTCGCATGGGGCGTGGCGACCGCCGCGTACGCGCTCGCGGTCGCAAGCGCCGCCGCCGGGACGGTGGTCGCTCGCGAGGACCGCCGGGTCACCGCGGCGCTCCTCCTCGTCGCGGCCGTCGCGCACCTGCGGTTCACGCTCGGCACGGACTACGCCGGGATAACTTCCGTGCCGCTCGGCCCCGCAGTGCTCGTCACGACGGCGTGGTGGTTCCACGCGGACGACCTCCGTCGGATCGCCGCCTCCTGAGTCGGTGACGCGGCGCACCGCTCTGCCCCGGCCGCCGCCCGCGCCCGAACCGGAACTGTCCGCTCCTTCCAGTATTCTTTTCGCTCCAGCGGCGAAACGTTTGGTCATGACCGCACCGCTCGACCACGTGATGATGCGCGTCGAGGACCTGGAGGCATCGCTGGACTGGTACCGGTCCCGCTTCGATTACGAGGAGAAGGGCCGCTGGGAGGCCGACACGTTCACCAACGTCTTCCTCGGTCCCGAGGACAGGGACGACGAGGCTGCCCTCCTCGAACTCACCTACAACCACGACGGTCGCTCCTACGACATGGGCGACGCGTGGGGCCACATCGCCGTCCGCGTCGAGGACGTGTACGACGCCTACGACGAACTGATAGACGCGGGCGTCGAGGACTACCGCGATCCGGACTCCTGTGGCGGGCAGTACGCGTTCGTCACCGACCCGGACGGCCACGAGATCGAGATCGTCGAGCGCGACCACGGCGCGCGCTGGAGCCTCGACCACACGATGATCCGCGTCGAGGACGTCGAACGGTCTATCGGCTGGTTCGCCCGCGTGCTCGATTACGAGATGTTCCGCCGGAGCGAGCACGACTCCTTCGCGCTGTACTTCGTGAAGCCCCGCGACGCCGCGGACGAGCAGATGTCCGTCGAACTCACCTACAACTACGACGGCAGCACGTACGACCTCGGCGACGCGTGGGGCCACGTCGCCGTCGAAGTGGACGACCTGCAGGGCTTCTGGGACACCGCGACGGAGCGCGGCGCGGAAGACTACCGCGACCCCGAGTCCTGCGACGACATGTACGCCTTCACGAAGGGTCCGGACGGCCACGAGGTGGAGATAGTCACCGAGGACTAGACGTCTGACGCCGCGTCAGACATTGGTAGAATAGTCGAAACGAGTATCCGACAGTTCCTTTATATACCCGTTCGACGACGGCCGCGAAGCCGCGTTTCTCGGATATCGGGCGTCAGGGGCTGTCTCCCTCTTTGTGAAGAGTTACCATACAATTCGACTACCACAAAGCATTTATAACGAGGGGACATCGGTTTTTACCGTACCCCTACCCATGGTGACAGTAGCGAATATCGACGGTCGCACCCCGTTTACGGGTGCGTTCGCGTCGGAGAAAGCTGCTGTCGCCGGTGCAACACGAGAACACTAAACATGACAAGCAACACAGAGAAGTTCCGTGGCCTCTTCCTGGCCGCGCTGATGGTCTTCTCCGTATTCGCAGGCTCTGTCGCCTTCGCTGGTTCCGCCGCCGCGGCGAACACAGCAGATGGTGACGCAAACCTGTCGGACGGAGGGACTTACTGGCAAGGACAGAGCGTCTTCGCGGAGTACAGTAATTTCACCAATCTTGAAAGCGGCGACGACTACGAGATTCGTGATAACGAATCTGGTGAGCTGATCCGGCAGCGTACCGCTGACAGTGAGGGAACCGGTACTCTGATCGAGACGTCCGGTCTCGACGGTACTTACGACCTCACTCAGGGCGGCGACCGAGTCGCGACGTTCGAAGTTGCCGTGCAGGACTTCAACGTTTCCGCTGACGACGGCGAAGTCAACGTCGCCGGCGACAACACCAACGAGACGTTCGACATCGAGTCGAACCGTGGCTCCTTCACGGTGAACGTCTCCGAGACCGACGGCGACATGACCGCCAGCGACCTCGCGACCGCCTTCGCCAACGAGAACGCGACGGCAGTCGGTGACAACGTCCAGATCCAGGTGTCCGGTGGCACCTCCATCGAGGGTGACTTCGGCGACGTTAGCGCTGGCGAGTACACGCTCGACTTCGAGGTCAACGACACGGACGCCGAAGACAGCGTCAACCTGAACCTCAGCGAGGACACGGGCGAGGCTCAGTTCAGCCAGGCCGTCGTCACGCAGAACGCCGGTGACGTCGCGGAGATCACCGTTGAACTCGACAACAGCGACCAGGCCGCAGTCACCATCGGTGACATCGAGAGCGACGGCTACCAGGCCAACGCAACGGTCACCGACGAGGACGGCGACGGTGAGGTCACGCTGCGGTTCAACTCCTTCACCGCCGGCACCAACGAGAGCAACGTTGAGTCGTACATCGTGAACGCTGCCGGTGACGACACCGCGGGGCTCCAGAACCAAACCAGGCTCAGCGCACCGCTGGCGAACACCACGTACGACATGACGATCCGCTCCGGCTCTGACGTCAGTGCAGGCGCCGGCGACGTGGCGACGCTCAACCTGCGCAGTCGCTCGACCGACGAGATGACGATCGTCACGGCCCCGGGTGGCGTGACCCCCGCGGACGCGTCCGAACTCGTCGGCGTCGTTTCCGACGACAACACCGTCGCCGAGGGCGACTGGATCGTCCACGAACTCGAGGCCAGCGGTCTCGAGGGCGTCGCAACCGAATCAGGCGGTCTCCTCGAAGTGGTCGGCATGAGCGACAACGTCTCGCTCACCATCGAGCAGGACCGTCAGCGTCCGAACCGTGAGCCGAGGTCGGTTGACCTGTCGGCTGCGGACCCGCTCGTCTTCGCTGACAGCCAGAACGACAGCTACTACATCGTTCTCGACTCCGACGGTCTGCAGGACGAGGAGGGTAACGAGATCAGCGTCGACGACGGTAGCTACACGACGACCTTCACCATCGGTGAGGGCTCGCCCCTCGCCGCTAGTGGAGACGAGGAAGTGAGCGGCTCCTTCGAACTCGCCGAGCGCAGCGCGAGCGTCCAGCCGCCTGAGGTCGAGGCCAGCGCCGGCCAGGCCGTCCAGGGTCAGACGTCGCTCGCCGCTGGCTCCGAGGTCACCATCCGTGTCCAGAGCCAGTCCAGCGCTAACCCGTTCCTTCTGGAGCAGCGCGCAACGGTCCAGGACAACGGCACTTTCAACGCTGACTTCGACTTCAGCGAGGCCGAGGAAGGTACGAACTTCACCGTCGACGTCCGCGAGGGCGGCGAATCGCTCCTCGACGAGGCCCAGACCGGCACCGTCGGTGAGGCTCAGCCCGCCTCCGTCTCCTACTCCGGTGGCATCGACGACAACGGTAGCGTCGTGACGGTCGACGAGGTCTTCCTGCCGAACGGCGGCTTCGTCACGGTCCACGACGAGACCCTCGTCTCAGAGGACGACGCCTTCGGTAGCGTCCTGGGCACCTCCGAGTACCTCGACGCCGGCTCCCACAGCGACGTGGAAGTCGAACTCGACAGTGCTCTCAACGAGTCCCAGACGCTGATCCCGATGGCCCACCAGGACACCAACGACAACCAGGAGTACGTCTTCGTCGACTCCGAGGGTGAGAACGACGGCCCGTACACGGACAACGACGAGGCCGTCCTCGACTCTGCTGAGGTTGACGTTGGCGGTGAGGACAACGGGACTACCACCGAGGACAACGGGACAACCACTACCACCACCACCACCGAGGACAACGGGACCACCACCACCGAAACCACCACCGAGCCGTCCGACGAAGACGGTGACGGTGGCTCCGACAACGACGGCGGTCAGCCCGGCTTCGGCATCAGCGTCGCCATCGTGGCGCTCATCGCTGCTGCCCTGCTGGCCCTGCGCCGTCAGGACTAACTCGGGTAGCTAACTACCGGCTCACGCCGGCTTTCGATGCGGTTCCATTTTTCGAACGCTACGCCCGATAGCGACGGCTGTCGGCGGAAAGAGGGCTTTCCGTGCTCAGTCGAGCAGTTCCGCCGGCGCGTCCGCGAGGTCGGCGAGCGCGTCCCGCTCCACGTGATGCAGGTCGCCGGGGACGACGAGGAGGTGTAACGGACCGCCGAACGCTCCGTCCGCGAGCGCTTCCAGTCGGTCCGCCGCGACGGTCGGGTCAGGGCTTCCGGCACGCGCGACGACGACGCCGAGCGCGTCGGGGTACGTCTCGGCCAGATAGCCGGCGGCGGTGTCGGCGGTCATGTACTCCTCCAGTTCCTCGTCGCCGGCGCGAGCGACCGCCGCCTCGTTGTCGACCTTGATGTCGAGGTAGACGAGTGTGTGGAGGCCGCGCTCGCGGTTCTCGTCGATCGTCTCGGTGACGCTCGCCGGGAGGCCGTCAGCGCCGTGGGCGTAGGCGAACGGGAGCGTCGTCGCCTCGCCGAACCGGTAGTTCTGGAGGCCCGTGAGCGCGCTGGCGGCGGCCTGGGCCGTCGTGCCGTGGACCACTCGCGTCTCGACGCCGCGGTCGCGGGCGCGCAGGCGGAGGTCGACGTGGGTCGTCGAGATCATCGTGTCGCCGGCCGTGAGGAAGGCGACGTCGTCGTCCTCTGCGGCGGCGAGGACGTCCTCGGGGTCCTGTTCGACGCCGGCGCGCTCTCGCACTTCGATCGGCGTGTCGTGGTACGCCTCCAGTGCCTCGACGGTGGTGCCGACCAGCGTGCTGGTGTAGAACTCCGCGAACGCGCGGTCGGCCGCGCGGAGGGCGTCCCGCCCCTCCACGGTTATCGACCGCTCGTCGTAGAGGCCGAGTCCGATGAACGTGAGCATACCCGGACTCGGCCGCCCGCCCGCTTAACGCTCCGGGTTCGGCGTCGGAAGCGTCAGGCTTACGCCGGCCACCGGCGGACGTGGAGGTATGGAAGCGCCGTGCGTGCGCGTCCCGCGAGAGGACGGCGAGGCGACCCGCCGCGCCCTCGCGGCCGACGGCCTCGTCGCCGAGGGGGCGGCGATCGAGTTCGAGGAGGGCCACCTCTACATCCCCGTGACCGACGCGGCGGCCGTGCCGGACGAGTACGAGACGGTCGTTCGCGACGTGGCCGAACGCATCACGCAGGTGATGCCGGCCGAACTGCTCGATTTCGACCCGAGCTACGAGCGCCTGGGCGACATCGTCATCGTCGACGAGGACGACCCGGAGCGCGCGCGGGCCATCGCCGACGCCGTGGCCGAGTCCGACATCCCGGCGAAGACCGTCGTCGACCGCGCGTCGAAGATCGAGGGCGAACTCCGGATCCGCGACTGGGACGTGCTCGCCGGCGAGGAGACCGAGGTCGTCCACCGGGAGTACGGCAACGAGTTCGCGCTCGACATCGCGGAGATGTACTTCTCGCCCCGCCTCGCCACGGAGCGCCACCGCGTCACCGAGCAGGTCGAGGCCGGCGAGCGCGTCTTCGACATGTTCGCCGGGGTCGGCCCGTTCGCCGTCCCGGCAGCCGAGCGCGGCGCGGCGGTCGTCGGCGTCGACCTGAACGAGCGCGCCGTCGAGTACCTCCGCGAGAACGCCGAGCGAAACGGCGTCGCCGACCGCGTGACGGCGCTCGCGGGGGACGTGAGAGACGTCGCGCCGGACTACGAGGACTGGGCCGACCGCGTCGTGATGAACCTCCCGCACAGCGCCGGCGAGTTCCTCGACACCGCCGTCGCGCTCGCGGGCGACGACTGCGTGCTTCACTACTACGACATCCAGAACGAGGACGACCCCTACGGCCCCGGCGAGCGCGCGACCCGCGAGGCCGCCGAACCGGCGTACGAGGTGACGGTCGAGACGTGCCGTACGGTCCGGTCGTACGCGCCCCACGAGGTGAACGTCCGTCTCGACGTGCGACTGTCTCGCTAACGGCGGCGCGATTCGCAATGCTTAAACCGAGTATCGCGCCTACAATGAAACGCGACACCGTGCCGGTGTCTCGCCGAGCAGGGAGGCTCGGCGGACGAACGACGTGGGTCTGCCGGTGTAGCTCAGACTGGCTAAAGCGAATCCTTCGTAAGGATTAGGTCGAGGGTTCAAATCCCTCCACCGGCTTGCCTTCTGCGACGAGCATCACGTGAGGAGCGAAGCAAGCAGTAGGGGATTTGAACCAGGGAGGAGCTTCGCTCCGACCGTGGTTCAAATCCCTCCACCGGCTTCCTCTCGGCTCGAACGGACGCGAGAGCCGTGTGAAGCGGCAAGGATCCGAATGAGACGAGCCCAGCGAGTCTCGACGTGGTTCAGGTCCCTCGGACGGCGACGAACCGCTGGTCGTCGCCACCCTCGACGGCGGCAAGCCGGGGTTCGGGCTGAGCGTGTAGGGTCGGCGGCCCGGCGGGTTAACCTTCCAGTAGCTTTCGCTCCCATCGAGGGACGGCGCATCGGTAGAGGCCGACGCCGACAGCGCCGAGCGCCAGCCCCGCGGCGACGAGGCCGCCGAGCAGGGTCGCCGACACCGGGGTGACGACGAGCGCGACGACGAGAACAGGGACGAGCGCCACCGCCACCGCGAGGCCGAACCCGGCGAACAGTAGACTGTCGAAGAGGAACTCGTTCGGCGAGAAGCCGGCGAGCAGCACCGTCAGCCCGAACAGGTACAGTTCGATGCCGAGCAGCAGAACCGCGCCGACGGCGACGTGAGCCGTCTCGGCACCGAACCAGAGGACGGCGAGCGCGAAGTACGCCAGCCCGTTCGGCACCGCGAGCACGAGGAAGGCGCGGAACTTCGCCGCGAAGGCGTCGGCGACGTCGACGGGGTAGATGAGGTACTCGTCGGGACCGTCGAACTGCGTCAGCCAGTTGTACGTCGTGAACGCCGTCAGTCCCAGGACGGCCCCGAACGAGAGCCCCGTCGAGGGTTCGACGCCGGTGACGGTCTCGGTGAGGCCGATGAGCGCTGCGCTGACCGCGAAGAGGACGCCGCCGGAGAACAGCACTTTCCAGAGGCCGCCGCTGCTCCGGGCCACGTCGAGCAGGCTCTTGGTCGTCAGTCCGTCGCCGTCGCCGAGGCGGCGTCGCCAGCGACCGAACGTCGCGTCGGCGGTGCGCGCGCCGCTCCGGATGGACGGGTCGTACGCCAGCAGGCCGACCGCCGCGAGGGTGGCGGCGGGGACGACCGCGACGGCCGCGGCGACCGGTGAGGGGTCGACGTACAGCGCGTACGGCGTGGCGCTCGCGACGTCGACGCCCGTCGCCCACGCGAGGCCGTCGCCCACAGCAGCGGCAGGCGAGCGAGCAGCGCCGGGTCGCGGGCGTACACGAGCGGCGAGACGGCCGCGGTCAGCGGCAGGAGGAAGACCACGGCGTAGTACACCACGTCCTTTACGAGGAAGACGCCGAGCAGGCGTCGCCGCGAGACGGGGAGCGTCCGCGCGGAGAACACCAGCAGGGTCACGTCGCCGAGCAGGTTCTCCAGCGCGTCCCGACCGACGAAGCCGATGGAACCGGTGTGCAAGCCGAACGCGAACGCCAGCGCGTGGACACCCGCGACGACCGTCGCGACGGTCACGCCGGACAGCGAGAGGAACCACGTCGTCGCCGCACCGAGCGCCGCGACGACGACCGGGAACGCCGCGAAGCGCCGACCGCCGAACAGGTCGGCGTGGAGTCGCCACTCCTCCGCGAGCATCCCGCGGAACAGCGTCCAGTTCAGGCTCGCGCTCATCGTCCCGCCGGGGCCAGCGCCTCGTCAACGCTCGACTCGGGCACGTCGACGTTCGCGAGGAAGGCGTCGAGCAGGGAGTCCCCGCCGTCCAGCGCCCGCGGGTCGCGCTCGGCGATCAGTTCGCCCCCGCTGACGATGCCGACGCGAGTGCATATCTCCTCGGCCACCTCGACGTGATGGGTCGAGAAAAACAGCGTGTTCCCGTCGGCCGCGTACGACTCGAAGTAGCGCTTGGTGCGCTCCTGGACGATGGGGTCGAGGTTCGCCAGCGGCTCGTCGATGAACACGAGGTCCGGTTCGTGGAGGAACGCGCCGACGATCATCACCTTCTGCTGTTGCCCGCGCGAGAGGTCCGTCGAGAGGGTGTCGAGTCTCTCCGCGAACGAGAGGCGGTCGGCCCACTCGGCGACGCGCTCCTCGCGGGTCTCGTCGTCGACGCCGCGGACCGTGCCCACGAACTCGAAGTACTCCCGCGGTGTGAGGAAGCTCGGCGGCGACTCGCGCTCGGGCAGGATGCCGACGCGGCGGCGGGTTTCGACCGGGTCGACCGTCGGGTCGCTCCCGAGGACGGACACCTCCCCGTCGTCCGGTCGGAGCTGTCCGGTGAGGATCCCGATTGTCGTCGATTTCCCCGCGCCGTTCGGTCCGAGCAGGCCGAACAGTTCGCCCTCGTCAACGGAGAGCGAGAGTCCGGCGAGCGCCTCCAGGTCGCCGTAGGACTTCCGTAACCGCTCGGTGCGTATCGCTGTCATACGTTCGATAATAACAGTAAGCGATTAAATCCCTGTCGGCACCGGCGCGACGCGCCGTTTCGTTCGCCCCCGAAACCTATTTGTTACTGCCTGTATAAGTAATCAACTATGAACGACGCGGCAAAAATAAAGCTCCTCTCGTTCGTCGGTTTCGCCTGTATCGCCGCTGCCGGGAGCGCGGTTCTCGTCACTGGCTTCCCCGTCGCGTCCGTCGATCCGGTCGAGGTCACGGGGGGACCAGTAGCAGCGCCGCCGCTCGTCGCCCTCGTCGCCGTCGCGTTCGCGGCGGTGCGGGTCCGACAGTACCTGCACTGGAAGTTCGGCGGCCGGCGGCGGTGACCGTCCGTTCCGGAGTCGGTACGGCTTTGCCGGCTCGCCGCGGACACGTACCTATGACTACCTACGACAGTATCGCCGACCTCCCGGTACGGATCGACGACATCTCGCTGACGCGCCGCGAGCGCGACACGTCGAGCGGGTTCGAGCGCGTGACGACCGAGATAGCGCTCTCCGGCGGCGGCGAGACCGGCCGCGGCGAGGACGTGACGTACGACGCCGAGGACCACGAGGCGTTCGACGCCGCGGCCCTCGACGTTACCGGGGAGTTCACGGTCGACTCCTTCTCGTCGGTCGTCGGCGACACGGACCTCTTCCCGGCCCGCGACCCGGAGAGGCCCGCGTCCCGGCACTACCGCCGCTGGGCCGTCGAGAGCGCGGCGCTCGACCTCGCGCTGAAGCAGGCCGGCGAGTCGCTCGGAAGCGCTCTCGGCCGGACGTACGACCCTATGAACTTCGTCGCGTCGACCCGCCTCGGCGACCCGCCGACCGCCGACCGTGTGCGCGCCCTGCTCGACGCCGTCCCGGACCTCGCGTTCAAACTCGACCCGACCTCCGACTGGGACGCCGACTTGGTCGACGAACTGGCCGACATCGCGACCGTCCGGGTGCTCGACCTGAAAGGCAAGTACGAGGGGACCACGGTCGACCAGTCGCCCGACCCGGACCTGTACCGCCTCGTCGCCGAGGGCTTTCCGGAGGCGGTGATCGAGGACCCCGCAATAACCGACGAAACGCGACCGATCGTCGACGACGTCGCCGACCGCGTGTCGTGGGACTACCCCATCACCGGCGTCGACAGCGTCGAGTCGCTCCCGTTCGAACCGAACTGGCTGAACGTCAAGCCGTCGCGGTTCGGCTCCGTCGAGTCGCTGTTCGATACGCTCGACTACGCGGGCGAGCGGGGTATCCGCCTCTACGGCGGCGGCCAGTTCGAACTCGGGGTCGGCCGACGGCAGATACAGGCGACCGCCTCGCTGTTCTACCCCGACGCGCCCAACGACGTGGCCCCCGGCGGCTACAACGACCCGGAGGTACCGCCGGACCTCCCGTCGAGTCCGCTCTCGCCGCCCGAGCCCGCGGCGGGGATCGCGGCGGACGACGCGAACGCTGAACGGTAGTTCTCGGCGACCCGCGGGGCGCGAAACCGCCCTACGCGTCGGTGGTCCGGACCCTCTCGCTCCCGCCGCCATGGGGGCAGGAACAGGTCGTGAAGCGACCGCGTGACGTAGCCCGGCACTTCCTCGCTCGCTCTCGTCGCTCCCCGACGCGACCCATACCGACCGGGGCCGCAGCGCGTCTATCCTCGCGGACTGGGTGTCCAGTCCGCCGTCGGTCACCAGCCCCAGGTCGTACTCCTCGCCGAGCGAGTCGAGGACCCTGCTCGCGCCCGGGCGGAGCCGCACATCGGTGTAGTCGCGCGTTACCTCGTAGGCGTCCGCGACTAACCGTCATAGCTCCGGACCCCCACCGAGCGACCAGCTATATGTCGCCGTCGCGCAAAGATGGCCCCGTGACGGACCGACCAGCGCGGACCGCTATCGCGAGCGCACTCGGGAACTGGCGACGCCACGCCCTCGCAGCGGCGCTGGTCGTCGCGGCCTTCGGCTTCGCCGCCCTGACCGCCTCCCGGACGGCGACGTATGGCGCGTTCCTCGTGGCGTTCGCCGTCTGGATGGGGTGGTTCGTCCTGACTGCCGTGGACGTGATACGCGAGGCGGAGTTCTGAGCGCCCGCCGCGGGCGCAGTCCGGATCAGTGCGTCCCGGAGACCGAGTGGGGGCCGACGAGGACGAACCCGCCCGCGAACGTCCCGACGGCGTCCGCCGCGTGGAGGTGAGCCACGAGGGCGGCACCGTCGAGGTGGTCGCCGACGACGACGACGACGACCTCTCGAACGCGGTCCGCGACGCCGGCTACGAAGTTGTCGCCTAACCGACTAATCGCCGTCTCCGATTTCTCCGCCGCGTCCGTCCCGCAACCGCCGTACGACCTCCCTAGTCACGTCGTAACAAGGTTTATCTGACGGTGCTTTGAATATTGTGCCATGGTCAAGAGCACAGTTCGATTTCCCGAGGCGGTAGTCGAGGAGATCGAAGCACTCGTCGACGAGGGCGTCGTCGAGAGCAAATCCGAGTTCTACCGATTCTGCTCCGAGTACGTCCTCGCCCAGCGGCTCGACGACTACGAGCCCCGCACGCTCGATTTCGACGACCTGAAGGCGGAGCTCATCGAGGATTCCGTCGGCCGCGACGAGGAGAGCGTCTCCTTCCTCGAATCCCTCCTGTTCGTCCGGAAGCAGGCGCTCCGCGGCAACGTCCGGGACGCGGAGGACTTCATCGACCACCATTACGATCCGGTCGACAGGGACGCGGTGCTTTTGGAGGAACTCCTCTCGTTCTACCGCGAGTCGGACTCCGAGTCGTCCGCTACGCCGCGGCGGTCGGTGCAGTCCGAACGGCGGTGACCGCCGCTCCGGCGACCGTCACACGGCGCTCTCAGTCGTCGCCGACCTCGTCACCCACCGGTTCGAGCGTCGGCGCTGTCGGAAGCGTCCAGCCGTAGTTGACCGCCGCCATCCGCGTGCCGACCGTCACGGCGGCGGGGGCAGCCGCCGCGGTGCTGTCGGACCCGGCGACGGTCGCGACTACCCAGTACGCGGTGCCGCCGAGCACCACGGGGCTCGCGTAGCAGTCCTCGAACAGGACGAAGGCGACCGGTCGAGCGGGACGTCCGCGAACCCGCCGACGCTCCCGTTCCGCACGCACTCGGCCCCGTCTCGACCGACCCGGGGCAGTCCAGGGAGAACAGCCGGACGTTTGACGCTCCGGGGTTCCGGTCGAAGGCGGCCGCCCGGGCAGTCCAACCCGTCCGCGCAGTCGCCGACGAACTGGAGGAAGTCGACACCACGCTCGAACAGCGCGGCGAGCTCCGTTACCGGGACCACGTCGTACGTCTCCACCTCGGTCGAGTCAGGGCCGTGGCGTCGGTAGAGCGCCGCAGCGCGGTCGCGGACCGACCGCCGCGACGGGTCCGTTGCAGACGACGACCACTCGTCCGGCACCGTCGTTCCACCGTGTTCGGGACTCGGACCGACGTTACAGGTCTCGCCTACCGTGCCGCTTTCGGACCGATCGGGACTTCGGCGTGCGTAGTCGTGGTGCGAACGCACTCTAATCGTTCATCGATAAGCCACGAGTCGTTTGCATCGCCGCCTCCTGCCAGTAGGAGTTCCCCGGCATCGATCCCTTCATTCATGCTACCCCGCCGTAGCCCCAGTCATCGATTAACTATCGGACATCTACGATAAAAACGCGGCGAAGTCCCCTGTCATACGCTACCGCTTTTCCGGCTGTTCAACGTTGTTCAACTAAGTGAAATCCGTAGTGCGCTTACGGGAAAACGATCCTCGTGGGTAATAGTGGGTAAGGCTTATCCAGAAGTGAGTCGTAGCCGATGACATGACGGAAGTGGATGCTCTCGACCTACGAACCAACGAGACCGACGACCGAGGTCGAATCTACCTCGGGACAGAGTACGCGAACAAGCGCGTGACCGTCGCCGTCGTCGAAGTCGAGTCTGACCGACCCGACGAGGACGAATTAGCCGCCGCGTACCGCGAGGCTTCCGAGAGCGCCGACCATCTGGCTGAGGGGTGGAAGGAGGCGTCTGACGAGGCGTGGAACGGACTCGATGAATGAGCGATGATACCGAGGTTCGGCGTGGCGATGTCGTAGTCGTTCGTCTCGACCCTGCCGAAGGCCATGAGATGGAAAAGACTCGACCTGCGGCGATCGTGCAAAACGACACTGGAAACCGCAACTCCAGTACGACCATCGTTGCTCCTGTGACAGGTACGCATCGAGGCTACCCGTTCGAGGTGCTGGTCGAAGAGGACGGGTCACCGTTCGAGAAGGATTCCTCGGTTCGCCTCGACCAGATCCGCGTCGTCTCCATCGAAAAGCGGATTCACTCGGTTGTCGGGAGTCTGAGCGAGCCGACCATAGCCAGGGTGGACGAAGCACTGACACTGAGTCTCGGGTTAGATTGAGTCACCGGTTTCCGGGGCGACTACACCTCCGACCCCCGTCTATCGATCTTCGCGTGATGCCCTTTGGGAAACCTTGTTCAGGTCTTGAGATGGTGTTACAGATTCCGCATAGATTGCCGCATTTCTTCTTCGATGGCGCAGTAACACGAAACCCCACTACTCCGAGAGGACGGCAGGTGTGCGTCGTATCTCCCGGGACTGTTTCAGCGTAACCGTATCTCGACGTCTATCATGAGTTGACCGGTTACACTCTTTTGTCTGATTCTCTAACGGCCTACGCGACAATAACGTCAGAATAAATCTCTCTGAACGACATTACGTCCAAGAAGGAGTCGGATCGAGGTGCTTGGCTCTCCCATCCAGCATCGTCGGACTTTTCGAGCTGGTGAAATATATCCAAGAAGAATTCTCTGACTTCGGCGTGAGCATCGTCATACGTCGTCGAAAACGCCGTCTTCGGACTGGAGAGCGGGATGGAAACGATGTGGATTCCCGATTCGACCTCTACCACAGCGAACCGATTTTGGGTGTTTTCCCGCTGAAGACTTAGTAGCTCGTATAGTCGAAGAAAGCGGTACAGGTGGTTGTATCCTGTAATCTCTTGACCGTCTCCACGCGTTGTGAAATAGACGGCGTCTGGGGCAAAGGCCGCTTCGACCCAAGTGCGGTCAACGTGGTCGAGCTCAATTGAGAAACTCATCGATTTGCAACTAGTATATAGAGAGTGACAGACAAAACCGTTTGGAGAGGCTTCAGCGATTGGTCACCGGTTATCGGTCACCGATTCCGTATCAGGGGTTCGGAAAGCGACTTCGAAGAAATACTTGAAGTCTACCGCTTATTACGTTGCTCGACCTTGTTCAACTCGATAGAATCCACCATACGAGACAGTGCAGAGAAATCGACACTCGCTCCGATCTCGGCTGTCACACAGTTTCGAACGGCTCCATCGAAATTCTCAAATTGAGATAGGATTGGTAAGCGTGTTGAATAGAGGGCGCAAGTCGGTCAGACGGGCTCCCAGTGTATTGACAACCTAGTTCCTTAATGGGCTGCTATTCGATGTATCTAGCAGGGGCTGAGAGGCCAAATTCTTCGGTTGTTTCCCCTACGATCCCCTTTGTGGTATAGATGTCTGGTTTGTAGTATAGTTCGTGGGTAACGTCGCGTTCGTCTCGGAGGTGTTCCCTGACTCGGTTGACATCGTGCCGTTCGAAGTAGTTGGGTGTGTAGACTGTGAGGAGGTAGTCGTCGTACATTGGCAGTTCCTCGTATCCGAATGCGGTCATCGCCTTCACCGCCCAAATGATACCTGCCTCCGCGTCAGCGAGAAGCTCAGGCCATAACTGTTCGATACGATCTGCTGACCCTGTAACTTGCCACTTGCCGATTGTTTTCTTCTTTTCCAGTGCTTCGCGGTCGATCTCTCGAACAGCCTCGCTATCCGCTGGTGGCAGATCATCTGACTTAACCTCTTCAGGCCGAGTCACATTGTAATCGGTGAAATAGTCGTCGCCCCCGATTTTCGGGGAGTCACTCACGTCTCGACTACGTAGCCAATACTGCTCTGTCTCGGTGATTTCAAGCGGAGACTGCATCGTCAATTCCGTTTCAACGTCCGGCGAGGTTGAACGACAATGCTCGCCATGCGGAGTGAAAGTGAAACGATACTCGTGGAGCCTACTATGGTACTTTTTTACTAGTATTCGACAGATAACGAACCAACCCCCTGTATGCAACGTTTTCTTATTATCGGATACTCCAGGAACCTCAATTGCCGCGTTAGAACACTCTTTTGTCGTCATCACGTGTGTCTTATCATTCGATATGAATTTCAACAGAGACAGCAGAACGGCCCGTTATAGGTCGTTATGTCGGATCGGATTAATCAGTATCGCGTTGCCGTCGAAGTGTGGCCTTTGCGCGCTCGACGTAGGAGTTCGACGACCAACTGCGAGCAACACTCATCTCGGTCAGGAATGCCTCGGCAGCGTCGGGTGAGATTGCGCCGTTGCGAACCAGCGCGGTGAGGAGGATCGGTGTCGTGACGAGGCGTGTCTCGGCCAGCGAGGCGTGGACGAGTGCGAGTCGATTGAACTCGTCACAGAGCAGTTGCACGGCATCGATCTCGTTAGCCAACATGACCGCTGCGTTCTCGCCGTCGTCCAGTGGGAACGTGTCGTCCAGTTCCACGGAACGCACCTCGAACGCGGAGCGACGGTCGAGAACCGCTCTCGCCCCTTCACTGGAAGAGTCGTCGTAGGACGCCGTCTCGGTGAGTTCGTCGACGACCTGCTCTGGGACGACCACGGTGTGCGAATCGAGGAGGGGGTCGAGGGGGTTCGGCGAGTGATCTGTGACGGTTCCGAGGCTCACGAGGGCTGACGTGTCGGCGACGATCAATACCATTTACGAGTCGGCCAGCTCCTCCGCGACCTCGTCCACGAACTCGTCGCTCAACTGCTCTTTCAGCAGTCGGAAGTTGGCGGCCTCTTCGTGCCCGACGAGGTCTTTCAGTTCCTCGAACGTGATGTCGTCATCGTAGTAGGCGTCCGCGATCTCCTGTTTCACCTCGTCGGAGTGCGCGGCGTCCCGCAGATACTCTCGAAGCGCGGAGATGAGAATGTCTGTCCGATCCGTCTCGAGCACCGCAGCGAGCGCGTCGGCCCGATCTACCAGCCCCCCCGGTGCGCGGAACTGGACGCGCTTCTTTTCTGACCCGGATCTCATGTGTGTACATTGTGAGTGTAGGGGCAAAACGCTTGCCATTTTGTCGCTACCTCATCCTTCGGAGACACCAGGAGGAGATATGGTGTTTTTTATCGACCCCGAATCGAAAGAACAGCTATCGGAAAACTATCTTGAGGACTAAACAACCCTCATACGACTTGTATTGCTGGATTTCGAGCTATCGACTCTCCCGCTGTTCGACCTTGTTCAATTCGATGAGCAGCCGGAAGATCGCTTTCACCAGGTTGGCGTCCACGTCGAACCGCTCGGCGTTTCTCCCCGCGCGGTCCATCACCGCCTCCTCCTGCGCCTCGTCGGTGGTCGGCAGGTCACGCTTTTCCTTGACCTCCGCGACGGTGTCGGCGACGTAGGTGCGTCGCGCGATCAGCTCGACCAGTTCGCGGTCGATGCTCTCTATCTCCTCGCGGAGTTCGTCGAGGCTCATCTCGTCCGGGCGCCGTCGGTCTGTGTCGTCGTCAGCCATGTCGTTCCTGGTCGTGTTTCCCATGTCTCTCGTAGCACCTCTAAGGTCTCTCGGTCGCCGACCGCGGTGACGCTCGGACCGGTGCCCGACAGCGAGACGCCGGCGACCTCCGGGAGCGCCTCCAGCAGGGGTTCGGCGGTGGCGTCGAGCGCGGCGGTGAAGGCGAAGCCGTTGACGGTCATCGCCTCGCCGTAGCGGCCATCGAGCGCGAGTTCGGCGACGAGTTCGGCGACGGGGGCGACCCGCCGGCACCGCTCGACGTCCGCGTCCGCCGAGAACGACTGCTCGGGGGGCGTCCACACGAGCACGTCCCACTCGACCGCGTCGCACGCCAGCAGTTCGTCGCGTTCGTTGTCCGTGACGGTGACGCCGCCGAGCATGCTCGCGCTGGCGTCGTCGAACGCGCCGGTGACGGTGACGCCGACGTCGCGGGCGGCGCGGACGCCGAGCCTGCACGCCGCCTCGCGGTCGACGCCCTCGACGCCCAGCGCGTCGAGCGTCGCGAGTACCGTCGCGTTCGCGGCGGCGCTCGAACTCTTCAGGCCGGAGGCCATCGGCACCTCGCTCTCGGTGCGCACGGTACCGCCCTCGCCGTCGCCGAACTCCGCGGTGACGAGTTCGACGCAGCGCTCGATCAGGCGCGTGTCCGCGTCCGGCGCGCCGGCTATCTCGCCGCGCACCTCGCCGCCGCCGGAGAGCGTCACCTCGGCGCTGGTGTACTCGTCGATGGCGAACGCCGACCCCTTGCCGCAGGCCAGCGCGTTCAGCACCGTCCCCGCCGCCGGCGCGCGTGCCCGACCGTCCATACCGTGAGAGAGTCAGATCACGCACTTACCCCTGACGGTCCCCGCGGATACCGCCGGGTGGCGGCCGCGAGGGCGGTCGACGTGCCGTCGCCGCGGTGGCCGCGGTGCCGCGCCCAGAGCGGGCCGCTTTTGGGCGTTCCCCGGGAACGTACGGATATGAGCGCCCGCAACAACGTGTCGCCGTCGACGCTCGGCGTCGAGCTCGCGGAGGAAGGCGTCTACGTCGAGTACCTCGACGGACGGGAGGTCCTCTACCACGGCGTCCCCGAGAAGGTCGAGGGGTCGGTCCGCGCGCCGCCCGGCAAGCAGGTACAGGTGCTGGTCACCGACCCGACGGAGACCGAGGGCGTCCTGATGTACGTCAACGACTACAACACCCACGACGATATCCTGGAGACGACCGGCGTCGGGCGGATCTACGTCGAGGACGAGGCGGAACTGTTCCCCGGCGTCACCGCGACGACCGACGGCCACGCCGTCGTGGTCGAAGCGGACCCCGAAGTCGCTCGCGGCCGGGTGTTCGTCTTCGCCGAGGACGAGTTGAGCGAACACTCCTACGAGGTCGCCTGACGAAAGCCGATGCCGCTGCCCAAACAGTGGCGGTCGCTGGACCGCGACGCGGTCGGTCGAGCGCCGGAGCGCTACGGCGTGTACGAGCTCGGGGACGACGACGGGTCGGTCGTCGAGGTCGGGGCGGGCGTCCTCCGGGACGAACTGAAGACGGCGCTCTCGTACGGGAACGGTTCGAAGGTTCGGTGGGAGGAGACGAACACGCGGGAACGAGCGGAGGAACTCGCCGCCGAACACCGCGAGCGACGCTGACGGCCGGCCACTGCGGTCCCGACCCCGTCTCCTACTGGATGTACGACGGCTCCTCGGCGTCGCAGTTCTCCTCGTGCTGTCGCGCGTCGTTCCGGTCGTCGAACAGCAGCCCGCAGCCCTCGCACTCGAACCAGGTCATGTCGTCGCGCTCCGTCTGTACGACCATGTGCCAACGTGTGACGCCCGTCGATAAATGCGTTTCTCCGGGGTCGGCGGCGACGTTTCCCCGCCGACGAGAGAAGAATAAAGTCCGTCGGGGCGCTACCCCGGCGCATGAACTCGCAGGGATCCGCCGTCGAACTCACCGTCCGCGGCGCGGAGAAGCGGGACCGCACCACCGTCGCGAAGGTGTGGCCCGCGGACGGCGACGTCCCCCCGGACGCCGTTCTCGTCGACGCGGACACGCGAACGAACGCCGGCGTCCGGATCGGTGACGCGGTCACCGTCTCGCAGCGCTCTATCGACGACGCGGGGTCGGTGACCGTCGCCCCGCCGCCGTCGCTGGCCGGCGTGAACGGCACCGTCGTCGAACGGGCCGTCACGCGGGACCTCAACGACCGCCCGGTCAGCGAGGGCGAGCAGATCCGCCTCGAACGGGTCGCCGA
Organism: Halobacteriales archaeon QS_9_68_17; assembly: GCA_003023565.1. Lineage (GTDB taxonomy): Archaea > Halobacteriota > Halobacteria > Halobacteriales > Natronoarchaeaceae > Halostella. The sequence goes on from PXSA01000016.1 coordinate 36,689, forward strand.
CCGGCCGTTTCGCGTCGTCGACACCGACCCGTCCGGTCCCGTCCGCATCACGCCGAACACGATGGTGCTCGTCGCGCCGGACCCGTACGACCCCAAGCAGTCCGGCGGTGCCGACGCCGCGGCCACCGACAGCGACGCGATGGTCACCTACGAGGACATCGGCGGCCTCGACGAGGAACTGGAGCAGGTCCGCGAGATGATCGAGGTCCCGCTCTCGGAACCGGAGCTGTTCCACCAGCTCGGCGTCGAACCGCCGAAGGGCGTCCTGCTGTACGGCCCGCCGGGGACGGGCAAGACGCTCATCGCGGAGGCCGTCTCGAACGAGGTGGACGCGGAGTTCGTCACCGTCCACGGCCCCGAGATCATGTCGAAGTACAAGGGCGAGAGCGAGGAGCGCCTGCGCGACGCCTTCGACCGCGCGGCGGAGAACGCCCCTGCGGTCGTCTTCTTCGACGAGATAGACTCGATCGCCGGCACGCGCGAGGACAGCGACGGCGCGGAGAACCGCGTCGTCGCGCAACTGCTCAGCCTGATGGACGGTCTGGACGCCCGCGAGGACGTCGTCGTCATCGGCGCGACGAACCGCGTCGACGCCATCGACCCCGCGCTCCGCCGCCCCGGCCGCTTCGACCGCGAGATCGAGATCGGCGTCCCCGACGAGGCCGGTCGGCGGGAGATCCTCGAAGTGCAGACCCGCGGGATGCTACTCGCCGACGACGTGTCGGTCGAGCGGACCGCCGCGCGCACCCACGGTTTCGTGGGTGCCGACCTGCACGCCCTCACGACGGAAGCGGCGATGCACGCGCTCCCGCGGTTCCGCGAAGCGGACGAAGGCGAGGAGCCGACGGTGACGAAAGCCGACTTCGAGGCGGCGCTGGCCGCCGTCGAACCGTCCGCGATGCGCGAGTACGTCGCCGAGACGCCGGAGACGAGCTTCGACGACGTGGGCGGGTTAGAGGACGCGAAGGACACCCTCACGGAGGCCGTCGAATGGCCGCTCGCCTACGACCGGCTGTTCGAGGTAACCAACACCGACCCGCCGTCGGGCGTCCTACTGTGGGGGCCGCCGGGCACCGGGAAGACCCTGCTCGCCCGCGCGCTGGCCGGCGAGACCGACGTGAACTTCGTCCACGTGAACGGCCCGGAGGTCATCGACAAGTACGTCGGGGAGAGCGAGAAGGCGGTCCGCGAGGTGTTCGACCGCGCGCGCCAGTCCGCGCCGAGCATCGTCTTCTTCGACGAGATAGACGCCGTCACCGCCCGCCGCGGCGAGGGCCACGAGGTGACCGAGCGCGTCGTCTCGCAGTTGCTGACCGAACTCGACGGCCTCGCCGAGAACCCGAACGTCGTCGTCCTCGCGGCGACGAACCGCAAGGACGCCATCGATCCGGCGATCCTCCGACCCGGCCGGGTCGACACGCACGTCGAGGTGCCGGAACCCGACGAGGCGGCGCGCCGGAAGATCCTCGACGTCCACACGCTCGGCAAGCCGCTCGGCGACGATGTCGACCTAGACGCGCTGGCGGCGGACCTGGAGGGGTACACCGGCGCGGACCTCGAAGCGGTCGTCCGCGACGCCTCGATGCGGGCCATCCGCGAACTCGCCGACGACCTCGGCCCGGAGGAGGCGAACGAGCGCGCCGATGAGGTCGTCATCGGCGCGGAGCACTTCGACGCGGCGGTCGAACAGGTATCGCCAAGCGGCGGCGTGCGCTGATCCGCGGCACGTCGCGTCAGGCCCAGTAGATCTCCGTCGCGCGGTGGCGTTCATTGTACGCCTCCACCCCCTCGCCGAGCACGCTCGTCAGGTGGAAGTCGTCGTACAGCGTCGAGTGCGTGTAGTCGACGAACGTCGCGGGGATCACGAGGTCCCCGTCGTCGCCCTCGCGGACCGCGCTCGCGACGCCCGTGAACATATGCTTGTGGCGCTCGTCGTGGACCTTCATCCCGACGACGGGCCGGCGCTGGCGGTGGGCGGGCACGGCGTGGAGCGCCTCCAGCGAGCGGTTGGCGAACTCCCAGCAGAACATCCCCGTCCCGTCGTCCTCGCGGACCGCGTCGAAGTCCGCGGGCGTCTCGAAGTGCTGCCGGAGGTCGACCGCGCCGAACAGCAGGTTGTCCTCCACCGACCCCGCGAGGTAGCGCCCCACGTCGTACGACGAGTACTCGCGGAAGGCCGACACGAGGCCGTCGAGCAGCGCTCGCGGGCGGGTCGGGTCGGCGTCGGCGAACGCCGCGACGGTCTCCGGGTCGGCGTCGTCGTAGTGCGGCCCCCGGAGCGCCCCCGTGGTGAACGGGCGGGCGTCGGCCGCGTCGACCCGGTCGAAGTACTCGTCCACCGCCGAGAACGCGAACTCGTAGTCGCCCGCTCGCAGGTCCGAGAGGTCGCGCACGAGCCGTTCGACCGCGCCGGACTCGAAGCCCAGATCCGCGTCGACCGCCGCGCCGTCGTCGGGGTCGCCCGGGAGCGACACCGTCGCCACCGTCTCGCCGCCCGGGTCGACCACGGAGAGCGAGTCGTCGCCGACCGCCGCGCGGTGCCCGTCCGGGAGCGCGGAGTCCCGCAGGGTCGCGTCGAGGCGCTCGGCGGCGACAGCGGCGAGGTCCTGCGTCTTCAGGTTCTCGCCGACGAGGACGCCGTAGCCGAGGAGGACGTTGTCGACCGCCTTGCCGCCGCCCAGCGCCGCGCCGCCGCCGAGCGCCGCGAGGGCGTTCCGTCGGGTCAATGCCGTCTCGCTCACGCGCTCGCGGACGGACCGGTCGTCGTCTCCCGCGCTTTCGCCGTCCGCCGGGACCGGGTCGCCGCTCACGTCAGTAGCTCCTCCTCCGGCCCGGTCGCGACGACGCTCTCGCCGGCGGTGACCGCGTCGCCTTCCTCCACCGCGAGGTCTTCGCGGTCTATCTCGGGCGGCAGGAGTACGTCGGCGCGGCTCCCGAACGCGATGTGGCCGATGCGGTCACCGCGAGTGAGGTCGTCGCCCTCCTCGACGTAGGGGTGGATGCGCCGGGCGAACGCGCCCGCGATCAGCGTTACCTCCGCGTCCTCGTACCGGACGTGGACCTTCTCGTTGCGGTCGGACTCCTTCGAGAAGGCGGGCCGGTGCGCGCCGGGGCTGTGTTCGACCGATCCGACCGTCCCGTCGACCGGCGAACGGTTGACGTGGACGTCCCAGACGTTCATGAACACGCCGATGCGGACGCGGTCGCCCTCCTCGCGGAGGACCGACACCTTCCCGTCGGCCGGCGAGACGATGCCGGTGAGCGGCGGGGTCCGGTCCGGGTCGCGGAAGAACGCGACGACGCCGACCGCGAGCGCGAGCATGCCCGCGGCCAGCCCCGTGCTGAAGATGAGCGCGGGAACGGCGGCGAGCGCCGGCGGGACGGCGTACCGCCACCCTCCCGGGGCGAGGTTCATACGGGAAGGGCCGACCCGAAGGAGTATGTGCGTTACGGACGGCTCGTACTGTCGACCGTAATCCCGTGAAAAGTATCGGAACCACGGTGGACCGACTCCCGTCACGGAGTTACGGCCGACAGTATCACCCCCAGAACGACTGCGTCCGGGCGTACTGGCGCTCCTGCGAGAGGATGTCGCGGTAAAAGGCGTCCTCGTCCTCACGGAGCTTGTTGATGATCCGCGCCGCGTTGTGCGGTCCGACACCGCGGGCCGCCAGCGCGACGACCGCCTGCTTGCCGTGTGCCTGTACGAGGCTGCCGGCGCGGTAGGCGCGCTCCGTCCGTTTCTCCTGTTCCTCGTCTTTCTCCTCGGCGCGGACGGCCTTCACCACCTCGTCGGCCCACGGGTTCAGCGCGGCGATGCGGGTCGACCCGCACTCCGGACACTGCGGCTGGTCGCGGACGCGACGGACCGCTCGCGGACGGTGTCGATAACGCTCGCGTCGGCGTTCTCCGGCGAGAGCAGTTCGCGCCCGCTGGAGCGGCCGCCGGTGCCGATGGGGGTCCGGCCGCCGAACGAGACGACCTCGATGTCGCCCGCGCGGATCGCGGAAAGTACCTGACTCGCTCCCTCGACGTCTAACTCCTCGTGGAACACCTCGCGGACGGCCTCGTCGTACACCGGCGTCCCCTCCAGCGCGGCGAGCAGGCGGTCCTGCGAGAAGCTTCCGGAGCCCTGCCAGCGCTTCAGCGCGCCGAACTTCGCGGCCACCTGCGATAGCTTGAACTTCAGCGCGTCGGAGCGCTTGAGGCTCAACTCGATGATCGCCGAGACGTGGTCCGGGTCCGTGTCTTCCAGTACCTCGACTGCGTCCGGGCCGGTCAGGCCGCTGGGCACGTCGAGTTCGATGCGGTACGGGTCCACTTCGAGGCCGACCGACGAGCCGGTCCGCTGGCCCAGAAGCGACGACAGCACGCGCCCGAGCGTCTCGTTCACCGTGTGACCGAACGCCGCGTTGACGACGACCGTGTTCCCCCGGTGTTCGACGACGATCCGGTCGTCGGTGGGCATCGGTGCGCCCGCCTCGACGTGGTCGCCGGTCGCTTCCAGCGCGCGCTCGGCGGTGGTCTCGTCGGTCGGATAGCGGGTCACGAACTCGCGGGCGACGCCCGCGGCGTCCGCGCCGGCCTCGAACTGCGGTTCCGCCACGGCGCGCGTCTCGCCGACCTCGCTCGCGACGCCGCGGGGGACCGGTATCTCCTGGCCGACCCACGACGGCACCTCGCCGGCGGGGTCCTCGATGGGGCTGACGGTCACCTCGCTCTCCTCGTCGTCTATCTCGGTGATCCGCCACATCTCGCCGCGCTGGATGAACACCTCGCCGGGGTCAGCGAAGTTGACGACGAAGCGCTCGTCCAGCGTTCCGATCTGCCGGCCGCTGGCGACGTCCTCGACGCTGTAGGTCTCCTCGTCCGGGATCATCGAGAGGTTGGCGTACACGTACTGCCACGTGCTCCCGGACGACTCGATCCGGTCGGCCTCCTCGTCGACCCAGACGATGCGGTTGCCCTTCAGCTCGCGCAGGACCGACCGGAACTCCGCCTTCGTGAGGTCGCGGAACGGGTAGGCGCTCGTCACGAGGTCGTAGGCGCGCATCGCGCTCACGCCGTCCTCGCTCGCCATCACCATCCCCGGGACCTGGTTGGCGACGGTGTCGAGGCTCCCGTCGTGGATGGCCGTCGTCTCCACCTCGCCCGCCTTCGCGCGCCGGGCGATGGCGAGCGCTTCGAGGGTGTCGTCCGGGCGCGTCGTGACGATGGTCCCCTCCGACACTTGGTCCATGCGGTGGCCCGCCCGCCCGACGCGCTGGAGCAGGCGCGTCACCTGCCGCGGGCTGCCGTACTGGACGACGTGGTCGATGTGACCCACGTCGATGCCGAGTTCCATCGACGACGTGCAGAGAAGCGCGTCCAGTTCGCCGGCCTTGAACCGGTCCTCGACCTCGATGCGGGCCTCCTTCGACAGCGACCCGTGGTGGACGCCGATCGGCAGGTCGAGTTCCTTGAACCGCGACCCGAGCGCCTCCGCCGTCTGGCGCGTGTTGACGAAGACCAGCGACGACTCGTTCTCGGCGACGATATCGCGGATCCCGCGGACGTGGCTCGCGATCGACTCGTCGGTCAGCAGTTCGCCCGCGAGGTCCTCGTCCTCGTCGGTGATCGTCGGCTCCCTGACCGTGACGCTCACCTTGCTCCCGACGTCGACCGAGCGGACCGTACAGCCGCGACCGCCGGTGAGAAAGCGCCCGACCTCTGCCGGGTCGCCGACCGTCGCCGAGAGGCCGACCCGCTGGAACGGTCCCGCGAGGTCGCGCAGGCGCTCCAGCCCGACGGTTAACTGCGCGCCGCGCTTCGCGGCGGCCAGTTCGTGCACCTCGTCGACGACGACGTGCTCGACGTCTTCGAGCGCCCGACGGAGCTTCTTCCCCGTGAACATCGCCTGTAGCGTCTCCGGCGTCGTCACCAGCACGTCCGGCGGGTCCTCCGCCTGTTGCTGCCGCTGGTAGTCGGTGGTGTCCCCGTGACGGACGTCTATCTCGATGCCCAGTTGCTCGCCCCACCACTCCAGGCGCTCTCGCATGTCGCGGTTCAGCGCCCGGAGCGGCGTGACGTACAGCGCGGAGACGCCGAACCGGGGGTCGGCGCGGCCGATGGCGTCGAACACCGGCAGCATCGCCGTCTCGGTCTTGCCGGTCCCGGTCGGCGCGACGACCAGCGTGTCGTCACCCGCCGCTAGGGGCGGTATCGCCCGCTTCTGTGGCTCCGTCGGCGTGCGAAAGCCGCGCTCCGAGAGCGCCGCTCGCACCTCGTCGCCGAGGTGCGTGAAGGCCGCAGAATCGGGCGCGGCCCGACTATCGCTCATCGCGTCCGTCTAGCGGTTCGACGGGATTAAACGCATCGTCCGGCGGTCGACGCGACCCTTCGAACGGGCGCGCCGACCACCACAGCCCGGCAAAAAGCGGTACCCGCCGCGTTTCTCGCCGCCGGTCACTCCGCTTCCGCGACCTGCCCGACCTGTAGCTCCGCCTCCTCGTCGACGTACTGCTCTTCCCACTCGCGTCGCGCCTCTATCTCGCGCTCGCCGCGCTGCGTGAGCGCGTAGTAGTTGGTCCGCCGGTCGAGTTCCCCCTTGTCGACCAGCCCTTTGTCCACCAGCGTGTCGAGGTTCGGGTACAGTCTCCCGTGGTGGATCTCGGTCTCGTAGTACTCTTCGAGCTCTTCTTTGATCGCCAGTCCGTGCGGGTCGTCTTCCCCAGCGATGACGTACAGCAGGTCCCGCTGGAATCCAGTTAGATCGTACATGAGTTCTCCCCCAAGTGCCCCCTTCGAAGGCGTCCGGATCGTTGTACCGACTGTGGGGTAAATCCTCCACCAAATCATTTTGGTGGGACGACAGTGTCGGCCGCGCTAATCTGTTGGAGAGGTGTCGTTTCGGTGCGGCCCGTCCGAAACCCGTCGAAGTCCGGCGGTCGCCAGCGCTCAGAACGTCAGATCCGGCCGTAGGACCCGAGTCGCGTCCCGTCGAGGAGGTACGCCTGCCCGCCGTCCAGTCCGGCGGGGAGAAACGGCGAGAGGAACTCCTGTCCGGCGACGTTCACCCACGTCCCGCCCGACAGGTCGTTGAACGCGGGAAAGACGACCAGTTCGTCGGCCGTCGCCTCGCGGTCCGGATAGCGCTCGGCGAACGCTTCGGGCGCGAGCGACCCGCGGAGCCAGACCCGCTCGACGCGGGAACCTCCGACCTCGTCCTCCAGCCTGACACGGGGGTGTTCGTGACCGACGCAGACCACCTCGGCCGACAGCACGTCGGGCGACGGCCAGGTGTGACCGTGGGCGACCCCCACGTCTCCGATGCGAGTGCCGTGGCCGGGAGTCACCGTCACGTCGCCGACCCACGACTCCACGTCGCCGTCGTGATTGCCCTTGACGAGCGTCACCGGCAGGTCGTCGGGGAGCGACTCCACGAGGACCTCGACCTCGCCGCGCTCGGCCCCGCCGGGGTCGCCGATGGAGTGCATCAGGTCGCCGAGAACCACCAGTCGGTCGGGGTCCGTCTCGGCGACCAGTCCCAGCAGTCGCTCGCGGCGCTCTTCGGCCTTGCTGCGAACCTCGACGCCCTGCTCGTAGCGGAGGCCGGCCTCGATGCCGGCGTGGTAGTCCGCCACCACCAGCGCGCTCCCATCGCCGAGGTCCGCGACGGCGGCGGGCGTGCCCGGGACCGGCTCCACCAGCGCCATCAGATGGGCTTCAGCGTGTCCTCGCCGGCCTCGTAGCACTGCCCGCCCATCAGCGCGTCCTGGATGGCGTCCTCGACCTCGTCGGGGGCCGCGCCGGTCCGGTCGGCGACGGCGGCGACCAGCTCCTCGCGGGGCGCGCCGTCGCCGTCGTCTAACTCCTCCATGGCGTCCATGACGACAGCGTCGAGGTCCTCGTCGGGCGCGGCGTCGGTCGCCGCCTCGGCGGCCTCGTCCCCGTCGGCGGTTTCGGCGTCCGCCGCGGCGTCCCCGCTGTCAGCCCGCTCGCCGGCCTCCTCGGCCGCCTCCGCGAGGTCGTCGTCCGGCAGTTCGTCGCTCGTCGCTTCGAGCGCGTCCGCCTGCTCGGCGTCCGCCTCGGCGGTCGCCTCGACGCCGTCCTGCCCGTCGGTGAGTTCGTCCCCGGACGGCTCCGTCTCGGTCGGGCCGTCGACCGCGTCGCCGGGCTCGCTGTCTCG
>PXSA01000017.1:0-155356 GCA_003023565.1 Halobacteriales archaeon QS_9_68_17
ATGGACCGCGCTCCCGGCCATACGACCGCCGTTATCCCGGCATGGGAAAAGGAGGAGGGGCAGACCCGACCTCCGGGAAAGAACACACGCTCCCCAGGCTCTGCTCCGTCGCGAGAAGAGGCTCCTCGGCTCGGCCCTTTCTCGGCGCGATCGCTTCTGCTTCTCCTTCTGAGTGCTCTCTTTCCCGTGTCCATCTCCGCACAACCCTCGTCCCTCAGCACGCTGGAAGACGATGTTCGGGCCGTTCTGGACACCGTGGAGGGCGACTTCGCCGTGGCCGCGACGACCGACAGGCCGGACGCCTTGAGCACGTCGCGCCGAGAGACGTCTGATACGTTCTTCCGTGTCATTGCCAGGGATGTAACTACACTCCAGCATTATATATATTCCCGCCCATGGTCGGGATCCACTATACTCGCGGGGTAACGCCCCTGAAACGGAGGCGATAACGCTGAACCGCGGAGCGACAAACGCGGGCGGAGCGATCCGCGCTCGCAGTATTACCCCCGGCATCGGCGCATGATCCCTTCAGTAGGGTGCGGAGTGAACTACCCTGCCCTACTCCGCTCGTTCACGCTCGCTACGTGGAGGACATGAGCGATCGTGGCATCAAGCTTACGGCGCGTATCCCCTCCCTGCTCGCTCCCGTCGGTCGCTCGCTGAGGAAGGGGCCTTAGCGACTCAATTCAGGTAAAAGGACGGCGGCCGCGCCGGATAACTATGACCCCCCGATCGCGAACGACTTCGTCGCCGGCGAGACGCCCGCGACGGCGCTCGCCCGCGTCGCGTCGATAAACGATGGCGTCAAGGGCACCCTCAACCTGCTCGGCGAGCACTACGACGACCGCGGCGACGCCGACGCGACCGCGTACGTCGAACCGATCGAGGCTATCGACGCCGAGGACCTCGACTGCTGCGTCTCGGTCGAGGCGTCGCGGATCGCCCTCGACATCGGCGACGACGTCTTCCGCGGGAACGTCGCGCGGATCGCCGCCGGAGCGGAGCGCGGCGTGTTCGTCCGGATCGACATGGAGGACCGCGAGACGACCGACGCGACGTTCGACGCCTACGAGGCGTGCGCCCGCGAACACGACGGCAACGTCGGGGTCCGCGTGCAGGCGAACCTGAAGCGCACCCTGACGACCTCGAACGACTCGCCGACGTGGTGGAAGGTCCGCCTCGTCACGGGGGCCTACGACGAACCGGAAGCCATCGCGTGCGGGGGCAAGGCGCGCATCGACGAGGCGCATCGCGACTGCCTCGCGTACGTGTTCGAGCGCTGTGACGGCCCCCGCCCGCCGCTCCCGACCGCGAGATATTTGACGGCCGACACAGTATCCACGCTCGATGTACGACTTCGTCGTCGTCGGTGCCGGACCCGCCGGGTCGCGGTTCGCCCGCCGCGCCGCGGACGCGGGGTACGACGTGCTCGCGCTCGAACAGGGCGAGGTGGGGGACCCGCTCGCCTGTTCGGGACACGTGAGCACGGACGTTTGGGAGTACGCCGGACCGGACGCCCGGGACGAACTCCTCCAGAACGAGATCCTCGGCGCGCGCTTCCACGTCGGCGGACCGGGGAGCGACGCCTACCGGTTCTACAAGCGCGACGTGGTGTCGAACGTCATCGACCGCGTCGGGCTCGACCGGCACCTCGCCGGCCTCGCCCGCGAGGCGGGCGCGGACCTGCGCGAGCACCACACCGTCACCGCCGTCGACGAGTACCACGACCGCGTCGAGGTGACGGCGCGCGGCCCCGACGGCACCGAGACGTTCTCGGCGAAGATGGTCGCTGGCTGTGACGGCCCGCGGTCGCGCGTCCGGGACGCGCTCGGCCTGCCGGAGCCGGGCGAACTCCTCCACGGCGTGCTCGGGTTCGACGCCGACGCGGACGCGGAGAACTTCGTCGACGTCCACCTGACCGCGCCGCGCTTTTTCGCGTGGCGCATCCCGCGGGGCGACGCGGGCGTGGAGTACGGCCTCGCCGCGCCGCCGGGCGACGACGTCGGACGGCGCTTCGACGACCTGACCGACGCGTACGGCGTCGACTGCCACCGCCGCTGCTCCGGCGCGATCCCGGTCGGCCCGCCGGAGCGCGTCACCAGCACGCGGGGGTTCCTGCTGGGCGACGCCGCGGCGCAGACGAAGCCGTTCACGGGCGGCGGCATCCTCTACGGGATGACGAGCGCGGACCACGCGGTCGAGGCGATCGACCCCGACGGGCCGGGGAGCCTGCAGGGGTACGAGCGCGCGTGGCGCGACGACCTCTCGACGGAGATCCGGCTGGGCCACTGGCTCCGCCGGGCGTACTCCCTGCCGGAACCCGTCCAGCGGGCGGGACTGCGGGCGCTCTCCGGCGAGATCGGCGTTCACATGGACCGGCCGACGTCGATGTTCTCGCGGGAGCACCTGCGGAAGGTCCTCTCGTAGCGAGCAGGCGACGCAGAGGCGAACGCGGCGCAGGGCGGGGCGTCGCGCACCCGCGGGCCGCCCTGCGGTCGTAGTCAGGTCACGGCGGCGATGGCCCCGGACTCGGTGAAAAAGGTGCGGACGAAACGGGGCGTTACTCGTAAGCCGGCAGTCGCGCCGAGTCGTCGCTCCCCTCGACGAACGGGAGGTCCGTCCGCTCCGCGGGCACTTCCTCGCCGCCGACGCGGACCGTGAGGCCTTCCTCGGGCACGTCGAACCGCACGAGCGCCAGCGCGATCGGTTCGTCCAGCATCGGGCTCTCGGCGGCGCGGGTCACCTCGCCGACGGCCTCGTCGCCGGCGAAGACGGCGGCCCCGTCCTCGGGGAACCGCTCGGGCCGCAGCCCCACGACGCGCTCGCTCGGCCGCCCGCGGTTCTCGACGCGGGAGACGACCTCCTGTCCGACGTAACAGCCCTTCTCGAAGTCGAGCGCGTTCCGCAGGCCGGCGACGTTCGGGATGTTCCCCTCCAGTTCCGTCTCGAACAGCGGGGTGCCGGCTTCGAGCGTGAGCGCCTCCCACGTCCGCAGGCCGAAGGGCGCGGCGTTCAGGCCGTGGTTCTCGAGCGTGTCGAAGACGTCCGCGGCGTCGCCCGCGGCGCAGATGACCTCGTAGCCCTCTTCGCCCGTCGGCGCGTCCGTGCGAACGACCGTGACGCCCTCGTCCCCCATCGATCCCCGGACGAACGTGAGCCGTTCGTCCGGCGACCCCGCGCCGTTGAGCACGCTCGCTATCTTCTCCGTCGCCTTCGGGCCGTGAACCCCGAAGACGGCGAACTCGCCGGTGGCGACGTTCACCTCGACGTCCTCGATGAATATCTTCTCCGACCACTCCTCGGCCAGCGGCGTCGCGCGGCCGGGCGGCGTGAACAGCAGGAGGCGGTCGTCCGCGTTGTACACGTACATGTCCGTCCCGATGCCGCCCTGCGGGTCGAGGAGGAGCGCGTAGACGCCCTCGCCGTCCTCGTCGGGGACCCGGTTCGACACGGCGTTGTCGACGTAGTCGACGCGGTCGTCGCCGGCGACGACGACGACGCCGTAGTGCATCTCCGTGAGGCCGACGACCTTCCGGACGGCGCGGTGGGCACGGTCCGGGCGGCCGTACTCCACGGCGACCCGCCGTCCGCCGCGCTCGTCGAACGTCGCGCCGTGGTCCTCGTGGACCGACTCGATGACCGTCATACTCGTGTGATGGCGTCAGCCCCGGAAAAACCTCCCTATACCCGAACCGTAACCGGGCGGCGGTGACAGGTCCGCCCCGCGTCGGGCGAGGCGGCGGGTCCGAGCCGCGGCGAGCAGTGCTGGCGGAGCCGGGGTCGCGTCGACGATGTCGGGACTCGGTCAGAACGGCAGTCGGTCGCGGACCCGGTCGAAGATGCTCTCCTCGGGGTCCTGCGGTTCGCCGGGGTCGGGGACGACGCTGTCGTCGGGTTTGATCACCGTCCGGTCGCCGTTGTCCTCCACGACGATGAGGTCGTCGTCTTTCAGGGTCGCCAGCGCCCCCTCGATGTCGTCGATATCCGCCTCGACGTGGGACCTGATCTCGAAGACAGTCATCCCCTCGTCGCTCCGGTCGACGAGGGCGTCGAGTACCGAAACCTCCACCGAGTCCCGGTCACGGTACTCCCGCTTTGCTCTCATGGGCCATAGTTGGCGAGGGTGGGATTTACCATTAACCCCTGGTTCGGGCAAGCAGTAGCCTTTTGAGTCCCGCTTGGATAGGGAGTCACAATGGCTATCAGGTGTTCGTTACTCGGACACGACTTCGGCGACCCCGAGGTCGAGCGCGAGCGTGAGGAAGACGGTAACGAGGTGGTTGAGACGGTCCGCGAAGTGGAGACGTGCGCCCGCTGCGGGAATGAGAAGCTCATTAGCGAGAACAAGAACGTGACCACGCTCGACATGGCCGAAGAGCGGGAGGGGTCCTCGGTGGAGGAGGCGCTCCGGTCCGGCGGCTCCGCCGCCGAGTCAGGGGAGAGCGACGCCGCGAGTCCCGGGTCCGGGAGCGTCGACGCCGCAAACGCCGACGCGACCGAACCGACCGGCGCGTCGGTCGAGGAGTCCGACGCGGCCGACGACGCCGAGGAGGTCGACCCCGACGCGACCGACGCGGAGATAATCGACGGGACCGCGGACGTCGAGTCGCCCGCCGCGGAGGAGGCCCGGACCGACACGGCCGCGGACGTCATCACGGACGTGGAGGGCGAACCGGACCCCGTGGAGGACGACGCGGTCATCCTGGACGACGAGTCGGAACCGGCGCGGGACCGCCAGCACGGCGAGTGGCCCCAGGCGGACGACACCGAGGGGCCGGGCGACGCCGGCCCGGAGCCGTCGGCGTGGCCCGAACAGGAGGGCGAGGACGAGGGGTACGACGCCCGGATAGACGACGAGGAGCCCGAGGTGGAGTTCGGGGGCGGACTGGCGCCGGAACCCGCGGACGTCGACGTCGACAGCGACGAGACGGTCGGCGGCGAACCCGTCGAGGACACCGGCATCACCAGCGCCGACACGGCCCCCTCGCCGGACGCGCCGGCGGACACCGAGAGCGTCGCCATGGAGTTCTTCTGTCCGGAGTGCGGCTACGCGGCGGCGGCGGACCGGTCCTCGCTTCGCGCGGGCGACATCTGTCCCGAGTGTCAGCGCGGATATATCACCGAACGAGAGCGCTGACGCGAAAAGGGTAAACCTCCCCCTGTGTATCTCATCACGCATGAAGGAGTACAAGATGCGTCGCGGCGAATACCTCGAAGAGCGGATCCCGGACATGGAAGCCACCGTGGAGGACTACTTCGGCGAGGCGACGGACACCGAGAACTACAAGGGGAACGACCTCTACGTCGTCGCGGACCCCGACAACCCCGTGTTCGACCGGATCGTCGCCGGCACGGCGGCGTACGGCAGCAAGAAGAACAAACTGGCCGTCCACTTCGAGGAGCGCGACGCCGAGGACGTCATCGCCGAGGGCAACGCCGACGCCGCGGCGGACGCGGTCGACGCGAAAAACGAGTTCCTGCTCGAAGCGACGGGCCGCGACGCGAAGGCCCGCCGCGAATCGATGAAGCGCGAGGTCGAGGACGACCCCGACCACGACGTCGACGCCTGACCGGATCGCTTTCTGCTTTCTCTCTCGCCCCGAGCGGCGGCGCTACCGCCCGCCGAGTTTCTCGCGGCTGATGCGGACGCCGGTCGGCGTGACGATGATCTGGTCGTCGCCCTTCTGGACGATGTCGCCGCCGACTTCCTCGGCGACCTGCCGGAGTTCGTCGGTGATGTGTTCGACCGTCGGGTCCTCCGTGCGGAGGCGGGTGATGTCCGCGATGACGAGGTCGCCGTCGTACACCGCGTCCTTGATGTCGATCACGTTCTCCTTCCCCGAGATCTCGGCGACGTGGACCTGCATCGCCACGTCCCCGGAGGCGTCGTCGAAATCGCTAGGGTCGAGTTCGACGTAGTCCCCGGTCGAGCGAGCGCCGTGGTCGCCGAGGATCTTACTCATGAGTCCCATAGGGGTATCCCTCCAGCGGAGCGAGTATAGTTCTTACGTCAGACGAGACCGCGTGGGGCGGTTCCGGCGGTATCGACGCCCGCGGTCCCCCAATGGGAGGAGTTCGGGGGCGAGCGCCGGGGCGGCCGACGTAGCGGTAAGAGTGTCGCCCGAACGGGCCTTTTTGCTCGGGCCGCGCGTTCCCCCGCGCATGACCTTCAGCATCTGCGTCCGGGAGTCGTTCGAGGACGACGACGGCGAGGAACAGACGCGGTACGGCGTCGCCGTCACGACGCGACTGCCGGCCGTCGGGACGCTCTGTCCGTTCGCCAGCGAGAGCGGCGCGGTCGCCACCCAGAGCCTCGTCAACGTGGAACTGGGCGAGAAAGGCGTCGAGTACCTCGACGACGGACTGGCCGTCGAGGACGCGCTGCAGGCGCTGCTCAACGCCGACGACGGCGCGCCCCAGCGGCAGTTACACGGCGTGGACGCGGACGGCACCTTCGCGTTCTCCGGCGAGGAGTGCAAGGGCTGGTTCGGCCACGTCGAGGGCGAGAACTACACGGTCGCGGGCAACCTGCTCACCGGCGAGGCAGTCGTCGACGAGACCGCGGCCGCGTACGAGGAGCGGTCGGCCGACGACGAGGCGGCGGACGCGCCGCTGGCCGAGCGACTGACCGACGCGCTGGCCGCGGGCCACGCCGAGGGCGGCGACAAGCGCGAGGAACTGCACGTCCAGAGCGCGGCGCTGCTCGTCGAGTCGACGGCGGACCCGGTCGTGGAACCGTACTTCGACGACCTGCGGGTCGACGCGACGGAAACCCCGATCGAGGACCTCCGCGAGACGTACGAGTACGCCGTCGAGGGCTACGAGACGGCGATGGAGCGCTACGAGGACGCGTACGACGAGGACAGTCTGGACGAGTCGGAGTGACGGGCAAGTTACAAACCAACCGTCTTCCTACTCTCGGGGAAGGATGTCCCCCCATCGACGCGCTCTCGCGGTCGCGCTCCTGCTTCTGGTCGCCGGGTGTAGCGGCGCGCCCCTCGACGGCGGCGAGGGACTCAACGCCGGTGCGCCGTCGCTCGACGCGTTCCAGTACCCCGACGGGTACGACGCGGACGGCGTCTCGAACGTGACGCTCGCGCTCGAAACGCACAACGAACGACTGGCCGCGACGGGCGGCATGATCGACGTGACGCGGACGTACGACGGCGGCGAGGCCGACCGGACAACGGTCGGCGTGGACGCCGACGACGAACGCGTCCACAGGACCCGGAGGCGGGGAGACGAGATCGTACGCGAGTCGTTCTATCGGAACGGGACGATCTACCATCGCACCGATCACGACGACGACGTTCGCACCAGGGAGGCCATGTACCGAAACGCCGTCGGCGACGCCGGTCTACTACGGACCATCGAGGCGCTCGACTTCTCCGCGGCCAGTACGACCGTCGTCGACGGGACGGCGGTCGTCCGCTACGAGGCGACCGAGATCGACCGGCGAACCACCAACACCGCGGACGACGCCGAGTCGGTGTCCGGGGAACTCCTCGTCGACGGGGACGGCATGGTCCACCGGTTCGAGTATCGGGTCGTCATCGACGAGGGCGACGGGCCGCGAACGTTCACCGGGTCCTACGTGGTCGAGGGGGACGGGGGCGCGCGACGGCGTCGGCCGACCGCGACGGTCGACCGGAGAGCGGCCACCGAGGGACCGGACGCCGCGTTACAGAATTTCGAGGCGAAAGCCCATCCGTTCACGGGTGGGACGAAGCCGGCAGCCGGCGAGACCTTGAATATCGAGGCGTTCGTCGGTCGTGATTCCGAATCCGAGCTAAGGATACGCACCCTTCGCGGAGGTAGATGAAGCCCGCTATCTCGGTCGGGGGCCGTACTGGCACGGCCCACAACCCCACCGCGTACGAGCGGGGAACCTCCCGGAGTCGGGGCACGGTCTGTAACCGTGGAACCCCACGGCTTCAGTCGTGGGAGGAGGTCAGACGCTGAACTCGTAGAGGTCGTCCCCGACGTAGTGGATCGATTCGACGACCTTGCCGCTGTCGCCGACCATGTCGTCGCCGTCGGTCTTCGCGCGACCGATCGCCAGCACCTTCCCGTGGGACTCCTCCGCGATGGCGACCAGATCGCCCGGTTCGATGTCGTCGTCGGCCTCGACGATGCCGGGGCGCATCACGTCAGCGCCGTCGCTGACGAACGAGACCGCGCCGGCGTCGACGGTGACGACGCGGTTCTCCGGCGGGAACTCGTTCGCGCCGCGGACGGTCAGGAACGGCTCTTCGTCCGCGTAGACGACGGCGGGTTCGCCGTCGACGAGGACGAGTCCGTAGTCGTCGTCCTCGAACTCGATGAGTTCGTACTGGTCGCCCTCAACCGCGACGTCCAGTTGCGCGGCGACGTGGTCCTCGATCTCGGCGATCTCGTCGCTCCGGAGGTGGTGCCGGGACTTGACCTGCATGGAGGGGGGAAGCACCGCGGCGCGCATAAATCGCCCGTTCCGTACCGCCGTTTCTGCCGTCTGACACGCTCGAAAAGGGCTAAGTAAACCCCGGCCTACGGTTGCGGTATGTGGTCCTCCCGGAGAGACCGGGACGAGATGGAGACCTGCATCGCCTGTGGGGACTCGATCCGCCGGTCAGACGCGCGGGAATACGACAAGTACGGCGACCGCTGGGACAGAGAGGGAAAGGAGTTCGAGTACCTCTGTAAGCCCTGTTACCGGGAACTGTGTCACCAGCCGCGAGACGAGCTAGAGGGGCTTCTGGTCGAGGTAGACGCGGGAGAGCACGACCAGGAGGAGTTCCTGCAGTGGTACAGCGCGACGATCGAGGACCGGTACGGCACGCTAGAGGAACAGTAAGCCGAACTGAACGCGGTCGGCGACGGGCTTTTTTACGAGGCGGTCGCCGCTCCGACGAGGACCCGATAGGTTAACTGTGCGACCCCCGTAGCTCGGGGCATGAGCGATTCGCAAGCCGAGGCGGGAACCGCCGAGGCGCAGGGACCCGTAGAGATCGACGAGGAGATGGCCCGCCATCTGGAGAACAAGCGGGAGGAACTCTTCGAGAAGTTCGAGATCCGCGACGAGTTCCCGCCGGAGGTACTGGAAGGGGCGGAGGAGCGCACCGAGGGGATCCAACAGGAGATACGGGACGAGGTCGACGAGCGCGAGGACCTTCGCGACATGGCCGCGTGGACGATCGACCCCGTCGACGCGCAGGACTTCGACGACGCGCTCAGCGTCGAGGAGCGCGACGACGAGTACGTGGTCCGGGTCCACATCGCGGACGTGACCCACTACGTCAACCCGGACACGGCGATGTGGGACGAGGCCGTCGAGCGGGGCAACACGGTCTACCTGCCGGGCTACACCGTCCACATGCTCCCGCCGGTGCTCGCGGAGACCGTCTGCTCGCTCGTGCCGAACGAGGACCGCCTCGCTCACACCGTCGAGATGCACCTCGACAAGGAGACGCTCTCCTATGAGACCATCGACATCTACAAGTCCGTCATCGAGAGCGACGAACGGCTCACGTACACGGAGGCCGAGCAGCGCCTCGACGACCCCGACTCGCACCTCCACGACGAGATATCGCTCGTGTTCGAGCTCGCGGACCGCATGCACGAGCAGCGCAAGGAAGACGGGAGCCTCGTGCTGAACCCGCGGCGCGACCGCGCTCACACCATCATCGAGGAGTGCATGCTGAAGGCGAACAAGGCCGTCACGCACGAACTCATGTGGGACCGCGGCGTCGAGGCGATGTACCGCGTCCACCCTCAGCCCAGCCCCGACGAGTGGGACGAGGCGCTGCGGGAGATACAGGACCTGGACGGCGTCTCCGTTCCGGGCGAGGCGTGGGAGGACCCGCGGGTCGCCGTCAACGCCACGCTGGCGGAGGCACCGGACCGCCAACTGGACAAGATCCAGTGGGCCGTGATGAAGGTGATGCCGCGCGCGAAGTACATGAACGACCCGTTCGGCGGCCACCACGCGCTGAACTTCGAGATATACGGGCACTTCACCAGCCCGATCCGGCGGCTCTCCGACCTGATCAACCACTGGATCGTCTACACGAACGACGTGCCCGAGGACCTCGTCGCGCTCTGTGACCGCGCGTCCGACCGCCAGAAGGAGGCCGAGTCCTGCGAGCGCGAGTACAAGGACTTCCTCCAGGAGGTCGGCCTCGACCCCGACGCGGTCAACAGCCGCGGGATCGAAGTGGTCGAAGAGGAGTAGGCCGTCGTCGCACCGCCGCGGCGAACCTCCTCCGTCGGCGTCCAGCGAGCGGGGGAACGACCGCTCGTCCTCTCTCACCTCATTGACACGACTCCCTGGTGACCGGTCCCGGCGAGTGACACGAAATGCAGGGCAGACGACGGATCTCGGCGCGTTAATGGTTCCGTTCCGGGAAGTACCTGTGAAACGACACATATTAGCGACGGCCGCCGCGGTTTCAGCGGGTCGAAAACCCCCGCCCGGCACCCATATCAGTATTATTACTATGCGAAAATCACACCCGTCGTTCCCGATATCTGGCACGTGGCAAAATTATTATCAGTGATATCGTCGTACAGAGAGACGACATGGGTGAGGGGATGAACGTAGTGCTAGTCGTCGCGGACACGACGAGATACGGCGACGCACTGACACCGGAGGTAGCACCGACCATCGTGGACCTGGCGGCGGAGGGAACGACGTTCACGCGGGCGTTCGCGTCGGCCCCGTGGACGCTCCCGTCTCACGGGTCGCTGTTCACCGGCACGTACCCGTCGAAACACGGAGCTCACGCCGGCCACGAGCGCCTCGACGAGCGCGAGACGACGCTCACGGAACTGTTCGACAGCGCCGGTTACGACACCGCCGGCGTCTCCGGCAACACCTGGGTCAGCAAGGAAGGCGGGTTCGCTCGCGGCTTCGACGACTTCCACCAGACGTGGCAGTACGTCCAGTCCGACACGGCGATGGGGGAACTGGTCGAGGTGACCGAGGAGAGTCGGATCCTGGCCGTCGGGCGGAAGCTCTTCGACGGAAACCCGATCACCAACGCCGCGAACGCGCTCTACCGGACGGTCGTCCGCGAGCGCGGCGACGAGGGGGCCGAACGGGCGACCGACTGGGTCGAGGGCTGGCTGGACGACCGGGAGAGCGACGACCCGTTTTTCCTGTTCGCCAACTACCTCGAACCACATCTGGAGTACCGTCCGCCGAAGCGGATCGCCGACCGGTTCCTGCCGGGCGACGTCTCCTACGAAGCAGCGATGGACGTCCCGCAGGAGCCGTGGGAGTACCTCGCGGGCAACCTGGAGACGTCCGACCGGGACTTCGAGGTGCTGCGAGCGCTCTACCGCGCGGAGATCGCCTATCTCGACGAGCACCTCGCGCGGCTGCGCGACGCGCTCGTCGCGGCCGGCGAGTGGGAGGACACCGTCTTCGTCCTCGTCGGCGACCACGGAGAGAACATCGGCGACCACGGCCTGATGGACCACCAGTACTGCCTCTACGACACGCTCCTGCACGTGCCGCTGGTCGTCCACGGCGGGGCGTTCGAGGGCCGCGGCGAGGACGACCGGCTCGTCAGGTACGCCGAGCCGCAGCCGTCGATGCGGGCACTGGAGAAGCACGTCGACGAGGTGCCCGAGCACGTCTACGAGTACGACCGCTCGCTCCGGGCGGTGCGCTCGGCGGACTACAAGCTCGTCCGCGGCTCCGACGGCTCCCGGGAACTGTACCACGTCGCCGAGGACCCGGGTGAGACGACGGACCTGCTCGACCGCCGACCGGGGACGGCCGACGACCTGTCGCGCGTCCTCGACGAGTGGCTCGACTCGTTCGACGCCGCGGACGCCGCGGGCGAGGTCGCCATCGAGGGCGACCGGAAGGCCCAGCTCGAACAGCTCGGATACCTGCAGTGACTCCCGAACGTAGGAGTTGGTAGGTAGCCTTTTGCGGGCGGCGTCCGACGGTTTTCACCGTGATCGAGTACTGCCCGAGCACCCTCGACGGGGAGACGCGACGCCGGCTCGCAGCGCGGGAAGACAGCCGCGAGGCGACCTGTCTCGACCACTGCGGCCGCTGTCACCGCGAGGCGTTCCTCGTCGTCGACGGGACCGTCCGGACCGGACCGAGCCACGCGGCCATCCTGGACGACCTCGACCGATGAACGTCCTCCTGCTCTCGGTCGATAGCCTCCGGCGGGACTTCCTCTCGGCGTACCGCGACCGGCCGCTATCGCTCGACTACGAGGTGGAGACGGACAACCTCGACCGCTTCGCGGAGAAGGCGGCGACGTTCGACAGCCACTACGCGGGGAGTCTCCCCTGTATGCCCGCGCGGCGGGAGTGGATGGCCGGGGTGCAGGAGTTCCTCTGGCGGCCGTGGGGACCGATGGAGGCGTACGACGACCCGCTGCCGGAGCAGGCCCGACGGACAGAGGTGCTGACACACCTGATCACCGACCACTTCCACTACTTCGAGCACGGGAGCCACGGCTACTACGAGAACTACCACGGCTTCGACTTCCTGCGCGGCCACGAGTACGACAAGTGGCGCACCGCGCCGCGGGACCCCGACGAGCGGCTCTTCGAGCAGTCGGCGGACTACGAGACGGACCACCCCCACGACCTGGGGTACGTCAACCGCTCGGTGTACGCGCGCAACGCGGAGGCGCTGGGGCTAGACGGGCCGGACGCCGACGAGGAGGACTTCTTCGGCCCGCGCGTCCTCGCCCGGACGGCCGAGTGGCTCGGCGACCACACCGACTGGGAGCGGTGGTTCTGCTACACCGACAGCTTCGACGTCCACGAGCCGTTTCACTGCCCGGAGCCGTACGCCTCGATGTACACCGACGAGGACCCGACGGACCCGGCCCTCCCGTTCTGGCCGTACTACGGCCCGGTCGATGCGGGCCAGAGCGCGCTCTCCGAGCGCGAACTCGACTTCGTCCGGTCGCAGTTCGCGGGCAAGGTGACGATGGTCGACCGCTGGTTCGGCCGCGTACTGGACGCCTTGGACGAACACGACCTCTGGGACGAGACGATGGTCGTCGTCACGAGCGACCACGGCTTCCTGCTGGGCGAGCACGGCTGGGTCGGGAAGAACGAACCGCCCTGCTACGACGTGCTGGCGAGGACGCCGCTTTTCATCTGGCACCCCGACGGCGCTCGCAACGGCGAGCGCGTCGACGCCCTCACCTCCGCGGTCGACCTCTACGCGACGGTACTGGAGGCGCTCGACGCCGATGTCCCGGCGAACGTCCACAGTCAGAGCTTCCTCCCGCTGCTGGCGGGGGAGGCCGACGAGCACCGCGACTGGGCGCTGTACGGCTACTGGGGGTCGTCGGTCAACGTCACCGACGGCCGCTACACCTACCTCCGTCCCTGTGACCCCGAGGTGGAGACGGACTGTTACTCGACGACGATGATGAACGCCCGGCAGTTCTCCGTGCCGAACCGGCCGAAGACGGACGCCGAGGCGGGTGACTTCCTCCCCTACACCGACTCGCCGGTGTGGCGCTTTTCGGCCCCGTCGACCCGGCAGAACGAGGAGCCGCTGCTGTTCGACACCGCGGACGACCCCGAACAGCGGTCGAACCTCGCGGGCGACGCGGGTGACGCCAGCGGCGAGGCCGACCGCATGCGCGACCTGCTGGTCGACGCGCTGGACGCCCTCGACGCGCCCGAGAAACAGTACGCCCGTCTCGGCCTCGACTGATGGACGAGCGTCGCTCTCTGCTGGTCGGCGGGACCGTCGTCGGGTTCGGCTTCGGCGCAGTCCTCGACGTGGCCGTCTTCCACCACGTGCTCCAGACCCACCACCTGCTGTCGAACTACCGCGACCCCGGGACGCTCGCCGGCCTGCAGTGGAACGTCTTCTGGGACGGCGTCTTCTCGCTCGCGATGTTCGCCGTGACGGCCGTCGGCGCGGCGGTCGTCTGGCGGGCCGTCAACCGTGCGACGGAGCCGCTCTCGACGACTCGACTCGTCGGCGCGGTGCTGGTCGGCGCTGGCCTGTTCAACCTGTTCGACGGCGTCGTCGACCACTACGTACTCTCGCTACACCACGTCGTCCACGGCACCGGCTACTGGGACCCGCACTGGGTGCTCGCGAGCGTGCTACTGCTGGCGGGCGGCGCCGCGATCCTTCGCGCGACGAACGGTGACGACCGCCCGCGTCAGTCGTCCGCGGTCGCAGCGGCGCTGGCCTCGCTGGCGCTCCTTCTAGGGATGACGCTCTCGTTGCTCGCCACCCAGCGCAACAGGAGGTACGCGAAGACGTACTTCGCGAGGACGTCCAGCGCGGAGTACGCCCACGACGTGGCCGCGACCGAGACGAGGGCGAACCCTTCGACGCCGGCCGCCCATACGACCGGGTAGCCGAGCCACAACCCCACGGTCAGGACCCGGAGCGTCGAGAAGATCTCGTCGGTCCCGGCATCCGCCGCGTCCGACGGCCACTCCACGAGCAGGGCGTAGAGGACCACCGCGAAGAACGCGCAGCTGACGAGGTAAAACGCCCACCGGAGACCGTACGAGGAGGTCGTCAGCGCCGCGGCGAGCCCCGTCACGCACATCCCGACGTCGGCGGTGATGACGACGAACAGGTCGGCCGTGTCGACGTCGGCGAGCAGCCCGAGCGCGAGGAGGATCATCGGCGTCGACAGGGCCCACGTGAGATACCGCCCCCACTGGCTGAGCACCTCCTCGCCGCCGAGCGGATGGCCGGGGGGCATCTCGATCAACCCGACGGTAAGCCCGGAGACCAGCCCCAGGTAGCTCGATATGGACACCAGCGGGATCATCAGGGTCGCGCCCCAGATCAGCTTCGCGCGAGCGTCGCGCACGTTCCGACCCATGTACACGAACAGCAGCGTCGAGAAGCCGGCGAGCGCGATGTTCACCCACAGCGACGCGCTGAGTGCGGCGTCGTCGCGGATCCGATTCAGCGCGTCCGCCTGATCCGTCTGCAGCGGTACCGAGACCTCTGCCAGTGCCGGGATAGCCACACACTCCATCATAATTCGTCCCCGTAGGGTTCGGACCGACTTAATAGCGACACCTAATCAGTAAGGTGGGTGGGGCGATCCGGACTCGCAGAGACCACGACTACACGCTCCCCGCGCCACTCCGCGGCCAGCGGCACTCCCTCGATTACCGAACTCGGACTGCCCGCGGTCGAAACGAGGGCGTCGCGGACGTGACTCGCTAAAGGGCGACCGGCATCACGACGTACACCGCTTCCGCACCGAGGAGAAGGCAGAAGATCCCGACGAAAGCGGTGAAAACGGCCTGCCGCTTCGCGTGTCGTTCGTCGCGGATCTCCGACGGTCCGTGCTTCGACGGAGGTTTGACGCCGTGTTCGACCGCCAGCGACGGGTTTCGGACCACGAATGCTGCCTGATAGAGCAACATCACGACCACTGGACCGAAGTTCGCTACCGAAACCTGTCTATCGTCGATCATACGAATCGTGCTCTACTGTGACATAACAAATCAACCGACGAACGACGCCTTGTACGTCAGCGACCTCGGCCACTCGCCGGTCATACCGGCCAGTTCTGCAGGACCGTCCCGAACCCCGCCCCGCCGACGCAGAGGGTGGCCGAGACGTTGATGACAGGGCGAATCGGTGACGGGACCGTGGGCGCGCATGCCGTCAGCGACAGCGGGGGAACCTGCCAACATCCGCGCGCTTTTTATCGGGCCGTTCCGACTCCCGAACATGGACGTGTTCGCCGTTCCGGGACTGCCGGAGGTGCGCCCCGGCGACGACCTCGCCGCGCTGATAGCGGAGCGGACGGACCTCCTGGACGACGACGTCGTGCTCGTCGCGAGCACGGTCGTCTCCAAGGCGGAGGGCCGCGCCGCCGGCCTCGACGACTTCCCGCCGAGCGAGCGCGCGGAGTCGATCGCAGCCCGGATCGGGGAACTCACCGGAGAGGAGAAGGACCCGCGGTTCGTGCAGGCGGTGCTCTCGGAGAGCGAGGCGCTGCTGACGGAGGAGCCGTTCCTCCTGACGAAAACGCGCTTCGGGCACGTCGGCGTCAACGCCGGCATCGACCGGTCGAACGTGCCCGAGGCCGACCTGCTGCTCCTGCCCGAGGACCCGGCGGCGAGCGCCGACCGCATCCGGGAGAGCCTCCCGGTCGACGCGCCGGTCGTCGTCACGGACACGAGCGGCCGGCCCTTCCGCCACGGCCAGCGCGGCGTCGCCATCAGCTGGGCCGGGATGCCGGCGAGCCGCGACTGGCGCGGGGAGACGGAC
Organism: Halobacteriales archaeon QS_9_68_17; assembly: GCA_003023565.1. GTDB lineage: Archaea > Halobacteriota > Halobacteria > Halobacteriales > Natronoarchaeaceae > Halostella. The sequence continues at coordinate 16,235 of PXSA01000017.1, forward strand.
CGCGATGGCCACGTTCTCGAAGTCACGGTCGAGAGCGTCGTCGACGAACTCGCCGCCGCGGCCAACCTCGTCACGGGCGAGGGCGGCGGCGGCACGCCCGTCGCCGTCGTCAGGGACTGGGAGTTCGGCGACCACGACGGGAGCGACAACCTGTTTCGGGACCGCGACAGCGACCTCGTGCGACAGGCCATAGAGGAGTGGGAGTACGAGCCGTGACGCCGGAGGACGACACATGAAAGGGATCGAACTCACGCCGGAGCACCCGGTCGACCGCATCGTCGACCTCGCCGAGCGCGCCGAGGAGAGCGGCTTCGACGCCGCGCTCGCGAGCTGTCACTACAACAACCGCGACCCGTTTCTCACGCTCGGGCGGGTCGCCGCCGCCACGGACGACATCGCCGTCGGCCCGGCGGCGGCGAACCCGTACGACACGCACCCCGTCAAACTGGCCTCGCAACTGGCGACGCTGAACGAGGTCAGCGGCGGGCGCGCGCTCTGCAGCGTCGCCGCGGGCGACCGCTCGACCATCGCCAACCTCGGGTACGACCACGGCGACGCCCTCCGTCGCGTGCTGGAGTCGTTCAAGCTGTCCAAACGGCTCTGGGCGGGCGAGTCGGTCGACCACGAGGGGACGTTCACCGCGCGCGACGCCTCGCTCAACTACGACGCCGGGACGATGCCGGTGTACGTCGGCGCGCAGGGGCCGCACATGGTTCGAATGAGCGCGAAACACGCCGACGGCGTACTGTTGAACGCCTCCCACCCGGCCGACTTCGGGTGGGCGGCCGAGCGCGTCGAGGAGGGGCTGGCGGAGCGCCCCGAGGAGCGCGGCGAGTTCGACTTCGCCGCCCACGTCAGCCTCAGCGTCGCCGAGGACGCCGGCGCGGCGCGCGAGGCGGCCCGGCCGCCGGTCGCGTTCATCGTCGGCGGGGCGGCCCCGCCGGTGCTGGACCGGCACGGCATCGACCGGGACGCGGCCGCGGCTATCGGCGAGCGGATCGAGGCCGGCGACTTCTCGGAAGCGTTCGACGCGGTGACGCCCGCGATGATAGACGCCTTCGCCGCCGCCGGCACGGAGGACGAGGTGGCCGAGCGACTGGCGGAGATAACGGCCTACGCGGACAGCGTCGTCGCGAGCGCGCCGCTCGGCCCGGATCTGGAGACCGCCGTCAGCCTTGCTGGGGCGGCGATCGACCGAGCGAATCGGGCATGACGAGGTCCACGAACGCGCCGGCGGCCAGATAGCCCAGCAGCGCGCTCGGCCCGATGACCAGCAGCGCGCCCATGGCCACGAGGACCGCCGACAGCGGCCCGGACGTCGCGACGTTGCCGAAGAGGTCGACCATCTGGGTCAGGTTCTCGAGGATCGAAACCATGTCCGACGCTTCGGAGCGGTGGTACTTGTGTGGTTCGTCTCCGCGTGACAGGCCGGAGGTATAAGAGCGGTCCGTCCGTACCCCGACGCGTGACAGAAGACGCGTCCCTCTTCGAGTTCGACGGCGAGGCAGCGGACGCCACCCCCGGCGACGAGGCCACCGCGGACGGCAGCGCGACCGCTGCGGAACCGTCCCCCGCGACCCCGACGTCCCGGTGGTCGCCGGACGGTACCCCGTGTCCCGTTTGCGGGACGGAGACCCGCCGGCGCTGGCGTGACGGCGACGGGTTCGTCTGTGCCGACTGCAAGGATTGGTAACGGTCGATGATCCGACACGGCAACGTTACAAGCGTCGGGCCGTTAGAACCGCCAAAGCGACGCAGGCGGTCGTCGAGCGGCCCCCGAGCGGACCGGGGTACCGTGGCTGACGCGCCCGCGTCACTCTCTCATCACGCATGACGGACCCACACCGAACGGACGCGGTGGACGCCGACGGGGACGTCGACCCGCTCTCGGTCGACGAGGCCGCGCGGACGGGCAACGCGGTCATCGACAACGTCGAGGAGGTTATCGTGGGCCACCACGACGAGATAGAGCACGTCCTCACCGCCCTGCTCGCGGACGGTCACGTGCTGGTCGAGGACGTCCCCGGCGTGGGGAAGACGATGCTCGCGCGGGCGGTCTCCCGGTCGATCGACTGCTCGTTCAACCGGGTGCAGTTCACGCCCGACCTCCTGCCCTCGGACATCACGGGCGTCAACGTGTTCAACCAGAAGACCCGCGAGTTCGAGTTCCAGCGCGGCCCCGTCTTCGCCAACCTCGTGCTCGGCGACGAGATAAACCGCGCGCCGCCGAAGACGCAGAGCGCGCTGCTGGAGGCGATGGAGGAGCGACAGGTGACGGTAGACGGCGAGACGCGGGCGCTCCCCGACCCCTTCACCGTCGTGGCGACGCAGAACACCGTCGAGGGGAACCGCACGTACGAGCTCCCGATGGCGGAGGTCGACCGCTTCATGAAGAAGATCCGGCTCGGCTACCCCGACCACGAGGAGGAGACGCGGATGCTCGACCGCGTGGTCGGCGGGCACCCGATCGAGGACCTCACGTCGGTGACGAACGTCGGGACGGTACGCCGGGCGCGGGCGACGGTGTCGAACGTCACGGTCAACGAGCCGATTCGCGCCTACGCGAGTCGACTGTCCGGCTACACCCGGGAGAACGCGGCACTCGGCGTTAGCCCGCGCGGCACCATCGCGTTGCTTCGCGCCGCCCAGGCCCGCGCCGTCCTCGACGGACGGGACTACGTGATCCCCGACGACGTACAGGCCGAAGCGCCGACGGTGCTCTCCCACCGGATACGCGCCGAGAGCGGCACCACCGCCGACGGGGAACCGACCGTTTCGAAGGCGCTGGACACCGTTCCGGTGGAATAATGCTCACGCGACGCGGCAGGGCGCTGGTCGGACTGGTCCTCGCCACCCTCTTCATGGCGACGACGTACGGGGCGCGGTCGCTTAACGCCGTCATGGTGCCGGCGGTGCTCGCGATGGTCGCCGCCGTCGTGCAGGTCCGCCGAGTCGATCGCCCGGACGTTTCCCGTCGGGTCCCCGCCGACGGGTTCGTCGGTGAGACGCGAACGGTCACGCTCGACGTGACGGCGGACACCGCTATCGCCGCCGAGGTCACGGACCGGACCCCCGCCGCGCTGGGGGCCGGACTCGTCAGTCGGGAGGCGACCGTCGGCGGAAGCATCAGCTACGATATCACGTTGCGACGGCGCGGCGAACACGAACTCGGCCCCGCTACGGTGACCGTCACCGACGTGCTGGGGCTCGCGGAGCGGACCTTCGAGTACCGCGCCACGGACGCCGTCCTCGCCTATCCGGACGTGTACGACCTGACCGCCGACGGCGTGCTGTCGCTCGGCGTCGACGCGTTCGTCGAGGACCGCGGGGAGTTCGACGCGCTCCGCGAGTACGCTCGCGGCGACTCGCTCCGTGACGTTCACTGGAAGTCGAGCGCCGGAGCGCCCGACGCCGACCTGCTCGTCCGGGAGTACGCCGACGGCGAGGACCCCGACGCGCTCGACGTCGTCGCGGAGGCCGACCGGGGGCGGTCCGACGAGATGGCGACGGCCGCGGGGAGCGTCGCGCTCACCCTGCTCGACGCCGATATCCCGGTGCGCGTCGCCGCGCCGAACGGCACCGTCTCCGCGGGCCGCGGCGACGGTCAGCGGACCGCCGTCCTCTCCCTGCTCGCCCGGGCCGGGGTCGGAGCGGTCCCGTCGGAGCGCCGCGCCTCGGCCGACGTGGTCGTCCGCGCGACCGGCGACGGCGGGGCGACCGTCGAGTACGGCGACCGCCGGGTGGCGTTCGACGACCTCGCCCGCCGCGGGACGCCCCGGACCGACCCGTCGGCGGCCGCGACGGAGGTGGTGCCGTGAGCACGCGGTCGATCGGCGAGGGGGTGCCCGGCGTCGCGGACGGGATCGACGTCTACCCCCTGCTCGCCCTCGCGGGCGTGCTGACGCTCACCGGGTCGTACGTCGCCGTCCTGCACGACCTGGCGAGAGTCGTCGGGGACAGCAGCATGCTCGTCCCGGTCGTCGCGGCGTCGGTCGTCGGCGCGGTCGCGCTCTCGCGGTCGATCGGCGAGCGGACGGCGCTCTGGCTCGGTCTCGTCATCGCCGCGCTCGGGTACGGCTACTACCTGCTCGTGACGCCCGGCGGTCTCGGCGTCCTGATAACCGCGACCGACCGTATCATCTCCGACGCGGTGGCGCTGCTGACCGGCTACTCCGTCCTCCGGATGACGAAGGCACACATCTGGTCGCTCGGCTTCGCCCCCGCTCCCGTGTTCCTCTCGTGGTACCTCGCGCTACGGCGTCGATGGGCGCTCTCGGTCGCGGCCGGCGGCGTCGCCCTCCTCGTCCTCGTGCTGACCGGCGACGCGGGGATCGAAGTGACGCTGACCGGCGTCGTCGGGGCCGTCGTCGCGGTCGGCTTCGGCGAACTCTCGCGCCGCGACGGGTCGATCTTCGAAGCCGACGTGCTGATCGTCCTGGTCGTCCTGATGGCCGTGGTGTCGCTGTGGGCTCCCGCCGTCGGCGGCGACAGCGGCAACCCGCTGTTTCTCGTTCCCGGCGCGGGCGCCAGCGGCCCGGGCGGACTCGCGGAATCGACCGATCGAATGACGATCCAGGGCGAGACGGGACTGTCGCCGCAGGTCCGATTCACCGTCGAGAGCGACCGCTCCGAGTACTGGCGAGTCGCCACGTACAACCGGTTCACCGGTCGGGAGTGGATCCGGTCCGGGACGACCAGCGAGTACGACGGGGAACTGGCCGGACCGCCGGGACCCTCGGAGGAGGTGGAACAGCGAGTGACGGTCGAGACGCCGATGCGGGCCGTCCCCGCCGCGGCCTCGCCGGTCGCGCTGAAAGGCGAGGCGACCTCGTCGGCCAGAGTCACCGACCACGGCGGCCTCATCACCGGCGAGCGACTGTCGGAGGGGACGACCTACACCGTCCGGAGCGAGGTCGTCACCGCGTCATCCGGCGAGTTACGCATCGCGGGGACGGACTACCCCGAGTTCGTCACTCAGCGGGACTACACGCAACTACCGGACGACACGCCGGACCGCGTCGGCGAGCGGACGGCGGGGATAGTCGAGGGGGCGGACAACCCCTACGACAAGGCCGTCGCGATAGAGCAGTGGCTGGAGCGCAACAAGGAGTACTCGCTGGAGGTCTCGCGTCCGGACGGCAACATCGCCGACGCGTTCCTCTTCGAGATGGACGCGGGCTACTGCACCTACTACGCGACCGCGATGACGGCGATGCTCCGCGAGGAAGGGATCCCGGCCCGCATGGTCACCGGGTACACGCCCGGCCAGCGGGTCGACGACGACGAGTACGTCGTTCGCGGCCTCGACGCACACGCGTGGGTCGAAGTGTACTTCCCCGACTACGGGTGGGTCCGCTTCGATCCGACGCCCAGCGACGACCGCGTCTCGGCCGAGCAGTCGACCGTCCAGCAGGCCCGGCAGGACGACATCGACGGCGTCGACACCGCATCGAGCGAGGGCGAACCGCTGACGACGACCGAAACCTCGACCTCCCGGAGTTCGCCCGTCGACAGCACGAGTTTCAACGGCACGGGGGCCTCGACGCGCTCCGACAACCTGCCGCAACTCGGCGGCGTCGACAGGGCGTCGGAGGACGACAACACGACGGGCGGCGACACGGTCACGTCGACGACGGCGACGACCGGTCCCGACGACGAAGCGCCCGGTTCCGGGGGGTCGCTCCCGGACCCGCCCTCGCCGGAGACTGTCGGCTGGAGCCTGCTCGTGGGCATCGGCCTCGCCGCCGGCGCGCACCGCACCGGCGTCACGGAGCGGACGTACGGGTTCGTTCGGCTCTACTGGCAGGGCGCTCGCGGAACGCCCGAGGAGGACGTCGAGCGGGCGGCGGAGCGCCTCGACACCCTGCTCGCGAAGGAGTACCGAGAGCGCCGCTCCGGGGAGACCCGCCGGCAGTACGTGACCGCGCTCTCGCTCGCCGGCCTCGACGACCGCGCCGACCGCGTCGCTCGCCTCCACGAGCGCGCCCGGTACGGCGACGGCGTCTCACGGGAGGAAGCGGACGAGGCCGTTCGGCTCGTCGACGCCCTCGTTCGGGAGCGAACGCCGGTCGTCAGGCGACTCGTCGATTAAAAACGACCGCACGAGGGGGCCATGCTCCCGACAGTATTTAATAGGGTGATTTCGTAGAGGTCAACGTAATGTCGGAAGTCTGCTCGACGTGCGGGCTGCCTGAGGAGCTTTGCGTCTGCGAGGACGTGGCGAAAGAGTCTCAGCAGATCTCCATCCGCATTGACGAGCGCAGATACGGAAAGGAGGTAACGATCATCGAGGGGTTCGACCCCAAAGACGTGGACCTGGACAGCCTGTCGTCCGACCTGAAATCGAAGTTCGCCTGCGGTGGCACGGTCGAGGACGGTCAGATCGAGCTTCAGGGGAACCACTCGGGGCGCGTCGAGGATTTCCTCCGCGACCGCGGATTCAACGTCGCCTGATACGGACCGCTGTGAGTCGCTTCCGGCGCAACCGCGAACGGTCCGCGGTCGCACCGGGAAACAGTTACACCACTCCGTACGAGCCCGCCGTCGACCCGGTCGCGCCCGCCCCTCTCCCGAGTACCGGCTGGGGTTAAAACGGCGCGTCCGGTCGCTCGTTCGTCTTCCCTTCTTCCGTTCGCTTCCGTTGAGCCCGCAAGCCGTGCTCCCGACGGTCGCGTCGACCGCCTCGGCCGACGCGACCAGCCGCGCGGCCCGGACGCTCGATCTCCCGCGTGGACGGACCGTCACGATACGGTCGGCGTCCGCGACCCGTCCCGCTTCGGCCGTGAGCCGCGGGAACGGGACGTTATCGCCGATGGCGTCGCGTCGGAACGCCGCCGGCGACATGTCGACGACCGTCACCTCGTCGTCCGCCGATTCGAGGAGTCCTTTCACCTCGGCTGGCGATATCTCGCCGTCCATGCGCTCGCTGGGGCGTCGTCCGGAATACGACTGAGGATATCGGGCCGCCCCGTGCGTCGAGCGTATCGGCCGTGTTAGACACTCTCGGTCGCGGAATTCGCATACCCCCATGGTACCTACGCTCGGCTACCACGCCCGAACGAGCCGAAGACCCGCGAACGACACTGATGCGCCCGCGCCGCTCGGTCGACACCGGCGGCAGCGGCGACCCGCCCGACGCCCCAATGCTCCACCGGTCGACGCGGTCACAGTAGCCCGTCCTCTTTCGCGAGCAGAAGCCCTTCCAGCGTCGCGTCGTTCGTGGGGAGCGTTCGCGCCCGCTCGACCGCTTCCGCCACCGGGACGCGCTCGACGCTGAGGAACTCGTTCTCGTCCAGTTCCCGCTCGGTCTCGGTGAGGTCCTCGGCGACGACGGACCCCCGCTCGTGACGCATCGCGCCGGTCGCCACGTCGCAGGTCTGTATCAGCGTCGTCTCGTCCGGCTCGAACCCGGTCTCCTCCCGGAGTTCGCGGGCGGCGGCGCTCTCGTAGCTCTCGCCGCCCTCGCGCGGGACGGTCCCCTCCGCGTGGGCGTCGCCCTCGGTGTGGTCCTCGACGATGCCGGCCGGCAGTTCCAGTTGCGTCTCCCGGACTGTCGGCCGGAACTGCTCGACGAACACCACGTCCTCGCCGTCGAGCGCCACGACGACGACCGCGGGCGGTAGCTCGGCCCAGTAGTATCGCTTCTCCGTTCCGTTCGGCTGTTCGACGAGGTCGTACCCCCCGGTGAACCAGCCGGTTTCGTACTCCGCTTTCGACTCGATCACGGGCCAGTCGTGGTCCGACATGGTCACGTGGTCGGCCCGCGCGGGAAAAGAGGTTACTACAGCAGGTCCCGATAGATCCGGCCGAACGCCTGTCGGCGGAGCGTGGCGACCGCGGCCTGCTCCTCCCCCTGGAAGGTCGCGGCGACCGCCTTGTCCGCGAACTCGGCGACGTGCCAGGCGACGTTGTCGACGTTCTCGCTTCCCGACTCGACGACCTCGCCGTCGAACTCCGCCGTCCACTCCTCGAACTCCTCGCGCGTCCCGACCTGTACCTCCAGCAGCGACGCGAACAGCGCGTCGCGGGCGGTGACGACCACGTCCGAGGTCACCCGCTCGTCGTACTCCTCCTGGTCGAACTCCATCGCTTTCGCGGTCTCTCTGACCAGCACCTGCGCGGTCGGTCCGAGCACGTCGAACAGCGACGCGACGTCGTCCTCGCTCTCCGGCGAGAGAAACCCGGTCGTTTGCATACGGTCGACTCTCTCGGGGCGGTAGTTACGCCTTTCCTTCCGGGTCGGATTCGCCACCGTCCGTATCGTCACCGTCGCCGGCGGTACGCTCGTCGCCGTCCCCTTCCTCCAGCATCCGCTCGGTCATCTCGCGGGCCTCGGAGAGGATCCCCGCCGCGTCGCCGGTCAGGTTCCCCCGTCCCGCATCCGTAGAGCGCCGCCGGCCGCGGCCGCCGACCCGTCGCTCCAGTCGCTCCTCGAACGGTAGCTCGGTGCCGTGGTCGTGCGTCGTGTCCTCGAAGACCTCCTCGTACTCCGTCTCCGCCGCGTGTTCGGCGACGCGGTCGCCCAGCGTCTCGGGGTCGTCCTCGTCCCACCCGGGCGCGTGTTCGTCCAACCACGACTCGTGGTCCTCGCGCCCGAGCATGGCGGTGAACGCGAGGTGGTTCGCGAGGTGCTCGGCGTCGGCCTGCGGCGTCGAACAGACCGGACAGGCGTATCCCATACGCGGGACGAGCGCCTCCAGCGTGAAAACGGGTTCGGGAGCGTTCGTCGAACGACGCGGGCGATCCGGCCGGACGGTCGCCGCGAGGCCGACGCGCGGGTTTCGTCGGTACCCCCGGTCCGCGGAGCGGTCAGCCGGCGACTACCCGACGCTCCTCCGGCCGTCAGCGCGGAAACGGCTCAACACGTCCGGACCACCTCGTCGTAATTGTCTTCCTTCTCCTCGATTCGACTCTCCTCGTAGCTGTTGTACGGCCCGAGTTTCCGGTCGGAACCGTTGGCGTACGCGTAGGAGCCGTCGGCCCGGGCGCGGCTCTCCTGAACGTGCGTGTAGTTGTCGGCCTTGCCGCAGTAGCCGTCGAAGCCGTCGTCCGTGACCTCGACGACGTCGGTGTCGGTGCCCGCCGATACCGACGGAACGCCGAACCCTCAGGACAGGTCCCGCACCAGGATCAGCGCGTCCTCGCCGTCGTCGTAGTACCGCGGGACGCGGCGGAGCGGTTCGAAACCGAACTCCTCGTACAGCGAGCGCGCCCGGTCGTTGCTCTCGCGCACCTCCAGTTTGACCGTCCGGGCGGACCGGGCGGCGAGTTTCGACAGCGCCGCTTCAAGCAGGGTCGCACCGAGGCCCTCGCCCCGCCGGTCGGGATGCACCGCGAGGTCCTTCACGTGGCCCAGCCCCCGACCGTGGTTCGGAACGAAGTCCGCGACGACGTAGCCGACGACGTTCCGCGTGTCGACGGCGTCCTCGCCGTCTCCCTCCCCGTCGACGGCGACGAGAAAGCCCGGCGCGTCGAGGTAGCGTTCGAACGCGTCGTACGGCCACGGCTGGGGGAACGACGCCCGTTCGATCCGCACGACGGCGAGCAGGTCGGCCGCCTCCGCCTCCCGGATCCGAACGTCGCTCCGGGCGTCTGGTGCAGTCGTCACGCCACGACGTACGTGGGCGTGGGTAATCAGTCCCTCGGCGCGTCCGACCGGTTTGCGTGGCTAGACGCACCGCGACCGCCGCGGCCTCAGAGGTAGTTCAGCGCGTACACCGTGGCGTTGAACAGGCCGTGGACGACCGCCGGGATGACGAGGTTGCCGGTGTGCTCGTAGACGGCACCGAGGGCGACGCCGACGGCGGTGATGAGGGCGATGCTGGTCAGCGCGCCGTCGCCGGTGTAGGCCCCGAGCAGGTGCGGCACGGCGAAGCAGACGCCGGCGGCGACGACGGCCACCGGGGCGGAGAAGTTCTCGCGGAGCCGCGACTGCACGACCCCGCGGAACAGCAGTTCCTCCCCCGGTCCGACGAACAGGAGCGCCAGCGGGATGCCGACGAGAAACAGCGTGGGGTTCTCGCGGCCCTCCTCGATGCCCGAACTCGCCGCCGTCTCCGCACCGAGGACGCTGGTGACGAGAGAGAAGACGACCAGCGCGGCGAACACCAGTCCGAACCCGGCGAGCACCCAGCCGAGGTCCCGGAGCGTCGGGCGTCGGACCCTGAGGTACCGAGCGACGAACGCCGGGTCGACCCCCCGCCGTCGGAGCGTCAGGTACCCGAGCGAGACGCCGCCGAACCCGACGGCGTTCTGGCCGACCTGGCTGACGACCCGCTCGATAGCGGAACCCTCGTCTATCGGAACGCCGAGGGTCGCGGCGGCCGAGAGGGCCGCGTACGCACCGAGGACGCCCCCGACGATGCCCACGGCGCTCAGCAACACCCCGACGAGGACCGCGCGGAGTCGCCCGCCGGTGAGGTTCGGAACTCGCACGCTTACCTCGGCGCGGAGCGGCGAAATAGTCGTTTCGGAGACGGTCGTGGCGCTCGGAGGCAAACGTCGAAAAAACGGAGCGCGTCGAAACGAGCGACCGGTCAGTCGTCCGCCGTATCCTGCCGAGACTGCTGTCGCTCGGGCCTCTCGGCCCCTCGCGACCGATCAGTCGTCGGCAGGTGTCCGCCGGAGACCGCAGGTACTCGGCCCCGACGGGCACTCGTACCCGATCAGTCGTCGGCAGGAGCCGCACCGCTGTCGCCGTCCGCCTGCTGTTTCGTCCAGGCGAGTTTGCCGCCGGCCGCCAGGATGTCGCGCTCGCGCTCGGAGGCGTCGAGCGTGGCGGTCGCTTCCCAGTCGTCGTTCACGCGGACGGTGAACTCCTCCTGGCCGCTGTCGACTGCCTCGCGGACGTCGTCGACGATCTCGATGTCGTCGCCCTGCTCGGTCTTCTCGTAGGCGTCCTCGTCGATCTCGAGCGGGATGAGACCGAAGTTGAAGAGGTTCGCCTTGTGGATGCGGGCGAAGCTCCGTGCGAGGACGCCCTCGACGCCGAGGTACATCGGACACAAGGCGGCGTGCTCGCGGGAGGAGCCCTGCCCGTAGTTCTCGCCGGCGACGAGGAAGCCGCCGTCGGCCTCCAGCGCGCGGTCGGCGAACGTCTCGTCGACGCGGCTGAGGGTGTACTCCGAGAGCTTCGGCACGTTGGAGCGGAACTTGAGGATGTCCGACGTGGCCGGGATGATGTGGTCCGTCGTGATGTTGTCCTCCATCTTCAGGAGGGTCTCACCCTTGAGCTCCGCGCTGAGCGGGTCCTTCAGCGGCACGTCGCCGATGTTCGGACCCTTGATGAGTTCGTCGTCGATGGCCTCGTCCGGGCTGATGAGGTCGGCGTCGCGCTCGCCGTACTTGTCGCCCATCTGGAAGCCGGGGTCCTCCAGGTCGCCGAGTTCGTCGGCGAGGTCCCGCGGGTCGATGATCTCGCCTTTGAGGGCCGCGGCGGTGGCGACTTCGGGCGAGCAGAGGTAGACGGAGTCGTCCTCGATGCCGGAGCGACCCTCGAAGTTGCGGTTGAACGTCCGCAGCGAGACGGAGTCGCTGGCCGGGACGTGACCGATGCCGATACAGGCACCGCAGGTCGCCTCGGAGAAGTTGACGCCGGCGGCCATCATCTCGGCCGTCCAGCCCTCGCGGGCGAGCATCTCGGAGGCCTGCTTGCTACCGGGCGCGACGATCATCTCGGTGTGCTTGGCGACCTCGCGACCTTCCAGCATCTTCGCGGAGGGGAGGACGTCCTCGTAGCCGCCGTTCGTACAGGAGCCGATCATGACCTGCTCGACCTCCTCGCCCTCGACCTCGCTGACCGGGACGACGTTGTCCGGCATCGACGGCTTGGCGATGAGCGGTTCGATCTCCGAGAGGTCGACGACGATCTCGTCGGCGTATTCGGCGTCCTCGTCGGGGCCGATCTCGACGTACTCGTCCTCGCGGCCGAGCGTCTCGAGGAAGTTCTCGGTGCGTTCGTCCGTCGGGAAGATCGAGGTGGTCGCGCCGAGTTCCGTCCCCATGTTGGTGATCGTCGTCCGCTCCGGGACCGAGAGCGTCTCGACGCCGGGGCCGGTGTATTCGAGCACCTTGCCGACGCCGCCTTTCACCGAGAGGCGTCGGAGGAGTTCGAGGATGATGTCCTTCGCGGTGGCCCACTCGGGGAGTTCGCCCTCGAGGCGGACGTTGACGACCTCGGGCATCTCGATGTAGTAGGGAGCGCCGCCCATCGCGACGGCGACGTCGATCCCGCCGCTACCGATGGCGAGTTCGCCCAGACCGCCCGGCGTCGGCGTGTGGGAGTCGCTACCCAGCATCGTCTTGCCGGGCGCGGCGAAGTTCTCCTTGTGGACCTGGTGGCAGATGCCGTTACCGGGCCGGGAGAAGTGAGCGCCGTAAGTCCCCGCGGCGGAGCGCAGGAAGCGGTGGTCGTCCGTGTTCTTGAAGTCGAACTGGTACGTCTGGTGGTCGCAGTACTGCGCGGCGATCTCGGTCTGGACCTCGTCCAGCCCCATCGCCTCGAACTGCAGCCACACCATCGTCCCTGTGGTGTCCTGCGTCAGGACCTGGTCGATCTCGATGCCGATCTCCTCGCCGGGCGTGAGCTCGCCCTCGACGAGGTGGTCATCGAGAATTTTCTCTGTAAGGGTTCGTTCCATAGCGGCCCGATGTCGTCTTTCCACGGATATAAATCCCGCGAGTTTCCGTGCATACTTCCGTGTACTTTCCGGCCCCGTGGTGGCAATTTTCGCGGTCTATTCCCGCGATTACTTTCGAACGATCAGTTTCCAGCCAGAGGGAAACGTGACCGTTTAGTGCTTGTCGGTCGCGGTGGTGTCTATGTTCCGGTCCGGAACATTCGTCGCAGACCACCTCGAACCGGTCGCCGCCGAACAGGTCCAGCCGAACGGGGTCGACCTCACCGCCGAGGCCGTCTTCGAGCAGGTCGAGCGCGGCCGGATCGGCCGCGACGGGAAGACCGTCGGCGAGCGGGCGGCGGTCGACCCGGAAGACGGAGTCTATGCCCTCGATCCCGGCGCGTACGTCGTCCGCTACGGCGAGACCGTCCGCATCCCCGACGAGCATATCGGCTTCATCTACCCCCGGTCGTCGCTGCTGCGGAACTCCTGCATGCTCAACACCGCCGTGTGGGACGCCGGCTACGAGGGCCGCGGCGAGGGCCTCCTGCAGGTGCATCGCCCCGTCGAGATCGAGGCGGGCGCGCGGGTCGCCCAGATGGTGTTCGCCGAGGCGAACCACGACGGGACGTACGACGGGTCCTATCAGGGCGAGAACCGCTGAGCGACCCGGACCGCTGGTCGTCGGCCGGCGGCCCGCCGAGGTCGATCCCGCGGCGCTCGGCGGCGGTGCGCGGGGTCTCCCCGTCCCGCTGCTCGCCGATGTCGTCGAGCAGGCACTCGACGACCCCGGCGAACGCCGTCGAACCCGGTCGTAACCCCACGTCGAGCGTTGACGTGGCGGCGATATCTCTCACGGTCGGTTCTCGTGCCGCGGTTCCGGCCGTGGCGCGAGACGGTACCGGAGTAGCTATGTATCACGGATTCACAGGCGGGACCCGAGTAGTGACCCCGTGATCGGCAAAACCGCGATCCGGGTGACATCCTCCCCGGCCTAAAGGGCGGGGCTTCCCGAACCGCACAAGTGGCGGTTCCCGTCGATTCGGAAGGTTGTGAATTCACGGTTTCTGACCGACGGCAGTGACAGTGCCACGCTATCGATACGCGTTCCCGCAGAGCGGTAGCGAGTTATCTCGTTGTTTCGTGTCGGTCGGCGCGGTCGGCTCACTGTTTTGGTTTCGGCTCTCGCCGTGGCAAACACCGAGTCAACCGCCAGTTGTCCGCACACAGTCCACGATACACCGCGTTGGAGTGTAAACCTGCCGATTCAAGCGAAAACAAGACCATGACGGCGCTGTATCCCCGCCGTAAACGGCGGGGTTTTAGCGCCTGTAATTCAGATAATCGAGAGAGCGCCATCGGAGCCACTGGCCCTACTTCGATCCCGCTCGGTCGCTGCCTGAGCGTCGACGGCACGCTCCGTCGGAAGCGACTCCAAACAGGGAGCGTCCACTGGCTGTAATGATCCGGATGAGGCCGGATCTCCGCCCGGCGCGGTGACCTCCGCACTGTTCGCCCCAACAATCTTCACCGCCGAACCGGACACCACAGTATGGCGCAGGCAGTGCCGGTGACCCGATGGGCGTAGCGGACCGTCTCGGCATCGACCCGCAGGTCCTCACCCTCGCGATCGCTCGCATGACCGAGTCGATCGGGAACTCCTTCCTGATCGTCGTGCTCCCGCTGTTCATCGGGAGCGAGGTGATCCGCGGCGACGCGTTCGGTCTCACGGAGGTCGCTATCACGGGCATCGTCCTCTCGCTGTTCGGGTTCGTCAACAGCCCGCTTCAGCCGTTCACTGGCCGGATATCCGACCGCACCGGTCGTCGCAAAGTCTTCGTTCTCGTCGGCCTCGTCCTCATCGGCGTCGCGAGTTTCTCGTACTCATTGGCGTCGACGTACTGGCATCTCGTCGGGTTACGCATGCTACAGGGCGTCGCGGGCGCGCTGATCATCCCGACGACGGTCGCGCTGGTGAACGACCTCGTCTCGGAGTCGAACCGCGGCGGCAACATGGGGACGTACAACACGTTCAGGCTCCTCGGGTTCGGCGCGGGACCGATCGCGGCCGGCGCGGTCGTGTCGGCCGGCCCGTACGCGCTCTCGCTCGGCCCCATCGACGTCGCGTTCAGCGGGTTCGACGCCGCCTTCTACTTCGCGACGCTGACGGCCACGGTCAGTTTCGTCCTCGTCGCGACGCTGATCCACGACCCCGAGGACCCGGAGGACGCGGGGGAAGACGCGCTGAGCGCCGTCGCGGTCGTCGACCGGAGCGGCCGCGGGCTGCTCGACCCCGTGTTCACGCTCGGCGTGGTGTCGTTTTTCATGGCCGTCGGGATCGCGCTGTTCGCCACGCTCGGCGACATCATCAACGCCCGTCTCGACCAAGGGCCAACGATGTTCGGCTTCCAGTTCGCGGCGTTTATCCTCTCGCAGATACTCCTCCAGACGCCGATCGGCCGCGCGACCGACTTCTACGGCCGGAAGAACTTCATCGTGATCGGTATGGTCCTGCTCGTGCCGACGACGTTCGTCCAGGGGGTCATCCTCGACCCGTGGGTGATGGTCGCCGCGAGGTTCGCACAGGGGGTCGCCGGGGCGCTGGTGTTCGCCCCCGCGCTCGCGCTGGCGGGGGATATCGCGCCCGCCGGGAAGTCCGGGTCGACGCTCTCCGTACTCACGATGGCGTTCGGCTTCGGCGTCGCCTTCGGCCCGCTCGCGTCGGGCTTTCTCGTCCAACTGGGCTTCGTCGTCCCGTTCGCGTTCGGCGCGGCGCTTGCCGCGGTCGGCGTCGTGCTGGTCTGGACGCAGGTCGAGGAGACCGTCACGCCGGACCGGTCGGCCGCCCCGACGGACTGACGCTGACCGGGTCCCGGCGGAGGGTCGAACGATCGCGTACCGCCCCGAGCGCCGCCGAAACGAGACGAGCCCGGCCACCTCCCGCCGTCGGTACCTAAACTGTAAGGCTCACCCCTGACGCCTGTAGACGACCTCCGGTGTAGGTCTGGCACGGAAAACCCCGGTCGTGCGAAACGGCGGCCGCGAATCGCCGACGGAGGCGCGGTCGCGGACGGGTAGCCCCGGGGACGACGGCATCGCCGGCGCGGTCCACATCGCGGCCGACCGCCGGCGCGACCTGCTGCGCTATCCCGCCGGCAGGTCGGCGGCCACGGCCGACGACGCCGCCGGATAGACCGCGGCGTGGGACCGGAAGACGGACCCCGAAGCCGTCGCTGCCGACCACCGCGGATCGGTTCGGGAGGGCCTGCTTCGGAACCACCTTCCGAGGCTTCGGACGTGCGGTCTCGTCGAGCACGACGAAACGGCGGGAACGACCGCGCTAACGGACAGCGGCGAGGCGGTCGTCACCGGCGACAGCTATTCGTGGATGCCCATCGCTTCGATCTGCTCCTGATACCGGTTCCGGATCGTGACCTCGGTCACCTGCGCGACGTCGGCGACCTCGCGCTGGGTCTGTTTCTCGTTGCAGAGCAGCGACCCCGCGTAGATGGCCGCGGCGGCGAAGCCCGTCGGCGACTTGCCGGACAGCAGCCCCATCTCGGTCGTCGTGTCGATGATCTCGTTGGCCTTCGACTGGACCTCCTCCGACAGGTCGAGTTCGGAGCAGAACCGCGGGATGTACTGCTTCGGGTCGACCGGCTCCATCTCCAGTGCGAGCTCCTGGGAGACGTAACGGTACGTCCGGCCGATCTCCTTGCGCTCGACGCGCGAGACCGCGGCGACCTCCTCCAGCGAGCGCGGGATCCCCTCCATGCGGCAGGCCGCGTACAGCGTCGCGGTCGCGACGCCCTCGATGGAGCGCCCGCGGATGAGGTCCTCGTCGAGCGCCCGGCGGTAGATGACCGACGCTACCTCGCGGACCGAGCGTGGGACGCCCAGCGCGGAGGCCATCCGGTCGGTCTCCGAGAGCGCGAACTGCAGGTTGCGCTCGCCGGCGTCCTTGGTGCGGATGCGCTCCTGCCACTTGCGCAGGCGGTTCATCTGGTTGCGCTTGTCCGACGACAGCGACCGGCCGTAGGCGTCCTTGTTCTTCCAGTCGATAGTGGTCGTTAGTCCCTTGTCGTGCATCGTCTGTGTCGTCGGCGCGCCGACGCGGGACTTGCTCTGTCGTTCCTGGTGGTTGAACGCGCGCCACTCGGGCCCGCGGTCGATGTTCTGTTCCTCGACTATCAGTCCGCACTTCTCGCAACTGCGTTCGTTTCCGTCCCCGCTCGTGATGAGCGACGCCGATTCGCACTCGGGACAGGTGTGGACGTCCTCCGTTTCGTCCGTTTCCTGTTCCGTTCGTTCCTCTCGTTCTCGCTGCCGAGTGGGGCGCACCATTGATCGACCATATAAAATTTCCCGAGACGGTTAAACTCTCGGAGCGTACGCGACCGCTGCGCGGCCTAAATTATATGGTATATGGTAGGAAACCATGGAATCGCCGCGTTTCGTCGCCGCTGAGAGGTCGGAACCGGACGCGTCGCGTCGGCCCGGCACCCCTCGCAAAGAAGCGACTCCGTTCCCCCGGCCGCGCGTCGCCGCTCTCCGGGCACCGTCACGGCACCCACGCGCCCGTACGACGGACCGGCCGACGAAAACACGCACCCGGATGTGAACAGCGTCCTCGGCCGGGTCGGGGAGTGCCGTTTTCGACGGGGAAGCTATCTGATCGCGACCTGAATGTGGTCGACCTATGCCCCCGGCGATAACCGCGCCGTCTTCTATCGGCTGTCTTAGCGCCTGCGACTGGAGACCGACCCGGAGCCGAGTTGTTCGTCGCGGGTCGACGACCGCGATCCATACGAGAGCCGTCATCACACGCCCGTGACTCCCAAAAGAGTAAGGCCCGGCCCTTAATCGCGTTCCTCGCCACGACGTAGTATGGCGCGGAAACGAACGGAGGGGGAAAGCGGCGACCGCGGGACCGTCTCGGTGGGGAGCCGACGGTCGAACCGGCGGTGGAACGACCGCACCGCGGACTCGGTCCATATCGCGGACGACCGCCGCCGCGACCTGCTTCGCTATCTCGCCGCCGGGTCCTCGGCGACCGTCTCCAAAGCCGCCAGACAGATCGCGGCGTGGGACCGGAAAGTCGCTCCCGCCGAGGTCGGGGACGAACAGCGAGACCGGGTGCGGGACCACCTGCTTCGGAATCATATCCCCCGACTCCAGGCGTGCGGGCTCGTCACGTACGACGAGGCGACCGAGACCATACGGCTCACGGACTGCGGCCGGCGAGCCGTGACGAAGTAGCAGCGCGGACGCGTCCCGCGACGGTCGGTGTCGAGAGGGGCCGAAGCGGAACCGCCGACGGTTTCCGGGTACCGCTTCGCTCAGCCCGACAGCGTCTCTTTCTCTTCGCGGATCCGACGCTGCATCTCCTCGTTCCCGTCGACCTGCGCCAGTTGCTCGGCGGCCTCCAGCGTCCGCACGCCGCTGTCGAGAAAGGAGAGCACGTCGCCCTCGTAGGCGTACAGCATGTAGTCGTCGCCCATCACGTCGACGATGGCCCCGGGGCCGAGGCCCTGCGCGCGCAGTTCCAGCAGGTACCGGATGAACTTCTCCTCCGGGTGGCCGCAGTACGGGTTGTTGTCGCAGCCGCAGTCGAGGAAGTCCGCCGCGAAGTCGAGCACCTTCTCCCGCGTCGACTCGTTGAGCTTCTCCAGCCCGTCGCCGGTGAACAGCACGTCCAACGTCGCTCCCTTGAACGCCCCCTTCGGGATGTTCGTGTCCAGCTGGGAGGCGAGCTGTCGGTGGTTCTTGACGTAGATCTTGTCCGTGATGGCCACAGTTGGACACGGATAGGGGCGAACGCGGGAAAAACGTCTCGGAAGGACGACCGCTCCGTCTCGGCGGCGCGGCCCCGGGAGGTACCGGGGGAGTACGGCGTCGGCGCGACAGCAGTGCGACGGCAGTGCGCGGCGGCGACCGGGGCGGCGACGCGACCGTGAGAACGTGACGGCGCGACCGGGGTATCAGCGTAGCCGTCGTGACGATCCTCCGACACCGAGAAGACCGGCGGAAAAGCGGCTACCCACCGGACGGGTACGGTACCGTACGGAACCCGCTACGATCCTTCCCGGAGTGTGCCAGTGGGTGTCATGACAGGGAAGCGGTCGGGTGTGTCTCGCCGCGCCGTCCTGCGGGCGTCGTCCGGCCCGGGTTCTCGGCGGTCGATCCGGGGATCGTCCGAAACGAGGACCGACGCGGCGCGAACGGCCGCGACGCGAACCGACCGGACGAACGCTGTCCCGACGCGACGGACGTGCCGTCGATGGGGCACTGCGAGGGATCGACGATGGCGGGGTGCGCCGACGACCACCCGGAGACGACGGCGACCAGGGAGGCCGTGACGGAGTCGCTAGCGAGCGACTATCCGAACGTGGGGACGCTGACCGACGAGGGGTTCGTCCCCTGCTTCGACCTCCTGTCGGGCGACGAGGGCGGCTACTCGCACTGGCTGAACCCGGAGTGCATCGGCGACGACACCGTGCTCGACGCCGAGCGTCCCGAGTCCGTCCTCGTCGACGACAGGTGGTGGCGACCGGTCGGCGCGATGCTCATCGGAACGGAGGACGGGGAACCGCTCGACACGCCGCCGGCGGAGGACCCGGGGTTCGACGTGCCGGCCGCCCCGGACGAGGACGACCTGTCGTGGGGGACCCTCCCCGACGACGTCGTCCGACGGACCGGGGCGGCCGAGTGGGTCGCCGACCTGCCCGACGACTGAGTTCCGTCGCCGTCGACCGCAGGACCCATTTCCGTCCGCGGACACGTACGACCGGATCCGATGTCCCTCGAACGCGTCTGCTACGACTGCGGCCGCCGAACCGACGCCCCCGTCGCCCGCTGTGACTGCGGCGAACCGCTGTGGCTCGCCACCGGCGACGACTCCTTCGACTGGGACGACGTGGCCGACGGGCCGGGACTGGGGCGCTACGGGGCGCTCCTCCCGGTCGACGCCGAGGCCCTCGACGGTCTCGCTACCGCCGCGGGCGACACGCCGCTGGTCCGCGCCCCCGAACTCGACGAGTTCGCGGGGGCGAGGGTCCACGTCAAGGCCGAGGGCCAGCAGCCGACGGGGAGTTTCAAGGACCGCGGGAGCGCGCTCGGCCTCGCCGCCGTCGGCGAAGGGGCGGCCGGCGACGTCGGCGCGGTCGGCACCGTCTCGCACGGCAACATGGCGATGAGCACCGCCGCCTTCGCCGCGGCCGCTGGCGTCCCCTGCACCGTCCTCGTGCCCGCGGACATCCCCGCGGAACGCCTCGGGATCATCGCGCAGTACGACCCGACCCTCCTCCGGGTCGACGGCGACTACGGCCGCCTCTACGAGCGCTCGCTCGACCTCGGCCCCGACCGCGGCGTCGCCTTCCTCAACTCCGACGCGCCGCTGCGGGTCGAGGGTCAGAAGACCACCGCCGTGGAGGTCTGCGAGGCGTTCGCGCCCGACGTGCCCGACGCCGCCGTCGTGCCGGTCAGCAGCGGCGGCCACGCGAGCGGCGCGTGGAAGGCGCTGCGCGAACTCCGCGCGGCCGGCGCTATCGACGAGGTCCCGCCGCTGTATCTCGTGCAGGCCGCCGCCTGCGCGCCGATAGCCGAGGCGTTCGCTGACGGCCGCGACGAAGTGACGCCCGTCGACGGCGGTGACACCGTCGCGTACTCCATCGCGAACGCCGACCCGCCGAGCGGCACCCGGGCGCTCCGGGCGGCCCGCGACACCGGCGGCGCGGTCCTCGCCGTGGACGACGACGCGATCCACGACGCTCAGCGAGCGCTGGCGACCGCGGCGGGCCTGAGCGTGGAGTCCTCGTCAGCGACCGCGCTGGCCGCGGTCAGACGCCTTGCCGAAGACGGCGACCTCACCGCGAGCGACGACGTCGTCGCCGTCGCGACGGGGACGGGACTGAAAGCGACCGCGGGATCGGCGTCGGTGCCGACCGTCGGCATCGACGAACTGGACGAGCGACTGACCGACGCGGGCGAGCGAACCGCATAGACGCATGCGGGGAACCGCCTCCCGACCGCCGGGACCGGCGAACCGAGTCGTCTCCCCCGCGGGACCGTCCGCCGGGGTGTTCCAGCGCCTCGACCCCGACAGTACGACACCTGTAATTCGGTTATAAAAAACGTGTACTCCCGTGTCGTGCCGCGACCCGTGACCACCGACGCACACACGTGTCCCGAGTGCGGCCGCGAGTATCGCACGGACGGGGACGCGAAGCGCGGAAAGCGGTGATGCGTCGGTCCGAGTGCCGGTCGAGGCGACCCCCGGTAACGACGCCTGCGCCGTCGAGACGTACGACCTCCCCGACCGACTCGACGTGGACGCGCCGGCGCTCCTGCTGACCGGCACCGAGGGGCCGCCCCGTCTTCGGGACGGCGTCCGCGCCGTCCACGAGGCGCTCCCCGATAGCCGCCTCGTCGAGTTCGACGGCGTCAACCACCTCGGTCCCGTCGGAGCGCCCGAGCGCGTCACCGCGGAGGTCCGGGAGTTCCTCGGCGAGCGCGCGCCGGCGAGGGAACGCCGGTCGGTCCGACGCGGCGGTCCCCGGCGCGGTGTCGCTTCGTACCAGTGCCCGCCCGGAGTCGTAACGTATTTTAATTCCTCGCCCGCTACGGTGACGTGTGTCCGGGTTGGGGTAGTGGACCATCCTTCAGCCTTGTGGAGGCTGAGACGCGGGTTCGATTCTCGCACCTGGACCTCACTTTTCGCTTCGACCCGACGCTCCCCGCGAGCCGTGGGGTCTCGCCGTTCCGACGGGAACGCGGCGGCCACTCGTTCACCCCTCCGGCGCGGCCCATCGCCGTCGGACGGTCCGTAGTCGGGCAATCGCGATCCACGGCGGTGTCTGACGGGGGTTATGCGTCGTCGGCCGCGGTGGGCAGGGTGAACGAGAACGTCGACCCCTCGCCGAGTTCGGACTCGACCCAGATCTCGCCGCCGTGACGCTCGACGACCCGCTCGCACAGCGCCAGGCCGATGCCAGTTCCCTCGTGTTCGTCCCGCGCGTGGAGGCGCTGGAACACGTCGAACACGCGGTCGGCGTCGTCCGGGTCGATGCCGATACCACGGTCGCTGACCGAGAGCACCCACTCGTTTCGCTCGCTCACCGACCGCGGGGGATCAGTCAGGGACCCCTGATCGGGCGCGTTCCGACGGGCGGAGACGCGGATCCGGGGCGGCCCGTCGCCGCTGTACTCGATCGCGTTGTCCAGCAGGTTCTGGACCACCTGCCGTAGCTGTCCGGTGTCGCCCTCGACGCGGGGCAGGTCGGCGACGGTGATCTCGGCGTCGGACTGCTCGACTCTCACCTGGAGGTCCTCGCGGACGTCCTCCAGCACCCGGTTCAGGTCGACCGGTTCGAACGGGTCGCCCCGCGTGTCGACCCGCGAGTACTCCAGCAGGCCGTCGATCATCTCGCGCATCCGGCTGGCCCCGTCGACGGCGAACTCGATGAACTCGCGGCCGTCTTCCCCCAGCTCGTTTGCGTAGCGCTGCTCGAGCAACTGGAGGTAGGAGGACACCATCCGCAGCGGCTCCTGGAGGTCGTGCGACGCCGCGTAGGCGAACTGTTCGAGGCGCTCGTTCGACTCCTCTAACTTGCGTTCGTACTCCCGGCGCTCGGTGACGTCTTGGGCGACGACCATCCCCGCGAAGGTCTCGTCCTCGGTGTCCCTGACGGGGAGGGTGTGAGCGTGCAGGTGCCGCCCGTAGAACTCGACCTCGAAGGAGTTCGACTCGCCGTCGAGCGCCCCCCCGAAGTACGGTTCGATCTCTTCGAGGAACTCGTCGGGATAGATATCGTAGACGCTCTCGCCCACCCGTTCGTCCATGCCGACGCCGACTTCTTCGAGGAGCTGCCCCCCCGTCGCCGTGTACTCTAGGTTCTCGTCGAACAGGCCGACCGACCCGTCGGGGAAGTTCTCGACGAGCGTCCGGTAGCGGCGCTCGGACTCCTCCAGTCGGCGCTTGGCCTCCCTGCGCTCGGTCACGTCGCTGAGCGTGGCGACGCCCCGGACCACGTCGCCGGACTCGTCGCGGATCGGCATTCCCTCCGCCCGGACGATCCGGCGCTCGCCGTCGAACGCCTCGATCTCGTACACGTTCGGCTCGACCACCTCCTCGCCGTCGAGCACGCGGGCGAGCGTCAGATTCTCGGGGGGGACCCGCTCCCCGAGTCTGCCCACCACACCGGATACTTCTCGTACTCGTCGACCGAGGCGGCGTCGAACACGTCGCCGCCCCAGATCTCTCTGGTCGTGTCGTTGGCCTCGACGAGCGCCCCGTCGGCGTCGGCGACGAGGACGCCGATCGGGAGGACCTCGAACAGCGTCTCCAGTTGCTCCTTGTTGCGCTCCAGTTCCAGTTCGGCGCGCTTTCGCTCGGTGATGTCGGTCAGCGCGCCGGGGAACCGGACCGGCTCTCCGCCCTCGTCACACTCGACGCGCCCGCGGGCCACGACCCATCGGACCTCGCCCTCTGCGTTCCGGACACGGTACTCCGCCTCGTACTCGCCGCAGGCGTCGAGCGCGGCCTCGATCGCGGCCTCGACGCGGTCGCGGTCGTCCTCGTGGATCGAGGAGACGAACCGGTCGAGGGAGACGCCCTCGCGCGCCGCCGCGGGATCGACGCCGAACGTCTCGGCGAACATCTCGCTCGTGACCATCTCGTCCTCTCGGACGTGCCACTCCCACGTCCCGATCGCCCCCGCTTCGGTCGCCGCTTCGAGCTGGGACTTCGCGTCCTCCAGGTAGCGCTCGTGCCCCTTGCGTTCCGTGACGTCCTGCGCCATCGTCATGCCGGCGAACACCTCCCCCCCTTCGCCCGTGACCGGCACCGCGTGGACGACCCACTCGCGGCCCTCGTAGTCGAGTTCGACGGACCCCTCCTCGCCGTCGAGCGCCGCCCGGAACGTCGGTTCGAGCGCGTCGGTCGTCGCTTCGTCCCAGACCTCGCCGAACCGCCGCCCCTCGAGGTCCGCCGGCTCCGCCGGTATCTTCTCGAACCCTTTCCCGGCCGCGAGCGTGTACTCGAAGTCGTGGTCGAACAGCGTCACGATCCCGTTCGGGAAGTTCTCCGTGAGCGTCCGGTAGCGACGCTCTAACTCCCGGAGTTCGCGCCCGCGCTCCCTGCGCTCGGTCACGTCACGGGCGACCGAGAGAACGTACTCCCGGTCCAGTTCGACGTGGGACACCTCGACCTCTACCGGAAAGACCGACCCGTCACTCCGGCGGTGGTACCCGTCGAACGTCGCCCGGCCCGCGGACCGCAGGTCCGCTACGAACGACCGCCACTCCTCCCCGGCGTCGAGTTCGGTCTCGACGTCGGGAACGGTCAGTCCCAGCAGTTCCTCGCGGGAGTACCCCCGCTCCCGGGCGGCCGTGTCGTTGGCGTCGAGGATGCTTCCCGTCTCCGGGTCGCTGATGAACACGGAGTCGTTGGACTGGTCCAGCAGTTCCCGGAACAGTTCGAGGTCGCGTTCGCGTTCCTTTCGCTCCGTGACGTCGCGGTCCGAGACGACGATAGAGACGACCTCGCCGTCGTCGTCCGTAACCGGCCGGAAGTACCCGCTGAGGGTGTACCGCTCCCCGTTGGGGCGGGTGAGGTCGGCCTCGAAGTCGACGTACTCGCCGGCGGCGGCGCGCTCGGTCCACCCCCGCACGTCCTCGGCCACGTCGTCGTCACCGCCCCACCACGGCGTCTCCCAGAACGCCTCGCCGGTGACGTCGTCGAGGCCGGCGTCGATGTACTCCATCGCGGTCCGGTTGATGTCGAGCACCGTCCCGTCTGGCTCAAGCAGGCCGACGAGGCTGTTCGGGTCCTCGAAGACCGCCTCGAAGCGCCGCTCCGTCCGCTCCAGTTCCCGCTCTCGCTCCCTGCGTTCGGTGACGGCCCGCGCGCGCTCCCGCTCGTCGATCTCACGGACGACGCCGACGGTTCCCCGGAACTCGCCGTCGTCGAGCAGGCGGTTCAGGCGCAGTTCACAGGGGATCCGGTCCCCGTTCGCGGCGGTCACCGCGACATGGAACGCGTCGGTGCGTTGCTCCCCCGTCGAGAGCCGGTGCGCGATCTCTCCCTCGATCCGTCGGCGGTCCTCGTCGTCGAGCAGGAGCGTGACGCGCTCCCCGAGGAGGTCGTCGCGCGAGTACCCGGTCATTTCGACGATCACGTCGTTCGCCGCGGCGAACCGCCCGTTCCGGTCCAGTTGATAGATCCCGTCGTCGACGACGTTCACCAGCGACTGATACCGCCGGAGTGCCTCGGAGTCGTCGACGCCGCCCCAGATGTCCGACCTCGAGTCCGCCGCCCCTTCGCTCATAGAAGTGGTCGTGGCTATCGAGTCGGATAAGTCCCTTGTCCGGGAGACGCCCCGGCGGACGGTCGCGGTCAACCGCGTCGACGGGGTGGTCACGCTCGAACACGCCGCGGTCGGCCCCGTCTCCGACTCCAGCGAGCGGATCTTCGGCTCGCCGGACGGCGACGTCGTGGCTCCCGAGGCGCTCCCGGCGTGTGACGTCCTCGATACCGACTGCGAGGGGGCCTGGAGGTTCTACGGGGCCTCCGGTTCCGCCCCCGCCTCGTCGCAGTCGAGGCCCACACCTCGGCGGGGAACGCGACGACGTGGCGGCCGAACTCCGCCGTTCCGGGTACGAGGTCGTCGACGAGGGGCCGATACGGCCGGAGAGCGCCATCGTCACCCTCGTCGCGGAGCGGCGAGGCGACGGCGTCGGAGGCCTGACGCCGGTCGCGGCGAGCACCCGGTGCGTTCGTCGCGCTCCGGCGGCCGCTTACGCGGCCACGTTCCGGCAGGACTCGGCGCAGTCCCGCAGGACGTCCGCGCAGACCTGACAGTGGTCCGCGTCGTGCCGTTCGCACTCGTCCGCACGGGCCTCGGGGGCGGCGCGCCGTCCGCAACTCCCCCCGTACGGCTCCGCCCGAGTTATTTACCGGTCTGGGTGCTACCGTCTCATCATGAGCGATGCTGACCAGCCGCACGACGCTGCCCCGCACGCGCACCACGACCACGACCGCGGCGTCGAGGGGCCGGGGTACGCGACCCCGCAGGCGGCGATAGAGGAGGCGGAGCGCGAGACGACCGCCTACGTGATGGGACTGTACGTCGGGACGGACGTCGACGCGCCGGACTTCCTCGCGGTCGTCGACCTCGACCCCGACTCCGACACGTACGCGGAGGTCGTCGACCGACTGGAGATGCCGAACAGGGGGGACGAACTCCACCACTTCGGGTGGAACGCCTGCTCGTCGTCCTGCCACATGGACGGGTTGGAGCGACAGCACCTGGTCATCCCCGGTCAGCGCTCGTCGCGGATCCACGTGGTCGACACCGAGGACCGTCGCGACCCCGAGTTCGAGACGGTGATCGAACCGGAGGAGGTGTTCGAGCACGACCTCTCCGCGCCGCATACGGTCCACTGCGTCCCGGACGGGGAGATCATGGTCAGCATGCTGGGCGACGCCGACGGCGACCTGCCCGGCGGCTTCCTCGAACTGAACGACGACTTCGAGGTCGAAGGGCGGTGGGACCCGCCGGGCGAGATCGAGATGAACTACGACTTCTGGTACCAGCCCCGCCAGAACGTGATGCTGTCGACGGAGTGGGCCGCGCCGAAGACCTACTACCCCGGCTTCGACCTGGAGGACATCGAGGACGGCAACTACGGCCAGCGCCTGCACTTCTGGGACTGGGAGGCCGGCGAGGTCGAGCAGACGATCGACCTCGGCGAGGAGGGGTTGATCCCGCTCGAAGCGCGCTTCCTGCACACGCCCGAGAGCACGCACGGCTACGTCGGCGCGGCGCTGTCGTCGAACGTCATCCACTTCCACGAGGCGGGCGGGTCGCGTAGCGGCCCGGCAAACGCGAGCGGCGACGAGCCGCGAGCGAGCGGGAAGTACCACGCCGAACCGGTCATCGAGTTCGACGACCGCGAGCACGAGGACTGGGACATGCCCGTCCCGGCGCTGCTGACGGACATCCTGGTCTCGCTGGACGACCGGTACCTGTTCGGGTCGAACTGGCTCCACGGCGAGGTGTGGATGTACGACGTTTCGGACCCGTCGAACCCCCGGAAGGCGGACTCGGTCTCGATCGGCGGCTACTTCGGCGACATCCGGGAAGTGCAGGGCCGCGAACTCGTCGCCGGCCCGCAGATGCTCCAGCTATCGCTGGACGGCGAGCGCCTCTACTGGACGACCTCGCTGTTCTCGTCGTGGGACGACCAGTTCTTCCCCGAGGAGAAAGAGCGGGGGTCGGTGATGCTGAAGGCGGACGTGAACCCCCGGAAGGGGACCATGGAACTCGACGAGGATTTCCTCGTCGACTTCGGCGACATGCCCGACGGTCCGGCCCGCGCCCACGAGATCCGGTGGCCCGACGGCGACTGCACGAGCGACGTGTGGCAGTGACGGCCGAGGACGGCGGGCACGAGGTCACGCTGGAGTGGCGCGACGGCCGGAGCGAGACGGTGCGAGTGGACGAGGACACCCCGATCCTCGACGCCTGCGAGGCCGCCGATATCTCGCTCCCGTTCGGCTGTCGCACCGGCGCGTGCGCCACCTGCACCGCCAGACTCCGCGGAGGGGCGGTCGACCACCGCCGACCGGCGCGGGGGCTGAAAGAGCGCCACCTCGCGGACGGTTACGTGCTGACCTGCGTCGCGATCCCGACCGAGGACTGCCGGCTGGAGGTCGGGGCGGACGTGCAGGCCGACCTGATGTCGAACCCGTGGAAGTGAGGCGAGGTGAGGTGAGAAGGGAGCGACGCGGTCCGGTTCAGTCCTGCGCCTCGGCGTCCTCGGCGGCGTCCGGCGCGTCGACCGGATCCCCCGGGTCCGCGTCGACGTCCGCCGGGGCGACGCCGCCCGGCCCCTCATCGGTGAGGTCGGCGTCGCGCCACGTCCCGCGCCGGTACCACGCGAACGCGATGAGCGCGCCGGCGGCGTTCGACACCGCGAACGCCATCCAGATCCCCTCGGAGCCGAACGGACGGGAGGCGAACCAGGCGACCGACAGCCGAATGGCCCCGAGCATGACGATCGAGACGATCGCCGCGGTCAGCGTCCGGCCCGCGCCGCGGAACGCCCCTTTGTACGCGTGGAACACCCCCGTGAAGCCGAACGTCGGCGCGACGTAGCGCAGGAACAGGCGTCCCGTCTCGACGACTGCGGGGTCGTCGGAGAACACCGAGACGACCGGGGCCGCGCCGACCCAGACGAGGACGCCGACGCCGGCGAGCACGGCGAACATCGACCGGGCGGCGAAGTTCGAGGCGGTCGCGGCGCGGTCCTCCTCCCCCGCGCCGATGTTCTGGCCGGCCATCGTCTCGACGCCGCGGCCGACGGCGATGGCGGGCAGGAAGATGACCGAGAAGACCCGCACGCCGACGCCGTAGGCGGCGACGACGGCGGTCGGGAACGCGCCGACGATGACGAGCATCAGGTTGACGGCGACGGCGTTGCCCGTCCCCTCGACGGACGCCGGCACCCCCACGCGGAGCAGTTTCCGGAGGTAGCCCAGGTCGGGGGCCATCCGCGAGAGGTGGATCTCGACGCCGCGGTCCCCGCGGAACATGATCGTCAGCCCGATGACGGTCGCGAGCGCCCGGGAGAATACCGTCGCGTACCCCGCGCCCTCGATCCCCATCCGGGGGAACGGACCGACGCCGAAGATGAGCAGGGGGTCGAGCGCGAGGTTGACGACGACGGTCACGAACATCACGAGCATCGGGGTGATGGTGTCGCCGTACCCGCGCATCAGCGACATGAACACGAAGAAGGCGAACATGAACGGCATCCCCAGCGAGATGATCTCGAGGTAGGCGGTCGCGCCGGGCAAAACGTCGGCTGGCGCTCCGAGCAGTCGGAGGATGTCCTCGACGGCGACGTAGCCGAACGCGCCCAGGACCACGGACGCGACGACGGCGAACGTCACCGTCTGCGACGCCGCGAACTCGGCCTGCCTTTCCTCCCCCGCGCCGGTGTTCTGGGCGACGAGGATGCTCCCCGCGATGGAGATGCCGAGGCCGAGCGAGATGAGGAAGAAGACGACGGGAAAGGCGAAGCTGATCGCCGCCAGCGCGTCGGTGCTGTACCGGCCCAGCCAGACCGTGTCGACGAGGTTGTACGCGGTCTGGAGCAGGTTGGTGACGACGATGGGCAAGGAGAGGTAGAACAGCGGCTTCGCGATGTCGCCCGATGTGAGGTCGAACTCGTCGCGGCTCTTGAACACCGTCCCCGCGCGGCGGCGGAGGGCGGCCACCAGGCGACGGACCGGGGACCCGTCCATCAGCGACTCACCTGCGGTTCGGCGGGGGTAGCGGAGGCGGGGTCCGTGGCGACCATTTCGGAACGAAACTTCCGGCTGGGGGGCTAAAAGGACGGCGGAGTCGCCGCGGTGACCGGCGGCGGTCAGGCGCGCGACGACGACGCCACGCGCGCCGAAACGCTCGTCACCGCGGGTCGCTCGCTCCCGTTCTCCGAGGGTGCCGACCCGTCGGACGCGTCCGAATCGTCGGCCTCCTCGACGACGTAGCGCTGGCCGGCCATCGGTTCGAGGAGGCTGTCAACCGGCGCGTCGTCGTCCCGGAGCACCGGCACGTCGCCGGTGTCGGGCGGTTCCTCGTAGTCGGCTATCGCGTCGCTCAGGTCGATACCGATGTCGCGCTCCCGGTCGCGCTCGCGGAGTTCGGCCCGCGAGAGGCGCTCGCCGTCGGCCGTCGCGACGAGTTCGATGTTCTGGACGACGCTCGACCCCACCGTCGGGAAGGCGTACACCTGCGGGTACGCCTCGGCAACCGTCGCGTACTCGGCGCGGTAAAACTCCGAGGCCGGTCCCGACGGCGCGGAGATGAGGTTCGCGACGAGGACGCCGTCGTCGGCGAGTCGCTCGCGTGTCAGGCGCATGAACTCGACCGTCGTCAACTGGAACGGCACCTTGTCGCGCTTGTACGCGTCCAGTACGATCACGTCGTACGTCCGGTTGGTCTCGCGGAGGAACTGCCGGCCGCCGACGTTGTGGACGTTCAGCCGCTCTCCCTCCTCGACGCCGAAGTAGCGCTCGGCCGCGTCGATCACGTCGGGGTCTATCTCCGCGACGTCGACCGTCACGTCGTACTCCTCGACGAACCGCCTCGGTCCCGTGAACCCGCCGCCGCCGATAAACAGCACCCGGTCCACGTCGTCCGGGTCGTCGGTCACGAGAAAGGGGAGATGGAAGTACCGGGTGTACTCGAAGACGTGCCGGGTCGGGTCGTCCCTGTCCATCGCGCTGTGGGGCGTCCCGTCGAGATACAGCGTCCGGGTGTCGCCCGCGTCGACGACCCGGAGTTCCTGGTACGGCGTCTGCGTCTCGTAGACGATCTCGCCCCTGACGGAGTAGCCGACCGACGGCGCGAGCACCGCGCCGCCGAGCAGCAAGGCGACGGCGACGATAGCGAACGCCGGTTTGCGGCCCGGCGACGGCCGCGCGACCCGGGCGGCGGTGAGCACCAGCAGGAGACCGATGGTGAGCGATATCTGGTCGACGCTCAGCGCCGGGATGAGGACGAACGTGGTGCCGAACGCGCCGACGATGCTACCGACCGTCCCGACGGCGTACACCCGTCCGGACGCCTCGCCTTTCCCCTCCCTGTCCGATAGCTCCGCCGCGTAGGGGCTGATGAACCCGAGCAGGTACGTCGGCGGCCCGAACAGGACGGTGATCGCCGGGAGCGACGCGAACCGCGGGGGCACCGGGAACGACGACAACTGTAGCAACAGCACGTCTCCCGCCAGAATCAGTCCCGCCACGTACGCCGCCGTCCCGAGCAGCAGCCACGTCAGCCGCCGACTGGACGCCCGCGCCGTGGCGCGGTTGCCGCCCTGGTAGTAGCCGAGGCTCAGCGCCGCGAGAAACACGCCGATGACGCTCCCCCAGGTGTAGATGCTGCTTCCGAACTGCGGCGCGACCAGCCGCCCGGCGAGTATCTCCAGGCCCATGCTCGCCACGCCCGAGACGAACACGGCGAGCTCCGGGTCGCTCACGCTCCCGAGCGCGCGACCGTCGTTCGCACCCATCGTCCGCCCAGTACGAACCGACGCGGTAAAAGATCGACCGGCGGTCAGCGCCGATCGCCGCTCGTCGGTCGTCGTCGATGCGCTCCCGGGCGGACTCGTCCCCCTCGTTCGTCGTCCACCGCTCGCCCGACCCGACGTGTCCCACGGCGTACCGCTCGCCGCAGGCCCCGCACCGCCGCGCCTGCGGGTCCTTCACGGCTTTCGACGCCCGGTGACGGTCCGCGCTCCAGTCGCAGTCCCGGCCCGTACACCGCAGCACGAGGTGCGGACCGACGAAGGAGCGACAGCGGCGAGACGCGCCGACCTTGGCCGCCTTCTCCCGGTACCGCTCGCCGTGGCCCGACTCGCCGAAGCGCTGGAACCCCCAGGCGTGGACGCGTTCGTGCCGGATCACGCCGGTGAACTCCGCCCAGCCGTACGCCTCGTAGGCCGCCCACGTCAGCCGGACGGTGACCGTCTCGGTCCCGCCCTCGAAGCGACGGACGCCGGCCCGGCGCTTCGCGCGCTCCGAGACCTCCCAGGAGACGCGGCCGAGGTCGACGTCGATGGGCACGGTCTCGGCGTACGCCGCGGCGCGGTCGAGGAGTTCCGCTCGCGTCGCCGGGGTGTCGTCATCCGTGCGACTGGACGGCGGGTCGTCGGGGGCCGCGCCGTTCGCTCCGGTCGAATGCGGCGTATCCTTCGGGTCCATCGGGAGCGTCGTTCGTATCCCTCGTTCGCCGGAGAAAGCGTAAACCCGACGGCGCGGTCGGGCGGCCCGGCCGCCGCCTCTCACGCCGTCCCGACCTCACCGCGTCCGGGTCGCGCCGTTCGGTTTCCTTTTGCCGCGGCGCGACGAATCCGGGGACGTGACGCCCTCAGTAGCATCGCTCCGCCGACTCGGTCGGTTCGACGCGCTGGTGCTGACCGCGCTCATCTGGTTTCTCGCGAAGTTCCTGCGCTACGCGTTCCCGCCGCTTTTCGACCCGCTCGTCGCCACCTACGGCGCGTCCTACGCCGTCCTCGGAACGGCCTACACCGGACTGATGCTCGTGTACGCGGCGATGCAGTTCCCGTCCGGGCTGCTCGCCGACCGCGTCGGCTCGGTGACGGTGATCACCGCCGGCGCGCTGGCGGCGGCCGCGGGGGCGCTCGTCCTCGTCGTCGACGCCCCGTTTCTCGTCCTCGTGGGAGCGATGTTGCTCGTCGGAGCGGGGACGGGCGTCCACAAGACCGTCGCGGTCCGGCTCCTCTCGCGAGCGTACGCCGACCGGACGGGGCGGGCGCTCGGCGTGATGGACACCTTCGGGGCGTTCGGCGGCGTCGTCGGCGGACGCTGTTTCTCGCCGGCGGCGTCGCCGGCGTCGCGCTGGCCGCCGGGTTCGCAGTTCGCGTCCCGCGCCGCCTCTCCGGCGGCACCGACGCGGCCGCCGGCGCGGGGACCGGCGGGCTCCGGCAGTACGTCGCCCTGTTCCGGGAGCGGCGCTTCACCGCGTTCGTGCTCGCGACCGTCCTGTTCTCGTTCGCGTACAACGGGCTGGTCGCCTTCCTGCCGACGTACCTCACGCAGGCGGCCGGGCTCTCGACCGCGGCGGCGAGCCTGGTCTACAGCGCCCTCTTCGCCGTCAGCCTCGTCCAACTCGTCACTGGCGAGGCGAGCGACCGCGTGGGCGAACTCCCCGTCGTCGGGGCGACGCTCGGTCTGGCGACGGCGGCGCTGGTCGCGCTGGTCCTCCTGACGCCGACCGGGGACCCGCTTTTCCTCGGCGCGGTCGCGGTGGCGACCGGCCTCGGGAGCCACGGGTACCGGCCCGTTCGAGGCGCGTACCTGCTGTCGCTCGTCCCGGACGCCATCGCCGGCGGGAGCCTCGGCGTCGTCCGCACGCTCCTGATGGGGGCCGGCGCGGTGTCGCCCGCGGTCGTCGGGGTCCTCGCCGAGTCGGTCGGCTTTCGCCCCGCGTTCTGGCTGCTGGCGGGGGCGCTCGCCGGCGCGACGGCGCTCGCGGGGGCGCTGTGGGTCGACGAGCGTCGCCGGTAAGCGACGCCGGCGGGCCGGTCCGCGGATAGTTTTTTACTGTAGAGTGAGTAATCATTGGTTGAGTATGTCTCCCAACAGTAATTCGGACCGCGACACCCCCGAGGCGAGCGACGGGTCCCTCGCGACGACCGACCGACGGACGGTACTCGCGTCCGGCGCGGCCATCGTCGGCGGCACGGCGCTCGCCGGGTGTACCGGTGGGGGCGACGACGGCGGTTCCGGTGACGGCGCGACGAACGTCGCCATCGTGTCGAGTCCCGCCGGCTTCGACGACAACGCGTTCAACGACCTCGCGCTCCAAGGGTTGCAGTCCGGGGCCGAGGAGTACGACATCGAGATCAACCGAGTTGAGGAGACCGAGCAGGCGCAGTACCAGTCGACCCAGTCCGAGCTCGCCCGGAGCGGCGACTACGACCTCATCGTGCTGGTGTCGTACAACCACACCGAGGCGCTGACCCAGAACGCCGCGGACTACCCCGACCAGAACTGGATGCTCATCAACGACTACGTCGACGAGCCGAACGTCGCCGGCTACACCTGGGCGAACCACGAGATGTCGTATCTCGCGGGCGTCCTCGCCGGCACGATGACGACGGAGGAGCTCTCACACGAGGGGAGCGAGACCGACCCGGGGAGCGCCCAGGTCGGGTTCGTCGGCGGCGTCGACGAGTCGCTGATCAACGCGTTCGAGCGGTCGTACGTCGCCGGCGCGGAGCGGGTGAACGGCGACGTGGACGTCAACGTCGGCTACATCGGCGACTACACCGACACGGACACGGCCGCCGACATCGCCGGCTCGCAGTACGACGACGGCGCGGACATCGTCTACCACGCCGCGGCCGCCGCCGGGCGGGGCGTCTTCGAGGCCGCGCAGGACCAGAACCGGTTCGCCATCGGCGTCGACGCCGACCAGTCGCGGACGCTCCCGGATTTCCAGGACGTCATCCTCGGCTCCGCGGTCAAGTACATCAACGAGGGGTCCCGCGAGGTGGCGACGGCGGTCGCAGAGGGCGAGTTCGACAGCGTCGCCGGCGCGAACACCCTGGGGCTGGAGGACGAGGCGGTCGACTGCGTCATCGGTCAGGCGTTCGAGGGGCAGCTCCCGGACGCCGTGAACCGGAACCTGGAGGACGCAAAGCAGGGCATCGCGAACGGCGACATCGAGGTCCCCTGTACCGCGGCCGGCTGTAACTGACGCCGCTCCCCGTCCCTTCACACTCATGCCACCACTACCACACCATGGACGCGAGTGACGCACCGCCCGCCGTCCGACTGGAGGGGATCACCAAGCGGTTCGGCGACGTCGTGGCGAACGACGGGGTCGACTTCGCGCTGGAGAAAGGGTCCGTCCACGCCCTGCTCGGCGAGAACGGCTCCGGAAAGACGACGCTGATGAGCGTCCTCTACGGCCTGTACGACCAGGACGCGGGGACGATCTGCGTCGACGGCGAACCGCGGACGTTCGACTCCCCCCGGGACGCGATGGACGCGGGGGTCGGGATGATCCATCAGCACTTCCAGCTCGTGGATCCGATGACCGTCCTCCAGAACGTCATCCTCGGCCACGAGCCGACCGAGAACGGGCTGGTCGACGAGGCGACCGCGCGGGAGGACGTCGCGGCGATCAGCTCGCGCTACGACTTCGACGTCGGCCGCCACCTCGACGCGCGCGTCCGCGACCTCGACCTCGGGATCCGACAGCGCGTCGAGATCGTTAAGAGCCTCTACCGCGGGGCGGAGGTCCTCGTCCTCGACGAGCCGACCGCGGTCCTCACGCCCCAGGAGGTCGAGAGACTGTTCGACGTGATGGCGGAACTGACGGCGGCCGGCCGCTCGCTCGTCTTCATCACCCACAAGCTCGACGAGGCGCTGACGGCGGCCGACCGCGTCACCGTGCTCCGGGACGGGGAGGTCGTTGACACGGTGGCCGCCGCGGACACCACCGAGCGGGAACTGGCGCGGATGATGGTCGGACGGGAGGTGCTGTTCGACCGCGAGCCGCGCGAGACGGCACCGGGGGACCCCGTGCTCGACGCGGAGGGCCTCCGCGTCCGGGGTGACCGCGGCGTCGAGCGGGTCCGCGGCGTCGACTGCACCGTCCGAGAGGGCGAGATCCTCGGGGTCGCGGGCGTCCAGGGGAACGGCCAGACCGAGCTCGTCGAGGCGATAACCGGGCTCCGGCCCGTCGCTGCGGGCACCGTCCGGCTCCGCGGCGGGGACGTCACCGGTGCGAGCCGCCGCCGGCGCATCGAGGAGGGGATCGCTTACGTCCCGGAGGACCGCCAGGCGGAGGGGCTGGTGCAGGACTACGACCTCGTGCGGAACGCGCTGCTCGGCAACCAGACCGTCGAGCCGTACGTGAACCGGCACGTCGTCGACTGGGCGGCCGCCCGCGACCACGCCGAGGACATCGTCCGGGAGTACGACGTGCAGCCGCCGAACCCCCGCGCGAGGGCCGGCTCGCTCTCCGGCGGGAACCAGCAGAAGTTCGTCGTCGGCCGGGAGATAGCGCACGACCCGGACGTGATGGTCGCGTCGCACCCGACCCGCGGGGTCGACATCGGGTCGATCGAGTTCATCCACGACCGGCTGCTGGCGCTCCGCGACGAGGGGCTCGCGATCCTGTTCGTCTCGTCGAAGCTGGAGGAGATACGGAAGCTCAGCGACAGAGTCGCGGTCATGTACGAGGGCGAGTTCGTCGACACGGTGGACGCCGAGCGGGTGACCGACGAGGAGCTCGGCCTGCTGATGGCGGGCCGCGGACGCGACGGCGACGAACCGGCGGACGAGGTGGCCGAGCGGGCGACGGACGGAAGCGGGGGTGTGTCGCCGTGAGCGACGCCGACCCCGGCCGCGCCCGCGCCGCCGTCGACCGCGCGGCGGACCGGATGCTCGACGCGTCGGTGCTCCAGCGGGTCGTCGTCGCGACGGCGTCGACGGCGCTCGCGCTGCTCGTCGGGCTCGCCGTCGTGGCGGCGGCGGGGTACGACCCGCTGCTGTTCCTCGGCAACGTGTTCGAGGGTGCGTTCGGCGACGAGAACGCCCTCGCGCGGACGCTGAAGTTCGCCACGCTGTTCATCCTCACGGGGGTCGCCGTGGCGGTCGCGTTCCGCGCCGGCGTGTTCAACATCGGCGTACAGGGGCAGTTCGTCGTCGGCGGCGTCGTCTGCGTCGTTGCGATCCTCCGGCTCGCCCCGGCGCTGCCGACGGGGACCGCCGGCGGGGTCGCCCTGCTGGTCCTCGGGACGGCCGCGGCCGCCCTCGCCGGCGGCGCGTACGCGGCGCTCCCCGGCGTCCTGAAGGCCTACGCCGGCGCGAACGAGATCATCACCACCATCATGCTGAACTTCATCGCCGTCGGCGTCGTCGGGTACCTCGTCGAGGGTCCGCTGCGCGGCGAGGGGAACCGAGCCCCCAACACGGAGCGGATCCCGGAGTACGTCGAGCTCCCGGCGGTCGCGTTCGACTCGCCCGACTTCTCGGTCGTCGGCCTCGCCGTCGCGCTCGCGGTCGTCGCGGTCGTCTCCGTCGTCATGACCCGCACGGACGTCGGCTACGACATGGTGACGAGCGGCCACCAGGAGCGCGCCGCGACGTACTCGGGCGTCGACGCCGCGCGGACGGTCGTCGCGACGATGACCCTCTCGGGGATGATCGCCGGGATCGCGGGGGCCGTCTTCGCCGTCATGGTCCAGGGGTACTACAGCGACCCGAGCGGCGTCGGGACGTACGGGTTCGACGCCATCGCCGTGAGCCTGCTGGCGGCGAACAACCCGCTCGGGGTCGTCCCCGCGGGGCTGCTGTTCGGCGCGCTCGACTCCGCCGGGACGCATATCGGGATCAACAGCGACGTCCCGGTCCAGCTCATCGACGGGATCGTCGGCCTCGTCGTCCTGTTCGTCGCGGCACCGGAGCTGTTCCGAGTGGTCGCGCCGCGGGCCGGTTTCGGGGGTGACGACCGGTGAGTGTCACCGACTACGCGGCCGAGAACCGCGTTCGCGTCGGGAGCGCCGCCGCCCTGGTCGTCCTCGTCGCGGCGGCCGCGGTCGCGCTGGACCTGCTGGTCGAGGCCATCGTCACGGTCGGGTTCGTCGAGCGGGCGCTCCAGGCGGCGACGCCCATCGCGCTCGCCGCCATCGGCGGGCTGTACGCCGAGAAGAGCGGGGTGTTCAACATCGGCCTGGAGGGCTTCATGGTCTTCGGGGCTGCCAACGCGGCGGCCGTGACGTGGCTCCTCGGCGGCGGGTCACCAAGCCAGGCGGACCTCTGGCTCGCCATCCTCGCGGCGGTACTCATCAGCGTCGCGTACGCGGTCGTCTTCGCCGTGCTGACGGTCCGGTACGAGGCGGACCAGATCGTCGCCGGGCTCGCCGTCTGGTTCGTCGGCCTCGGCTTCGGTCCGTTCACGGCGGTCGTCCTCTGGGGGAGCAGGAACAGCCCGAGCATCGCGAGCGTGAACGACCTGACCGTTCCGGTCCTCTCGGCGGTCCCGGTGGTCGGTCGGATACTCTTCGACGCGTCGCCGCTGGTGCTGCTCACGGCCGTCCTGGCGGTCGCCGCCTGGGTGGTGCTCTACCGCACCAGGTACGGCTACTGGATACAGGCGGCCGGCGAGAACCCCGAGGCACTCGACACCGCCGGCGTGAACGTCGCTCGCGTTAGGTACGCGGCGGTGATCTTCTCGGGCGCGATGGCGGGGCTCGGCGGCGCGGTGCTGCTCGCGCACGCCGGGTCGTTCATCGGCACCGGCGACACGATGGTCAACGGCCGGGGGTGGATCGGCATCGTCGCCTACCTGTTCGGCAGCTACAACCCGCTCGGCGCGGCCGCCGCGGCGCTCCTGTTCGGCGGGCTGGACATGCTGCAGATCCAGTTCCAGACTGCCGGCATCGACCTGCCGAACCGGCTCGTCAACCTGTTCCCCTACGTCGCCGTCGTCGTCGTCCTCACGTTCTGGGGCTCGACGAGGATGCCCGCCGCGGTCGGGGAACCGTACGAGAGCGAGGAGTAGCCGCGGTCGCCGCGTGACCGCCGAGCCCCTCTTACGTAAAACATCCAGTCCCGGACGCCATAATCAGCTGACGTAATGCGGACATCGGTGTGACATTGTCGTGTTCATATCACACAGAAAACAAACGTGTGCGGCGGCTAGAGGACGCAGGACGGCACGAAGCGACGCGGGATCCGCGACGAGGTAGCGAGCCACCGCGACCCCGACCATGACGTCGACTCGCTGTTCGTCAACCGCCGGTCGCCGCGCGCGATGACCGGTGAACCGCTCGACGAGACGGTTCCGCCGGGCGGTTTCGAGTACCTCGCTGTCTCGCGCCGGCGACGGCGGGCGACCTTTAACCGGCTGTGTCACGAAGTGACACGCATGCCCGTCCCCGGCTACGATCCCGAAGACATCGACGACGCGCTCGAATCGAACCTCCGCGAGGGGGAGCTAGAGGAGTTCCTGTCCGACGACGAACTGCGCTCCTACAGACACGGGGAGGCGGACCTCGTTGACCTGCTCGACGAGTCGACGATAGAGCGGATGCTGGACCGAGAGCCGTCGGCCGGCGGCGGCTGACCGGCCTCGACCGCTCCGATCCCGAGCCACTTTCTACCGGCGGCCCGACTGTCCCGCCATGCGCGCTGTCGTTCTCGAGGAGTACGGCGAACCGCTGTCGGTGCGGGACGTCACCGTCCCGACCGCCGACCCGGACGGCGTCGTCGTCGAGACCGAGGCCTGCGGCGTCTGCCGGAGCGACTGGCACGCCTGGCAGGGCCACGGCGACTGGGTCGACGACCGCGTCCCGCTCGGGCAGATACTCGGCCACGAACCCGTCGGGGTCGTCCGGGAGGTCGGCGACGAGGTCGACACGCTCGCCGTCGGCGACCGGGTCGTCGTCCCGTTCAACCTCGCCGACGGGACGTGTCCGGCCTGTCGCCGCGGACGGGCGAACTACTGCGAGGGGGCCACGGCGCTCGGCTTCGGCCCGGACGCGCCCGGCGCGTTCGCGGAGTCCTTCCCGGTGCCGCGGGCCGACGTGAACGCCGTCCCGCTCCCCGACGGGGTGTCGTCGGTCGCCGCGGCCAGCCTCGGCTGTCGGTTCGTCACCGCGTTCGAGGCGTTGGACGCCGTCGCGGACGTCGGCGACGGGGACCGCGTCGTCGTCGTCGGCTGCGGCGGCGTCGGCCTCTCCGCGGTGCAGGTGGCGTCGGCGCTCGGCGGGACCGTCGTCGCGGTCGACGTGCGCGACGACCCGCTCTCGATGGCGGCGGAGATGGGCGCGGCCGAGACGGTGAACGCGGACGACGCGGCGGACGTACCGACGCGCGTCGCCGAACTCGTCGGCGGCGCGGACGTCTCGGTGGACGCGCTCGGGAGCGCGGAGACGTGCCGCACGGCGGTCGATTCGCTGGCGAGCGGCGGCACCCACGTGCAGGTCGGTCTCACCGGCGACGACGACCGCGGCGAGATCCCGCTCCCGATGGACGCGGTCGTCCAGCGGGGGATCTCGGTGCGGGGCTCCCGCGGCATGCCGCCCGCGCGGTACGACGACCTCTTCCGGCTGATCGCGAGCGGGTGCGTCGACCCCGAGGCACTGGTGTCCGCCACCGTCGCGCTTTCCGACGTCCCGGACCGGCTGGCGGCGATGAGCGAGTTCGACACGGTCGGCGTCGAGGTCGTGACGGAGTTCTCGTAGGCGAGCGACCGCGGCGCGCGGCGAACGGCTTACAACCCGTTCGGCCCTAGTAAGACCGAATGCCATCCGGTTCGAGCGACGGCGAGGACGCGACGCTGAGCCCGGCGGAGCGCGACCTGCTGGCGACGATCCGCTCCGCGAG
Source organism: Halobacteriales archaeon QS_9_68_17 (assembly GCA_003023565.1). Classification (GTDB taxonomy): domain Archaea; phylum Halobacteriota; class Halobacteria; order Halobacteriales; family Natronoarchaeaceae; genus Halostella. The sequence goes on from PXSA01000017.1 coordinate 55,784, forward strand.
CGGCCTCGCCGACCTGGCGAGTCGGTTCGACGCCGACTCGGAACACGACGCCTACTTCGCCGCGAAGCGCCGCTGGTACGACCTCCGGGAGAAGGAACTGGCCGCCGCCCCGACCCGGGAGGGTCTCCCCGGCGACTGCGTGGCGGTCGACGGGACCCCCATCTGCGTCCACGGGATCACCCACGCCGACACGCGGGCGGAGGGGGAGTACCTCCGCGACCACGTCTCGCGCCTGCTCGACGGGGGGGCGACGGTGTACTGCGAGCAGGGGATCCGCCGCATGTACTTCGACGACGTGCCCGGGGTGTACGAGATGGACGACTACCGGTGGGCGATGAACCGCTGTCGGGACATCGAGGTCGACGTCGACGCCCGCACGGACGGCTTCGCGGCCTCGGAGTTCGAGGACCTGCTAGAGGACGTGGACTCCCTCGCGGAGGAGCTCCGCGAGACGGCCTTCTCGCTCATCGAGTCCGGGAGCGACATCTACGGCGAGCGCTTCGGCGCGGCGCTCGGCGACGTGGCCTCCACGTTCCTCACGACCCACGAGAACCTCGCCACGGGGGAGGACTTCGAGTCGTTCCGGAAGACGCGGCGGGCAGCGGAGGACCCGGCGCGACTCGTCGACCTCCAGCGCTACTACGCGAAGCGGTTCCTGCCGCAGCCGCTGGAGCGGGAGTGGCTGCGCCGCCACGACTCGCAACTCGAACTGATGACCCACGCGAGAAACGAGCGCATGGCGGACTACGCGGTGTACCACGCCGAGGACGCGGAGCCGGTCCACCTGATCGCGGGGGCCGCCCACCAGCCGGGCGTCGCGTACTACCTCGAACGGCACCGGGACGGCGAGCGCGACCTCGCCGGCTTCGACCTCTGCGGGTAGGTCACCGGTCCGCCTCGCCCGCCCGCCCGACGCCGACGCGGTCGAGAACGAGACCCGGCCCCGGCGCGCCGTCGCGGAGCCAGACGACCAGCGCGACCGCCGCCAGCGCGATCCCCGAGAGGAAATACGGGGCCGGGTCTCGTTCTCGACCGCGTCGGCGAACAGGTGCGAGGCGTCCCCGAGGCCGAACGCGCCGCCGAGCGTCGGCGCGCCGGCAGAGCCACCGGACGCCGCCGATGACGGCCGCCGCGACGAAGGCGGAGTGGGCGAGCGAGCGCCCGTTCGGCAGGACGCTGACCGTCCAAGCCAGCGGCTTGTCCCCGAGGTCCGGGAACTGCGTGCCGAACGCGATCAGTATCGTCTCCGCACCGTCCGGCGGGCGCGCTCGCTGCCGACGCGACGACGCGGCGTAGAGCAGGTAGCCGACGGCGAGATGTCCCCAGGGCCACATGGGACGGCGTTCGACGGGAGGTTCCAAACCGGCTTCGGCATCGGACCGGGCGGAGCGCCGCGGGCACGGGGGACGGTGCGGCGGCTACGTGTACCGGTACGGGCGCTCTTCGTCCTCGTCCTCGTCGCCGTCGAGTTCCTCCAGGTGGATCACGTCCTCGTCGTCGCTCTCCTCGTCGAGGCGCTGGCGGAGTTCCGTGACGTAGCGCTTGTGCTCTTCGAGTTGCTCGCGGAGGTGTTCGGCCTCGAGTTCGAGGCGCTCGTGCTCGCGGACGAAGCTCTTGGGCACCTCGACCTTCGGGGGGAACGACGAGGTGTCTTCGTCGCCCTCGTCGAAGCCGCCGAGCTCGTGCTCGGGGACGACCCGCACCTGCCCGTTGTGGGCGACGAGCGTGTCCACGTAGTCCCGGAAGACGGCCGACAGCGACAGGTCGCGCTCCTCGGCGATGTCGCGCAGCGTCTCGAACGCGTCCTCGTTGACGCGGAAGGAGATGGTCTTGTTCTTGTTCCCCATACTGTCCCTGCATGGCCGCTGGAACCACTTAACCATTCGTCAGACGGTGGCAACGAGACGCCGTTCAAGCGGTGGCTCATCGGGTGACGGGCGCGCTACTCCTCGACGCCGGTCACGAGCACCGTCCGGTCGGCGGTCACGAGGATCTCCACGCCCGCAAGCGAGAAGGAGACGCTCCGCCCGGCGTCGGCGGCGCGATGGCCGAGCAACGCGTCGAGCGCGTCGACGTCGACGACGTCGTTCAGACGCGCATCGACGTCGTCCACGTCGACGCCGCGTCGCTCGGCGACCGCCGAGACGATGCGGTAGCAGAGTTCGTCGCTGCTGTTCTCGGGGATGGGCGTCGTGTTCGTTCCGGTGATTGCCATACTTCTCCGAAGCGGCGAGAGGCCCCTCTTGTTTGCGCGAATACAGCCTGTATGTCACTGAAACGGTAACTATTCGTATTCATACGGCAGCGTGACAGAACGCTTTCGCGGACCGCGACGAACGCCGCCGGCCGGGACCTCGCGGTCGGCTCCACGGACAGGTTATTATCCGCCTCGCGTCGTAGCCCGGCCATGTCGACGACACCACCGCCAGCGGCCGACGGACTCCCGGTGCTGGGCCAGACGCTCGACCTCATCCGTGACCAGCTCGGCCTGCACGACGCGGCCGTCGCGGAGTACGGGGACGTCGTGCGGATACGGACCCTCGGCGTCGGAGAGTACTGCCTGGTCGCGCATCCGGACCACGTCCGGTACGCGTTAGTCGAGGAACCGGACGCGTTCGCGAAGACCGACGACTTCGGCGTCGCGTTCGGCCAGAGCATCGGCTCCACCGAGGGCGAGCAGTGGCGTCGCCAGCGAGACGCCCTGGAGGAGTTCTTCTACCCCGGTCGGATCCGGTCCTACGTCGACGACGTGGTCCGGATCACGGAGCGGCGGGTCGACCGCTGGCGCGACGGCGACCGGGTCGCGCTCCGCGACCAGATGGACCGGGTCGCGCTGGAGAACTTCTTCGGCGCGGTGTTCGGCCGGGAACTGGACCCCGACGGCGACGAGACGCTCCAGCGGGCCGCGGACGACCTGAACCTGTGGTTCGAGCCGACCTCGTTCGCGCTCCCGAACTGGGTGCCGACGCCGGCCCACCGGCGGTTCCACGAGGCCGTTGAGACGCTGCGGGCGGAGGCGGAGGCGCTGCTGGCCGAGCGCAAGCGGGGCGAGGCCGGCGACGACCTGCTGTCGACGCTGGTCGAACTACGCGAGGACGGCGAGGCCGACCTCTCCGACCGGGAGATAGTCGATCAGGTGACCGGCCTGACGTTCGCGGGCTACGAGACGACGGCGCTGGTCCTCTCGTACGCGCTGTATCTGCTGGGGACCCACGAGGGCGTCCGCGAGCGCTTTCACGCCGAACTGGACGACGTTCTCGGCGGCGACCCGCCGACGCTCTCCGACGTGGGAGCGCTGACGACTACCGAGGGGGTCGTCCACGAGACGCTGCGGCGGTACCCGCCCGTGTTCATGCTCCCCCGGGTCACGACGCGGCCGGTCGACCTCGGCGACTACCGGCTTCCGGAGGGCATGCGGACCCACGTTTCGATCTGGCGGCTCCACCGCGACGGGCGGTTCTGGGACGCGCCCGACGACTGGCGGCCCGCCCGGTGGCGCGACGAGTCGCCCGCCGACAGGGGTTGCTCGTTCGTTCCCTTCGGGGCCGGGCCGCGCGCCTGTCTCGCCCGGCGGTTCGCGACGCTGGAGGCCGTTATCGCGCTCGCCGTCGTGGGCCAGCGCTTCCGCGTCGAACCGTTGCGGGACCTGGAACTGGAACCGGTGATGACGCTCCAACCCGCCCACGACCTGCCCGCGCGACTCCGAGCGCGAGAGTGACGGCCGGTGACGGGACCGGGGGAGACCGATGGGTCGCCCGCAGCGCTACAGATACGACTGCAGCGCGGTCACGAGTTTCTGCTCCGCCCGCCGGAGGTGGTTCTCGGCGGTCCGCCGACCGACCCCGACCTGCTCCGCGATCGCCTCGGTCGAGATCCCCCGCGGGATCTCGTAGTAACCGTTCTCGATCGCCCTCAGGACGACCTCCCGCTGTCGCCCGGTCAGATCCGGGACGAGGCCGCCCGGGTCGAGCAGCGGTCGGTCTCCGGTCACGGTCGTCACGCCCCGCTTCGAGACCACCGTGACGTCGTGGTCGTCCGCGACCAGGTCGCGGTACACGTCGCGCAGCGCGGTCGAATCGAGCGCCAAGACGCGACAGACGCGGTCGTCGTCGACGTACTGCAGGGGCGGGAGCAACAGACAGCCGTGCTCGGCGACGTAACGCTCGACGTTGTCCGTCCGCTCGGCCGCGAGACAGCCCTCCGTGATCGCGACCCGCTCGTCTCCCTGTTCGATCCGGTCCGCGATCCCGACGCCCGCCGCGATCTCTTCGAGGACCACGTCGGCGTCGCTCCCGACGGCGCGGACCAGGTCGCAGTGGTCGTTGCACCACAGGTCGACCCGGACGTCGCGTCCGGCCGTCGGCACCGGCTGGTCCGGGTCACCGACGCGGACCGTCGCCTCGTACATCGTCCGCGACTACCTCGCGCGACGTTATAAATCCGCCTCCATGCGGCGGTCCCCTGCTTTCGCCGTGCGAGTCCCTATCACGAGGTATGGCCGAGCAACGAGAGCGTTCCGACCGACCGGGCGAACCGAGCGAACAGTGGCGGGAGTATCAGGGTGCGCCGACGGGGACCGACATCGAGTGCGAGGGGTGGCGACAGGAGACGGCCCTGCGCGTCCTCAACAACAACCTCGACCCGGAGGTGGCGGAGAAGCCGGAGGAGCTCGTCGTCTACGGCGGGACGGGCCGCGCGGCCCGTAGCTGGGACGCCTACGACGCCATCCTCGACGAACTGCGCGAACTGGGCGACGAGGAGACGCTGCTCGTCCAGAGCGGCAAGCCCGTCGGCAGGTTCCGGACCCACGAGATGGCCCCGCGCGTGCTCATCGCCAACTCGAACCTCGTCGGGAAGTGGGACGACTGGGAGCACTTCCACGAACTGGAGGCGGAGGGGCTGATCATGTACGGCCAGATGACGGCGGGGTCGTGGGCGTACATCGGCACGCAGGGGATCATTCAGGGGACCTACGAGACGCTCGCCGAACTCGCGCGACAGGAGTACGGCGGCTCCGAGAGCGGCGGCTCGGAAGACGTTCGGTCTTCCGGCGACGACCTGCGGGGGAGGATCGTCGCCACGGGCGGCCTCGGCGGGATGGGCGGTGCTCAACCGCTCGCGGTGACGATGAACGAGGGCGTCTGCATCGCCGCCGAAGTGGACGAGGACCGCATCGACCGCCGGATCGAGACGGGCTACTGCATGGAGAAGGCCGACGACGTGGAGGACGCGCTCGACCGCGCCCGGGAGGCCGCCGAGGCCGGCGACCCCTACAGCGTCGGCGTCCACGTCAACGCCGCGGACATGCTGGAAGCGATGCTGGAGCGCGACTTCGTCCCGGACGTCGTCACCGACCAGACCAGCGCCCACGACGAACTCGAAGGGTACTACCCCAGCGGCTACACGGTCGCCGAGGCCGACGACCTCCGCGAGGCGGACCGGGAGCGCTACGTTTCCGAATCCCTGAACACGATGGAGCGCCACGTCGACGCCATCCTCGAACTGCAGGAGCGCGGCGCGACGGCGTTCGAGTACGGGAACAACATCCGCGGGCAGGTGAAAGACCATCGCAACAGGGAAGGCGCCGACAGCCGGCCGTGGCCGCTGTCAGGCAGCGATCCGGAGGACCGCCAGCCGTTCGACTACCCCGGCTTCGTCCCGGCGTACATCCGGCCGCAGTTCTGCCGCGGTCGCGGCCCCTTCCGCTGGATGGCGCTGTCGGGCGACCCCGAGGACATCCACCGCACCGACGAGGCGGTGAAGGAACTGTTCCCCGAGAAGGAGTCGCTCCACCGCTGGGTCGACCTCGCGCAGGAGCAGGTTGAGTTTCAGGGGCTCCCGGCGAGGGTGTGCTGGCTGGGCTATCGGGCCGACTCGGCGGACGAGCGGGACGGCGACGCCCTCACCGAGCGCGCTCGCTTCGCGCTCCGCATCAACGACCTCGTCCGCGAGGGCGAGCTATCCGCGCCGGTCGTCGTCACGCGCGACCACCTCGACGCGGGGAGCGTCGCCAGTCCCAACCGCGAGACGGAGGCGATGCGGGACGGGAGCGACGCGGTCGCCGACTGGCCGATCCTCAACGCCCTGCTGAACTGCGCGGCGGGCGCGGACATCGTGAGCGTCCACGACGGCGGCGGCGTCGGCATCGGCAACGCGCTCCACGCGAACAACCACGTCGTGCTGGACGGCACGGACCTCGCGGCGGAGAAGGCCCGGCGCGTGTTCACCACCGATCCGGGAATGGGCGTGATCCGCCACGCCGACGCGGGCTACGAGGAGGCCGTCGACGAGGCCCGCGAGTCCGGCGTCGCGGTGCCGATGGACGACGACCGGCGGGACGGCTCCCGATGATCGGACTCACCGACCCCGACGCCGCGGACGGGTGGACGGGCACCGCCGACGACCCGAACGACGAGCAGTTCGGCGACGTGGTCGAGTCGACGACGCTCGACGCCGCGGGCGGGTACGACGCCGTGCTGGTCGGCGAACCCTACGACGGCGCGGTCGTCGGCCGGCCGGGTGCCGCGGCGGGACCCGACGCGCTCAGGCGCGCGCTCGCCGGCGTGAAGACCCATCACTTCGACGGCGGGCCGGTCGGGCGGGTCGGCGACCTCGGCGACGCCAATATCCCGCGCGAGGACGTCCGGGGCGTCCAGCAGTCCCTCGCCGAACTGACGCGGGCGGTCCACGGGACCGACGCGCTCCCGGTGTTTCTCGGCGGGGACAACTCGCTGACCGTCCCGAACGCCGCGCCGCTGGTCGACGGGGGCAGGACGGGCGTGGTCAACTTCGACGCGCACCTCGACTGCCGCGAACTGCGGGACGGGCCGACCAGCGGGACCCCCTACAGGCAGTTGCACGACCGCGGCCTCGACGGCTACGCCTGCGTCGGCGCGCGTCACTTCGAGACCTCGACGGCGTACGCCGACTACGTCCGCGAACGCGACGGCGAGGTCGTCACCGCCGAGGAGGTCGGCGACGACGTCGTCGACGCCGTCGACCGCGCACTGGACGCGCTCCGGGGGGTCGAGACGCTGTACGTCAGCGTCGACCTGGACGTACTCGACGCGACCGCCGCACCGGGGGTCAGCGCGCCGACACCGGGCGGGCTGACCGCCCGCGAACTGTTCCGCGCGCTCCGCCTCGTCGCCGCTGACGACCGCGTCGCTGGGTTCGAGGTGGTCGAGTGCGCGCCGCCGCTGGACGAGGGGTCGCGGACGGTCGCCGCCGGCAGTCGGGCGATAGCGCATTTCCTCGCCGCCGCGGGGGTGGGCCGATGAGCGCGAGCGAGGTCGACGCCGTGGTGTACGACGCCCGCGAGGCCGTGGTCGGGCCGAGTGTGGGGGACGCTGGGGGCGGCGCGCTGGAGGTGGTCGAAAACGCCGAGCCGACGGGGTCGGCTCGTGCTCTCACTCTCGACGTTCGTGAGAACGCCGCCGTCGTGATCGCCGACGGCCGCGTCGTCCGCGTCGGCGACACCGACGAGGTGATCCGGGAGTACCCGCCGGAGAACGCCGTCCGCGCGGTCGACGCCGCCGGTCGGGCGGTCGTCCCGGGGTTCGTCGATCCGCACACCCACGCCGTCTTCGCGGGCGACCGCTCCGACGAGTTCGCCGCGAAGCTCCGCGGGAAGCCGTATCAGGAGATACTCGCCGAGGGCGGCGGCATCCTCCGTACCGTCCGCGCGACGCGGGGGGCCAGCGACGAGACGCTGCTCGCGAACCTCGTCGGCCACCTCGACGCGATGCTCGACCACGGCACCACCACGGTCGAGGTGAAGTCGGGGTACGGCCTCGACCGCGAGACCGAACTGCGCCTGCTGGAAGCCATCGAGGCGGCGGACGAGAACCATCCCGTCGACGTCGTTCCGACGTTCATGGGCGCTCACGCCATCCCCGAGGACCGCGACGCGGACGACTACGTCGACGAAGTGGTCGACGAGCAGATCCCCGCCGTCGCGGAGCAAGGCGTCGCCGAGTTCTGCGACGTGTTCTGCGAGGAGGACGTCTTCTCGGTCGAGCAGTCCCGCCGGGTGCTCGACGCGGGCGCGGCCGCCGGCCTGACGCCGAAGGTCCACGCCGAGGAGTTCACCCGCCTCGGCGGCGCGGGACTCGCCGCGGACGCGGGCGCGGCCAGCGCCGACCACCTGCTCCACGCGACCGACGGCGACGCTCGCGCGCTCGCCGGCAGCGGCGTCGCGCCCGTCCTCCTGCCGGGGACGGCGTTCGGCCTCGGCGCGGACTACGCCGACCCCGCCCCGTTCCGCGAGGCGGGGTCGCCGGTCGCGCTCGCGACTGATTTCAACCCGAACTGCTTCTCCCGGAGTCAGGCGTTCACGGCGACGCTCGCCTGCGTCGAGATGGGGATGACGCCCGCCGAGGCGCTGGTCGGTATCACGCGCGCCGCCGCGACGGCGCTTTCCCGGACCGGCGGCACCGGCACCCTGCGAGAGGGCGCGCCCGGCGACCTCGTCGTCCTCGACGCGCCGTCGCACGTCCACGTCCCCTACCGGTTCGACGGGTCGCCCGCGGACGTCGTCCTGAAGGAGGGGGTGGTCGTCCGTGAGTGAGGTCGTCCTCGACGGCGAGTCCCTGACCCCCGAGGACGTGGCCGCGGTCGCCCGCGACGGCGCGAGCGTCGCGGTCGCCGACGCGGCTCGCGAACGGGTCCGCGAGTCGCGCGGGCGCGTCGAGCACGTGCTCGACGGCGACGAGACCGTCTACGGCATCAACACCGGGTTCGGCGAACTCGTCGACCAGCGCATCCCGCCCGAGGACGTCGAGCGGTTGCAGACGAACCTCGTCCGCAGTCACGCCGCCGGCGCGGGCCGCGAACTCGACCGCGAGGCGGTGCGGGCGATGATGCTCACCCGGATCAACGCCCTCGTCAAGGGATACTCCGGGATCCGCGAGGTCGTCGTGAACCACCTCCTGACGATGCTGAACGAGGGGGTCCACCCGGTCGTCAGGTCCCGCGGTAGCCTCGGCGCGAGCGGCGACCTCGCGCCGCTGGCGCACATGGCGCTGGTGCTGATCGGGGAGGGCCAAGCGCGCGTCGAGTCGCGGTCGACGGACGGGTCGAGCGGGCAGCGCCCGAGCGACGACGGCGGAGCGGCCGCCCGACTCGCCGGCGACGAGGCGCTCGCGACGGCGGACCTCGACCCGCTGACCCTGCGCGCCAAGGAGGGGCTGGCGCTGATCAACGGGACGCAACTCACCGTCGGCCTCGCCGCCCTCGCCGCGGTCGACGCCGAGCGGGCGGTCCGCGCGGCCGACGCGGCCGGCGCGCTCACGACGGAGGTGACGCTGGCGACGACCGCCGCCTGCGACGACGCGATCCAGGCGGTGCGCCCCCACCGCGGGCAGCGGGTCAGCGCGCGCAACGTGAAACGGCTCACCGAGGGCTCGGAGATAGTCGAGTCCCACCGCAACTGCGACCGCGTGCAGGACGCCTACTCGATCCGCTGTCTCCCGCAGGTCCACGGCGCGGTCCGCGACGCCGCGACCCACCTCCGCGAGGCCGTCGAGACGGAACTGAACAGCGCGACGGACAACCCGCTCGTCTTCCCGCCGAACGTCGTCGACGACCGCGCCAGCGGCACCGGCCGCGCCGCGGTGCTGTCCGGCGGCAACTTCCACGGCGAACCGCTCGCGCTCCGACTCGACTACCTGACGAGCGCGGTCACGGAACTGGCCGCCATCTCGGAGCGGCGGGACATGATCGCCCAGTACACCGCGGCGGCGCTGCTGAACGAGAACCGCTCGATCGGTCGCCCGTCCACCGACAACACCCCCGTCAGCGGCGGGCAGGAGGACCACGTCAGCATGAGCGGCCAGTCCGCGCTCGACGCGCGCCGGGCCGTCGAGAACGCGGTCCGGGTCGTCGCGACGGAACTGCTCTGTGGCGCGCAGGCCGCCGAGTTCGTCACGCCGGAGGCCGTCCGGGAAGCGACGCCGGGCGTCGGTCCGGACGAGGTCGACGCGGACGGCGACGGGGACCTCTCGCACGGCACCGGCACCGCGCGCGCCTACGAGGCGGTCCGCGAGGTCGTGACGCCGCTCTCCGGCGACCGGCCCGTCCACGAGGACGTGGAACTCGTCGACGCCGTCGTCTCGTCCGGCGCGCTCGACCTCGCGCTGGACGACTTCGTGGAGTAGCGGCGTCGGCCGCACCGGCGGCTACGCCGGACGCGCAGCGTCGACGTAACGGGACCGTCCGCTCTCGCCGTATCAGTAGCCGCCCTGTCCGTCGAAGCACCGCCCGCACTGGGCGACACCGGCGACCTCCTCGCCGTCGACGGGCCTGACGTGTTCCTCGGTAACGTGTCTGAGTGCGCCACACTCCGTCCGGTTGCGGTGGCCGTCCTGCCGACGCTTGTGGACCGTCTCCGTGTGACTGTTCAGTATCCGTTCCATACCGCTACCGACCTCAGCGAGGCGCATAAACGGCTGCCACGGTCAGCCTACAGGTCCGAGTCGCGACGTGACTGCCTCGACGGCGACCGACAGCGGTCCCTTCCGAGAGTTTCGCCGGCGGTGACCGATATCGCAACGCTGAAAGCCGCCCTCTCGACGGTAGCGAAGCAGTGGTGTCGCATAGCCCGCGAAGCCGTCCACCTCGTACCGCTTCACGGACGTGCCCGCGCCGCAGCGCTCGCAGTTCATGGCGGGTGGACCGGCGTTACTGCTCGGTCCTTTCGACCCGTCAGCGGCGTCCGCAGTTCGGGCAGTTCACGTCGCAGTTGACGAGCCGGTCGCAGTGCGGACACTCACGGGGTTTCGATTCGACTAGCTGCTGTAGGGGTCTCGATCACGTCGAACGATTCAGATCATCCGGTGTCAAGACGCTACCCGTACCGCCGAGGTCGAGAGGGTGACTCGTTACTCGGGGCTCGACGCCCGGTTCGACGGCGAAAAAACGGCGGACTGCGGGACGGCTACTCGGCTTCGACGGACGCGTCGTCGGTTCCTTCGCTCCCCTCGTCGAGGCTCTCGAGCGCGGTGACGACGTCGCGGCGGTAGTTCTCCACGGGCAGGTCGTACTGCTCGCGCGCCATGCCGACGTACTCGTAGACGCTGCCGGCGTCGTCGCCCTCGTCGTCGCTCCGGAACCGCTCGACGCGGTCGAGCGTCCGCTCGGCCGTCTCGACGACCCAGCGGTCGCGCGTGGCGGCGTCGACGATGGAGATGGACTCGGGGCGGACGGAGACGTTGATCGACCCGTCGTCCGTCTCGTAGGTCCGGGGCTTGCCGACGACGGCGACGTACTCCGGGGGTTCGAGGTCCCGGAGCACGCTCGCGGCGTCGGGCTGGTACTGACCGGCGTACATGAAGAACGTCCCCGTGGGGTCGACCACGCGGCCGCGCCAGTACTCGCTGTCCTCGCCGACGTCCTCCTTCTCGGTGACGGTCCCGACCACGAACACGCGGTTCGCGCGCTCGCCCGTCGGGAAAAGCGCGTAGTTGGGCGCTCGCTCGTCGTCGGACTCCTTGAACGTGTAGCCCGCGTCGTTGAACTCGCTCGCGAAGGCGCGTCGTGCGACCTCGCGGGTGGGTGCGTCGCTCATATCAGATCGACCTCGCTTTGATCAGCACGTCCTCGGAATCGATCGGCCCGTCCAGTTCCTCCATCTCGTCGACCAGGACGTAGCGGCCGAACACCGGCCCCTCGACGCGGTAGTAGCGGCCGAGCACGTCCTCGGCCATCTCGTCCGCCACGACGGTGGTGTCCAGCGCGTCCATCGCCATGTCCTTGGCCTCCTCGAGGCTCATGTCGGTGAGGTCCTCGGTGGCCTCCTTGTCGAAGATGACCTCGTGGGCGTCGTTCCCGTCGTCGAGCACGCCCTTGATGCGGAGGTCGAACTCGCCCTCGACCTCGCCGTGTTCCTGACACCGGCCGTTCTGGAGGACGCGCGTGCAGTCCTCCTCGGGACAGCGCTTGATGAGGCCGCTGCCGTTCTGGATGTCGACCAGCGCGCCCCCGACCTCGCTCGTGTCGTCGCCGACCTCGATGTCATCGTCGAGGTTCTCGACGGTCGTCGTGCGGTTGAGCTTCACCGAGTACCGGCCCTCGTACTCGTCGGTGACGACGTTGCCCAGTCGGTACACCTCGCCCGCCTCCAGTTCGGGGAGGTCGGACTTGGCCCACTTGGTGAACTTGACCGTGCCCGTCGGGTCGCCGAGGAGACCGACCTGACCGACCGCGTCGCTCCGGGGGTCCCAGAGGTCGACGACCTTGGCCGTGACGTCGAGCCACTGCTCGTCGGTCTCGATCTCGCCGAGTCCGAGCTCCGCGTTGTCGCCGCCGCTGCCGAGCGCGTCGCGGTCCATGTCGGCCTCGTCGAGGTAGTGGCTCGTGACGCTCCGACGCGCCTCCTCGACGGGGACTTTGTACTCGTCGACCAGCGTCGAGAGGCGGTCCTCGACGTCGCCGACGTCGATCTCTAAATGGTCCGAGAACTGTTCGTGTACGTCTTCCGCGTGTTCGCGTAGCGTCATTGGTTGCCTCGTGTCTCCACCTTGTTTTCGTCGGGAGACAGTGTCCGCTTGGTCGCCTTCGCATAAAAACCCTCGTAGAGCGGGTCGGAAGTGGACAGCGGTCCTGTACCGGCCGTCTGTCGGGGGTAGTCGGTGAGCATGAGGGCGGCTCGGCGGGAGACCTATAGTCCTCGCGGGCGACTAGTCGGGTATGCTTCGAGGTGGACCGGCGTGAGCGGCGACCGCATCTCGCGACTCATCACCACGACCGCGCGGAAGGCGGGCAAGCAGTTCGGCGAGGCGAAGCGCGCGTACCGGTCGGCCCGCATCCAGCACGGCCTGCCGACGGACGACGCCGGGCGCGCGAAGATCGTCTGCCGGCGGTACGCCGAGAAGCGGACGGCCAACATCGACGGTCAGGGCCGCCCGGCCTGCTTCGAGGCCGGCCACCCCGACTGCGAGGGCTGCGCCGAGGACGTGCGGGAAGGCCGCGTCGAGACGTGGTGAGCGCCGCGGACCGCCCGCTCGTCGCCGTGGTCCTCGCCGGCGGTACCGGCACGCGCCTGTACCCCGCGAGCAGGAGCGACCGCCCCAAGCAGTTCCGGTCGTTCGGCGGCGACCGTTCGCTGCTGGCCCGTACCGCCGACCGCGTCGCCTTCGCCGACGAGACGGTCGTCCTGACGCGCGAGGCGTTCGCCGAGGAGGTCCCCGACCACGCTCCGGACGCCGACGTGCTGGTCGAACCCGCGCCGCGGGACACCGGCCCCGCACTGGCGTTCGCCGCCGCGCGCCTCCGCGAGCGCTTCGACGACCCCGTCTTGCTCTGTGTCCCGAGCGACCACCACGTCGAGGGGGATTTCGAGTCGGCGGCGGGGTACGGCTACGTCGAACCCCGGCGCGAGGCCGACGGCTACGCACCGGTCCGCCGCTTCGTCGAGAAACCGGACAGCGAGACGGCCGCGGAACTGGTCGATGGCTGTTACTGGAACGCCGGCGTCTTCGCGTGGACGGCCGACGCCTTCCTGCGCGAGGCGCGGGACTCCCCACTCGGACCGGTCGTCGCGGCCGCGAACGAGCGCGAGACGGGCGACGAACGCTCCGACCCGCTCGCCGCGGCCGTCCGCGAGGTCGACCCGGTGAGCGTCGACTACGCCGTCATGGAGCGCACCGACCGCGCGTACGTCGTTCCCGCCGCCTTCGAGTGGGACGACCTCGGCTCGTGGGACGCGATGGACCGCGTGCTCGACGCGGACGCGGGGGGCAACGCCGTCCTCGGCGACGCGCTCGCGGTCGACGCCGCCGACAACGTCGTCGCGACAGACGGCGACACTCACGTCTCCGTGGTCGGCGCGGACGGTCTCGCGGTCATCGCTTACGACGACCGAGTGCTGGTCGTCCCCAAAGACGAGGCTCAGCGCGTGCGCGAGGTCGTCGAGGAACTGCGCGGGGGCGACGCGTTCTGATCCCGGTTAGCGGTCGCCGCCAGCGGACCCCGTTCCGTCGGAGACGACGGTGCCCGCGCCGCTCTCGGTCAGGTGGGGGTACGCCTCCTTCAGCGTCCACGTGTGGCTCATCACCAGCATCACCAGCATGTCGTATGCGGCGTACCGGTCCGCTTCGGTCACGTCGGTGAACGCCCCGCTCGGGACGCCCCCCGCGGACGTGACCACGCGGTCGAGGCCGCCGAACGCGTCGACGGTCTCCTCGACCAGCGACTCGACGTCCCGTTGGCGCGGTGACGAGCGCCTCGTTCTGCTTCGGCGTCAGCCCGCAGCGCGCCCCCGTCTGCGGGAACGTGATCTCGCGTAGCTGGGTCAGATCGAAGGAGATGTCCTCCCCGTTGCAGTACCGCCGGAAGTCGTCCGGTTGGTCCCGGTCGTCGAAGCGCGTCCGGAGGATCCACTCGTCCGACTCCCTCCGCTTCGAGGACGGTCGCGCCGACGTTCGTGTACGCGTAGACGAGCGTCTCGATGTTCTCCGCCCACTCGGCCCGGTAGAGCGTCGTCCCCTCGAACTCGTCGCTCGCCGAAGAGACTCACGTAGAACCCGGTCGGGCAGGAGTACAGCCTCCGGCCGTAGAACGGTACCGCGGACGGGGAGCGGTCCTCGGCGACGCTCCCTACGGCCGCCGCACCCGGACGCTCCCCTCGGCGGTGACGCCGACGAGCAGCGCCTCGCTCACGTCGCGGCCGCCGACCGCGTCGCCGGCCTCGTCGCTGATCACCTTCATCAGGTCCGGGGCCGTGTGGTTCACCTTCACGCTGGCCTCGTCGCAGGCGTCGTACACCATCTGCGGCACGTCGTAGAGGTCGGTGCCGGGTTCGACCTCGACCTGCACCGGCGCTTTCAGCGCCTCCGCGAACGCCACCGTCTCCTGGGCCTTCTCGACGTTGGTTCGGGCGCTCGCCTCGACACTGGAGACGTTCGCGCGCGAGGTACCGAGCATCTCCGCGATGGTCGATTGAGGGATACCCTGCTGGCGCAGGGCGAGTACCTCCGCCTGTCGCCGCGTCAGCACGCCCTCTTCGGGGTCGAAGCCGACCCGGTCCAACAGCTCCTCGACGGTTTCTTCGGTCACCGGCGCGTCGTCGCGGTCGCTCATCGGTCGCCGATACGAACGCGAACGCGAAAAACTGTCGGGACTGTCCAGTTCCGAACTCGGGACGGAGGCCCGGTCAGGAGCCCCAGAAGTTGTCGCGGCTGCCGAGGCGCTCGCGGTCGGGACCCCGGGGCCGCTCGTCGTCCTCCTCGTCCGCGGCGTCGGCCGCCGCCTCGTCGTCGCCGTCGCTCTCGTCGGGGTCTTCCCCGTCCATCGAGAGGCGCTCTACCTCCTCGGCGCGGGCGTGGTTGGAGTGGACGTTGGTGATCTTCACCCTCGCGCGCGCATCCGGAAGCACGCCGTCGACGAGGACGATGAAGCCGTCCTCGGTGCGGCCGACGCCCGCCCCGCTCTCGTGGATGTCCGTGACGTCCACGACGAGTTCCTCCTGCGGCTTCACCGGCTGAGTCTTCAGGTCCTCTATCGGCTGGCTGTAGTGGTTGCACCACTCCTTGCCGCCGCGGTCGCCGTAGTGCTGGCACCCCATTCCCTCGATCCGCTCGGAGAAACTGGGGCAATCGTCGGCGAGTGGACAGTCCGCCATGCAACACGGTATTCTGCCGGGGGGTTAAACGCTTGCGCTTGCCGGAGCGCCCGTCGCAACGCTTTTTCCCGCCCGGTCCGACCCCGCAGACGATGACCCGCCGCGTCCCCGAAATCGCGCTGTTGGTCGGTCTCGTGCTCTCCGGGACCTTCGCCGCGGCCGTCGTCGCGCTCGAACCGGGCTTTCTCGCCGACGCCGAGAGCCTGCTCGTGACGGTCGCGCTCTCGCTGCTCCTCCTGTACCCGTTCGCCGCGTTCGCCGTCCTCCGGATGGACGACCCGACGTGGCTCCTGCCGCCCGACCCCCTGCTCGCCGTCGCGCTCGCCGCCGCCGCGGCGGTCGGACTGACCGGCGCGGCCGCCGGCCCCGCGCTCGCGCTCGTCGTCGCGGTCTTTCTCGCCCTGCCGCCCACTATCTACAACGCGGGCCACGGCGGCCGCCTGCGGTCGCTGCCCGCGCTCCCGACGCTCGCGGGGTCCGCCGTCGCCGCGGTCGGCGTCTTCGGCCTCGGCGCGGCGGCCGGCGCGAACCTCTTTCTTTACGGCCTCGTCGCCTGCGCCGTGTTGCTGCTCGGCGGCGCGTACTACACCTCGCGCGTGCCGGGCCGACGGGCAGAGCGGCGGGCGGGGGCGGTCGTCTCGGCCGCCGTCGTCGTCTGTCTCGCCGAGTACGTCCTGCTCGGCGGTTGACCACTCGTCCTCGACCACGGTCCGCGGGTCGTCCGTCGATCCGGGACACGACTCGGCCCGTGCGACCGGTATCCTGCCGTCGTCCACGGCGGCCTGCTCGTCGGGCTCCAGCCGGACCCACGCCTCCGCGGGGAGTCGTGACGTGTCGTCGTCCGTACTTACCTGAATCACAGGGCGCTAAGGCCCCACGTTCAAGGAACGACCGACGGGAGCGAGTAGGGTGGGGATACAGCGCCCGTCAGTATCCGTGCAACCGTGTGCATCGGTAGCCTTACTACCCCAGCGGTCGAACGGGGGAATAAGACGGTCGTCGGTCGGCCCTGCGTTAGAATCCAAAAACACGGATGCGCAGTCGGCCATTCCCGACAGCAAGACCGTCGAATAGATAGGAAAGGGACGATCCGAATCTAACGCCCTCGGAGACTGCGCTCCCTGTGCGACCCATCGTCGTATAAAGCGCGTCGAACAACAGGGAAGCCCCGCCCTCAGCGAGGCCGTCACGCCGAGCAGGGCGGGGTAGTTCACCGACTATCTCTCCCGAATACGTCGGGGCGACGCGGCCTCGTCGAACCGCCGGTCAGGCGTCCACGTCCAGACCGACCTGGTTCTCGTCGGCGTCCTCGGCCTCCGCGAACACGTACGTCAGGAACAGGTCGTCGCCGCCGTCGTCCGTGCCGCCGAACCGGACCGTCTCCCGGTCGTCGGTCTCGAACTCGTACGAATCCGCCTGAATCAGTACCTGGTCGAGTTCCGCGTCGCCCGGCACGTAGACCGCCTCGTCGTCCTCCGGCGCGACCGCGCTCTCAAGCGTGTACGTCAGGGTGACCTCGTCGCCGTCGAGCGCGCCCGTGAACGTCGCCTCGTACTGGTCGACGCTCTCCAGTTCGTCGAACGTGACGTCGTCTATCGCGGGGTCGTCGGTGGCCATGTGCGTACTACCACGGCCAGTCACTTCAAAACGAGTTGCTCGCTTCGCTCGCGGTCCTACGCCAGCGGTGTCCGCTCAACGACCGTTCCGTCGACGGTCGGGTACTGCTCGACGATCTCGCCCTTCTCGACGTCGCCCTCCTCGACCATCTCCTCCAAGAGCCACCACGCGAGTTCGACGTGGTCGGACTTGACGGTGTAGAACTCGCCGGGGACACCGAGTTTCTCCAGTCGCTCTTCGGCCTCCCACGTCTTGCCGTAGACGATGGTGCCGTCGTCGGTCACCTCGTCGAACTCCCGGCGGACGTTGCGGGCCATCCGCTTCATGCGGTTGCGGTGCTGGGCGGCGTCTTTGAACACGCTGGTACAGAAGTAAACGCGCTCGTGGTCGCCCATCGCGTCTAAGATCTCCTTCGACCCGTCGACGGCGCTCATGTGGCCGTCCTGTAGTTCGTAGCCCTTTTCCTGCATCCGGCGGTAGTTCCCGTCGGACATCTCGAACTCGTTGATGTTGCAGAACTCGGCCGCGCCCTCGTCCAAGAACTCCAGGAACTCCTCCTCGGCGCGGATGCCGGGAACCTCGAACGCGGGGGTTAGGCCCTCCTCGCGGGCGATGTAGAGTATCTCCTCCCACTCGGTGCCGTGCATGTTGCCCCAGAGTTCCAGCGGCGGGTGAAAGCGGATCTCGTCGAGGCCGGCCTCGGAGAGGCGGCGCATGTTCTCGCGGCCGCCGGTGATGCCCGTGTAGAGGTGGGTGTGGTGGTCCTCGCCGAACTCGTCTTTCAGCAGCGAGAGGTAGTGGCAGGTGCGGTCCATCGCCTCCTGCGGTTCGCCGCCGGTGATCGAGGTGCCGAGCGCGTCCATGCGCTTGGCCTCCCCGATGACGTCCTCGTCTCCCTCGACCTTCCGCTCGTTCGCGTACACGTCCGTGACGTTCTTGCGGTTCTCGCCGAGCGGGCAGTAGAAGCAGTCGCGCTGGTCACAGTAGCCGTAGACGAACATGACCATTTTTCCGCCGTCCGCGCACTGCTCACAGCCCTTCGATATCATTCGTTACCCTCCCTACCCGCTCGGGCGGCAAAAAGCGTGCGCATCGCGGTCGGCGTCCCGTCCGACGCTCTGTCGGGGGAGGGGACGCCCACGGCGGCGACCTGCCCCGTGTCCCGCCGGACGCGGGCGTTCTGTCGCCGCCGCGGATGGCTTCCCCGCCGGTTCGCACCGCCCGATCGTAACTGACCGGCGTGCGGGACCTGAAAATAGTTAAACCACCCTCCCCTACCCCCACTCGATGTTGTTGGTGCTCTGTGTCGACCTCGACGACGACCTCGGGCGCAAGACGCCCGTCGACACGCCGGTCGTCGGCCGGAACGAAGTCGAGGAGGCGGCCGTCGCGCTCGCGACGGTGGACCCCGAGGACAGCGACGTGAACGTCCTGTTTCAGGGGATACACATCGCCAAGGGGATCGACGACGAACGGGTCGAGGTCGCCGCGGTGACCGGCAACGACGGCGGCGACGTGAGCGCCAACCGTGAGGTCGGCGAGGAGGTCGACGAGGTGCTCGCCAGCCTCAGCACCGGCGAGGGCGTCACCGCGCTGGTCGTCACCGACGGCGCGCAGGACGAAAGCGTCGTCCCCGTCATCCGTTCGCGGGTCACCATCGACGGCGTCCGGCGGGTCGTCGTCCGGCAGGCGCAGGACCTGGAGTCGGTGTACTACACGATGAAGCAGGTGCTGAACGACCCGGAGACCCGCGGGACGGTGCTCGTGCCGCTGGGCATCCTCCTGCTGATCTACCCGCTTGCCGTCATCGCCAGCTTCCTCGAACTCCCCGGCGGCGCGGTGTTCGGCATCATCTCGACGATGCTCGGCCTCTATCTCCTCTCTCGCGGCCTCGGCCTGATGGAAACCGTCGACACCGTCATCGGCCGGGCGCGCAACAGCCTCTACGCGGGCCGCGTGACGATCATCACGTATCTCGTCGCCGCCGCCCTGCTCGTCATCGGCGGCGTCAGCGGTCTGAACCAGTTAGAGGCGGTACAGACCGACGCCGAGGGGACGCTCGGCGCGCTGGAGGTGCTGGCGGCGCTCGTCTACGGTGCTGTCCAGTGGTTCGCGGCGGCCGGCGTCACCACCAGTCTCGGCCAGGTCACCGACGAGTACCTCGCCGACCGCCTGCAGTGGCGCTACCTGAACGCGCCGTTTTACGTCCTCTCGATCGCGGTCGTGCTCCACGGCGTCAGCGCCTACTTCCTCGATCTGGCCGACCTGTCCTACCTCGCGATGGCGCTGACCGGCGGGACGCTGCTGGGACTGGTCAGCACGCTCGCGTTCGCCGTCGCGGAGTCGCGGTTCCCCAGAGACGCGGAACGCGACGGGAGCGGGGCCGTCTAGCGCTCGCGGACGACGACGAACTTCGCCAGGTCCCGGAGGTACTCCTTCGCCTGCGTGTCCTCGGTGTCGACCCGGTCCAGCGCCGCGAGCGCCCGGTCCGCCTCGTCGCGCGCCCGCTCGTTGGCCTCTTCGGGCGTGAGGTCGGTCACCTGCACGATGGAGGGACGGTCCATCTCGGCGTCGTGGCCGGTGGGCTTGCCGAGGTCCTCGGGGTCGGCGGTCGCGTCCAGCACGTCGTCGCGGATCTGGAAGGCGACGCCGACGCGCTCGGCGTACTCGCCGAACGCCTCGACGGCGACCGCGTCGGCCCCTGCGGCGACGGCCCCGAGTTCGGCGGCCGCCCGGAACAGCGCGCCCGTCTTCCGGCGGGCGAGTTCCATGTACTCCTCCTCGGACGCGGGCTTGGCGACGAGTTCCGTCGCCTCCCCCTCGCCGAGTTCGACCATCGCCTCCGCGACCACCTGCATCGCCTGCGGACTGGGCGAGAAGAGGGCGAACGCCTCGCCGAGCAGGCCGTCGCTCGAGATGATCGAGGGACCGTAGCCGTACTTCGTCCAGGAGCTTTCGACCCCCCGGCGGACCTCGGACCGGTCGATGATGTCGTCGATGACCAGCGACGCGTTGTGGACGAGTTCCACGCCGACGCTGAAGTCGACGGCGTCCTCGGCCTCGCCCCCGGCGGCCTCGCAGGAGAGCAGCGTGACCATCGGGCGGACGCGCTTCCCCCCGGAGAGGGCGACGTGACGTACCTCGTCCTCGAGTTCCGCCGGCTCAACGCCGTTGACGACGGCGGTGAGGCGGTCTTCGACGAGCGACTGTCGGCGCTCCAGAAACTCCATTACTGCCGGCTTAGGACCGGTTCCGCAAGTACGTGACGGAAGGACCATCGCTCCCCGCCGCGCGGACGGCCGGACGCTCGGTTTCACCGCGTCGATGCGGGACCGACCGCCGGGAGACGCTCGGCCCGTCCTACGCATACGTCTCCACTAAATATAAATAGGCGTTATAAAAGTAGCGGAAACCCGTTTATCAGTATAATTATATTTCGGCACTGATGAAAGGTAGACCCGCGCACGGGTCCAGCGGACGGGTTCACCGGTGGCGTCCGTTACGAACCGGACACGAGCCCGGTCGTCGTCAGTACCGACGACGGCGTCACGTACTTCAGGAAGACGACTGCCGCCGAACGCGACGACCTCGAAGACACGGTCGACGCGACGGAGTCGGTCGAGAACACCTTCACCTTCGCCGATTCGGAACGGTCCGGCTACGTCGTCGAGACGGAGAGCCGACGGGTGGTCGTCGACGCGGAGCGGACGACGGTCGTCGAGGAAGCCCCCGGCAAGAGCGACGGCGTCGGGACGCTGGACGACTGCGACGACGGCACGTTCTTCGCGTGCGCGGCCGACGCCGCGACTATACTCGTCGAGTGCGGCGCGAAAAGCGGGTCGGCCTGTTACTACTCCTATGCCGGCGGACCGGCGGCGTTCGTCGCCGGTTGTGGCGCGGCCCTGGCGTTCGTCTGCGGGCCGGCCTTTGGGCTCGCCGTCGTCTCCGGCGCGTGCGCCGACGCCGTCGACTGCGTGTAGGATACAAGTATCGCCGGCGATAACGGCCGATCACTCACAGTTCCGATGAAACGTTACCAACGCCTGTTCGCACTGTTCGCTGCACCGGTGCTGATCCTTGTCGGTGCCCTGTTGACCGCACGAGTAGTTGCTTCGGTCGCTGCTGTCTTCGACGCTAGTTTCCTCCTGATGTACCTCCTCGGTCTCGGGTCGTTCTGGGCCGTGTTTTTCGCGCTGGACCGGGCGTCGTAGCGGCGTCCTGCGGGAGACGACGCCTCCAGCCGTGCCCACTACTTTGCTACTGGCGTCCCTAGTGCGTCCATGAGTTCCACTGACGTGCTCGTCGTGGGCGGCGGAGCAACCGGTGTCGGGACCGCCCGCGACCTCGCGATGCGCGGCGTCGACGCGACGCTGGTCGACCGCGGCGGCCTCGGGAGCGGGACGACCGGTCGCTCGCACGGTCTCCTTCACAGCGGCGCGCGCTACGCGGAGAACGACCCGAGCGGGGCCGGCGAGTGCATTCAGGAGAACCGCATCCTCCGGGATATCGCCGGTCACTGCATCGGCGGCGACTGCGGCTACTTCGTCCAACTGGCTGACGACGACCCGGCGTACTTCGACGAGAAGCTCGCCGCCTGCCGCGACCTCAACATCCCGTCAGACGTGATCACGCCGGACGAGGCCCGCGACGCGGTGCCGGACCTGGCCGCCGACGCCGAGCGCATCATGGAGGTCCCCGACGGCGTGATCTACCCCTCGCGACTCGTCGCCGCCACGGCGGCGAGCGCCCGCGAACACGGCGCGACCATCCGACCGGACGCGCCGGTGCGAGGCCTGCTAGTCGAGGACGGTACCGTCGTCGGAGCGCGCGTCGAGACCGACGGCGGCGCGGAAACGCTCCGCGCCGACCACGTCGTCAACGCCGCCGGCGCGTGGGCCGGAGAGGTCGCGGATACGGCTACCGTCGACGTGGAGATGCGCCCGTCGAAGGGCGTGATGGTCGCCGTCGACTACCCCGACCTCCCGGTCGTACTGAACCGCTGTCGCCGGCCGGCGGACGGCGACATCGTCGTCCCGCACGAGGCAGAGGCCGTCCTCGGCACGACGAGCGTCGACGTGGACGACCCGGACGAGTTCGACGAGGAACGCTGGGAGGTCGAACGCTGCGTCGAGGAGTGCGCCCGGCTGCTCCCGCCGGTCGCGGACGCCGCCATTAGCCGAACGTACTGGGGCGTCCGCCCGCTGTACGGTCCGGACGAGAACGAGCGACCGGGCGGACGCGGCATCTCCCGCGGCTTCTTCGTCCTCGACCACGCGGAGCGCGACGGCGTCGCCGGGTTCACGACCGTCGTCGGCGGGAAACTCACCACGCACCGACTCATGGCCGAGGCGACCGCGGACCGCGTCTGCGACCGCCTCGGCGTCGACGGGTCGTGCCGAACGGCGGACGAACCGCTGTTCGGCGCACGCCCCGAAGAGGACCTGGACGCCGCGATCCGGGCGCTCGACGCGGCGTCGCCGGCGGACGGGGCCACCCTCTAGCTCTCGAACAGCGCCTCGAACACCTTCCGCTCGGCCGTCCGGAGGTGCTGGCCGAACGTCGCGGGGGCGATCCCGAGGCGCTCGGATATCTCCTCGCCCGTGCTCGTCCGCGGCCACTCGAAGTAGCCCGCGCGAAACGCCGTCTCGAGCGCGGTCTGCTGTTTCTCCGTGAGTCGGCGCTCGACCGGGGACTGCTGCCCGAGAAACTGCCCTTCCTCGCGCTCCGCGGTCCGCTGGGCGACGAACTCGGCGCTCGGACAGGTTTCTTCGACCTCGGTCACCAGCTTTCGCGTGCCGCGACCCCGCGGTAGTTCGACCACGAGGCGGAACTCGCCGTCGTCGATCGTCGCCGACTGCACGCGTCCGCTGTGTGTCACGACCGTCTCTATCAGCGAGACCGGCTCCGTCGTGATCGCCTCGAACGCCCGCTCTTCCGGTCCCTCCTCCACGATCCGCCCGCGGTCTATCACGCCTATCTCGGCTGCCGCCGCCTGGAACTCTTCCGCCGATAGCCCGCTGACGTTCCCGTACAGGAGGTGTGCCTCGTCGTCCGTCCGGATGAAGCGGTCGATGCGCACGGCGCAGTCCCCGTCCCCCGACCGGTCGACGAGCGGCGTCGCGACGCCGTTCAGCCGGAACTCCAGTTCGAGGACGGCGTCGCTCACCAGCGCGTTCTTGCGCTCGATCGCGCTGATCGCGTGGCCGACGATGTCGCCGAGGCGGGCGAACGTCTCTTTCTGCGGCTCGGAGAACGCCTCCGGGCTCGACGCGTAGACGTTCAGGACGCCGTACCGGAGGTCGTCGTGGACGATCGGGACGGCGATAGAGGAGCGGTAACCGCGCTCCATCGCCATCTCCCGCCACGACTCGAAATCGGGGTCGTTGGCGATGTCTTGCACTGCCTGCAGCCGCTCGGTCTCGACCGCGGTCGCCGTGGGACCCTCCGCCGTTTCGGTGTCGTCGACCGTGACCTCGGTCTCGTCGAGGTAGCCGTCCTCGATGCCGGCGGAAGTCTCCGGAACGACGCGGTTGCCCCCCTGTTCGAGCCGGCCGATCCAGGCGAACAGGTACTCCTCCGCGTCGACCAGTCGCTCGCAGACGCGCTGCTCGAGGCTGTCCCGCGAGGTGGCGTTGATGACGATGTGGGTCACGTCCTGACTGATCCGGTTCAGCCGGTGCAGTGACTCTAGCTCCTCGCGGTGACGTTTGCGCTCTATCTCCTTCGATTTGCGCTCGATGGCGTAGTGGAGCGACCGGACGAGCGATGAACTCGTCACCTCGTCTTTCACCAGGTAGTCCTGTGCGCCCTGTTCGATCGCTTCGACGCCGGCCTGCCGGTCGTCGAAGCCCGTCAGGACGACTATCGGGGTCTCCGGTGCCGCCTCGACCGTCGCAGACACCGTCTCCAGCCCCGAGCTATCGGGCAGGTTGAGGTCCAACAGCACCACGTCGACGTGGTGGTCCTCGAAATACGATAGCCCGTCGGAGAGCCGCGATTCGTGGTGCAACTGCGGGACCTGCCCGGCCGAGGTCTCGGGGTCGACCCGCCGCGGGAGCTCCTCAGCGTCGCGGAGCATCTCCCTGATCAGTCGGGCGTCGCCGGGGTTGTCCTCGATCAGCAGTGCCGTGAAGTCGGTCGGGTCAGTCATTCGTTCTCACCGTCAGGGAGGTGTACCACCGATAGCCAGAAGCGCTCGAACGACCGGATCTTCTCGATGAACTCCTCGGGGTCTATCGGTTTGCGGAGGTAGGCGTTCGCGTGCAGTCTGTACGACCGGACGATGTCCTCTTCGGCCTTCGAACTCGTGAGTATGATTACCGGAATGTCTCTGAGGTCGGGGTCGGTTTTCACTGTTTCGAGCACTTCGTCGCCGTTCTTGCGAGGGAGGTTGAGATCCAGCAGCACGATGTTCGGTCGCGGGGCGTCCTCGTACTCCCCCCGCTGGTAGACGAAATCGAGCGCCTCGGTCCCGTCGTTCACGACGTGGACCGTGTTGTTGATCCGCTTTTCCTCGAACGCCTCCTTCGTGAGACGGACGTCGCCAGGATTGTCCTCGACCAGCAGGATATCCACGGGCTCGTACGGCGCGTCCTCTGCGTCACTCATTCGTTTCACCTACGGTAAGGACGGGAAAACAGTGTGTCGCTCCGCCTCTCGGTTCGGGTCCGCCGTTACCGTCCGAAAGTGTCACGACGGAGGGGTGCCCTCCCGACGTTCGCCTGCCGGGAGCACACCCCGCGTCCCCCAGGCTCGCTTGAACTCGTCTCGTCGCTTCCGCGTCGTCCGCGGGCGCCATTGTATAACTGCTACAGGGGACGGCCCAAACCGGCGTAAAACTATCGGATAAAACCTGAAAGTAACGAATCGGTACCTGAACGGCGCGGCGTGAACCGGCCGCCCGCCGCGCGTTCGTTCCCCGACCAGCACCTGATGTTGACCGCCGCTGTGCCCGCGGCGGCGCTCGCCCTGCCGGCTGCCCCCGCGCTGATACTCCCCTCGGATCCGGCCCTGCTGTCTCCCTTGCTGTCCGTGTTATTGTCTCCCTTGCCCTCCCTGGCTCGGTGTGGAACTCGCCCTGTCCGCCGCGCTGGTGCTGACGCTCGTGGCGGTCGTCGGCGTGTCGTGCCATGACGGTCCACCCTGACGCGGAGTAGCGGGATCAACCGGGACAGTCGTTTCTGCCGTTCCACCGAAACGTGTCAGTATTGCGTACACGGTATCCGCGGCCACGCTCAGCCGTCTATCTCCGCCGCCCGGTCGCGGACGAACGCCCGCCAGCGCGTCGCGACCGCGTCGGCCTCGTCCTCGCGCGCGAACTCGACCCAGTACTCGAACAAGCGCAGTCGCCAGACGCGAGCGTAGAGGCGATACCGCGAGTATCGCTTCCCGAACGTGGTCGCGGGGGCGAGACCGCGCTCCTCGGCGTACGCGGTCCGGAGGCCGTCGCGAAGGCTCGCCGCGTTCGCGGTCCCGCCGAGCGGCATGTCGACGAGCGCGTCCTCGGCGTGTGCGAGGTCCAGAAGCCCGTCCCCGGTCACGCACCCGCCGAAATCGAGCACCGCTCGTGCGAGCGGCGGGTCGCCCCCCTCTGGCGCGAACACCAGGTTCGGGGGCCGGTAGTCGTTGTGCAACACTGCCGGGGCGACGCGCCGGTCCTCGCTCCCCTCGCCGATCAGCGCCTCGCGGACGGCCGGTTCGAGACCGGCGAACCTCGGCTCCGGATCCGCGACGCGGGCCTCGCCACGGAGGCCGGCGGCCGCCTCGTCCGCCATCTCCGCGAACCGCGCTTCCCACGAGTCGTACCCCGGGGAGGTCGTCAACTCCTCGTCGACCGCGCGCAGGTCGCCGAACCCGTCGGTGACGCGCACTCGATGGACGCCCGCGAGGTGTCGCCCCGCTTCGCGGACGAGTCGCTCCCGCTCCGCGGCCGAGAGGGAGAGTACGTCCTCGACGTTCCGCCCGGCCACGTACCGCGTCAGGAAGAACGGCCCCGCCAGCGGTCCCGCGTCCGTCCCGACCGTCGCGAGCACGTCCGGTACGGGAACCGCCGTTTCGCGGGCCACCCGCGACAGTATCTCCGGTTCGGCGAGGAAGGCGTCGTCGTCGGGGAGCACGGGCGTCTTCAACGCGGCCCGGTCCCCGTCCGCGAAGTCGACGCGGTAGACGGCGTTCACTCCCTCGTGGACCCGCGTCGCGGCCTCTACTTCGCGGTCGAGCGCTGCCGCCGCGGCGGCCGCTACCGCGTCGGCCGACGGCGGTTCGCGGCGCTTCTCGCTGGTCACGCTAGTTCATCGCACGGCGTGGGTAAAACGCTCCGGGCGAAAACGGCCGCTCCGGCGTCGCTCGCGGACCTACTCGAACTCCTCGATCAGCGCCGGCATGACGTCGAACAGGTCGTCGACGATGCCGTAGTCCGCCAGGTCGAAGATGGGGGCGTTCGGGTCGGTGTTGATGGCGACGATGGTGTCGCTGCCTTTCATGCCGGCGACGTGCTGGACCGCGCCGGAGATACCGATCGCGATGTACACGTCCGGCGTGACGACCTTCCCCGACTGGCCGACCTGTCGGTTCTTCGGGAGCCAGTCGTTGTCGACGATGGGCCGGGACGCTGACAGGGTCGCGTCGAGCGCGTTGGCCAGGTCGCGGACCAGGCCGATGTTCTCCTCTTCCTCGATACCACGGCCCACGCTGACGAGGACGTCGGCCTCGCTGATGTCGACGTCGCCGCCGCCGGCCTCCTGGAAGCCGGTGACCGTCGAACGCACGGCGGACTCGTCGATGTCGGCGTCGAACGCCGAGACCTCGGCGTCACCGCTTCCCTCCGTCGGGGGCCACTCGGCACCGCGGACGGTGATGACGGCGCGGTCGGCGTCGAGTTCGGTCGTCGTCTCGACTTTCGACCCGTACATCTCGCGCGTCGCGACGAGACCGTCGCCGCCGGCGTCCAGTTCGATGACGTCGGTGACGATGGGGAGACCGAGCGCGTTCGACACGGCCGGCGCGTAGTCGAGGCCGTTGACGCTGTTGGGCGTCAGGACGTAGCCGGCGTCGACCTCGTCGCACAGTTGGGTGAGCGCCTGCGCGTACACGTCGTGGTTGAACTCCTCGCCCTCGTCGACCGTGTGGATCCGGTCGACGCCCTCGCGGTTCAGGCGCTCGGCGAACCCGTCGACGTCGCCGCCGACGACCGCGAGGTGGAGGTCGCCGCCGGCCTCGTCGGCGAGTTCGCGCCCCGCGGTGATGACCTCGAAGCTCACGTCGCGCAGGTCGCCGCGGCGGTGTTCCGCGACGGCGAGCACGTCCGTCATTCTGCCACCCCCGTGTCGCGGAGCAGGTCAGCGAGTTGCCCCGCCGTTTCCTCGGGACCGCCCTCGAAGTAGGTGGCGTCGCTCTCGGTCTCCGGTTCGTACATGTCGGTCAGGCGCAGGTCGCTCTCGATGTCCTCGGCGGACAGGCCGAGGTCGGAGAGGTCCTTCGGTGCGATCTCCTTGCTCTGGGCCTGCCGGATGCCGCGCAGGCTGGCGTAGCGGGGTTCGTTGATACCCGTCTGGATCGTCAGCACCGCGGGGGTCTCCACGTCGGTCACCTCGTCGACGCCGCCCTCCAGTTCGCGGTGGACGTGCGCGACACCCTCGTCGACGTCCAGACCGAGGTGGTTGACGACCGCCGCCCACTCGAAGTCGATAGCGTCGGCGAGCGCCACGCCGGTCGCGCCGAACGCGTCGTCGCCTGCCTGCACGCCCGACAGCACGAGGTCCGGGTCCTCCTCCTCGACGACGGCCTCCAGCAGGCGGACCTTCGCGCCCACGTCGAGCAGGTCGACGTCTTCGAGCGCCTCGTCCCACACGCGGACGGCGCGGTCGGCGCCTTTCGCCAGCGCCATCCGGATGGTCTCCTCGCTGCGCTCCGGACCGATGGTGACCGCCACCACCTCGGCGTCGTCCACGTTCTCGCCGACCTGTACGCCCTCTTCGACGGCGTAGTCGTCCCACTCGTTGAGGTCGTAGTTGAGGTACTGCGGTCCTATCTCCGTCCCCTCGATCTCGAAGTCGTCCTCGACTTCGGCGACCTCCTTGACGGTTACGAGAACTTTCATCGTTGTGCAGGTTCCACCCAGTCTGAGATAAACGTTTTTGAAACCAGCCATCACGCACCGAGGGTTTCTACGCCGCCGACGACGCACCGGTTACTCGGTATCGCCGATGTCGGTGTCGGGGAGCGTGATGAGGTTTTCCCGTCCGATCCGGAGCTTGTCGATCCGGTCGTCCTCGTCCATCGAGGACAGCAGTTGCGACACCTTCGCGTTCGACCACCCCGTCTCTTTGACGATGTTCGCCTGCTTCATCCGCCCGCCGTTGGCTTCGAGCATGCGCGTGACGCGCTCCTCGTCCGAGAGGAGCGTCTCGTCGATCCCGTCCTCATCGTCGTCGTCGTCGGTCTCGGCTTCCGCAACTGACTCGTCCGCGACGGTCGCCGAGGCGGCCGATCCGCCCGCCGCTGTCGCCGATCCGTCGACGGGCTCGGCCGCGGAACGGTCCCCTCCCGGCTCCGGTCTGGCGACGCCGCCCCCGCCCCCCGTCTGCCGACGCGCGAGGAGATACCCGCCGGTGCCGACGGCGACGACGAGCGCGGCGATGCCGAAGCCGAGCAGCGCCATCGGGAGCGGTTCCTCGGGGTCCAACACCGTCTGCCCGTTGCCGCCGTTCCGGGCGCTGTAGCCGATAGTGATCTCGTTCCTGCTGAAGTCGTACGGACCGTCCCAGCGGATAGTCCCGTTCTCGTGACCTCTGGGAGCGGTGTACGGGAGGTATCCGTCGGGAGCGTTGATCACGAGTCGCTGCCCGTCATCGAGGGAGGGCAGCCAGGGTCCGTCAGTCCCGTTGAACACGTCCCCGACGACCAGTCTGTCGCCGTCCGCCTCGACCCTGGCGAAGTTCGTCCAGGTGAAGCTAACGGCGATGACGCCGGTGTCGTTCTCGATCCAGCCGTCGTACTCGACCTCTTCCAGCGTCATCTCGCGGTCCGATCCGGCGGCGGACTCGTTGACGTACCGGCTAAACTCCCTCGCGGTGATCGGCGGCCGGTCCTCTCCGTTGACGATGGCGTCTCTGTACTCTCGGAACGCCCGCGTTTCGTTCCGGTCGTCGAGGCGCTCGCGGAACTCGATCGTCCAGCGCGCGTCGCCGTCCGTGGTGACGTTGACCCGCATCACGACGCTCGGACCGGTCTCCTGTGTGTCGAGGGAAACGCCGGTTGCGGGAGTCGCGCCGGGACCGCCGGCGCTGGCCGGCGCTACGGGAGCCGTCTCCCCGACGGGCACCGCGGCCGCGCCGGTCGGGGCGAGAACCAGGAAGACGAGGAGGGCAAACGAGAGGGCGGCACGTGACCGCATACGTTGCCCGTGGACACTCAGTGGGCAAAATGCTTTTCATCGGGCGATAAAACGTCAGGAGCGGCTTTGAACGGTTTTCGGAGCGTTGCTACGCTCGTTTCCGCTGTTGGCCTCCCCTTACGAGATCGCCCGGTCGCCGAACTGACGCCGACCGGTTTTTGTACCAGCAACGTGAACGCCATCTCGATGAAGCGCTTCACGGTAATCGCCCTGGTGATCCTCCTCGCGGCCCCGGTCCAGGGGCTCGCGGTCCCCACCGGTCCGGTCGACCCCGCCAGCGCCGACGGGACGCCCGCGTCGACCGCACCGCCTCAGGCGGACGAATCGAACACCACCGCCAGACTGTCCCTCTCCGACGCCGCTACCGGCCGAGCAGTGCTCTCTCACAACCTCGCCCAGTCGCTGTCGACGGCGGACGAACGGATGCGGACGAACTTCCGTGTTCGGACCTTCGAGGCGGAACTGTCCGCGACCGATTCGGCGCAGGCGCGCGCCTCGGTGGCCGACGAGACCCTCACCGACATCGGGGAGCGAACCGCGGCCCTCAAGCGGACCGAGCGGGAAGCGGTCCGGTCGTTCGCCAACGGGAGCATCACCGAGACGAGATTGCTCAGAACGCTCGCGCAGGTCGACGCGAGCGCCGAGTTGCTCGACGACGCGGTCGGCGAACACCGGCGGCTGTCGGCCACTATCACGGGCTACTCGGCGGCCGACCGCCGGCAGGCGATCGCCGTCGAACTGGCGATGCTTCGGACGCCCGTCCGCGGGGAACTCCGAGAGTCGTTCGGCGGCAGCGGGGACGGCTCGCTCCGCCTGACGCAGGTCAGCGCCTCGCAGAGGGGCATCGTCATCGAGACGGTCGGTGACGGGAACTACTATCGCGAGGCCGTCCGGTTCGACGACCAGGACGACAACGCGACCGACACGTTCGACGGGGACGCGGCCTCGGTGCTCGGCTACGCCGAGGACTTCTACGGCTGGGCCTCCGAGAACAAACGAGGGGAGGTGCGACTCGCCGGCATCTACGACGGCCGCTGGCGAGTGAGCATCCCGCACCAGCAGGGGAGTCTCACGACCTACATCGACGGGAGCACCCGTTCGGTGTTCCGTGAGGTCCAGACGCTCCGGATCGACCGACTCCCCGATTCGAACACGGTCCGGGCGAGCGGCGACGAGATCAACGTGACGATCAACCAGACGCCGCACGGCGGTCCGGTTCAGGTCCGCGCCACCGACGACGCGGGACGACCGATCCCGGCGGACGTCGCGATCAACGACGAACCGGTCGGACGGACCGGGAACGACGGGACGCTCTGGACGCTAGAGCCGCGGTCGTACTACCTCGTCACCGTCTCCACCGGCAGCGAGACGGTGAACACGACCGTCCGGCCGTAACATCCGTCGGAGCGCGGCACTTCTGCCCGAGCGCGCCGCGACCGGGTCCGCACCGCGACCCAGGGTTCATCCGGGAGGCCGAGGCGAACCCCCGGCGTGCCCGCTCGATCCCGCGCCGTCTCGCCGGTCGTCGGCATCGTCCTCCTGATCGTCTGTACCCTCGTCCTCGGCGGCGTCGTCGCTCTGAGCGCCGCGACCGCTCCGGCCGCCCCGCCGCCGTCGGCGAGGGTGGCCGTCGCCGCCGACGCCGGCGACGACCGTATCGCGCTCACGCACCGCGGCGGCGACACGCTCGACGTCCGCGATATCTCGCTCGAAGTCACCGTCGCGGGTGAGCCACTCGACCGCCAGCCGCCCGTTCCGTTCTTCTCGACCTCGGGGTTCCGGCCCGGCCCGACCGGCCCGTTCAACCGCGCGGCCGATCCGGAGTGGCGTGCCGGGGAGACGGCGAGCCTTCGGATCGCGGCGACGAACGACCCCGCTATCGACCCGGGCGACCGGGTGCGCGTCGTCGTCTACGCCGACGGCGGGCGCGTCGTGACTGCGACGACGACGACGGGGGAGAAGCGACGCTACTCGGGGACGCGAGCGACGGTCGTGATGGCGACGTCGGGGTCGTACGTGGGACCCATCAGCCGGTGTTCGATATCCTCGTAGCCCGCTTCGGAGAACATCCGGTCGGCCTCTTCGGCGTCGTAGAACAGCATGATGCTGTCGGCGACTCGCTGCATGACCCCCGACTCGGGGTAGTTCGGCCCGACGATGAGCGCCTGCCCGCCGGGCTTCGTGATCCGGCGGATCTCCCGGAGCGCGCGGACGGGGTGTGGCCAGTACTCGATCGACCCCGAGGACCAGACGAGGTCGAAGCTGTCCGTCTTGAACGGCAGGCGCTCGGCGTCGCCGCGGTAGAACCGCACCGGCCCGTCGTTCTTGCCGAACTTCGCCCACGCCTTCTCCATCTGGTGGACGCTCTGGTCCAGCCCGTGGACCTCGTCGACGCGGTCGAGAAGCCCCTCCGTCGCGAACCCGGTACCGCAGCCGATATCGAGGACGCGGTCGTCGGGCTCGATGTCGAGCATCCCGAGCGCCTCCGTGCGCATCCCTTCGTTCCAGACGAACGGGTTGACCTGGTCGTACACCTTCGAGAGGTACTTGTAGAACAGCCGTGCGCGGGCCTTGTTCTCGAGGATACCCATCGGCCGAGAGTTCGGACGCCCCACAAATAACCCTGCTGTTTGGCAAGTAGCGCGCTCGCCGCGTCGGTTCCCTTTCGCAACTACCTTATAGACGCTTCTGCAAAGAACGCCTGCTAACAGTATGCCGAGGCCAGACGTTCTCGAACAGATCAAGGACGTGGAACAGGAGGCGGACGAAATCGTCGCGCTGGCCGAGGACGAGCGCGAGGAGCGCATCGCCGAGGCGCGCGAGGAAGCCGAGGAGATCCGCCAGACAGCAGAGGCCGAGGCGCGTGAGCTACGAGAACAGCGACTCGGAGAAGCCCGCGGAGGCATCGAGACGGAACGCGAGGAGATCCTCGAAGCGGGGGCCGAAGAGCGCGAGGAGCTCGTCGAACGCGCCGAGTTCAGGGAAGAAGAGGTGATAGCGCACGTCGTCGACGAGTTCAAGGAGGCGGTGCATGCTCAGACCTGAGCAGATGAGCAAAGTGTCCGTGACGGGCTCGAAGGCCGTCATGGACGACGTCATCGAGGCGGCTCACGACCTCAACCTCCTCCACCTCAGCGACTACGACGGCTCGTGGGAGGGCTTCGACAACGGCGACCCTATCGAGGGTGCCGACGAGGCCTCCGAGAAGCTCGTCACGGTCCGCTCGCTAGAGAGCATCCTCGGCGTCGACGAGGACGACGCCGGACCGAGCCGCATCGTCACCGACGACGCGGTCGACTCCGAACTCGAGGAGATCCGCCGGGAGGCGAACGAACTCGACGACCGGCTCGACGAGATCGATACCGACCGTCGCGCCGTCGAGGAGGAGATACACTCGGTCGAGCCGTTCGCCGACCTCGGTATCGATCTGGACCTGCTCTCGGGCTACGACAACCTCCAGGTCGCCGTCGGCGAGGGCGACGAGGAGGCGGTCGCCGCGGCGCTCGCCGCGTCCGACGAGGTCGACGAGTACGAGACGTTCTCCGGCGACCGGACCGTCGCCGCCGTCGTCTATCCGACCGCCGACGCCGGCGAGGACACCGTCGGGGACCCCCCGACGGGCGATCGGAGTTCGACGAGCTCCGATGACGCCCTCGAAGACGCGCTGGTCGGCCTCGACTTCGCGCGCATCGAAGTGCCCGACGCCGAGGGCAGCCCCGAGGAGTACGTCGACGAGCTCCGCCACGAGCGCCAGCGGCTCCAGTCGCAGTACGACACCGTCGAGGGCGAACTCGAAGAGCTCCGCCTCGACGCCGCCGGCTTCCTGCTGGCCGCCGAGGAGAAGCTCACCATCGAGGTGCAAAAGCGGGAAGCGCCGCTCCAGTTCGCGACGACGGAGAACAGCTTCGTCGCGGAGGGCTGGGTCCCGACCGACAGCTACCCCGACCTCGAAGCGGCGCTCGGATCGGCCGTCGGCGACCGCGTCGAGGTCGACGAGCTAGAGCGCGCCGACTACCACGAGGGCCACCCCGCCCGCTCGGGGGAAGCGTCCGAGGCGGGCGACGGCGCGGAAGCCGTCACCGATGGGGGGAGCGTCGTCACCGTCGACGACGAACCCCCGGTCGTCCAGAGCAACGAGGGGGCGGTGAAGCCGTTCAAGTTCCTCCTACAGATGATCAACCGACCGAAGTACACGGAACTCGATCCGACGGTCATCCTCTTCCTGACGTTCCCGGCCTTCTTCGGGTACATGATCGGGGACCTCGGCTACGGTCTGTTGTATTTCGGTGTCGGCTATCTGCTGTACAGCCGCTTCGAGGACGACGTGTTCCGCAGCCTCGGTGCCATCGGCATGTGGGTCGGCGGCTTCACCGGGCTGTTCGGCATCCTCTACGGCGAACTGTTCGGCCTGCACGTGCTCGGCGAGGTCGTCTTCGGCGGCTCCCCGCCGATGCACAAGGGCCTCCAACCGTACTACTCCGAGTTCGGCCGGACCTGGCTGCTCGTCAGCGTCCTGCTCGGGCTGCTCCACCTGACCGCGGGGTACGTGTTCGGGTTCATCAACGACCTCGACCACGGCTTCACTGACGCCTACCTCGAGAACGGCTCGTGGGCGACGCTGATGATCGGCGTCTGGGTCTGGATCTTCAGCCGACACGCGCAAGGCCCCAAGCCCGAGTTCCTCTTCGAGGTCCTCGGCGGCGAGCACGCCGCATACGACCTCGGGTTCACCGGGCTTTCGGCCGAGGTCGGCCTCTACGTGGGTCTGCCGATCGCCGTGGTCGGCTTCCTGACCATGGTGTACGGCGAGATCCGGCACTTCGGCGTGGCTATCGGGAGCCTCGTCGGCTTCCTGGAGAGCTTCAGCGTGCTCGGCGACGTGCTCTCCTACCTCCGGATCGCCGCGGTGATCCTCGCGAAGGCGGGAATGGCGTTCGTCGTCAACCTCCTGTTTTTCGGCGTGTACGTCACCGGCCACGGCGCGGAGGAGGAGTGGCACTTCGCGACCGGCAACATGCCGGCGGAGGGCACGATGTCTCACGGCCACGAGGTCACCGAGATCATGTTCGGTGGCCTGCTCCACGGCGGCGTGGCGTCGGTGATCGCCGGCGTGGTCGTCTTCGTCGTCGGCCACATCATCGTCCTGATGCTCGGTATCACCAGCGCCGGTCTGCAGGGAATCCGCCTCGAGTACGTCGAGTTCTTCGACAAGTTCTACGAGGGCGGCGGCCGCGTGTTCGAACCGTTCGGCTACGACCGCGAACACACCGCCGAGGACTGACCGCAGCCACCGACTTCCGTTTTCGCCTTCGTTTTCCTGGTCACCGTCGTTTCGGAGCAACGCGCTCGGCGAGAGAACGGCGTCCCCGACGCTCTCGCTGGCTTTTCTCGGACCGAGCGTCTCCGGTCTCGTGGTCCGTGGCCGGCAGAGTAAACCGAAACTATAATACCCATAGAACCCACCTGAGAACGGTCTAGACGCCCGAACGCGGCGATTTCGTTTGGGAAGTTTTATGGACACTGGCGGGTGAAGTTGCGCTTGTTCGGTCGCAACTACGAGGTATACGCAAACATGATCGAGAACTCCTTCGACATCGCACTTGTAGCGGAACGACTCACCAACATCGTCCTGCAGGAAGGCGGCCTTCAGGGCGACCCACAGCCCGGCATCACGACGGACGGTGCCACCGCGATCGGTATCGGCCTGGCCGCTATCGGCGCGGGGTACGCGGAGCGCGGTATCGGTGCCGCGGCTGTCGGTGCGCTCGCCGAAGACTCCATTTCTACCGGTATCGGGATCGTCATGACGGTCCTGCCGGAGACACTGGTGATCTTCGCGTTGGTCGCACTCTTCGTCTAATCGCAGCCCCGTTTTCTCACAATGAGTTTGGAAACAGTCGTTGAGGACATCCGAGACGAAGCCCGCGCGCGTGCGGACGAGATCCGCGCCCAGGGTGAAGAGCGCGCTGCGGAGATCGTCTCCGAGGCGGAGGAAGACGCCGAGGAGACGCTCGCCGAGGCCGAGCAGCAGGTCGAGAACGAGGTCGAGCAGGAGCGCGAGCGGACGCTCTCCAGCGCGAAACTCGAGGCCAAGCAACAGCGCCTCGAAGCCCGCCGGAACCTCCTTCAGGAGGTCCGTACGGCGGTCGAGGCCGAACTCGCCGACCTCAGCGGCGACCAACGCGAGGAGCTCACGAGAGCCCTGCTGGACGCCGCGTCCGTCGAGTTCGACGATAGCGAGGCACGAAGCGCCTCGGACCGTTCGAGCGGGCAGAGCCCGCGCGAAGAGGGCGACGACGTGCTGGTACACGCCCGAGCGGACGACGAGGCGCTGGTGACCGAGATCGTCGAGGACTACGACGGCTACGAGTACGCCGGCGCTGTCGACTGTCTCGGCGGCGTCGTCGTCGAGAGCGACCGGAGCAGGGTCCGGGTCAACAACACGTTCGACTCCGTGCTGGAGGACGTGTGGGAGGACAACCTGAAGGAGATCAGCACTCGCCTCTTCGAGGAGCAATGACCCCTGCCACTCGCATCGCCCGACGACCGTCCTCCGAGGGGTGGTCCGCGTGAGCGCGACCGGCAACAATCCGGAGTACGTCAACGCCCGCGTCAGGGCTCGTCGCGCGAAGCTGTTCAGCGACGAGGACTACCGGAAGCTGGTCCGTATGGGACCGGACGAGATCGCCCGGTTCATGGAGGAGACCGCGTACGAGTCGGCGATCAACGCGCTGGGGTCCCGCCACAGCGGCGTCGACCTCATCGAGTACGCGCTGAACCGCAACATGGCGCAGAACTTCGACGACCTGCTTCGTTGGTCCGGCGGCGAGACGTACGACCGGATCGCGAGCTACCTTCGCAAGTTCGACGCCTGGAACGTGAAGACGGTGTTCCGCGGGCTCTACTCCGGTGCCGCCGCCGAGGAGATAGAGACCGACCTCATCAACGCCGGGGAGTTCGACGACCGCTTCCTCGAACGCCTGGCCAACGCCGGGACGATCGAGGACGCGGTCGAACTGCTCGACGGGACGATCTTCGGCGCGTCGCTGCCGGCGGCCTTCGAGGAGTACGAGGCGTCCGGCGTGCTGGTGCCGCTGGAGAACGCCGTCGACCGCGCGTTCTTCGAGAACCTGCTCGGCGACATCAGCGGGTCGGACGAGCCGACGCGGCTGTACGTCGAGTTCCTGCAGGCGGAGATCGACTTCCGGAACGTCCGGAACGCGCTTCGACTCGCCCGCACCGGGGCCGACATGGATCCCTCGGAGTACTACATCGGCGGCGGACAGCTGTTCACCGCCGCCGAGCTCTCGCAGCTCGTCGGTGGCCGCGACCAGCTCGTCGCGCACATCCGCGACAGCAAGTACGGCGACGAGCTGTCCGACGCGCTCGACGAGATCGAGGAAGTCGACAGCCTCATCGGGTTCGAGCACGCCTTAGATCATGCGTTGCTGGACTACTCCCGCGAGCTCTCGAACCGGTTCCCCAACTCCATCTGTCCGGTGCTCGCCTACGTGCTCGCCAAGGAGCGCGAGGTCGAGAACGTGCGCGCCGTCGCACGCGGCAAGGAGGCGGGGCTCACCGAGGAGGAGGTCAACGAGGAGCTGGTGATAGCATGAGTCAGGAGATCGCCGTCGTCGGCAGTCCCGAGTTCACGACCGGCTTCCGGCTGGCCGGCGTCCGCGAGTTCGAGAACGTGCCGGACGACGACAAGGACGAGGCGCTCGACGAGGCCGTCGAGCGCGTCCTGACCGACGAGACCATCGGCATCATCGTGATGCACGCCGACGACCTACAGTACCTCTCGCGGGGTGTCCGCGAGGACGTCGAGACGAGCGTCGAGCCCACCGTCGTGACGCTGGGCGGCGGCGCGGGAAGCGGCGGACTGCGCGACAAGATCAAGCGCGCGATCGGTATCGACCTGATGGAGGAAGACTAACGCAACTATGAGCCAAGCAACAGACACTGACGTCAGCGAAGATGGCGTCATCGAAAGCGTGAGCGGTCCCGTCGTGACCGCCACGGACCTCGACGCCCGGATGAACGACGTGGTGTACGTCGGCACGGAAGGGCTGATGGGCGAGGTCATCGAGATCGAAGGGAACGTCACGACCATCCAGGTCTACGAGGAGACGTCCGGCGTCGGTCCCGGCGAGCCCGTCGAGAACACCGGCGAGCCGCTCTCCGTGGACCTCGGACCGGGCATGCTGGACTCCATCTACGACGGCGTCCAGCGCCCCCTCGACGTCCTGGAGGACAAGATGGGCGCGTTCCTCGACCGCGGCGTCGACGCGCCGGGCATCGACCTGGAGAAGACGTGGGAGTTCGAGCCCGAGGTCGAGGAGGGCGACGCGGTCGGTCCGACCGACGTCCTCGGCACCGTCTCCGAGACGGTGACCATCGACCACAAGGTGATGGTGCCGCCGGACTACGAGGGCGGCGAAGTCGTCTCCATCGAGGCCGGCAGCTTCACCGTACAGGACACGGTCGTCGAACTGGACAACGGCGAGGAGGTCCGGATGCGCCAGGAGTGGCCGGTCCGGGAGGCCCGTCCGGCGTCCGACAAGAAGACGCCGACGGAGCCGCTCGTCACCGGTCAGCGCATCCAGGACGGCCTGTTCCCGCTCGCGAAAGGCGGGACGGCGGCGATTCCCGGGCCGTTCGGCTCCGGGAAATGTGTCACTCCCGACACGCCGGTCGTGCTGGCCGACGGCGAAACGGTTCCGATCGAGACACTGTTCGACCGGCTGGCGGGTGACGAGGCCGACGGGTCCGGCGAGACCCTGGTGGAAGCGGAGGCGAAGATCCTGACGTTCGACGAAGGCAACGGCGAGATCCGGCCAGCGACGACGTCCCACGTTTACCGCGGTTCGACGGATCGGATCGTGCGCGTGCGCACGGCGAGCGGACGCGAACTCGAGGTGACGCCGGCTCACAGGCTGTTCCGGATGCGCGGCGACCTGCGGGTCGAAGAGACCCCCGCCGAGACACTGGAGGTCGGCGAGTCGCTGGTGATGCCGCGCCGGCTGGATGTCGACGGCGAGGCGACCCCGGTCGATCCGTACGAACTCGTTCCCGAGGCACGCGTGGTCGAGGACGGCGTCACCGAGCGGGTGGAGAACGCCATCGACGCCGCGACCGACTCGAAGAAAGAGATCGCGGCGGCCGTCGGCGTCCCGTACTCCGCTTTCATGAACTACGCCCTCGGGCGGACGAGCCCGACGCTCGAGTTCGTGCGTGACGTGTGCGACGACCTCGATGTCGAACGCCCGTCGGTCACCTGGGTCAAGCCGGGAAGTAACGGGAAAGCGATCGCCGTTCCCGAGCGCGTAACCCCCGAACTCGCCGAGTTCCTCGGACTCCTGTTCAGCGACGGGATGATCACCGAGAAAACGGTGCGGTTCCACAACAACGATGCGTCACTCCGGGCGCGGTTCTCCGAGTTAGCCGAACGGCTGTTCGACGCCGGATCGGCCAACACCGTTCACGACACCGTCGAGACGGTCGAGATCCGCAGCACGGTGCTGGCATCGTTGCTCTCGGCGCTCGGGAGGCCCGAGACGCGAAAGTCGGTGACGGCCGACGTTCCCGACGCCGTGAAGGCGGGAAGCGACGACATCGTCGCCGCGTTCCTGCGTGGCTACTACCTCGGCGACGGGTCGATCAGCGGCGGATCCGTGGAGATCAGCACGTCGAGCGAGCGGATGGCGTCCGGGCTCACGCACCTGCTCTCCCGGATCGGCGTCCTGTATCGAGTGCGCCGCCGAGATAACGGCGCAAACCGCGTTACGGTCACCGGCGCTGACGAACTGGCGTCGTTGTACGCGGCGCTGGACGACGACCACTGGCACCACGAGAAGATCGAGGAGATCGGTTCGTACGCCCGCACCACGACCGGGAACACGAACGTGGACACGGTCCCCGTCGGCGCGAAGACGATGCTGGAGATCGCGGAGGCAGCCAGTTACACCGAGTTCGCCGACAACGGTGTCGAAACCCACAACTACACCGGGCTCGGTCAACAGCCGAGCAGGAGTGCGTTCGACACTATCGAGAGCGTCGTGGCCGACGGAGGGAGCGCGGTGGCCGACCGAGTATCGTCCGTCACGGACATGCTCGATGACGTGTTCTTCGACCCGATCGTGGAGATCGAAACGATCGAGGAGGAGCAAACGGTGTACGACGTGACGGTGCCGGGCACGCAGAACTTCGTCGGCGGACACGCCCCGAGCGTGCTCCACAACACGGTGACCCAGCAGCAACTCGCCAAGTGGTCCGACGCGGACATCGTCGTCTACATCGGCTGTGGCGAGCGCGGCAACGAGATGACCGAGGTCATCGAGGACTTCCCGGAACTGCCCGACCCGCAGACCGGGAACCCGCTGATGGCCCGGACCTGTCTCATTGCTAACACGTCGAACATGCCGGTCGCGGCCCGGGAGTCCTGTATCTACACCGGGGTCACCATCGCGGAGTTCTACCGCGACATGGGTTACGACGTCGCGCTGATGGCCGACTCCACCTCCCGGTGGGCCGAGGCCATGCGCGAGATCTCCTCGCGGCTGGAGGAGATGCCCGGCGAGGAGGGGTACCCCGCGTACCTCGCCGCTCGCCTCAGCGAGTTCTACGAGCGCGCCGGCTACTTCGAGAACATCAACGGCACCGAGGGGTCGGTCTCCGTCGTCGGCGCGGTGTCGCCGCCGGGCGGCGACTTCTCGGAGCCGGTCACCCAGAACACGCTGCGCATCGTGAAGACGTTCTGGGCGCTGGACGCCGACCTCGCCGAGCGCCGGCACTTCCCGGCGATCAACTGGAACGAGTCCTACTCGCTGTACAAGGACCAGCTCGACCCCTGGTGGGAGGAGAACGTCGAACCCGACTGGCCGGACGTGCGCCAGTGGGCCGTCGACGTGCTCGACGAGGAGGCCGAGCTTCAGGAGATCGTCCAGCTGGTCGGTAAGGACGCGCTGCCGGAGGACCAGCAGCTGACCCTCGAGGTCGCGCGCTACCTCCGCGAGGCGTTCCTCCAGCAGAACGCCTTGCACGACGTGGACACCTACTGTCCGCCGGAGAAGACCTACCAGATCGTGCAGGCGATCGAGACGTTCAACGACGAGGCGTTCGAGGCGCTCGAAGCCGGCGTCCCGGTCGAGGAGATCCAGGACATCGACGCCGTGCCGCGCATCAACCGCATCGGCACGACGCCCGACGACGAGGCCGAGGCGTTCATCGAGGAGATCGAATCCGACATCGCACAGCAGCTTCGGGAGAAATACTAACAATGAAAGAGTATCAGACGATCACTGAGATCAGCGGTCCGCTGGTGTTCGCCGAGGTCGACGAGCCGGTCGGGTACGACGAGATCGTCGAGATCGAGACGCCCCAGGGCGAGACCAAGCGCGGACAGGTACTGGAGTCGAGCGAGGGTATCGTCTCGATTCAGGTGTTCGAGGGCACCTCGGGCATCGACAGGAACGCATCCGTACGGTTCCTGGGCGAGACGATGAAGATGCCCGTCACGGAGGACCTGCTCGGGCGCGTCCTCGACGGGTCCGGTAACCCGATCGACGGCGGGCCGGAGATCGTGCCCGACGACCGCCGAGACATCGTCGGCGCGGCGATCAACCCGTACGCGCG
Organism: Halobacteriales archaeon QS_9_68_17; assembly: GCA_003023565.1. GTDB lineage: Archaea > Halobacteriota > Halobacteria > Halobacteriales > Natronoarchaeaceae > Halostella. Next base: position 97,048 of record PXSA01000017.1, read on the forward strand.
GGAGTACCCCGAAGAGTTCATCCAGACGGGCGTCTCCGCTATCGACGGCATGAACACGCTCGTGCGCGGCCAGAAGCTGCCGATCTTCTCGGCGTCCGGCCTGCCGCACAACGAACTCGCGCTCCAGATCGCCCGACAGGCGACCGTGCCGGAGGAGGAAGCGGGCGAAGACGGCGACGGCTCCGAGTTCGCGGTGATCTTCAGCGCGATGGGGATCACCCAGGAGGAGGCGAACGAGTTCCTCGAGGACTTCGAGCAGACCGGTGCCCTCGAGCGCTCGGTCGTCTTCATGAACATCGCGGACGACCCGGCCGTCGAGCGGACGGTCACGCCGCGACTGGCGCTGACCACCGCCGAGTACCTCGCGTTCGACAAGGGCTACCACGTGCTGGTCATCCTGACGGACATAACCAACTACTGCGAGGCGCTGCGCCAGATCGGTGCCGCGCGCGAGGAGGTCCCGGGCCGCCGCGGGTACCCCGGGTACATGTACACCGACCTCGCTCAGTTGTACGAGCGCGCCGGCCGCATCAAGGGCCGCGAGGGCTCCGTCACGCAGATCCCCATCCTGACGATGCCCGGCGACGACGACACGCACCCGATCCCGGACCTGACGGGGTACATCACGGAGGGGCAGATCATGATGGACCGCGACCTCAACAGTCAGGGGATCGAACCCCCGGTCAACGTCCTGCCGAGCCTCTCGCGCCTGATGGACGACGGTATCGGCGAGGGTCTGACCCGCGCCGACCACAGCGACGTCTCCGACCAGATGTACGCCGCGTACGCGGAGGGCGAGGACCTGCGCGACCTCGTGAACATCGTCGGTCGCGAGGCGCTGTCCGAGCGCGACAACAAGTACCTCGACTTCGCCGACCGCTTCGAGGAGGAGTTCGTCCAGCAGGGCAACGACACCAACCGCGACATCGACGAGACGGTCGAGAACGGCTGGGACCTGCTGTCGATGCTCCCGAAGGAGGAACTCAACCGCATCGACGAGGAACTCATCGCGGAGAACTACCGCGAGGACGAGACCGCCGAGACCGCGCAGGTCGAGGCCGAGTAACCGCGTTCGTCGGTTCGCTTTCTTTCGGCCGTCGCGTCCGAGAGCGGCGGCACCGCCCGCGGGACCTGGCCGTGGGACACCACCCCACGCTTAGGTGGCTCGAATCCTAACCGGGTGACATGTCCGATCGGGAGGGAACGAGAGTCCTCTACGTCGACCCGGACGAGGGAGCGCGTCGGCGGGCGCGGGCGAAGTTGGGTGTCGCGGGGGTAGAAGTACGCACGGCGGCGACTGTCAAGGACGGTCTCGGCGGCATCCGGCCCGCGGGCGTCGACTGCGTGGTCAGCGAGTGCCGACTCGCGGACGGCGAGGCGATGGACCTGTTTCGGGGGATACGGCAGATAGCGCCGAACGTCCCGGTGGTGCTGTTCACGGACGACGCGGACGCCGTGGCCGCGGCGGGCGACGCGGTTCCCTGCGTCCGCAAGTCCGACGGGTACGACCGACTCGTCCGGCGGATCGCGGAGAGGGTCGCGGCGGAACCGTCAGGGCTCGGCGACCCGGCGGCCATCTCCGAGGCGACCAAAGAACGGGCGATGGACGAAGCACCGGTCGGGATCACGGTCGCCGACCCGTCGCTGCCGGACAACCCGCTCGTCTACGTCAATCGGGCGTTCGAGGACATAACGGGGTACACCGCGGACGAATCGCTGGGGCGGAACTGCCGCTTTCTCCAGGGCGAACGGACGGACGAGGACGCCGTGGCCGAGATAGCGGCCGCCGTCGACGCCGAGGAACCGGTGTCCGTCGAACTGCTCAACTACCGACGCGACGGCACGCCGTTCTGGACCCGGCTGGACGTCGCCCCGATCGATGACGAGAGCGGGGAGGTCGTCTACTACGTCGGCTTCCAGACCGATGTCAGCGAGCGGAAGCGGGCCGAGCGAGAGGCAGAGCGCGAGCGGGCGAACCTCGAACATCTCGTCGAGCGGATCCAGGGACTCCTGCGGGACGTGACCAACTCGATCGTGCGCGCGGAGAGCAGACGCGAGATGGAACGGGAGGTCTGTCGCCGTCTCGCGGCCGTCGACGGTTACGTCGGCGCGTGGATCGGTCAGCCGGACCTGTCGCGAGAACGGCTCGTCTCTCGGACCTCTGCCGGAGAAACGGCCGCCGCGCTCGGGGAGTTAACGGTGCGACTCGACGGCGACGACCCGGCCGCGCGCGCGGCGGCGGACGGGTCGATTCAGGTCGGGGACCCCTCCGACGACCCGGTTCACGCGGCGTGGAGCGACGCGGGGTCGGCGACGCCGAGCGCCGTCGCGTCGGTCCCGCTGGAGTACGGCGAGTCGCTGTACGGTGCGTTGAACGTCTACGCCGCGGACGCCGACGCGTTCGACGAGCGCGAGTCGGTAGTTCTCGAAGCGCTCGGGCGTGCGATCGCCGCGGCGATCGCTCGGTTCGCGGCGGCGGACTGTCGACTGGAGTATCAGGGAGGGGTTCTGCGGTCGAACGGCCAGTGGCTCGCTTTCTTCGAGGCGACGGACGCGGACCCGGACAGACTGCTAGACGCGGCCGCCGACCGACCGGACATCGACGAGGCGACGTGTCTCACCGCGGACGGGACGGGCGGCGTGTTCGAGTTCGCGGTCGCGGACCCCGCGTTCGTCCGATCGCTTGCCGACAACGGCGCTCGGACGAGGACGCTGACCGTCGGCCCGGAGGGTCGAGCGCACTTGCAGGTGGACGTACCCCACAGAGAGAGCGCGCGGGACGTGTTCGACGCGCTCTCGGCGATGTACGACGGCACGGAACTGATCGCGACACGGGAAAGCAGCCGGCCGGCGAGAACCGACCGCGAGTTCCGGTCGACCGTCGAGAACCGGCTCACGGAGCAACAGCGGATAGCTCTCGAAAAGGCCTATCACGGTGGGTTCTTCGAGTGGCCACACGCCGTTTCCGGCGAGGAACTGGCGGCGTCGATGGGGATATCGCGGTCGACCTTCCACCAGCATCTCCGCGCGGCGGAGCGGAAACTCGTCGCCGAACTGTTCGACGGCTGGAACTCCAACTAGTGTGGTATCTCGCTTATTGTTCACGGTTCCTAACTCCCGAGTGTATGGCGCAACCAGGCGCGGAATCGGTTTGGCTGTGGATCGGCACGCTCGGGATGACACTCGGAATGTTGTATTTCATCGGCTCTGGGTGGGGCGTTCGCGACCCCGAGCAGGAACAGTTCTACATCATCACGATATTCATCACCGCCATCGCCGCGGCGTCGTACTTTTCGATGGCGACCGGGTTCGGGCTAACGGAGGTCGAACTCGCGGGCAAGACGCTCGACATCTACTGGGCGCGGTACGCGGACTGGTTGTTCACGACGCCGTTGCTACTGCTGGATCTGGCCCTGTTGGCGCGGGCTGACAAGAACACGATATACACGCTGATCGGCCTCGACGCGTTCATGATCGGCACCGGGCTGGTCGGCGCGCTGGTCGCCGCGTCCGTCGTGTTCCGGCTCTCATGGTGGGGGATCAGCACCGCCGCGCTCGCGTTCCTGCTGTACTTCCTGGTGAGGTCGCTCAGCGACATGGCGGACGAGCGGCCGCCGCAGGTCAACAGCCTCGTCAACAGGCTCCAGAACCTGCTCATCGTGCTGTGGGTCGCGTACCCGATAGTGTGGATCGTCGGCACCGAGGGGCTCGGCGTCGTCCCGCTGTACTGGGAGACGGCGGCGTTCATGGTGCTCGACCTCTCCGCGAAGGTCGGCTTCGGCTTCGTGTTACTGCGGAGCCGAGCGGTGCTCGACGCCGCGACCGACGTGTCCCGCGCTTCGGCGACGGCCCCCTGACCCCGCCGTCGCGCCACCGACCCGTTCGCTAACCCTCCGCCCGGACGCTACGGTTCGGCGACGGAACGGCCCGTCACCGGAGCGCTCCGGCCCGCCGCTCCGACGCCATGTCAATGATCCACCCACTCGTCATCGTCACGTATCTCGGGTTCCACGCGGTGTTCGTCGTGCCGCCGGCGCTCGGGCTGGCAGTGCCCGCGCTGTCCGCGCCGACGCGCAACGATCTCGACGTCCCCGTCGGCGGGCTCGCGGCCATCGTCGCCCTCGCCCTGCTGTACACGACGCCGTGGGACAACTACCTCATCGAGCGCGGCGTCTGGCACTACGGCGAGGACGTCGTCGCCGGCACGTTCTGGCACGCGCCGCTGGGGGAGTACCTGTTCATCGCGCTCCAGCCCCTCGTCACTGCGCTGTGGCTGGCGCGGGTCCACGACGGCGGCGCGCCGGGGCCGGTCGCGACCGCTCGGGACCGCCTCGGCGGCGCGCTCGCCGGCGTCGCCGTCGGCGTCGTCGGTGCGGCGCTGCTCACTGCCGACGCGACGTACTACCTCGGCGCGATCCTCCTCTGGGCAGCGCCGATACTGGCGCTCCAGTGGGCCGTCGGCTGGCCGTATCTCTGGCACTACGGCCGGACCGTCGCCGTCGCGGTCGCGGTGCCGACCGTTTACTTCTGGCTCGCCGACCGGATCGCGCTGTGGCAGGGCCTCTGGGTCATCTCAGACCGGTACACCGTCGGCGTCGACGTCCTCGGACTCCCGGTCGAGGAAGCGCTGTTCTTCCTCGTGACGAACCTCTTCATCGTTCAGGGGCTGGTGCTGTACGAGTGGGTGGTCGAACGGTGGCGGTAGAGGGTTCGGCCCTCCGGTCGGGCGACGCTTCGCGGACGGTTCGCGTCGGCTTCCTCGCTCCCGGGCCGGTCGCGGCCGCCGCCCTGCTCGCCACGGTCGCACTCGGGACGACGCTCCCGCCGCCACTGCGGTACGCGCCGCTGGCGGCGAGCGTCGTCCTGTTCGGCCTCCCGCACGGCGCCGTCGACCACCTCGCCGTCGCCCGCGCTCGCGGCGCGGACACCCCGACCGCGGTCGCGTCCGCGGGAGCCGTCGGCGCGCTGTATCTCGTTCTCGGGGCCGCGTACGGCGCGGTCTGGTTCGTCGCGCCCGGCGTCGCCGCCGTCGGGTTCGTCCTGCTCACCTGGCTGCACTGGGGGCAGGGCGACCTCCACGCGTCACTGGTCCTCGCGGACGCCGACCACCTCCGCACGCGAACGCAGCGAGCCCTGTTCGTCGCCGTCAGGGGTGGCCTCCCGATGCTGGTGCCGCTGCTCGGGTTCCCCGCGACGTACCGTCGGGTGCTGTCGTCGTTCGCCGCGCTGTTCGGCGACGGGTCGCTGGGCCGCGCCGCGGTCCTGTTCTCCCCCGGCGCTCGTCTCGTGCTCGGCACGGCGTTCGCCGCCCTGACGGTCGCGTCCCTCGCGCTCGGCCTCGCTCGCACCGCCGACCCGCGGTCGTGGGCGGTCGACGCGGCGGAGACGGTACTGCTCTGGGCGTGCTTCCTCGCCGTGCCGCCGCTGGTCGCCGTCGGGACGTACTTCTGTCTCTGGCACGCCCTCAGACACGTCGCGCGCCTCCTCCTGCTCGACGACCGCGCCGCCGGGTCGCTTCGCGCCGGCCGGCCGGTCGCCGCGCTCCGCCGGTTCGCCCGCGACGCCGCGCCGCTCTCCGCCCTCTCGCTCGTCCTGCTCGCGGGGTTCGCGCTCGTCGTCCCCGCCGCGCCGTCCTCGGCGCTCGACCTGACCGCGCTCTATCTCGTGTTCATCTCGATGCTGACGCTCCCGCACGTCGTCGTCGTCGCGCTGCTGGACCGCGCGGAGGGCGTGTGGCGACCGGGCGACTCCACCGAGTGACCGGCCGCGTCGGCGGGCGAGCGGTCCCGTTTCGCCGAGACTGTAAACAGTTATCCGTCAGGGGACGCAACGCTTACGGGAGATGGCCAAGGACGTCAAACCCACTCGGAAAGAGCTAATGCGAATCGAGGAGCGCATCGAACTCTCCGAGCGGGGGCACGACACGCTGGAGAAGAAGCGCGACGGCCTCATCATGGAGTTCATGGACATCCTCGACCAGGCGCAGGACGTCCGCGGGAACGTCGAGGCCAACTACGAGGACGCCCAGAAGAAGATCAACATGGCCCGCGCCATGGAGGGCGACGTCGCGGTCCGCGGGGCCGCCGCCGCGCTGAAGGAACACCCCGAGACCACGACGGAGTCGCACAACATCATGGGCGTCGTCGTCCCGCAGATCGAGTCGAGCAAGGTCGAAAAGAGCCTCGACGAGCGCGGCTACGGCGTCGTCGGTACCAGCGCCCGCATCGACGAGGCGGCCGAGGCCTACGAGGAACTCCTCGACTCCATCATCCTCGCCGCAGAGGTCGAGACGGCGATGAAGAAGATGCTCGACGAGATAGAGAAGACGAAGCGCCGCGTCAACGCGCTGGAGTTCACGCTGCTGCCCGAACTCCGCACCAACGAGGAGTACATCGAGCAGAAACTCGAAGAGCAAGAGCGCGAGGAGATCTTCCGCATGAAAAAGATCAAAGCGAAAAAAGAGGAGGACGAAGCGGAGCAGCGCGAGGCCGAAGCCGCCGAACTCGACGAAGACCGCGTCCCGGCCGACGACTGACCTGCCGTACGCTTTTCACCGTCTCCCGCGACCGTACCGTATGGACTGTCCGGACTGCGGAGCGCCGACCGTCGCCTTTTCGGTGCCGCCCGCTCTGTGCGACCACGCGCCCGACGACGCGGCGGCCGCAGCGATCTGCACCGACTGTCTCGCCGTGACCGCCGCGACCGACCCGGCCGACGATCCCGCGTTCGACGCGGTGAGCGACGCGTTCCCGACCGGCCCCGCGGCGGTACCGACGGCGCTTTTCCTCGGTCTCATCCGGTCGCTGGCCGTCAACCGCGAGGCGATAGGGACGCTGGTCGAGCGGATCGAACGCGCCGGCGCGGACCCGTTTCTGGTGACCGACCGACTCGCCGCGGACCCGGACCTCTCTCCGGCGGTCGACCTCGACAGACGCCGCCACCAGCTAGAACAGTTGCTCTGAGGCGGTCGCGGTCACTCCGAGGCGACCGGCCGCTCCCGCGTCTCCCGTCGGAGCGGTTCGGTCACGTCGTGGGCGTCGTCGCGGAACCGCTGGTACGTCTCCCACGCCCACGCGGCTGCCGCCGGCGTGTCGTTGCTGACCACGCCGCGGAGGTCGCCGTCGTCGCCGTACGTGACGAGGTGGGTCTCCCAGCCGTCAGCCGTCTCCCCGAGGACGAGTCCGAAGGGGACGCCCGTGGTCACCAGCGGCGTGAACCCGTTCTCGATCATCGCCGCGACCCGGTCGGCGTTCGGGGGGAGCAACTGCTCGGCGAGCGACGCCTCGAAGACCATCTCGACGTCAGTGTCCGCGTCGACCACGGCCTCGCAGACCCCGTCGAAGCTCCCCGGTCGGCTGATCACGGGGGCCAGAACGTACGCCCGGGACGCTTCCATCAGCAGGTCCAGAACGGACGAGAGCCGCCGGCTTCGAACGCGGTCGGTCGCCTCGGTGGCCGTCGCGCCGCTGACGAGACGGAGGTCGAGCGGGGCATCCGGGGACGCCGCTCGAAGCGGCTCCGCAGCGGCGTGGAGGTCGCTCGTCGCCGAGAGCATCGCGTCCGTGAGCGTGGCAGCGAGGTGGCCCGCCGCGGAGCGCTACGAGGAACTCGTGACGGTTACACAGCGTCCGAACGAGGTCGGAGACGGCGTCACGACCCATGTGGCCCTCCATACATCGGGGAGGTTGTTAGAACTGGCGGCCGTAGCGGTCACTCCGAGGCCGTCGGTAGTTCGGTCGCGTCCGCCCGGTGGCGTCGGTAGAGTTCCTCGGCCCACTCGACCGCCTTGGGCGAGTCGTTGACGACCGCGCCGCGGAGGTCGCCCTCCTCGCCGCAGGTGACGACGAACGCGTGCGCGCCGTCCTCGCCGTACGCGATCCCGAGGCCGTAGGGGAGGTCGCCGGTGACGTACATCGACAGTCGGTCCCCACTGGCCGCTTCCTCGATCACGCCGCCGCTTGAACGGACGTGTTTCGCGACCTGGTCGGAGACGACGAACTCGGCCCGGAGGTCGCCGCGAAGCACCGCGTCGGCGATGCGGTCGAACGACTCCGGGACGGCGACGGCCGCCGAGAGCCCGCGGAACTCGTCCGCTTCGGTCGCCAGCTCCGTTATCCGCTGGATCGGGCGAAACGGCGTCGGCGGCTCCGCGAGGTAGACGGACGCGCCGCGCAGCATCGCCGGACTCATCTCCGCCGACGGCGCGACGCCCGCCAGCACGGGCTGGGCGTCGCAACTGTCCTCCAGTCCCGCGACGAACTCGCCGTACTGTCGAGCGACGAGTCGGCCGGTCGTCGACGCGGTGTACTCCCCGTCGACGCGAGTGAGAAACCCCAGCCCTTCGAGTTCGCGAAGCGCCCGGTTCACCGTCGACCGCGAGACGCCGAGTTCCGTTACCAGTCGGTCTTTCCCCGCGGTCGACCCGGAGAGGAAGTCGAGGACCTCGATCCGGCGCGTCAGCACGTCGACGACGTCGCTCCCTTGACCCGTCCCTGTCATCTCGTGCCTTCGCCATCTATCACGTACGAGCATAAAACTACGAGGCCGTCGGTCTGCTCCCGCGATGGACGACAGGTACGACTTTCCGACGCGACGGGCCAGCGAGAGCGGCCCTTATAAAGGGCAAGGATGCATCCAAACTCTGGAACGTTGCGAACTACCACTCCCGCCAAATGTGGGAGGAGATGGGCCAGATTCCCGACAACTCGGACTTGAAACGCGAGTTGAAGACCCACAACAAGTACAAGGGACTGCACAGTCAGTCCAGTCAGCGCGTTCTGGAGGAACTCGCTGAAGCCTTCAACTCGTGGTACGGCAAACGCAAGAACGACTCTTACGCGAATCCGCCCGGCCACCGCAAGAAAAACTACTACGACCAAGACGGCAACCGCGTCCACGAAGAACACCCGCGCTCGACGGTAACGTGGAAGCAGAAAGGCATCCGCCACGACACCGAGAACAATCGTGTACGTCTCTCGAAGGGCGCGAATCACAAGGAACACCCACGAGCGTGGGAGTACATCCTTGTCGAGTACGAGACTCGTCCCGGCGTCACCGTCGAGAACCTGCAACAGGTTCGTGCTGTCTACGATACGGCGAAGGGACGCTGGGAACTACACTTCGTGTGCAAACACGAAGTCGAGACTCCCGACGCACCCGGCAACGAAACAGCGGGTATTGACCTCGGTATCGGTAACTTCGCGGCGGTCGCGTACAGCACCGAGGAAGCCAACCTATACCCCGGCAACCGCCTGAAACAAGACGGGTACTACTTCCCGAAGGAGATCGCCAAGTGCGACGATTCAGGTGGCGAAGAAGCCACTCGTCTGCACAGGAAGTGGTCGGAGCGCCGCACCCACTTTTTCCACTCCTTAGCGAAGCACATCGCCGAGACGTGTGTCGAACGAGGCGTAGGCCGTGTTAACATTGGGAAACTCGCTGGTGTCCGCAAAGATGAGAACAGCGACTCGAAGAACTGGGGCAAACACGGCAACCTCGACCTGCACGAGTGGGCGTTCGACCGCTTCACCAGGATTCTCACGTACAAAGCGAAGGTCAAAGGAATCGAAGTCGTAGAGGTGTCCGAACGCGACACGAGCAAGACGTGTTGTGTGTGCGGTAGAGAAGACAGTAGTCAGCGTGTTGAACGTGGTCTGTACGTCTGTGAGGAGTGTGACGCGGCGTTCAACGTGGACGTGAACGGGGCGGAGAACATCCGTCTCGACGTGAACCAAAGTAACTCCGCGTCTGCACCCCGTTTGGGTGGGGATAGGAGTACCGGCTGGTTGGCACAGCCCGGAGTCTACCTTCATGACTTGTCCTGTGGATTCCAACTACAGGAACAAGTGGTAGACCGCAAACCCTAATATCCCAATCCAGCGGTGCGGTGCCGTGGGATTCCCGCGTCTTCAGGCGCAGGAGGCTGTCAAACGCCCGTCGAGTAGCGGAGGAGGCCGGCGACGCCGCCGAAGGCGTCGTACAGCTGCTCGCCCTTCTCGAAGTCGGTGGAGATGAACTTGGTCTCGGTGCCGCGCTGTTCGGCGATGGCGATGAGGTGGTCGATGGCGTCCTCGCGCTCGTCATCGTCGGCGTCGACCGTCTCGCCGCACTCGCTACAGGTGTGGTCGGGCGTGTCCTTCCGCCGGTCCAGCACCTCCCGCTCCTCGTGGCCCCCGGGGCACTCGTAGGTGACCACGTCCTTTCGGAGGTCCTCGCTGATGAGCAGGGTCTCGACGGAGCCCATGATGAGGTTTCGCCGGGTCTGGTCGAAGCCGTAGGTGGCTTCGTCCCCGGCGTGGAGCTCCTTGAAGAAGTCCTGCATCAGGTTCTTGTCCTTCATCACCTCGGCGTCGGCCAGGGCGTCTTCCGCCGAGTCGACGAGGTCGTGGAGGCCGGACTCGTCCGTGTAGGAGACGTCGAACTTGCCGAGCACGGAGTCCCCTAGCTCGTGGTGGAGGTAGTCGCCGTCGAGGAACTCGTCTTTCGTGGGGGAGGGACCGCCCACGAGGATGCCGTCTAGCTCGTGGCGCTTCTCGACGAACAGGTCGTTGGCCATGCCGGCGACCTCCTGATAGAAGTTGTCGATCGCTTCGAGGCGAAGGCGGGCGAACCGCTGCGCGGACTGGCCACCTTTGCGCTGCTTGCCGGGGACGAGCGAGGAGGCGGACTTGACCGGTTCGACGCGCTTGCCGCGGAGCCAGCCGACGTTGGCCTCGCGCCGGTCGAGGACGATCAGGCCGTACAGGCCCTTGTCCGCGAGCATCTCCTCTAGGGGCTCGGTGAGGAACTCCGAGTCGCAGTGGTAGCGAAACGACTCGATGGCCATCGGCGGGCTCTCCAGGACCTTCGTGATCATGTCCGTCCGGCCGCCGCCGGAGTCGACCGCGCCGGAGAAGATGACGATGCCGTTTTCCGGCGGGTAGGTGTCGAAGTAGCGGAGGCGGGACTTGATCGAGGAGAGGGCGTCCTGAACGTTCGTCCGGGTCTGCTTGGACTTGATGTTGCTCGCTTCGCTGTGTTCCTGCGTGACGTGCTGGACGACCGAACTGATCTGCTTGTCGTCCGGGATGTATATCGTGACGAGTTGCGTCCCCGACCCCTCGTACTCCTTCAGGTCCTCGATGACCTTCCGGAACTCGTATTTCTTCCGGTCGGACTGCTCGCTCTCCTGCTGACTCATTGTACGTTTTAGGCCCGGAGTGGCTAAGTATCCTTTGTCTTCCCGAGGGCGGGGCGCATTCGCGGTCCGGCCGGCGGACCGACGCGACCGAAACCGCTCGCGACAGTCCGTTCGTCACCGGGTTTCGGTCCCGCGACGGTCACCCCGCTCTCCCCCGGACGGAACCGGGGGTAGCAGCGGCTACGTACGCCTCTCGTGTAGGAAAACATATACGGCTTCGGGGACGTGCGCGAGGACACATGGTTGACGAGTTCTCCGAGGGGTCCCTCCGCGCGGCCCGGGTCCGCGCGATCCAGTACACGCTGGCCGCGCTGGTCCTCGCGTCGCTCGCGATCGGGTTCGCACTCCTGCCGGACGGGGAGTACCTGGCGTTCGCCTCGGGGCTCGGGTCGCTGTCGGTGCTCGCCGGGTCCTTCCTCACGGTCAGGCGAGCGAAACTGGAGTCGGGAGACGGGTGACGGGGCGGAGACGGATCCATGCGGCGGACCGCGGGCGGAGGGCGTCGGCGGCGTCGGTCGCTGCCGCTCGGCCCGCAACCGACGGGGGGTCGCGAACGCCCCGCCGGCAGCGTTAACGTGTCGGTAATATTCCCCTCAAGCACCCGTCCGGAGCTTACGATTTATATTGCTCCCGCCATACGATGGGGATATTGACGAATATGTCTCGAAAGACGGTGTATGCCATCGCGAGCGGGAAGGGGGGCGTCGGCAAGACGACGACGACGGTGAACGTCGGAACGGCGCTCGCCGGGGCGGGAAACACCGTCGCCGTCGTCGACGCGGACCTGGGGATGGCGAACCTCGCGGGACTCGTCAGCCTCTCGCCCGACGCGACGACGCTTCACGAGGTGCTCGCGGGAGAGGCGTCGGTCGAGGCGGCCACGTACGAACTGGCCGACGGCATCGTCGCGGTACCGAGCGGCGCGGACCTCGAGACCTACGCCGACGTCGACGCCACGGGACTGCGGGACGTCGCCGCGCGACTCCGCGAGGAGTTCGACTACGTCCTGCTCGACGTGGGCGCGGGGGTCAGTCACGAGTCCGTGCTCCCGCTCGGACTCGCGGACGACGTCGTCCTCGTGACGACGCCGGAACCCGCCTCCGTGCGGGACGCGTCGAAGACGACGGACCTGACCGAACGCGCCGAGGGCAGCGTCGCGGGGCTCGTCATCACGCGCGTCCGCGACGACCGGCAGTTCGACTTCGAGGGTATCGCCGGGCGCGTCGGCGTCCCCCTGCTCGGCACCGTCCCCGAGGACGACGCGGTCCGGGACTCGGTGTACTCCGGCACGCCGGTCGTCGTCGACGCGCCCGAGAGCCCCGCGGCGGTCGCCTACCGCCGCATCGCGAAGCGACTCGTCGGCGACGCGACGGGCGACGCGGCGTCGAGCGAAGCGACGGGGTCCGGGGAAGCCGCGCAGTCGGCCGAGACGGAGGGTCCCGATAGCACCGACCGGTCGAACGACGTGTCGAGCGGGGTATCCGGCATCGAGGAGGACGACGAGGGAAACGGGAGACGTGACGGGTCGGCGGCGGTCCGGGACACCCCGACGGGCGAAGTGACGGCGGACGCCGAGTCATCGAACGCCGAGAGCGAGGCGGAAACCGGGACGGAGACGCCATCCGAGGCCGAGGCGAGTGGCGGCGCGGAGGCGGGTGCCGGGGCCGACGCGGACCCCGTCGAACCGAGCGGAGCAGACGACGGAACCGGGTCGGGGACCGAGGCCGACGCGGTGTCGGCGGGCGACGCAGGGGAGGAGCGCGACCACGACCCCGCGGCGGAACCCGAGACAGACGCCGCCGAAACGGGCGGCGAGTCGGCCGCTCCCCCGGCGAGCGAGGAGGGCGTCACTATCCCCGACGCGGAGGGGCCGTCGGACGACGACGATACCGAGGGCGTCACCATCTCCGAGGCGGAGGCGACCCAGGGGGAAGGAGACGACATCAACGAGGACGCGATCCCGTTCGGCGACCGCGAATCGACGCCCCCGAGCGTCGGCGAGGACGACGAGGACGACGAGGACGACGACGGGTTCTTCGGTCGCCTCCTCGGATAAAACGGGAACGTTCAACAGGGCGTTTCGCCAACCCGGTGGTATGGCTGACTCCGACGACTCAGTTCCGCTCGGCTGGATACTGCTCTTTGTACTGCTCGTTCTCGGCTCGATGGTCGCGGCGATACGCTTCGTCGGCGGGAGCGTCTTCTAGCTACATCGACTCCGGCGCTTCGACGCCGAGCACGTCGAGGGCGTTGCCGACGGCGTGTCTCGCGGCGAGCACCAGCGCGAGTCGTGCGTCCCGGAGGTCGTCGCCGACGCCGTCGGCCAGTACCGGGCACTCGCGGTAGAACGCGTTGAACCGCTCGGCGAGGGTCCGGGTGTAGGTCGCGACGACGTGGGGTTCGAGGTCCTCCGCGGCCTCCTCGACCACGGCGGGGAAACGCGCGACGGTCCGGAGCAGGTCGCGCTCGTACTCCGTGTCGAGCAGGTCGGCATCGAGGTCGTCGACTGTCGGCCGACCCCCCGCTTCGTCCAGTATCCCGCAACACCGCGCGTGGACGTACTGGACGTACGGCGCGGACTGCGCCTCGAAGTCGAGCGCGCGGTCCCACTCGAAGGTGATCGCCTTGGCGGGCTGTTTCGAGACGATGTCGTAGCGGACCGCGCCGATGCCGACCTGTCGGGCGATGCGGTCGACGTCCTCGTCGGTCAGGTCGTCGTCACGGATACGGTCGTCGAGGCGTTTTTCCACCTCCTCACGCGCGCGTGAGACGGCCTCGTCGAGGAGGTCGTCGAGGTCGACGCCGGTCCCCTCCCGGGTGCTCATCCCTCCTTCGGGGAGGTTCACGTAGGAGTAGAGCACCTGCCGGAGCTGATCGGTGTCGTTGCCGAGCAGTTCCAGCGTCGTCCGGAGCTGTTCGGCCTGGAGCTTGTGGTCCTCGCCGAGCACGGTGACGGCGCGGTCGTAGTTGTCGAACTTCCACTCGTGGTGGGCGAGGTCCCGCGTCGGGTAGAGGCTGGTGCCGTCCGAGCGCAGGAAGACGAGGTTCTTGTCGATGCCGTGGCCCTCCAGGTCGAGTTGCCAGGCGTCCCCCTCGTAGACGGCCTCGTCCAGGCCCTGCAGGCGGTCGACCAGTTCGTCGGTCGAGCCGTCGACCATGAACTCCGTTTCCTTGGCGAACTCGTCGAACTCCGCGGGGAGGCGTTCGAGGCACTCGCGCATGCCGCCGAGCACCTGGTCGACGACCTCGCTGACGCGCTCGTAGGTCTCCTCGTCGCCCGCTTCGAGGCCCCGCATGATCGACTCTATCTCGACCTCCGCCGCCTCGACCTCGTCGGGGTCGCCCTCTTCGAGGACGGCGTTGCCCTCGCGGTAGTAGCGCACGAGGTCGTACTCGATGCGGTCGCGCTCGGGGTCCGCGTCGAGGTCAGCCTCGTCGAACGTCTCGTAAGCCCACGTGAACACGGCCATCTGGCGGCCGGCGTCGTTGACGTAGTAGTGACGAGAGACGTCGTAGCCCGCGTAGTCCAGCGCGTTGGCGACGGCGTCGCCGACGATGGGGTTGCGCGCGCGGCCGACGTGGACCGGTCCGGTCGGGTTGGCGCTCGTGTGTTCGACGACGACCGAGCTGTCTTTCGGCTCCAGGTGGCCGTAGTCGGCGTCCTGCGCCTCGTCGAGCGTGTCGGCGAAGTAGCGGTCGCCGGGCAGGAAGTTGACGTACGGCCCCTGCGGAACGGCCTCGGCGACGTAGTCGTACTCGTCGGCGTCTACCCGTTCGGCCACGTCGGCGGCGACCTCGGGCGGGGGCGCGCCGACCTCGCCGGCCAGCCGGAAGGCGACGCTCGACGCGAGCACGGCGTCGACGTCTTCCGGCGGCTCCTCGATACCGAGGTCGTCGGTCGGGAGACCGAGCGCGGCGAGGGCCTCCTCGACGGCGGCCTCGACCTCCTCGCGGACGGTCAGGAACATACGCCCCCGTTTTCGGGCCGGGGGTATAGGGGTGACGGGTTGGCCCAGACCCGCCGTCGACGGGTCCGCGGGCCGGGGACCCTCGTGGTAACGGTACCCTCGGAAGCGTCATCGGTGGAGCGGGCCTGTGTTCGTTCGTAATGGCGCAAGGAACTGTTGATTTCTTCGACGACACGGGCGGTTACGGCTTTATCGACACCGAGGGCGCGGACGACGACGTTTTCTTCCACATGGAGGACGTCGGCGGCGAGGACCTCACCGGGGGAACGGACATCGAGTTCGACATCGAACAGGCCTCCAAAGGCCCGCGCGCGACCAACGTCGTCCGGCAGTAATTCGGCGCTCGCGCTCGTAGACTACCGTCTTTCTGACGCAACTCACCGGCGAGCGGCCGCGCTCGGTCGGCGCTACAGCCGCGACCCGCAGCGCCGGCAGTAGGCGAACTCGGCCTCGTTCTCCGTCTCGCAGGAGCGACAGAACACGCGTCCGACGGCGAGCGGGTCGGCGTCGTCGGACCCCTCCGGCGGCCCCGGGCCGTACTCCTCGTCCTCCGCGTATCGGTCCAGTTCGCCGGCCCGGCGCTTGCGGCGGCGTTCGCGGGCGTCGCGGACGATACCGGCCAACACCGGGACGCTGGCCGCGAGGACGACGAGGAACGCGACCGTCAGCACGACGCCGTACAGCGCGTCGATCATTCGCGTGCGGGTTGGGTCCCGACGACCTTAGACGCTGGGTTAGTGTACCACACCGCCCCCGTGCCCCGGCCTCGGTGCCGCGTCTTTATCACTCCGGACCGCGCTATCCCCCCTCGTGTCGTCGGCGGAGACGGCCGCGCGCGAGGCGATCGGGGACAGCCACCGGGAGACGCTGGCGGCGGCGGTCGACGCCGGTCGAACCGTCGCGCGAGCGTGGCCCGACGGGGCGGTGAGCGACGCCGATGCCATCGCCGGCCCCCTCGAACGGGTTCTCCGGGAGCGGGAACTCCCCGCCGACCTGCTCGCGATGCTCGGCACGGGGGCCGCGGCGGTCGACGCGTCGACCCGGGGGTCACCGGTTCCGGCCCCGCCGTATCTGGCGGTGACGAGCAGGGGACCGGTCTGTCGCGCCACGCTGTCTGACGGCCGGCGGCTCGTGGTCGAGCCGGTTTCGTCGCGGGGATCGGACCGCGGCGGTCGGACGGCGTTCCGGTCACTTCCGGTAGTTCGTAGCTCCGCCCGAGGCTGACTGTCGGCAGCAGCATGCGACCGAAGTCGAGGGCAAGCAGGGCGAGGCCGACTGCGAGGCCCTCCGTCATCGGTGCTCTCCGCCAGTCGTTCCTGCACTCGTCGTTCCGGCGGTCGTTCGCCACGAGTTAGCGAACGTCCGTCCGCACGTCTTATGCCGCTCGCTCCGAACGGAACGAGTATGAGCGACAGCGAGGACGGGCCGGCCCAGGTGGGGTCCCCGAACTACCACAGCGAGAACCACACCGCGGCCCAGACCTGCGGGTGGACCGCGAACGCCGTGCGCGGCGACGGGAAGTGCTACAAGTACGTCTTCTACGGGATCGAGTCCCACCGCTGCATCCAGATGACGCCGGTCGTGAAGTGCAACGAGCGCTGCGTCTTCTGCTGGCGGGACCACGCCGGCCACGCGTACGAACTCGGCGGCGTCGAGTGGGACGACCCCGCCGCCGTCGCGGACGCGAGCGTCGAACTGCAGAAGAAGCTGCTCTCCGGGTTCGGCGGCAACGACGAGGTGCCCGACGAGGTGTTCGAGCAGGCGATGGAGCCGCGCCACGTCGCCATCAGCCTCGACGGCGAACCGACGCTGTACCCCTACCTGCCGGAGCTCATCGAGGAGTTCCGCGAGCGCGACATCACCACCTTCCTCGTCAGCAACGGGACGAACCCGGAGATGCTGGAGCGCTGCGACCCGACGCAGTTGTACGTCAGCGTCGACGCGCCCGAGCGCCACACCTTCGACGAGGTAGTCAAGCCCGTCGACGACGACGCGTGGGAGAACCTCGTCGACACGATGGACATCCTCGCCGAGAAAGACGACACCCGCACCGTCCTGCGCACGACGCTCGTGAAGGGCGAGAACATGCGCGACCCGGACTGGTACGCCGGGTTCTACCGGCGCGCGGACCCCGACTTCGTCGAACTCAAGGCGTACATGCACGTCGGGCACTCGCAGGGCCGACTGGACCGCGATTCGATGCCCGACCACGAGGAGGTGATGGCGTTCGCTGATGACGTCGCCGACCACCTGCCCGACCACGACGAGGTCCGCGGCGTCCCCGAGTCCCGCGTCGCCCTCGTCGCACGCGAGAAGGACACTTGGGTGCCGAAACTGAAGAAGGGAAGCGACTTCTGGGAGCGTGACCCCGTCGTCGGCGACTGATACGGACTGCTGCCAGTCACTGACGGAGCGACCGCGACCGGTCTGCGGTCGCACCGGGAAACGGTTACGACGGTCCGAACGATAGGACCCCACCGTTTCGCCGTCGTTCGTCGTACGACGTTCAGGAACCGTGAGCGAGAAGACCACCGGCGACGAGGTCGACGAACGGCAGTTAGAACTCGCGAAGGAGGAGGGCGAGGCCTACACCGCTCGCTCGACTACGTGATCGACGAGGCCGCAGAGACCGGCGACCTGACGACGGTCGACGGCCGCGTCGTCGGGGTCGCGCGGGAGGAGGCCGAGGGGACGTACGCGCCGACCGGCGACGGCGACCTGGAGCGGACCGAACCGGACGAGGAGAACTGTCACCTCGAAGTCGCCGTGGCGGACGCCGCGGGCGGACGGTTCGTCCCGGAACCGACGGCCCGGGCGACGCTTTCCTCGAACGACGGCGATGAGGACGTCAGCCCGTTCGAGGGACCGTCCATCCGGCACCCCGGTCTCCACCACCACGGGAAAACGTCGAGGTGGCGGGCGACGGCGAGTACGACCTCACTATCGAGGTCGACCCGCCCGAGTTCACGCGCCACGACGAGGAGAACGGGGACCGCGACGCGGCGAGCGTCGAGGTGACGTTCGAGGGCGTCGAGGTCGAGACGGGACAGGACTGGTCGGGACCCCGCGGTCGACGTGCGGACCGGAACGCGATCGGATCGCGAAGCGTCACACACTCGGTCGGGTCCGTAACCGATGCGTTTAGGGGAGCGGCGCTCCCAGAAAGAACTGACGCCCGGCTAGTCGTCTGCCGTTCCAGTTTTGGAAAGCGTACCACGTTCGGTACGCTTATGCCGGCCGCTCGGCTAGTACCGAACATGTCAGACGCAGCGTCGCTCGCGGTGGGCCACGACGAACTCGCGGTGCTGAAGTTTCTCGCGCTGGACGGCGGGTTGAACGGGGAAGTGAAGACCTCCTGTTCGGGGCTCGCGGACCGACTCGACGCGTCCAACCAGACGGCGTCCCGACGGCTCCAGCGACTGGAGGACGAGGGTCTCGTCGAGCGCGACACCGTTTCGGACGGCCAGTGGGTCGCGGTCACCGACGCGGGCGAGCGCGCGCTCCGCGGCGAGTACGAGGACTATCGGCGCGTCTTCGAGTCGGAGACGGGCGTCGAACTCGCGGGCACGGTCACCGGCGGGATGGGCGAGGGTCGGCACTACATCTCCCTGCCGGGATACATGGAACAGTTCGTCGAGCGACTGGGGTACGAACCGTTCGCCGGGACGCTGAACGTCGATCTGACCGATGCGAGCATCCGCCGCCGTTCGGCGATGGCGTCGCTCGATCCGGTTCCGATCGACGGCTGGGAGGACGAGGAGCGAACGTACGGGCCGGCGGTCTGTTACCCCGCGACGGTCGAGACCGCGGCGGGCGAGACGTACGGGGCGTGTCACATCGTCGCCCCCGAGCGGACCCACCACGACGAGGACCAACTCGAGGTCATCGCCCCAGAGAAGCTCCGAGAGGCGCTCGGACTGGCCGACGGCGACGAGATCACCGTCCGCGTCGAGGGGGCGTGAGATGACTAGACAGACCGCGGACGACGTCGCCGACGCCGTCGAGGCGTTCCGCGCCGGTCGCCCCGTTCTCGTCCACGACTTCGCCGACCGCGAGGGGGAGACTGACCTCGTCTATCCCGCGGGCGTCGTGACGCCGGACGACGTGGCTCGCATGCGCAACGACGCCGGAGGGCTGGTCTGTGTCGCCCTCTCGCACGACGTGGCGGAGGCGTTCGACCTCCCCTTCCTCGCCGAGGCCGTCGACCACCCGACGGGGGTCGACCACGACCTCGCGTACGACGAGCGCTCGTCGTTCTCGCTGACGGTCAACCACCGCGACACCTACACCGGCATCACGGACCAGGACCGGGCGCTCACCGTCTCGGAACTCGCGTCCGCCGCCGACGGTACCGACCGACTCGGCGCGGAGGACTTCGCCGAGACGTTCCGCTCGCCCGGCCACGTCCACCTGCTCCGGGCCGCGCCGAACCTCCTCGACGAGCGCAAGGGCGCGAGTACGCCCGCCGCCACGACTTCCCCTACGTCGAGGGGGCCGACCTCGTCGAGCGTCTCGGGTAGCCCGCTCCCGCGGGCGTCCGTCGAAACGTCCGTTATCGGAAACCGTGAACACTGATTAGGGTGGGTGCCATGTCTCCCCGTATGAGCTTCGAGGACATGGACGTGGACACGATCTGGATGGACGGCGAGTTCGTCGACTGGGACGACGCCCGGATCCACGTCCTGACCCACGGCCTGCACTACGGCACCGGCATCTTCGAGGGAGTCCGCTGCTACGACACCGAACGGGGTCCCGCCGTCTTCCGCTGGGACGAGCACCTCGACCGCTTCTACAACTCCGCGAAGCCGTACGACATGGACATCGACTTCTCGCGGGAGGAACTGACCGAGGCGACGCTCGAACTCATCCGCCGGCAGGACCTGCCCTCCTGTTACATCCGGCCGCTCGCCTTCTACGGCTACGATAGCCTCGGCGTCAGCCCGAAGGACTGCCCGACCCGCGTCGCCATCGCCTGCTGGCCGTGGGGCACCTACCTCGGCGAGGACGCCTTGGAGAACGGCGTCGAGGTGATGGTCTCCTCGTGGCGCAAGCACGCCTCCAGCCAGATCCCCACGAACGCGAAGACGACGGGGCTGTACGTCAACAGCATGCTCGCCGGCGAGGAGGCCCGCCGCAACGGTTACACCGAGGCCATCGTCCTGAACAAGGCGGGGCAGGTCGCCGAAGGCCCCGGCGAGAACCTCTTTCTCGTCCGAGACGGCGAACTGTACACGCCCGGCCTCGCCCAGAGCATCCTCGACGGCATCACCCGCCAGAGCGTGATCGACATCGCCGAGGACCTCGGCTACACGGTCCACGACGACGCCACCATCTCCCGGGGCGAACTCCACACCGCCGACGAGCTGTTCTTCACCGGTACGGCCGCGGAGGTCACGCCTATCCGGCAGGTCGGCAACGTCGAGATCGGCTCCGGCACCCGCGGCCCGGTGACCGAGGAGATCCAGCAGCGCTTCTTCGACATCGTGGAAGGCCCCACCGAGGGGTACGAGGACTGGTTCACCTTCGTGTAGTCTTCGGTCATTCTGTACACGATCAACGATTACGGGTGCGCCGTCGCGGCGACGACTATCTGCGCCGCCGTCGGCGTGTGTGACGGTTGACGCGGTCCGCCTGACTCGGCAGCTCGTTCGAGGCGCTCAGTCGGTCTCGCAAGGCGTCCGAACGAGGACGAGTCCCGCGAGGACGAGTCCGACGGCGACCGGACGCCGGAATCCGCTGGTGCCGGTCGCTTCGGAGTAGAGGGCAAGTACGCTGCCGGCGGCCAGCGCACCGCTGCCGAGCGCCCGGCGAACGCCCGGTCGTTCTCCGAGCGGTTCTGTGATACCCAGCCACAGCGTTCCCACGAAGATCACGACTCGCGAGACGCGTCTGGCCGCGGGGTCACCGCGGCCCAGCGCGTGGACCGAAGTGACGAGAAGTATCGCGAAGACCGAGACCAGACCGAGTTTCCGGATCCGTTTGCCGGGCAGAGAGTCTGCCATGGGGGCATTTATTCCTCTACTCGTGTTTACTTTTCTTGTCCAAAACGATGAATAGTACGGGGGCGGCCGAAGAACGTTCAGTCGGTAGCTGACGCGTCCGAGAGAGTCGGGCGGATCGCCGCGCTCTCCGTCATCCCCGAGCGCAGTTGACGCCGATCACGGTGCGGCTCACCGCCACTGAGGAACGAGCACGACCGCGCGTCGGTGCCGACTCGAATCGGGCGACAGGCGCTCACCACGGCTCGCTTTTCAGCCCCAGCCAGTACGCGCCCATATTGGTCGTCATGTGGAGCAGGGGGGTTAGGACGAAGATGACGGCGAGCACGGTGACCGTGAACGTCTCGCCGGTCCACTCGGGCGCGCCGAGAACGGTCAGGGCGAGCGCGCCGACCGCGAAGTCCAGTTGGTCGAGGCCGGGGAACGCCGCGCCGCGCTCGCGGCCGGTGCGGCGCTTGAGAAAGGACGCGCCGATGTCGCCGAGCATCGCGCCGAGCGGCAGGGTGAGGACGGCCGCGGGCGGGAACTCGGGGAGGTCGACCCCGATGGCGCTCCCGACGTCGGCGGCGACCGCCGAGAGGACGAGCGCGAGCGCGGCACCGACGAGCGTCCCGACGGCGGTCCCGCGCCAGGTCTTGCCGTCGCCGAGGACCCGCCGACCGCCCCAGGTCCGGCCGCCGTCGATGGGGCGGCCGTCGCCGGCTAGCACGGCAGCGTTGTTCGGCACGTAAGCGGGCAACATCACCCAGAACGCGATGACGATGGCGTCGACGGTCTCCATACGCGCCGACAGGACTCCCCGGGTCTTAATCGCCCGTGGTTTCGGCGTTCCGCCGACTGTACGACGGTACCGTGCCACGGGACCGCGTTCGCGGCGCGATTTGTAATGGATTAAAAGTCTCCCCGCCGAACGCCCGGATATGATCCCGCCGATCGCGAGCAAGTTCGTCGCGGGCGAGACGCCCGCGACGGCGCTCGACCGCGCGCGACGACTGAACGACCGGGACGTAGGCGCGATCCTGAACCTGCTCGGCGAGCACTACGACTCGCCGGGACCGGCCGCGGCGGACCGCGACGTTTACCTGTCCCTGCTCGACGACATCGCCGCCGTCGACGATAACGTCCGTATCTCGGTCAAGCCCTCCCAGATCGGTCTCGACGTCGGCGAGGAGACCTTTCGCGACAACCTGCAAGCGATCGTCGGGCGGGCCGGCGAGCACGACTGTTTCGTCTGGATCGACATGGAGGACCACACGACGACGGACGCGACGCTCGACGCCTACGAGGCGTTCGCTCGCGAGCATCCCGGCTGCGTCGGCGTCTGCCTCCAGGCGAACCTGAAGCGGACCCGGGACGACGTCGAACGCCTCGCCGACGTTCCGGGGAAGATCCGCCTCGTCAAGGGCGCGTACGACGAGCCGACCGAGATCGCCTACACCGAGAAGTCGCGGGTGAACGACGCGTACCGCGAACTGCTCGCGTACGCCTTCGAGCACTACGACGGCGGGGTCGCCGTCGGGAGCCACGACCCCGAGATGGTCGACTACGCCCGCGACCTCCACGAGGAGTTCGGCACCGACTTCGAGGTACAGATGCTGATGGGCGTCCGGGAGGACGCCCAGTCGGACCTCGCCGAGGAGTACGAGGTGTGGCAGTACGTTCCCTACGGCGACAAGTGGCTCTCGTACTTCTACCGTCGGGTGATGGAGCGCAAGGAGAACGTGCTGTTCGCGCTGCGTGCGGTCCTCACTGGGTGAAACGAAAGCGCTGATTAGCCCTCCATCTGTACGGGGATGTACATGGCCTCCTGGAAGCGTGACTTCGCGAGCGGGCTCGTCGTCCTCGTCCCGGTGCTCATTAGCGCGTACGTTATCACCCGGATCTACGGTCTCGTCGCTTCGGTCACGCCACAGGGGATCGTCAGCGCGGAACTGCTCTTGAACTTCGGTATCGATACCGACTACGCCGAACTCGTCCGCGTGATCGTCACCGTCGCCGTGTTCGTCGTCATCGTGTTCGCTGTCGGCTACCTCATGCGGACCGCAGTCGGCGGCTTCTTCGAGGCCGCGGTGGACGACGTCGCCAACCGCGTTCCCGGTCTCCGCGTGGTGTACAACGCCTCGAAGATGGCCGCCGAGACCGCGCTCGTCGGCACCGAGGAACTGCAGACGCCGGTGAAGCTCGAACCCATGCCCGGCATGCGCGTGACGGCGTTCAAGACCGGCCGCGTGACCGAGGACGGCCGCGAGATCATCTTTCTGCCGACCTCGCCGAACATCACCACGGGGTTCGTGATCGAGGTCGACCCCGAGAACATCACCGAGACCGACGAGCGCGTCGAGGACGCGCTGACCCGGATCCTCTCGGCGGGCTTCGGCGATTCCGACCGGCAGGACCGCGGTATCCCCATCGACGTCATCGAGAGGACGGTGAACGACGACGACTAACGACGACCTTTGTTCAACGACCTTTTTCCCGCTCGGGTTCGCCCGCTCCGCGGGCGAACCGCTCGCGGCAAAAAGCTCGGCCAAAAAACTCCGCGAGCGCCGCCGGCGCTCGCGGCGAAACGGCGGCTCCGCCGCCGTATACTCGTCCCCGACCGCCTGCCTTTCCCCGAGTCGCGCGACGCTCGCCGCGATGGCTCGCGCCCCGCTCCCGGCCCCTCGACAGTTCCGCACCCGTTCCGTTCCACGTCGCTTAAGCCCCGCCGACGCGCTTTGCCGCGTATGGCCGGCGAGGAACTCATCCAGGCGCTGCGGGACGCGGACGCCGTGAAGTTCGGCGAGTTCGAACTTTCACACGGTGGCACGAGCGACTACTACGTGGACAAGTACCTCTTCGAGACGGACCCCCGGTGTCTCGACCTGGTCGCCGAGGCGTTCGCCGAGCGGGTCGGCGACGCGAAACTCGGCGGCGTCGCGCTCGGCGGCGTTCCGCTCGTCGCGGTCACGGCGGTGACGGCCGGCAGCCCCTACGTCATCGCCCGGAAACAGCAGAAGGAGTACGGCACGGGTAACCTGGTCGAGGGACGCCTCGACGAGGGCGAGGAGGTCGTCGTCATCGAGGACATCGCCACGACGGGCCAGAGCGCGGTCGACGCCGTCGAGGCGCTGCGCGAGGCGGGCGCGACGGTCAACCGCGCGCTGGTCGTCGTCGACCGGCAGGAGGGCGGCCGGGAGAACCTCGCCGACCACGGCGTCGAACTGGAGTCGCTCGTGACCGCCGGGGACCTGCTGGCCGAGCGCGACTAAACGAACCGGTCGTACAGCATCACGGCGACGGCGAGGGCGGCGAACGCGACGCCGACGACCGTGGCGACGGTCGAGTCGGAGCCGCCGAACTCCCAACCGAAAACCGTGAAGCCGATCAGCCCGCCGACGGCGGCGATCAGGCCGAGGATCCGGAGCGCCCGTCGCTGTGAGGTCCGTCTGCTCATGTCCCGTTCTCGTCGGCGCGCCGTAAAAAAACATCCGTGCGACGCGAGGACTCCGCGGCGAGCGTGAGACGTCCACACAGCATCGCAACGCTTTTTCACTCCCCACGCGAAGGTGGGACCACGATGGCAGGTGTCCACTTTACAGGCCGGGCGTTCGCCCGCTTCTATAGTAGAAATTGAAACCGTTCACACGTCGAACGGCACCCGGGTGCCGTTCGAGTGTGTCATTGCGTTCGATTTCTGCTGTAACCACGGACACCTGTCGATTCTCTCGCTGGCACTCACCGACCAGCCAGGGGTGTAACCAATGTCACAGGAAGCAGACTCAGACCGAGACCAGATCGCAGTCGTACTACCCGACGGTTCGGAACTCACCGTCGACCGGGGCGCGAGCGTCGAGGACGTGGCCTTCGAGATCGGCCCGGGCCTCGGCCGCGACACCGTCGCCGGCCGCGTCGACGGGGAACTCGTCGCCAAGGAGGAACCGGTCTACGAGGACGGCGCGGAGATAGCGATCGTCACGGAGGGCTCCGACGACTACCTCGACGTACTGCGCCACTCCGCCGCGCACTGTCTGGCGCAGGCCGTCGAGCGCCTCTACGACGACGCGCAGCTAGCCATCGGCCCGCCGACCGACGAGGGGTTCTACTACGACTTCGACGACCTCGACGTCGACGAGGACGACCTCGACCGCATCGAGACCGAGATGGAGGATATCGTCGCCGAGGACCTCGACATCGAGCGCGAGGCGGTCTCGGTCGAGGAGGCCCGCGAGCGCCTGGCCGACCAGGAGTACAAACTCGACCTCTTGGAGGAGTTCGCCGAGGACGGCGAGACGGTCACCTTCTACAGGCAGGGCGAGTGGGAGGACCTCTGTGCCGGCCCGCACGTCGAGTCCACCGGCGAGGTCGGCGCGGTCGAACTGCTGGAGATCGCGGCCGCCTACTGGCGCGGCGACGAGGAGAACCCGATGCAGACCCGTATCTACGGCACGGCCTTCGAGGACGAGAGCGACCTCGAGAGGTTCCTCGAGCGCAAGCGCGAGGCCGAGCGCCGCGACCACCGGAAGATCGGGTCGGAGATGAACCTCTTTTCCATCCAGGACGTCACCGGGCCGGGCCTCCCGCTGTACCACCCGCCGGGCAAGACCGTCCTGCGCGAACTGGAGTCGTTCGTCGAGTCGCTGAACCTCGACGCCGGGTACGAGTACGTCGAGACGCCCCACGTGTTCAAGACCGACCTCTGGCAGGAGAGCGGTCACTACGAGAACTATCGGGACGACATGTTCGTCTTCGACGTGGGCGACGACGAGTACGGCCTGAAGCCGATGAACTGTCCGGGTCACGCCACCATCTTCGACGATAGCTCGTGGTCCTACCGGGACCTGCCGATCCGCTACGCGGAGAACGGGAAGGTCTACAGGAAAGAGCAGCGCGGCGAACTCTCCGGCCTCTCCCGCGTCTGGGCGTTCACCATCGACGACGGCCACCTGTTCGTCCAACCGGAGGGGATCCAGAACGAGGTCGAGCAGACCATGGACATGATCGACGAGGTGCTGTCGACGTTCGACCTCGACTACGAGGTCGCGCTCGCCACCCGCCCCGAGAAGAGCGTCGGGAGCGACGAGATCTGGGAGCAAGCGGAGTCCCAACTGGAGGCCGTCCTCGAGGAGCGCGAGATGGAGTACGAGGTCGAGGCGGGCGACGGCGCGTTCTACGGCCCGAAGATCGACTTCGGCTTCGAGGACGCCATCGGCCGCACCTGGGACGGCCCCACCGTCCAACTCGACTTCAACATGCCCGAGCGGTTCGACCTGAGCTACGTCGGCGAGGACAACGAGTCCCACCGCCCGGTGATGATCCACCGCGCGCTGTACGGCAGCTACGAGCGCTTCTTCATGGTGCTCATCGAGCACTTCGCCGGCAACTTCCCGTTCTGGCTCGCGCCCGAGCAGGTCCGCGTCCTGCCGATCAGCGACGCCAACATGGAGTACGCACGGGAGGTCGCCGACGAGTTCGACGAGTTCCGCGTCGAGGTCGACGACCGCGACTCCACGCTCGAACGGAAGATCCGCGCGGCCCACGACGACCGCATCCCCTACCAGATCATCGTCGGCGACGACGAGGAGGAGGACGGCAACGTCTCCGTGCGCGACCGCGACGAGCGCCAGGAGTACGACGTCGAGATAGACGAGTTCCGCGACCACCTCCGCGCGGAGGTCGACGAGCGGCGGGCCGACCCGGACTTCCTCGACGACTGATCCGCTTCGCCGGCCCGCTCCGCCGACCGCGCCGACCCACCCGAGCGGTCCCCTGACATCGCCGCGGCCGATACACGTCTGTGGGCATTTCCTATGTGTCGTAGACCGGAATACTCATTATTGCGGAATCGTGCATATCCAGCATGAACCGCGCAGAGAAGGCCGCCCTCCAGTTGCAGGCCGTGTCGGTGCTGCGGATGCTGAAGGAGACGCGGACGTACGACGAACTCGCGGAGGTGACCGGGCTCCCCGCGGGCGACCTCAACCGCTACGTGAACGGGCACGTCCTCCCGAGCACGGAGCGCGCCCGCGAGGTGGTCGACGGCGTGGGCCGCGAGGCGCTGGCCCGCGAACTCGAAGAGCGGCTCCGCGTCGACGAGGAGGGGTACGTCGACAACTCATCGCCCCCGCCGCGGCCGGCGCGTTCGAGTTCGAGCGCCCGGACGTGGTGTTGACCGCGGCGACGGACGGCATCACGCTCGCGGCGGCGATGGCGAGTTACTTCGGCGCGCGCTCGGCGTACGCCAAGAAGTCGAAAGAGACCGCCGTCGAGGAGTTCATCGAGTCGCGTCAGCGCCTCCAATCGGGGATCGAACTCACCTACTACCTGCCCGCCTCCGCCATCGACAGCGGCGAGACGGTGCTGGTCGTCGACGACCTCATCCGCTCGGGCGAGACCCAGGAGCTACTGCTCGACATCGCCAACCGCGCCGGCGCGACGGTCGGCGGCGTGTTCGCGCTCATCGCCGTCGGCGACGAGGGCGTCGCCCGCGCCCGCGAGCGGACCGACGCGCCGGTCGGGGCGCTGACCCGCTTCTAGGGCCGTTTGCGGCCCAGTTCCTGCCGCGTCTCGCGTATCGTCGCCGTCACGTCGCCCTCCTCCTCGACGCGTTCGGCGAGCGACTCCGTGGCGTTCAGTAACCACTCCGCGCGCTCGGCGGTGCGGCGGATGTCGCCCGGGCCGACCCCGTAGCGCTCGGCGAGCGCCCCGGCGTCCTCCCCGTGGACCCAGTCGTCGAGCATGCGGGCGGTCTTGAGCGACCCGAGCCACGCCTGGAAGTCGCCGTCGAAGTCGGCGACGGGCTTGGTCAGTTCGGCCTCGTGGTCCATCGCGAACTGCGTGAGGCGGCCGGCCTCGCTGTTGCGGACGTAGGAGCCGCGCATGTCCGGCGTGTCGCAGACGAGTTCGAGGACGGTGAGCGACGTGACCCGGTCCATCCGGGCGGCGCGCTCGATGGCGGCGAGCACGTCCGCGCCGGTCAGCGGGTCGACGTACACCTGCGAGACGAGTTCGCCCAGGTCCGTCGCCGCGAGGTCGTCGCCGTCGTCGACCATGCCCGCGTCGTCGAGGTAGGCGACGGCGTCGTCCGTGACGCCCGCCAGACCGGCGTCCGGGTCCTGATGCGCGTAGAACGTCGACCCGAACACGTCGATCAGGTCCTCGCGGGAGTCCGCGAAGCCGCTGGCGACGGTCGCGAGCACGTGCGTGCGGAGCGCGTCCTCGCGGGCGAGCTTCGAGTTGATCGCTTCCGGCTCCGCGCCGATGTACCGCTCGCGCAGGTCGGCGGCGTCGTCCTCGTCGCCGACCAGCACCGCCTCGCCGTACGGGTCGAGGTGCGGGCGGCCCGCGCGGCCGAACATCTGGTGGACCTCAAGCACCGGGAGCGACTGCACCCCGTCGTCGGTGTAGCGGTGGTGGTCGCGCACCACGACGCGGCGGGCGGGAACGTTCACGCCGGCCGCGAGCGTCGGCGTGGCGACGATGACCGACAGGTCGCGGTCGCGGAAGGCGCTCTCCACGCTCGTCCGGTGCTCCGAGCGCAGGCCGGCGTGGTGGAAGGCGACGCCGCGCTCGGCGCAGTCTGCCAGCGCGGTGCCGGTCCCCGTCGTCGCGCTGGAGCGTATCTCCTCCGCCGCCGCGGCGCGGTCGGCCCCGTCGGCGGAGACGGGCAGTTCCTCGTCCGCGAGGTCCCGTGCCAGTTCCTGCGTCGCCTGCCGGGAGTTGACGAACACGAGGCACTGCCCGCCGTCGGCGACGGCGTCCCGGACCAGCGCGACCGTCGGCGCGTCGCCTTCGGTCGGTACGGCCCGCGCGTCGCCGTCCTCGAAGGTGATCGCCCCGTCGGCGTACACGCCGGTCCGCAGGTCGACCGGCCGCCAGTCCGAGGTGACGAGTTCGGCGTCCAGCCAGTCGGCCACCTCGTCGGCGTTGGCGACGGTGGCCGAGAGGCCGACGACCTGCAGGTCGGGCGTCAGCCGGCGGAGCTTCGCGAGCGTCACCTCCAGCGTCGGCCCGCGGTCCGGCGAGTCGAGCAGGTGTATCTCGTCGACGACGGCGCAGCCGACGTCCTCGACCCACGCGGCCCCGTTCCGGATGGCCGAGTCCACCTTCTCGCTCGTGGCAACGACGACGTCGTGGTCGTTTAGCTCCTCGTCGCGCGAGTCGAAATCGCCGGTGGTGATGCCGACGCTCACGCCCGGCAGGTCGCGGAACGCCTCGTACTTCTCGGTGGCGAGCGCCCGCAGCGGGACGACGAACAACGAGGTGCCCTCGCCGGTCAGCATCGCGAGTTGCGCGACGAAGGTCTTCCCGCTCGCGGTGGGCACGGCGGCGACGACGGACTCGTCGTCGGCGACGCCGGCCTCGACGGCCGCGACCTGCGGCGGATACAGCTCGTCGATCCCCTGGTCCCGGTAGTGCTCGACGAACTCGGGAGCCAGGGGGAGGTCCCCCACGTGCATTCGTCTTTCTTTCCGCCTCACCGTATTTAAACCCACGCGCGGATGGGGTTACTGACGTTCACCGGTGCGAATATGCACGAATATGCTTAATACCCAGAATATACGGACGGAAATTCTTAAGTGATGCCCGCGTCCTTGCACAGTCGTGCATCATGGGACTCCGTGAAAGCCTGGCGGACTACTTCGAGTTCGAGTCGCACGACACGGACCTCGGGACCGAGATACTGGCGGGGATCACGACGTTTCTCACGATGTCGTACATCATCGTGGTCAACCCCGCGGTCATGACGGACCAACCCGGGGACGACGGGTTCCCCGACGGGATCGCGCTTCAGGGGTACCCCCCCGGAGAGGTCGAGCAGATGCTGGCGGTCGTCACGATACTCGCCTCCGCCGTGGCTATCTTCGTCATGGCGTTCTACGCCAATCGCCCGTTCGGGCAGGCACCCGGCCTCGGGCTGAACGCCTTCTTCGCGTTCACCGTGGTCGGCGCGATGGGCATCCCCTGGGAGACGGCGCTCGCCGCGGTCGTCACGGAGGGCGTACTGTTTATCGTCCTCACGGCGGTCGGCGCTCGCGAGTACGTCATCCGTCTGTTCCCCGAACCGGTGAAGTTCTCGGTCGGCACCGGTATCGGACTGTTCCTCGCGTTCATCGGACTCGAGGCGATGCAGGTGGTCGTCGCGGACCCGACGACCCTCGTCACCCTCGGCGACCTCGCCTCCGACCCCGTCGCGGTGCTTTCCGTCCTCGGTCTGTTCCTGACGCTGGCGCTGTACGCCAACGGGATCCGGGGGTCGATCGTTCTCGGGATCCTCGCCACGACGGCCGCAGGCTGGGCACTGACCATCGGCGGCGTCGTCAGCGAGGGCGTGCTCGCCCCCGCCGAACTGCAGGGCGCTCAGTACGACATCACGCCGCTTGCCGGCGCGTTCGTGCAAGGCTTTCAGAACGCCGAGGCGTTCTCGTTCGCGCTGATCGTCTTCACGTTCTTTTTCGTCGACTTCTTCGACACGGCGGGGACGCTCGTCGGCGTCGGACAGGCCGGTGACTTCCTCGACGAGGGGGGCAACATGCCGGATATCGACGAACCGCTGATGGCCGACGCCGTCGGGACGACCGCCGGCGGCATCCTCGGCACCTCGACCGTGACGACGTACATCGAGTCCGCAACGGGTATCGAGGAGGGCGGCCGGACCGGCATGACCGCGCTGGTCGTCGGTCTGCTCTTTCTCGCGTCGCTGGCTATCGTCCCCTTCGTCGCCGCCATCCCGCAGTACGCCTCTCACATCGCGCTGGTGGTCGTCGCCATCATCATGCTCGGTAACGTGACCGACATCCAGTGGGACGACGTCACCCACGCCGTCCCCGCCGGGATGACGATCATCATCATGCCGCTGACGTTCTCCATCGCGTACGGCATCGCCGCCGGCATCATCAGTTATCCCGTCGTCAAGGCCGCGACGGGCGAGGCGCGGGACGTCTCCCTCGGCCAGTGGGCGCTCGCCGGCGCGTTCGTCGTCTACTTCTTCGTGCGGACGAGCGGTATCCTCACCGGGACGGTGTAGGTCCACGGTCGCCCCGTTCGCGTTCGGATCGGTACTGCGCCCGCGACACACACCATCGTACCGCTTTTTTGTGCGGCTCTCCTACGAGGGGGTGTGACGAACCTCGAACTGTACGAACTCGAAGGCTGTCCGTACTGCGCGAAAGTCGTGAGCAAGCTGGAGGAACTCGGTCTGGACTACGAGTCCCACATGGTGCCGAGTTCCCACAGCGAGCGCACCGAGGTCGAGGCGGTCAGCGGCCAGACCGGCGTCCCGGTCCTCGTCGACGAGGAGCACGGCGTCGAGGGAATGCCCGAGAGCGACGACATCGTCGAGTACCTCGAAGAGACCTACGGCGACGGCGCGGCGTAACGCGCCCCTTTCGATGACTCGGTCGATACCCCCGCAAGCGACGCGGCGGCCGCTGTGAGAGAGGAGTCCGGCGTCGGAAAGCAGCGCGGGGCGCTCAGGCCGGTTCGCCGTCGGAGCGCTCGCGGATGAGGTCCCGCAGGGTGTCGGCGTCGCGGATCTTTTCGACCTCTTCGCGCTCGATGATCGCGGTGCCCTCGACGGAGTCGCGGTTGGCGCTGTCGACGAAGTACACCGACCGGGTGTGGGTGACGCGGCCGAGCGAACCCATGATCTTGGCGCGCTTCTCCGCGGTGCGGGTGAACTCCGAATGACCCGTCAGCACCGCCGCGCCGCTGCTGTCGTCGTCCTCGCTGACGGCCTTGAACGGCGCGCGCAGCGTCGGGTGGACGTCGAAGCCGGCGCGGGTCATGACGGCGACGATGCGCTCGTCGTCGGGGTCGGCCTCGGGGTCGTCGGGCGTCGGGTCGGCGTCACGGACCTCATCCCCGCCGTCTTCGAGCACGTCGACCGGACTGGTCAGCGGCGCGTCGAACATGTCTTCTAGCTCCATCGCCACGTCGACGGAGGCGTTCATGCCGTCCTCGTACTTCGAGACGGTGCGGCGGGAGACGCCGAGTTCGGAGGCGAGTTGGCCGAGGCTCCAGCCGCGCTCCTCGCGCTCGTCGGCCAGCACGTCGCTGTCGATGTTGACGTACAGACCGCCGGGCGCGGCGTAGATGAGCGGCGGTACCTCCTCGACGAAGAGGTTCGTCGCCGTGTCGGGGCTGAGGACGGGGACGCCGTGGCGGAAGTACACCACGTCGGGCTTGAGGTCCTCGTCGCGGGTGCGGAGACCGACCACCATCGGCGTGGCGTCGAGGTACGTACCGAGGCGTCGCATCTCCGCGCCGGTCGCGCCGTCGAAGGCGTCGATGTTCGCGAGGATCTTGAGCAGCACCAGGTCTCGCCCCCGGCGCGCCGCGATGTCGAAGCTCTTCGGCCTGATCGCACACCGGTCGCTCACCGTGAAGCCGGCGTCTTCGAGCATGACCGTGACGTTGCCGACCAGAGCGGACCGGGACATACCCTACAGTAAGTGTCTCATCGCATATATTCGTTGCGTCGGCCGTAATCCTTCTCCTTCCTGCGATTTGCTCCGAACGGGGCCGATGGTTTCTTATAGTTGCAGCGCACCCGAAAGCGGTTACACTCACCCGGAACCTACCCGGAGTCGATGGCAGTCATCGGGATCGACGACACCGACTCGCGAGAGCGCGGGCAGTGTACGACCTACGTCGCCCGGACCGTCGCCGAGCGCATCCGCGCGGCGGGTCCAGGCCGACGTCGACCCCGACGAGGCGTTCCGGGTCGCCCGCGACGAACTCGACGGCGCGGCCGAGACCGCCGACGGGAACACGAACCCCGGCCTCGTCGTCGCGCCGGGCGGTCCCGACGCCGTGCCGGACGAGGTCGCCGCCTTCGCCCGCGAGGCGATGCGGGACCACCACGACATCGAGGACGCGACGGCGCTCGCCGACGACAGCGGCTACCGCCGCGCCGGGTGGAAGAACGCCCGCGGGACCATCGGAGCGCTCGCCGCCGTCGGCGCGTGGCGCGCCGTCCCCGAGTGGACCTACGAGTACATCTCCTACCGCCACCCCGACGCCCGCGGGACGCCCCGCGACGTGGATTACGACTCGGTGTTCGCGGCCGCCGACGAGGCCTACCCCGCCGCGTGGGACACCGTCGACCGCGGCGAGGGCCAGGCCGTCTGCGTCCCGCGCACGCCCGGCCCGGTCCTCCACGGCATCCGCGGGGACGACCCCGAGACGGTCCGCGCGGTCGCCGACCGGATCGAGAGCGAACCCATCGAATCGACCGCCCTGTTCCGGACGAATCAGGGCACCGACGCCCACCTCCGCGACGCCGCCCTCGCCGACGCGCGCGACGGCCGCTCCTACCGCGTCGACGCGACGGTCGCCGACCCGCCGGCGACCCGCGAGGGCGGCCACGTGTTCCTGACGCTCGAAGACGGCGACGCCGCCCTCGACTGCGCCGCCTTCGAACCCACCAAGCGGTTCCGCGACCGCGTCCGCGCGCTCCGCGCCGACGACCGGGTCACCGCCTGCGGCGAGGTGGCCGACGGCACGCTCAAACTGGAGAAGTTCGCCGTCCGCGACCTCAACGAGACGGAACTGGTCACGCCGGACTGCCCGGACTGCGGCCGGTCGATGGAGAGCGCCGGCCGGGATCAGGGCTACCGCTGTCGCGACTGCGGCACGTCGGCCGACGGCAAGGCCGAGCGACGGGTGGAGCGCGACCTCGACATCGGGTGGTACGAGGTGCCGCCGTGTGCGCGCCGGCACGTCGCGAAACCGCTGGTGCGGGGCGGGTTCGACGCGCCGACGCACCCTGAAAGACAACTCTAGGAGTCACGGAGCGCGTCGAGTATCGCGTCTAACTGCGGTCGAACGTGAGGTCGCAGCGGTCGCGACCCCCTCCGTATCTCCTCGACGGGGACGAACTCGGCGGTTTCCGCGTCCGACCCGACCTCGGGAACGCCGCTAGTCGTCGACCGCGCGACGGCGTAACGGATCGAGACGACGTACTTCCCGTCGAACGGATCGAGTTGGCGGACGTCCGCGAGCAGCAGGTCGTCCGGGTCCACGGTGACACCGGTTTCCTCTTCGAGTTCCCTCGCCGCACCGACCGACGGCGGTTCGTCGGCTTCGAGATGGCCGCCGGGGAACGCCCACTCGCCGTCGCCCGGCGGCACCGCACGTTCGACGAGCAGGAGCGCCTCGGCGTCACCGTCGACCACGGCGACGCCGCCGCAGGGCGCGGCGTTCCGGAAGACGAACCGCTCGCAGGAGGGACAGTAGCGGCGCTCTCGCCCCTCGAACGTCCGGGGTTCGACCGCAGTTCCGCACTGCGGACAGTAGTTCGGCACGCGCTGGACCATCACGTCACCTCGACGGCCGCGGGTATCGACCGCCGCGCTCCTCGGTGTCGCATACGGCGTAATGCTGTTGGACCGGGCAGGCGCTTTGCGAATCAACCGTCGGCCGAAAAATCGGTGCGCATATCCTGCTCCCCCCGCGAATCACGGCATGGCAGACAGCGAGAGTGACCGCAGGGACGTCGTCGTCCGCGCCGCGCGCGAAGGTGCAGGTGTCGCCGCCGGCTACTTCCGCACGGGCGTCGCCGTCGAGACGAAAGACGGGGACACGGACGTGGTGACGCGGGCCGACCGAGAGGCACAAGAGCGAGTCATCGAGACGATCCGGGCGGAGTTCCCGGACGCTACGGTCGTCGGCGAGGAGGAGGGCGCGCCGACCACGGTGCCCGACGACGGCCCCGCCTTCGTCGTCGACCCGATCGACGGGACGAACAACTTCGTTCGGGGCGTCCCGTTCTGGTGTACGAGCGTCGCCGCGGTCGTCGACGGCGAACCGGTCGCGGCCGCGACGGTCGCGCCGCCGACCGACGAGGAGTTCGTCGCCACGGACGGACCGACGCGGCTGAACGGCGACCCGGTGTCGGTCAGTGACCGCGACGACCCCGCCGTCAGCACCGTCGCGCCGACGCTGTGGTGGGACTTCGACCGCCGGGACGAGTACGCCGCCGCCACGGAGGGGGTCGTGGACCGGTTCGCGGACCTCCGGCGCTACGGGTCGGCGCAACTGTCGCTCGGCTACGTCGCGGCGGGGGCGCTCGACGGGCTGTTCTCGAACGTTTACGGCAACCCGTGGGACACCGTCGCCGGCGTCCACCTCGTCCGACAGGCGGGCGGCGCGGCGACCGGCGTCGAGGACGAGCGCTGGCGACACGACAGCAAGGGACTGGTCGTCTCGAACGACCGGATCCACGACGAGGTGCTGGCGGCGGCGCGGGGCGCGGAGGCGCGCCGAGACTGAGCGCTCTCGCGAGCGACGAAGTCGAGAAAACGGTCGCCCGGAGCCGGTCAGCTCACTCCTTCGACCGGGTGCCGAGCCACTTGTCGGAGTCGGACAGTTCGCCGAGCGCGTCGAGGAAGCCCTTGCTCTCGTGCTCGCTCGGCCGCAGGCGAGCACGAAGCCGAGAGGAGACCATCTCCACGGAGAGGACGATGGCGATCACCATGATGATCGCGGCCATCCCCTTCCCGAACTCCAGGAAGCCGAAGAACCGCTGCTGAATGTACATCCCGATGCCACCCGCGCCGACGACGCCGAGCGAGACGGCGATCCGGACGTTGATCTCGAAGATGTACAGCGTCCACGCGATGAAAGACGTGAACACCTGACTGAGCATGCCGAACACGACGCGCTGGGGGTCCGAAGCCCCGGTCGATCCGATGGCCTCGATGGGGCCGTCGTCGATCTCTTCGAGTTCGTCCGTGAACAGGCGGCCGAGGTTGCCGACGGTGTCCGTCGCCACCGCCAGGAGCGCGCCGACCGGACCGAGGCCGGCGAGCGGGATGTAGATGAGCACCCACACCAGCGCCGGGATGGCCCGGATGGTCGACATCGTGCCGCGGAAGACGAAGTTGAACGGGAACGGGACGACGCGCTCGCTCCCCAGCACGCCGAACGTCAGCGCGAAGGGGAACCCGAGCACCGTCCCGCAGAACCCGATCGCGATGGTGATGACCGACAGGCCGACGAGGCCTTCCTGCTCGGCGAGGCTCTCCACGAGCGTCCCCGGGCGGACCAGGCTCTCGTACACGGCCCGCGGGCCGCGGATGTCGTTCTCGCTCGTGTAGGTGGTGAAGTCCACGAAGTCCGGCGGCATGAAGTCCCACAGCGAACTGAGGAAGTTGGGGAACGTCCGCGTCAGGTCGGCCAGGTTGAAGCCGATGAAGGTGAGGCCGGCCGCCGTGACGCCACCGAGGATGAGCAGTCCGACGCCCATGAGGAGGCGGCGGACGCGCTGGGCGCGCTCTATCCGGCGCAGCGTCTCGTCGATGATCGGCGCGTCGGCGGGCGCGTTGCCGTCGCCGCCGACGTCACCGGTCGGTGACTCGCCGCTCGCGTCGCCGCTCATCGGCCGGGCACCTCCATCGGGTCGTCGCCGCCCTCGCCGTAGTAGATCCCGTCGACGGCGTCCATCGTCAGTGCGTCCTCGTCGCCGTCGAACACCACCTCACCGTCGCGGATGCCGATGAACCGGTCGCCGAACTCGCGGGCGATGTTCACTTGGTGGAGCGAGGCGACGGTGGTGAGGTTCCGCTCCTTGGCGGCCGAGCGCATGTACCCCATCACTTCGGTCGCCGCCTTCGGGTCGAGGCTGGCGACCGGTTCGTCGGCGAGCAACAGCGCCGGGTTCTGCACCAGCGCGCGGGCGATGCCGACGCGCTGTTGCTGGCCGCCGGACATCGACCCGGCGCGCTGGTCCGCCTCGTCGAGGAGGCCAACGGTGTCCAGCGCCTCGAGAGCGGTCTGCTTGTCGTCCCCGTCGTACCAAGTGAGGACGCTGTCGAGGAGCCCCGTCCGCGAGAGCGCGCCGGTCAGTGCGTTGCGATACGCGCTCATGCTCTCGATGACGTAGTGCAACTGGAACACCATCGCTACGTCGCTCCGGCGGCCGCGGACCTCCTCGTCGCTGACGACCACCGACCCGTCAGTGGGCGTCGTCAGGCCGTTGAGGATGCGAAGCAGCGTCGACTTCCCCGCGCCGGAGGGGCCGAGGACGACGACGAACTCGCCTTTCTCTATCTCGAAAGAGACGTCTTCGAGAGCGGTCGCGCCCTCGCCGTAGGTCTTGGTCAGGTCTTGCACAGAGACAGCGGGCATTGGAGTAGATACCGATTGAAGAGGGTGTCAGACTGCGTGCTTACTCGGCACCCTGATCGAGCAGGTCGGATTCGATACCGAGTTCGTTGGCGACGTCGACGACCGGCTGGTACGTGTCGACGTCGGCCTCGCGGACGTCGCTGAACCAGAGATCGTCCGGATTCTCCTCGTCGTCGCCGTCCTCCTCGCCGTCCTTGCCGAAGTACATGTCGTCGGGCGCGTCGAGGAAGGCCTCGGTGAACATCCCCCTCTTCTCGTCGTCGAGTTCGGGGCTGACGATGATGGGCGCGCGGGGGATGCCGGAGACGCTGTCGACCTCGCGGACGCCCTCCACGTAGTCCTCGTTCCCGTAGTCCCAGGTGATGAACCGACCGACGCCCGCGGCGTCGACCTGACCGCTCTGCAGGGCCTCGAACGCCTGAGCGTGCCCCGACCAGGAAGCGTTGAAGTCGGCACCCTCATCACCCATCGGGGCGTCGCCGGTCTCCAGGCCGGCCTGCTTGAGCATGTACAGCGGATACAGCGACCCGCTGGCGCTGGTCGTGGCCGCGAACCCGATGTCGCCCCCTTCGAGGTCCGCCGGCTCCTCGATGTCGCTGTCCTCGTTGGTGACGATCACGGAGTGGTAGTCCCATGAACCGTACGCGAACCGCTGGAGGATGACGTCGCACTGGTCGCCGCGAACGCCAAGCGCCGCCGCGAACGGGCCGGTCTCGGCGATCTCGGCGTTGCCCTCGCCGAGCGCGCGAAGCACCGCCGAGTAGTTGTTCGCGTACTGGAGTTCGACGTCGACGTCGTCCTCGGTCTGCTCGTTCAGGTAGTCCCGAACCGGCGCGTACTGCGATTCCATGTACTCCTGCGGTTCGGTCGGCGACATCACGAACGTCAACGTGCCGTCGCCGTACGGTTGGCTACCGAAACTGCCGATACATCCCGCTGTGAACGCGACGCCGCCTGCCACACCGACACCCTTGAGGAAACTACGGCGGTCTGTCATGGGATCGTGCGAGAATTAGAAGGTTCCCTATTAAGCCTTGCCATTATTACTATATAGACGGATACTGGCAGACGGGTCCGTAGCGGAGTGTGACGCAATGGGGGGCGCGAATCCGGTCCCGAGAGTCACATCAGGTCGGGACCAGTGCCGTGACGGACCGACGGGGTAGAACCATCGGACGCGAGGACTGTACGGCGTCGCAACAGGGTGGCGGGTGTCCGACTCGCTACAGCGTCTTCATGCCGCTCCCGGTCAGCGGAACCACGACGTCGTCGTCCTCGGTCACCACGCCCTCGCGGCGGAACTCCTGTAGCGCGGCGGGGGCGACCGCGCAGGTCGGTTCGACGTAGAACCCGGCGCGGTGGAGGCGGTCGAGCGTACCCTCGACGGCGTCCTCGTCCAGCGCGACCACGTCGCCGTCCGTCGCCTCGATGGCGTCGAACACCTGGTCCTCGCGGGCGGGGTCGCGGATGTGGATGCCGTCGACGAGTTCGTTCGCCTCGGCCGGTTCCTCCTCGCGGTCGAGCGCGGCGGTGAGGTGCGCGCCGGGCGCTTCCTCCTCGGGCCGGTTCTCCTGTAGCGCCGCGGCGAAGGGCGCGTAGCCGGTGCCCTGCGCGCCGAGCAAGCGGGGCATCTCCCCGGTGATGCCCGCCTCCCGGAGCGCCCGGAAGCCGCGGTACGCGCCGAGAAACAGGGTGCCGTGGCCCAGCGGCAACACGACGGCGTCCGGGATTGACCACTGCCGCTGGGCGGCCACCTCGAAGGCGAACGTCATCGTCCCGGCGTAGAACGCGGGGTTCCAGGCGTGGCTGGCGTACCAGCCCTCGCCGGACTGTCGCGGGCTTTGCCCGCTCCCGGTTACCGAGGCGGTTCCGGCCTCGCCCTCGACCGCGTCGAGACACGCCGCGGTGACGTCCTCGCGGTCCCCCTCGACCCGGACGGGGCGCGCGCCGGCGCGCTGGATGGCGACGAGTTTGGACTGCTTGATGTCGGCGGGGACGTAGATCTCGGCGTCGAGTCCGGCCCGGGCGGCGTACGTCGCGATGGCGGCCCCGGCGTTGCCCGAGGAGTCCTCGATGACGGTGTCTACACCGAGTTCGACGGCGCGGGAGAGCGTCGTCGTCGCGCCGCGGTCCTTGAAGCTCCCCGTCGGGAACACGTACTCCAGTTTGAACTGGGCGTCCCAGTCGGGCGCGTCGACCAGCGGCGTGAACCCCTCGCCGAGCGTCACCTGCCGGCTCACCGGCAGGAACTCGAAGAACGTCCAGAGCCCCCGCCGCGTGTCGAGCCGGGCGAACGGCGGCGGACTGCCGTCGGGGCGGGGTTCGGTCGCGAAGTGCGCGACAGCGGAGGTCTGTGGGCATGGTTGTAGTGGGTCCGGTCGGCGTCAGTACTCGTCGACGTCCGTCGCGACCGAGCAGACGTACTCGCCGGTCGCGACCTGGGGCAGTCGCCGGGACCGCCAGAAGACCCCGCGGCCGTCGGCGGTCACCTCGGCTTTCTCCTGCCCGAAGGCGTCGGTCACGGTGAACAGGGTGTCCCCGCGGGTCACCCGCTCGCCGAGTTCGCGCTCGAACCGGACGAGGCCGCCGACCGGCGAGCCGAACTGGTCGAAGCCGCCGGCGCGGGTCTGGGGTTCGAGCGCCGCGTCGCCGTCGAGGAAGCCGTAGTGTCTGAGCACGTTGAACGCACCCTCGACGCCGATGCGGATGCTCTCCTCGTCCCAGCCGACGGAGCCGCCGAGTTCGGGGTCGATGGTCGGGACGCCTTCGTCGGGAGCGGCGCGGGCTAGCTGGCCGTCGGGCCCCTTCTGGTCCAGCACGTACCCGCAGCCGAACGCCTTCGCGAGTTCGAGACACTCCTCGTGCATCCGGTGGCGGGTGCCACAGCGGACGCGCGTTTCGTTCAGCATCCGGCTCGTCGACCCCTGATGGAGGTCTAACACGAGGTCGGCCCGCGTCGCGGCCTCGAACGTCGCGGCGGCGACCCGTTCGCTCGACGTACCGCTTTCGTCGCCGGGGTAGGCCCGGTTCATCTTCGTGTCGTCGATCGGGTTGCGGTGTTCCGCGACCTGGAACGCGTGGTAGTTGACGATCCCGACGATCAGGATCTCGCCGGCGATCTCCGCGGGGTCCAGTTGCGGCGTCACCCGCTGGACGACGCCGACGCCGTTGAGTTCGTCGCCGTCGCTCGCCGCCTGCACGTACAGGGTCTTTCCTGACTCGGCTCCGTTCACCACCGCGACCGGCAGTTCGGCCGGACTGCCGTCACGGGTTTCGCCGACACGAAGTCGCCCCGTATCCTTCTCCCCGGGGCCCGCGCTCGCTGTTCCCAGCGTCGTCATTTGACGGATCGTGGGTGTGATACGCCTTAGGGATTCGGACTTCCGCTCGCCGGGAACGACGCCGATTTGGCGCTCGAACCCGGAGATCCGGACGTGACCGACGACGCCCCCGACCGACCGCCAATGGTGCAGTTCCTGCGGACGCTGAACGCGGGTCGCCACGCGAAGGTCAGCGCCGCCGTCGGCGTGCTGTTCGCCGTCGTCATCTACGGCTTCTTCGTCGTCGCGCCGGCCGTGTTCCCCGGCGTGCCGGCGCGGGGCCGCTCCCCGCTTCTGTTCCTCCTGCTGGCGTTCGTCGCGGCGGTCACGACGGCGATGCTGTTGGTCACGCTGCTGACGGTGGTCTCGGCGGTGCGACTCGCCCGAAGCGGGGGTCTCGACCCGTAGTCGCCGCGTTCACTCGCGGTCGCCGCTCACCAGCCCTTCGAGCCGCTCAGCCCCGCTGCGGGTCCCTTTCGCCAGTATCACGTCGCCGCCGTTCAGCCGGGTGTCCGGTCCCGGCGAGATGACCCAGTCGTCGTCCTCGCCGTCGCCGGTCGGTCGCCGGACGCCGATGACGCGGGTCCCGATGTCGGTCTTGACCTCGCGTTCGCCGAGGGTGACGCCGTCGAGTTCGCTCCCGGGTTCGACGGTGTACCGGACGATCACCTCGTCGCTCTCCAGCACCGCCTCGGCGACGACGGGGTGGCCGCCGATCCCCCGGAGGACGCCCTCCGATATCTCTAAGGCGGCATCGCTGATCTCCTCGGTGCTCGCGCCGAACCGGACCAGACCGCGCAGCGAGACGGGGTCGTCGACCCGGCAGGCAGCCCGCAGGGTCCACGCCTCGAACCGGGACTGGAGCGCGTCGACCTCCGCTTCGAGTTCGGCGACCTCCCCCGCGACGTCCTCGCTGTCGAACAGCACGGACCCGTACGCCAGGTCGACGGCGAGTTCGCTCATGTTCTTCATGAGGACGATGGAGTCGACGGCACGGTCGAGGTCCTCGATGCCCGCGCCCTCGGTCGCCGGCGGCGAGTACGCCTCCCGCGTGGCCGTCGCGTAGACGGTGTAGATGCCGTCGTCGGGACCGCGCAGGAGGACCACGTCGCCGCCCCGGAGCGTCGTCTCGCGGTCGGGGTTCAGGAGCCAGTCGCCGCCGCGCCGGATGGCGATCACCCGGACGCCGGTCTCGGTCTCTAAGTTGATCGCGCCGAGCGTCCGGCCGACGTACTCGCTGTCCTCGTGGACGGTCGCCCGGACGAGCGTCTCGACGGCGTCGGGCAGCGCCGCCTGCATCGCGTCCGGGAGGCCGATCTCCTCCAGTACGATCTTCGCGATGTCGCCCGCGGCGTTGCTTATTTTCTCCGCCGCGCCGACGACGCCCAGGACGGGGGCGAGCTGTTCGGCGTCGTCAGTGCTTCGTGAGGCCATCAGCAGGCTCATCCGCGCCCGTAGCTGGAGCACGTCCGTCCGCTCTTCGAGGGCCAGCACCTCCTCCGCCACCTCGTCGCTCCCCAGCAGGACCGCCGAGTACGAGAGGTCGATCAGAAGCTCTGCGGTGTCTTTCATCTCCGCGAGCAGTTCCTTGACGCTCGCGGGTTCGTACTCGACGGC
Organism: Halobacteriales archaeon QS_9_68_17; assembly: GCA_003023565.1. Lineage (GTDB taxonomy): Archaea > Halobacteriota > Halobacteria > Halobacteriales > Natronoarchaeaceae > Halostella. The sequence goes on from PXSA01000017.1 coordinate 139,241, forward strand.
TCCCGTCGCGTCCATGGTCCCGACTTGCATCCCCCCCGAGAAAAACGTTGCCCGGTCGGCACGGCGGGCGTCGCGGTCCGTCTCCGCGGCGGTCCGCCGTCCGCCAGCGGTCCCGGTCGCCGCGTCGCTCCAGCGGCCCATCGTGCCGCCGGAGGAACCGATTTGTCGGTCGGTACCGCAGGACGCGATATGGCGCTCGACAACGACGCCGTCGACGCGATCGCCTTCGACTCCTACGGGACGCTCGTCGATCCGGGGTCGGTCACCGACGAACTGGCCGACCACGTCGACGACCCGGAACGGGTCGCCGAGCGCTGGCGGAGCCGCTCCCTAGAGTACGCCTTCGTCGGCACCGCTATCGGCGAGTACGACACGTTCTACGAGATGAACCGCCACGCGCTGCGGTACGCGCTCCACAGCGCCGACGCCGACGTCGCCGAGGACGAGCGCGACGAGATCCTCGCGGCGTACCACGACCTCGACGTGTTCGACGACGTCCGGCCGGGCACGGAACGACTCGTCGACGCCGGTCACGACTGTTACGTCCTCTCGAACGGGAACCCCGAGATGCTCGACTCCATGGTCGAGACGGTCGACATCGACGACCTGATCGAGGGCTACGTCAGCGCCGACGGGATCGAGCGGTTCAAGCCGGTCCCCGAGGTCTACGAACACGCCGCCGACCGCATCGGCGTGCCGGTCGAGAACGTCCTGTTCGTCGCCGCCGGATGGTGGGACGTTCCCGGCGCGCTCAACGCGGGGATGCAGGGGGTCTGGGTCGACCGACAGGACACCGTCTGGGGACCGTACGAGGCCGACCCGGACCTGACCGTCGACACGTTCGAGGAACTCGCCGACGAACTCGGGGCCTGAGTCGCCCGGCGGGACCTCGCGCCGCCGCGGTCTTCCGGCTTCCGTGTTCCACGCCGAAGGCGATCGTTCGTGGTCCTGATCGATCGTTGACGGAGGAAACGGTAATGCTTTTCCGGTATGGTAATCAAATCACAGGGTATGTCCGACGAGCTGAAGAAGGGGCTCGAGGGTGTGCTTGTCGCGGAGTCAGGGCTGAGCTTCATCGACGGTGGCGAGGGCCGACTGGTCTACCGCGGGTACGCCATCGAGGACCTCGCTCGGGACGCCAGCCACGAGGAAGTCCTGTATCTCCTCTGGCACGGCCACCTCCCGGACCGCGGTGAACTCGACGGGTTCACCGAGAAGATGGCGGCCGAGCGCGGCGTCGACGACGGCGTGATGGGCACCGTTCGGGAACTCGCCGAGCAGGACGAGGACCCGATGGCCGCCCTGCGGACGGTCGTCTCGATGCTGTCCGCCTACGACCCCGACGACTCCGAGCACGAACCCGACGACCGGGAGGCGAACCTCCGGAAGGGCCGCCGTCTGACGGCGAAGATCCCGACAGTCCTCGCCGCGTACAACCGCCTCCGAAACGGGGAGGAGGCCGTCGAGCCTCGCGACGACCTGAGCTACGCGGCGAACTTCCTCTACATGCTGAACGGCGAGGAGCCGGACGACGTGCTCGCCGAGACGTTCGACATGGCACTCGTCCTCCACGCCGACCACGGGCTGAACGCCTCGACGTTCGCTTCCATGGTCACCTCCAGTACGCTCGCCGACCTCCACAGCGCGGTCACCTCCGCCATCGGAACGCTGTCGGGCGGCCTTCACGGCGGCGCGAACCAGAACGTCATGCGGATACTGAAGGAGGTCGACGAGAGCGACCGCGACCCCGTCGACTGGGTGGAGAACGCGCTCGCCGAGGGCCGCCGCGTGCCCGGGTTCGGCCACCGCGTCTACGACGTCAAAGACCCCCGCGCGAAGATCCTCGGCGAGAAGAGCGAGGAACTCGGCGAGGCAGCGGGCGACACGAGGTGGTACGAAATGAGCGTCGCCATCGAGGAGTACATGGCAGAGGAGAAAAACATCGCCCCCAACGTCGACTTCTACTCCGCGTCGACGTACTACCAGATGGGCATCCCGATCGACGTGTACACCCCCATCTTCGCGATGAGCCGGGTCGGCGGCTGGATCGCCCACGTCCTCGAACAGTACGACGACAACCGCCTCATCCGCCCCCGGGCCCGCTACGTCGGCTCCGAGAGCGAGACGTTCGTTCCCGTCGACGAGCGGTAACCCCGATCCGCCGCTACCGCACACCCGACCGGCACCGACGGGAGAAGTATCCATCTACCTGAGGTTTCGGACCGTTTTCACTCGCCGTTCAAACCGACCGTACCTCTTGATATCGGCGGTAAGGGGGCCGTAACGCCGGCACTGTTCGGTGGCCTCTCACGCGGCCGAAACGACGTTTCGGGCGGTGGGTCGCGCCCTCGTCTAGCCGGCTTATAACCAAGTCCATGAGGTGATAGTGGTCCAATGGGGATGGGGGGAACCGCCTCCGGACGTGCACAACAGCAATGACCACGAACTCGACTGCGCTCGATATCGTCTCGCCCGGACAGGTGCTTCACGCCGTCACCGTCGAACGCGACGGTGAACCCGACGAATGCACCCTGTACCCGAGAGGGACGTCCAGGCTGGAACGGATGTCGACGTGGATCACGGCTGCTGAAGGGTCGTTCGTCGACCCGCGCACGGTGCGCTGAAGCGGCGTCGGGGGACGCCGCGGCGGTTCCGGAGTAGCGCGGCGAGGCACGCTGGGGGGCGTCGCCTCGCCGCGACCCGTCTACGGGACGCTGACCGACGAGGAGCGGGCGGATGTGGTGCTCGACGCCTACCGATTTCGCGGCCCGGCACGGATCCACGGCCTCGAACGCGTCGACGGTCGGTACCCGACGCTCGCGCCCGCGCCGGACGGATCGGTCGACGGCCGTATCCTTCGGACCGACGACGTCGGCGCGCTCGACGCGTACGAGCGGGTCGACCGCGGCCTGTACGCTCGCGTCACCGTTCCGCGGCCGGACGCCGAACCGCTGGCCACGTACGTCGGCGACCCGGAGCGCCTCGGCGTCGGATCGACGGTCGAGTGGCCCGGCTCCGGCCCGCTCCCGGAGCGCGTACGCCGATATCTCCGGACGAACGAGGTCGTGATAACGAGTGGCGAATGACGGGCGTCTGCCCTCCGTACGACGACCGCACGACATTGATTTCCATCGCCGCGCAGTGCGGCGGTTTTACTTTCACTCCGTCTACCGGGCGTTTATGTTTACGGGGGTGCCTGCATAGGACGCACGCCACACGCATCGTGCATTCCCCTTTCGGGTACTCCCCGTACCCTTTCTCCGAACGTCCGAGCGACGGCTCTCCCCGTCGAACGTCCGGGATGCGCCGTCTCCGCGGACGTGTATCCTAAATCATTACCGGTCGGCGCAAGTATTTACTCGCATGCTCGAACTCGGGGACGTCCGCGAAGCACGCGAGCGGGTCGATATCACGGCGCGTCACACGCCGCTCGAGTACTCGCACACCTTCTCGAAGATGACCGGTGCCGAAGTCTACCTGAAACTGGAGAACTTCCAGCGGACCGGGTCGTTCAAGATCCGGGGCGCGACGAACCGGATCATGACGCTCTCGGAGGCCGAGCAGGAGGCGGGCGTCGTGACCGCCAGCGCCGGTAACCACGCGCAGGGCGTCGCGCTCGCGGCGTCCCGGATCGGCGTGGACTCGAAGATCGTCATGCCCCAGCACGCGCCCATCTCGAAGGTGGACGCGACGCGAAGCTACGGTGCCGAGGTCGTCCTTCACGGGGCCGACTACAACGAGGCGGCCGAACGCGCCAAGGAGATCAAACACGCCGAGGAGCGGACCTACGTCCACGCCTTCAACGACGAGAAGGTAATGGCGGGGCAGGGTACCATCGGACTGGAGATCGTCGACGACCTGCCCGAGACCGACACCGTTATCCTCCCGATCGGCGGAGGTGGACTGACAAGCGGCGTCGCGACCGCCGTCGCGGAACGGAACCCCGGAGCGCGCGTGATCGGCGTGCAGGCGGAGGGGGCCTCGAGCGTCGCACCGTCGTTAGACAAGGGCGAGATCCACGAACTGGACTCGGTCGACACGATCGCCGACGGGATCGCCACGCGACGGGTCGGCCGGAAGACCTTCGACGTCATCGAGGAGCGCGTCGACGAGGTCGTCACCGTTTCCGACTCCGACATCGCCGTCGCGCTCGTTTACCTGCTGGAGCGCAGCAAGACACTGGTCGAAGGCGCGGGCGCGATCACGCTCGCGGCGATGCTCACCGAGTCGTTCGACTACCGTGAGGACGAGACGGTCGTCCCGCTGTTGTCGGGCGGCAACATCGACCTCAACACGCTCACGACCGTGGTTATGCGGGGACTGGTCGAGACCGGACGCTACCTGAAGATCCGAACCGTCTTGAAGGACCGCCCGGGGGCGCTCGACGACCTCCTCGACATCATCGCCGAGGAGCAGGCGAACATCTACGCGATCCAGCACGACCGCACCTCGCGTGACATCGCGATGAACGCCACCGAGGTGGAACTCGACCTGGAGACCCGTGGCGACGACCACGCCGAACGCCTCATCGACGGCCTCCGCGAGAGCGGCTACGAGGTCGAAGTACTGGTCTGATAATTTAAGTACCCGCCCGCCGACTGCTCCGGCATGAAGCGCGTTATCGACACGCCCGACGCACCGGCCGCGGTGGGTACCTACAGTCAGGCGACGACGAACGGGTCGATCGTGTTCACCGCCGGACAGATCCCTATGACCGCCGACGGCGACCTGCTCGCCGACGAGTCGATAACGGTACAGACGCGGCAGGCCCTGGAGAGCGTCTCCGCTGTTCTCGAAGAGGAGGGGCTGACGCCGGAGGACGTGCTGAAGGTGACGGTGTTTCTCGACGACATCGACGACTTCGACGAGATGAACGACGCTTACGAGGAGTACTTCCTCGACAACCCGCCCGCGCGAAGCGCGGTGGAGGTGGCCGCGCTCCCGAAAGGCGTCGGCGTCGAGATAGAGGCCGTCGCCAGTTCGGAGTGACCGGCGACGCCGACCCGATGAGCGCCGACGGACCGACCCGAGAGCGGGTGAAAGCCAGCGTCCTCTGGGGGGTTATCGGGGCGCTGACGTTTCTCGTTCTCTATCAGGGCTACCTCCTCGTCGGCGGGGACGGCGTCCCCGGGGCCGCCGTCGTCGGCGTCGCCCTCGCGGTCGCGACGGGGACGATGGTCCTCGCCTATCTCGGTGAGGGCTGGCTGGCGAGACGGAACAAAAGGGTTTAAACGAACCACCCCGCTACATCGGGGTGAGCCAGGATGGCCGAACGGTAAGGCGCACGCCTGGAAAGCGTGTTCCCTTTCGGGATTCTGGGTTCAAATCCCAGTCCTGGCGTTTTTACGGACTCTCTCCGGGGAGCGACGTCTCCGAGCGCCCGCTAGTCCGCGATCCGCGCCGCCGACGCGTCGCTAACCGGTTCCGGGTCGCGAAGAAACGGAGCGGCGACCGACGGCGGTCCGGCCGACTGAAGCGGTCGGCCCTGGTCGGACGACGGCGTCCGCGAGCGGTCGGTCGAGGGGTTATGATACGGACCGGCGCGTTCGCGAAGACGGTACGGGACCCCACCCCCGTTATCGCCGAACCTCGACCGGGGTCTCGACCGCGATCCACTGCCCTACCCGGACCGGATCGCGGATCTCGAACCATCCGCTTTCGCAGACGACGGCTTCACAGTTGTCGTTCATACCCACCAGGTGACCTGGCCCGTCACCCATCGGTGGTTCAACCGGATCCCTCTTCAGTACACACCGAGTAACAGACCGCTTACCCGGGAAGGGAGTCGCTAACAGCGGTTACAGCGGCGCTGTGTCGGGTACCCCGGCATCCGCCGGTTCCGCGGGTGTTTTGACCCGGCGACCCGTACGGAACGGCAATGTGTGGCCGCTATAGCCTGTTCGCCTCCCGGGAGGACCTAGTCGACGCGGTCGGTGCCGACCCCGAACGCGAGATCGAACCGCGATACAACATGGCCCCGGGCGAGGAACTGCCCGTGGTGCGCGACGCCGTGTCCGACCGCATCGAGTTCCTGCAGTGGGGGCTGGTCCCGCCCTGGGCCGACGACGAGTCGGTCGGGAACGACCTGATCAACGCCCGCGCGGAGACGGTCGCCGAGAAGCCGAGCTTCCGCGACGCGCTCCGCCAGACGCACGCCGACGCCGGCGGTCCGCATGCGGGTCGCTGTCTCGTCCCCGCCGACGGCTTCTACGAGTGGGTCGACGAGGGCGACGGCAAACAGCCCTACAGGGTGGCGTTCGAGGACGACCGCCCGTTCGCGATGGCGGGCCTCTGGGCGACTTGGGAGACCGAGGTCGAACAGGTCGGACTGGACGCCTTCGGCGACGGCGGCGGCGCGACGACGGAGCGGCGGCGACTCGATACGTTCGCGGTCGTCACGACGGAGCCGAACGACCTCGTGGCCGACCTTCACCACCGAATGGCCGTCATCCTGGGGCCGGACGAGCGACAGGCGTGGCTCGACGCCGACCCGGCCGACGCCGTCGGCCTGCTCGACCCGTACCCCGCCGACGAGATGCGCGCCTACCCCGTCTCGACCGCGGTCAACGACCCGTCGAACGACGCCTCCGCGCTCGCCGAACCGCTCGACTGATGCTCCCGCGGCGGTCACGCGTCGGGCGTCGCGTCGATCACTTATAAATCACCGAACGCCGTCGACTATCGTCCCGCGAGGACTACGTTAACACCTCACAACTCAACCGCCACAGAACCGCCTCTTCGGTCGATTACGGGCGGTAGAAACGGTCGGTAACCAGTAGCCGTCGCGATACGCTTCAGAAAGGTTTATATAGAATCACAATCAAACTATCGGTTGACTATGAGCCAGCGAATGCAACAGGGCGGTCAGCCGATGATCGTAATGAGCGAGGAGTCTCAGCGCGTCAAAGACCAGGACGCGCAGAACTACAACATCTCTGCGGCGCGTGCGGTCTCCGAGGCCGTCAAGTCCACGCTCGGCCCGAAAGGGATGGACAAGATGCTCGTCGACTCGATGGGCGACGTCACCATCACGAACGACGGCGTGACCATCCTCAAGGAGATGGACATCGACAACCCGACGGCCGAGATGATCATCGAGGTCGCCGAGACGCAGGAGGACGAGGCCGGCGACGGCACCACGACGGCCGTCGCGACCGCCGGCGAACTCCTCAAGAACGCCGAGGACCTCCTCGAACAGGAGATCCACCCGACGGCGATCATCAAGGGCTTCCATCTCGCGAGCGAGCAGGCACGCGAAGAGGTCGACAACATCGCCGAGGACGTCGACACGAACGACGAGGAGCTTCTCCGCTCCGTCGCCGAGACGTCGATGACCGGCAAGGGCGCTGAGCTCAACAAGGAGCACCTCTCCCGGCTCGTCATCGACGCCGTCAGCGCCGTCACCGTCGACGGCACCGTCGACCTCGAGTTCCTCAACATCGAAACCCAGACCGGTCGCTCCGCCGGTGACTCCGAACTCATCAACGGCGCGACGGTCAGCAAGGACCCCGTCCACGACGACATGCCCAAAAGCGTCGAGGACGCCGACATCCTCCTGCTCGACCAGGCCATCGAAGTGGACGAGACCAACGTCGACACCGAGGTCTCCGTCACGGACCCCGACCAGCTCCAGCAGTTCCTCGACCAGGAGGAAGACCAGATCAAACAGAAGGTCCAGCAGATCGTCGACACCGATGCCGACGTCGTCTTCTGCCAGAAAGGCATCGACGACCTCGCCCAGCACTACCTCGCGAAGGAGGGCATCCTCGCCGTCCGCCGCGCGAAGAAGTCCGACATCGAGTTCCTCCGGGAGGTCGTCGGGGCCGACATCGTCTCCGACCTCTCCAGCGTCTCCGCCGACGACCTCGGTCACGGCGACGTCACCCGCGACGAGGAGGATGAGCTGTTCTACGTCACCGGTGACGACAGCCACGGCGTGACGCTCACCCTCCGCGGCTCCACCGACCACGTCGTCGACGAGCTCGAACGCGGCGTCAACGACGCGCTCGACGTCGTCGCGCAGACCGTCTCCGACGGCCGCATCGTCTCCGGCGGCGGCGCTATCGAGGTCGAGGTCGCCCGCCGTCTCCGGGACTTCGCGGACGGCGTCGAGGGCCGCGAGCAGCTGGCCGTCGAGGCCTTCGCCGACTCGCTCGAACTCGTCCCGCGCGTGCTCGCCGAGAACGCCGGCCTCGACTCCATCGACACGCTGGTCGACCTGCGCGCCGCCCACGAGGACGGCGACGTCCGCGCCGGCCTGAACGTGTTCTCCTCCAGCGTCGAGGACGCCTTCGACGCCGGCGTCGTCGAACCGGCCCACGCCAAGGAGCAGGCGCTCTCCAGCGCCACCGAGGCCGCGAACCTGGTCCTCAAGATCGACGACATCATCTCCGCGGGCGACCTGTCGACCGACAAGGGCGACGACGAAGGTGGCCCCGGCGGCCCCGGCGGTGCCGGCGGCATGGGCGGCATGGGCGGCGGCATGGGCGGCATGATGTGAGTTCGGTTCGGACCGACCACATCGTCCCCTGACTGCTGTTCCGTCGGCTTACTGACCGATTTCGCGTTTCGTTCTTTCTTCCGGACCTCGGAGTTCGATAGCGGTGGGTCCAGGAACCCGACACCGACGGTGACGGGGTTCTCGACGGGGAAGAGATAGCACTCGGTACGGATCCGCTCGATCCTGAACCGCATGGACAGCGAGGGGGTGCGCGACCTTCTGTGGATGGGCGGCTGTCGCCGCGGCGCGGCGGGCTTCGGCACCGCGGCGGCCGCGACGGCGACCGCCGGGGGGTGTGACTTCGATCCGGAAGAGGTGCCGGACGACGCGTGGACTCGTATCACCAGGATCGACGATCTCGACGCTCGACAGGCCGAGGCCGCTGGAGCGAAGTACCAGCAGTTCGCTTCACAAGGGAACGGCGGCGATTGGATCGAGGTCCTCGAATCGACCGGTGAGAACGGCCTGCGGCTCGCCGACGAGCTGGACGCCGCCGATGTCGGGACGATGCGCCGGTTGCTCGACAGCGGCGACATGGACTCCGCCGACACTAAGCGGATGGCCGAGATGCTGGAGACGAAGACTGATGATCCGAGGATCGGCGACGATGTAGAGGCAAGCAGTATTCTGAATATCGCAGACAGTGGCGGCGATATTAGTGAAACGATCGGGGTCGTGTCTCCCGAAAATGTCGGTCGTGTAGATGGTAAAAGGGTAGACAATGCTTGGTTAGAACGAGGTGGCGTAGGCAGGGAGGCTGATAATAGTGACGAATGGAGAAAGGACGATGCCGGTGCCGGTTGGGCCCACATTCGTCACAACCATATGAACAAGAATGGGCGTACGAACGAATTCAAGAGGTATGGTGACTTATATGAGGATCCTGAGGTTTCACAGTGACCGCTATTCCAGGTGAGAGAACGTGAATGCAAAGATCGAAGAGTTGATCCCCGGAGCGGTGTACCGCGATAGAACCTACACCCAGACCGTGGTCGTCCGGTTACGAGACGGGACGCACCTTCGGTTGGAAGATTCGACGATGCGATGCGGCGAGACCCACCTCGGGGAGGAGGTAGAAATCACGGTCAGTGCAGACATCGCGGAGTCGGTCGAACAACTCTCAGCGGGCACAGCCAAAATGGAGCCTACTGACGTGGAGATAGGACCCGGTATCAACGAACTCGAAACGAGGGTTCAGGAGGTACGCTCCGTCGCCGAGACGAAAATAACGGTGCTACTTGCTCTCCCATCCGGAGAACTCGAATACACGTTCAACACTGTTCGACTCCCTGACTCCCTCCCGGAAAATTACGAACCGGCTGTCGGTGATTGGCTGCGGTTCGAGGGGATCAGTAATCCGCATATAACCAGCGTATCGACTAGGGATTGAAGTCCTACTGACGAGAGATGAAAGTAACTGTCACGGACATCCGACCCATCGCTGTGTATCAGTGAAAAGTACGAATACAGGACGTCGTCCTCGAAACGGCGTCGAGACGACAGTCGTCGCTGATGACTTCCACAAACGGTGTACCGACGAAACGATCGGTCGGTCCCTTGCGGTGGACCTGAAGGCCGACAATATCCGGGAGTTTGATCCCGACGTGGAAGAGGAGTACGTGCTCATTCCGTACGATGACGTTTCGGGCATCGAGCGACTACGCGGACGGATAGTGACTGCCGACGAAACGGGACAGAAGCGCGTAACCACCGTTGACGTAGGTTGTGGAAGGATCCAGTGTCACCTTTATCAAGACATCACGGGGGACTGGGAAGCGGAACGAGGTGAGTGGATCAAACTCCGGCGGATACTGGGACTGTATATCGTCGAATTTAACGGCTGTACGGGAACGACGTAAGGAGGTAGCGGAGCGTATTCCATGCTGTCACAATTGAGACAATTCCCGACTGCCGGACCGCATGGACAGCGAGGGAGCGCAACCTCCTGCGGATGGGCGGCTGTCGCCGCGGCGCGGCACTGTCGAGCGCCGCGGCGGCCGGAACGACGACCGTCTAGTCCTCGATGTCGAGTTCGAACTGCTCGTTCTCGCTGGCGGCGTCGAGCACGACGGAGGTGTTGCTCTCGTTGATGTCGGGGTCCGTGAGGAGGGTCTTGATCTGCTTGTTCATCCCATCGGTGTCCTGGAACTTGCCGATGGCGATGATGTCGTAGTTGCCCGTCACCTCGTAGACGCTGATCATCTGCTTGTGGCCCTCCAGTCGGTCGGTGATCTCGGGGAGGGCGTTGCCCTCGACCTTTAGGTGGATGATCGCGGTCACGTCGTAGCCGAGCGCGCTGTACTCGACCACGGGCGTGTAACCGTCGATGACGCCCTCGTCTTCGAGGTCGGAGAGGTGGTTGGAGACTGTCGTGACAGAGACGTCGAGTTCCTCGCCGAGGCTCCGCAGGGAGGTGCGCCCGTCGTTCAGGAGTGCATTCACTAGCTCAGCGTCGAGATTTTCGTACGTCATTGTATCACGAATGCGTCTCCACACATTAGGATTTAATGAATATCCAATTTCGCGGCGAGAACGGAAGAATTGCACAGAGGGATAGGACTTTAGTAGTAGGACTATTTGGATAGGATGACGAGAAAGATGACAACCGGAAATCTTGCAGAGGAGGCTGAGGGCCTCAACGCCGAAGAGGAGGCCGTATTGGAACAGATCGAGGAAGAGAACGTCAAGTTCGTCCGCCTGCAGTTCACCGACATCACCGGTTCGGTGAAGAACGTCTCGATGCCGGCGACGCAGGTCGAGAAGTCGTTCAAGGAGGGCATCTACTTCGACGGGTCCTCCATCGAGGGGTTCGTCCGCATTCAGGAGTCGGACATGCGCCTCGAACCCGACCCCGAGACGTTCGCCGTCCTCCCGTGGCGCTCCGACGGCGACGTCGCCAGCGCCCGTCTCATCTGCGACGTCGTCAATACGGACGGCACGCCGTTCGAGGGCGGTCCGCGGCAGGTGCTCAAGAGCGTCCTCGAAGAGGCCGACCAGATGGGCTACGAGGTCTCTATCGGTCCCGAGCCGGAGTTCTTCCTCTTCGAGAAGAACGAGGACGGGAAGGCGACGACGACGCCCCACGACAGCGGCGGCTACTTCGACCTCGCGCCGAAGGACCTCGCGAGCGACGTGCGCCGCGAGATCATCTTCACGCTCGAGGAGATGGGCTTCGACATCGAGGCCAGTCACCACGAGGTCGCGAAGGGGCAACACGAGATCAACTTCAAGTACGACGACGCGCTGACGACGGCCGACAACATCGCGACGTTCCGCGCGGTCGTCCGCGCCGTCGCCGAGCGGCACGACCTTCACGCGACGTTCATGCCGAAGCCGATCGGCGAGATCAACGGCTCGGGCATGCACAGCCACATCTCGCTGTTCGACGAGGACGGCAACGCGTTCGCCGACGAGGACGACGAGTTCAACCTCTCGGACACCGCCAGGCAGTTCATGGGCGGTGTTCTGGAGCACGCCGAGGCGTTCACGGCCGTCACGAACCCGACCGTGAACTCCTACAAGCGCCTCGTCCCCGGGTACGAGGCCCCGGTCTACATCGCGTGGTCCGACGTCAACCGCTCGGCGCTCATCCGCGTGCCCGACGCGGCCGGCCAGAGCGCCCGCTTCGAGGTCCGCAGTCCCGACCCGTCGTGTAACCCCTACCTCGGCTTCGCCGCCGTCATCAAGGCCGGTCTCGAAGGGATCGAGAACGAGGCCGACCCCGGCGACCCGGTCCGCGAGGACATCTACGAGTTCGACGACGAGAAGCGCAAGGAGTACGGTATCGAGACGCTCCCGCCGAACCTCGGGCGCGCCGTCGACGCGCTGGAGGAGGACGAAGTCATCACGGAGGCGCTGGGCGAACACGTCAGCGAGAAGTTCGCCGAGGCCAAGCGCGCGGACTTCGCCGACTACCGGACTCACGTCAGTAGCTGGGAAGAAGACAAGTACCTCGAGAAGTTCTAAGACGTTCTCGCTCCCGTTTTCCGTTCTTTGACGCGCCTGACGAGCGCCGGCGCGGCGACGACGCTGCCGACGCCCAGCGCCGCCAGCGCGGCCACGGTACCGGGCGGCATCGGAACGACGTACCAGACGGCGACCAGCAGTTCGAGGCCGACGACGCAGGCGAGCGCGTACTGCGCGCCGACGGCCGACCACGGCCACGGCTTCTTCGGCACGTCGGCCGCATGCCACGCGACGAGCGCGCCGACCGTCGCGCCGAACGCGGCGAGTCCCTCGTCGTTGCCGCCGGTCGCGACCACCGCGAAGGCGGCCACGACGGTCGCCGCGACGAACGCCACCGTCGGCGGGTCGTCCGCGCGTGCCGCGGCGGTGCCGACGACCGCCAGATACGCGCCGCCGCCGGCGACGCCCGCGACGACGTCGGCCAGCGCGTGGACCCCGAGGACGAGACGCGATAGCGAGATCAGCGCGACGAGGGCGGCCCACCCGACCAGTCGCTGTCGGCGCGTACCGATCTCGGACCAGAAAGCGATCGCGCCCCAGATGGCCGCGCTGCCGACGGCGTGACCGCTCGGGAAGCCGTAGCCGTCCGCGCTGACCGCCTCCCGGTAAAACGGGTCGAAAACGCCGGGGACGAACGCCGGCAGGGCGAGGGGCGTAACCTCCGGACGGGGGACCGCGAAGACGTGTTTCAACGCGAGCGTCAGCGAGATCGCACCGAGGGCCACGCCGAGGATGCGGGCGGCGCAGTCGCGGTCCCCGTACCAGTACAGGAGCGTGAGCACGACGACGTAGAACCACACGTCGCCGAGCTGGGTCACGAGCGCGAACGCGGCCGCCACCGGGTCGGGCAGCACCGCCCGGAGGAACTCGGCCGCTTCCGCCTCGCGGCTCATGAGCGCCAGGAGCCGATGGCGTCGCGGACGCGACCGGGCGCTTCGAGCAGCGAGAGCCCCGCGCCGACGAGCACCATCAGCGCGTACAGGCCGAGCGTCGACAGCCAGACGACGATCATCGCGAGGACCGCCCACACCTCCTGGAGGAGGTAGAAGGCACCGATGGTCATCGCGGTGCCGTAGAGCAACACGAGGTACGGACCCCACCCGCGGGCGTGGCCCCTGCGGACTCGCTTGCGGACGTAGCGCTTGAGGTCGCCCTCGATGTCGTCGCGGTGGACCGTCCGGTCCTCGACCTCGTCCTCGAACGACTCGATCTCCTCGCGGAGTCGCTCGACCTCGGCTTCGAGGTCCCCGCGAGTGTCCGACTCGTTCGCGTCGAAGTCGTCGGCAGTCAACTCCTCGTCCACCGTGCCGGTGCCCGCGTCGGCGGCCGGCTCGTCCTCGTCAGTCATCAGTCGGCTTGACCGTAACTGTCCACGGCGGGGATGTTGTACTTGCCGGTCCCTGGGCTCGGCGTAGCCGGATCTGACCGTGTTCACCACGGCTCCGAGCATCAGTACGACAGCGCCGAGGTAGAGCCAGGTGACGAGCAGGCGGACGCCGTAGGCCGCGGTGGCGTCGACGACGCGCTCGGCCGGCCCCTCGCTACCGACGGTCGACCCCACGGCGAGCGCCGGAAGCAGCAGCGGAACCAGCGAGACGAACGCGTAGTAGACGATCCCGGCCGCGGGGAACGTAACCTGTCGCTCCCGGACGACGGCGACGAGTTCTCCCGAACTCGACGGCGTCCTGCAGGGTTCGGCGACCGACCGATCGTTCGACTCGGGATCGCTGATCCCTACTCGTGTTCGGTCGCCCGACGGATCGCTTCGACGTCCGCGTCGGTCTTGAACGTCGTGCCGCCGTAGTGCGCTCGCGACGCCTCGTACCCGGCGTCGCGGAGGCGACCGAGGAAGGCGTCCATCGCCGCCGCGGGGCGGGTCCACTCCTTGCAGAGGCGATGCTGGTCGTAGTGGGTCGGTTCGTCGAGTTCCGCTTCGAGCGTGTCGAGGAGGTCGCGGGCCTCCCCCGCGGTGCCCATGTCGTGGGTGACTGCATCCCGGACGCTCCCGACGAACGCCCGCTCGCGGAGGGGGCCGAGCCAGAGCGGTCCGGCGGTCGTGACGCGCTCGCTCCCGCAGTGCGGGCAGTCGTCCAGCGGGTCCGCGATCAGTCCCCGTTCGGTCTCGCGGTAGAGACACTCCTCGCAGTGGTAGACGTGGCCGAGTTCGTCGACCGCCTCGTTCGCGTCGGTCGCGCGGTGCTCCAGTTCGAGGTAGGTCCGGGCGTAGTGGTTCGTCGCGTGCGAGAGCACGGGGACGATACCGGTGTCGTACCGCGCCGCGGTGCGGGCGAGCGCCCCGACGAGGACCCGCATGCCCATCTCGGCGTGGTAGTCGGTGTTTCTCGGCACCGCGCTGTACTTCCGGACGCCGCTGTCGAAGTGCGCGCCGCACAGCGGCGCGGTGTCCGTCGCCGTCACGCAGACCATGTCCCGCGTGTTGGCGACGGCGGCGTCGACGAACGGCATCGGCGTCCCGAACGGGTCGACGTCGACCACGTCGAATACGTCGTCGTGCATGAGCGCGTTCGCCCCCTGTTGAACGACCTCCCCCTCCAGTCCGTTCGCGGCGAGGTTGCGCTCGCAGAGGTCCACGGCGTCCCCGTCGACGTCACAGAGCGTGACGTCCCACCCCTCCGCCGCCGCGCGAACGCCCCGGACCCCGCTCGCGGCCATCGCGTCGAGGTAGCGCTCGGCGCGGGGTTCGCGCTCCGCGAACGCCCGCAGGACGGCGACCGTCAGGTCGCGGTTCAGCTCCTGGACGGGGTTGAAAAACACCGCGTCGTCGATGCCCTCGCTCTCCTGCTCGGGGACCTCTATCTCGACCCCGCCTTCCCGGACGTGCATGCCTCGTCCTCGCCGTCCCGGCGACGTAAGCGGTGCGGATCGGACGGTCCGGAGCGGCGGCTTCCGCCCGCGGTCTCGCGACACCGAACCTGTTTTGCCGGGGGACTGTATAGTGCCGGACAGTGAACGGGAGCACCGCCGGACGAACCGCGGGACGAGGGGGGCAGTCGTGACTCGGGTCGAGGAGTGGCAGGCCGCGCTGGAGGACGCGGGCGAACTCACCCCCGGCGCGGTCAACCGCATCACCTCGGTCCACGGCGACCGCGGGGTGCAGGCCATCGAGGCCGTCTCGGAGGGGCGGGTGAAGGAGTACCGCGACTTCACGGTCGTCGTCGGCCACCGCGAGGAGTACGTCGTCGAGGACGGCGGCTGCACCTGCAAGGACAGCGAGTACAACCTCGACCCCGAGGACCCGACGGAGCGCTGTTGGCACTCGATCGCCGTCGACATCGCCGAGCGCATCGACGCCGTCGACCACCACGACATGTGGTACTCGGAAGTCCGCGAGTTCCTCTAGAAAGCCCTCGTTCGGGCCTGGCGGGCTCTTCTCGCGGGCCGAAGGCCCTCGAACGGTCCGAGGGAGCTTCGCTCCCTCGCTACTCGCTGCGCCCTTTTGGTGTCCGCCACAACGCGCTCGCTACCGCTCGCGCGTCGACCCAGGTCCACGAGTCCGTGCGAGTCGCCGTGAGGCCTTGGCCTCACGAGCCTTCACTCGCTTCGCTCGTGAAGACGCGGCGGTCGCCGCGACACGCTCCAAGTACCTGCCCTTCCCCGTCCGCTGACCGCGCTCGCTTCGTTCGCGCCGG
>PXSA01000017.1:155472-156449 GCA_003023565.1 Halobacteriales archaeon QS_9_68_17
GGCCCGCGCCGCCGCGGCGCAGAAGGAGTCGATCCGGAACGGCGGCAAGCCGCTGTACGACGACGTGGCTGCCGTCGCCGACCTGCCGGTCCCGCTCGGTATCGTGAGCAACAACCAGTCCGAGACGATCGATTTCGTCGCCGATTTCCACGGCCTCGACTGGCTGGACCTCGCCCACGGCCGCGAGATGACGCTGGAGGGCGTCGGTCGGAAGAAGCCCGAGCCGTACTACCTGAACCGCGCTATGGACCGACTGGGCGTCGACTCGGCGCTGTACGTCGGCGACAGCGCGGTCGACATCGCCGCCGCGGACGCCGCCGGGATCGACTCCGCGTTCGTTCGCCGCCCGCACCGCGCGGACTACGACCTGCCCCACGAGCCGACCTACGAGATAGACGGTCTCGACGAGATCCCCGACCTGCTGCGCGACGCGGCCGTGCCGGAGTAGTAAGGGACTTGACCGCGCCGTCCGTACCCGTTCGCATGAGTCAGCAGACCGCGGCGGCGGCCGAGAGCGACGGGGCGACGGCCTCGGTTGTCGTCGTCGACTACGGACTGGGGAACCTCCGGAGCGTCACTCGGGGCCTCGAACGCGCCGGTGCGGCGGTGACGGTGACCGACGACGCCTCGGCGTTCGCGGAAGCCGACGGCATCGTCCTCCCCGGCGTCGGCGCGTTCCGCGAGGGGATGGAGAACGCCGGCCCGTACCGCGACGCCCTGCTGGACGCCGCCGAACGCGGCCAGCCGATCTTCGGGGTCTGTCTCGGCATGCAGATGCTGCTCACCAGCAGCGAGGAGGCCGAACGCGCCGGACAGGGCGACGTGCAGGGCCTCGACCTGATCCCCGGCCGCAACGTCCGCTTCGCGCAGGGCCAGAAGGTGCCCCACATGGGCTGGAACGAACTGAACGTCGAGCGCGACCACCCGCTGGTGGAGGGCGTCGAGCCACGCCCGACGGGACAGCCGAGCGGCGATGC
>PXSA01000017.1:156615-184063 GCA_003023565.1 Halobacteriales archaeon QS_9_68_17
GACCGCCGCGTCTTCACGAGCGAAGCGAGTGAAGGCTCGTGAGGCCAAGGCCTCACGGCGACTCGCGCACACTGGCGGACCTTAGCGAGAACCGCGAAGCGGTTCTGGCGGCGGTGCTGAAAAACGCCCGGTGGGCGTTTTTCGCACTGAGCGGCAGCTTCGCTGCCGCGAGGTCCGAAGCGCCGGCGGCGCTTCGGGATGCCAAAAACGGCGCAGGGCGCCGTTTTTGAGCACATCGAACGGGCGCAGCGCGCAGCGCCGCGAGACGACGTCTCGCCTGCTCTGATTTCGTTTCGCGGGATCAGACCGCCAGCGGCGCGCAAGGGCTTTCTTTTAGAACTCGCCGAGGCGGGACTGCCCGCTCCCGCCGGACTCGACGCCCGCGAGGTCCGCGGCGCGCTCCAGCGCCTCCTCGAACGTGTCCGCCTGGCTCCGGTCGTACAGCGTCGCCGCGGGGTGAACGCAGACCAGCACGCGCCGCGGTTCGCCGCCGATCCGGACGTCGACCACGTCGCCGGCCTCCTTCGTCACCGCGACGTCGCGCCCCAGCAGGTGTTCGCTGGGCACCTTGCCGAGGGTGACGACGACCTCGGCGTCGACCGCGGCTATCTCGCGCTCCAGGTACTCCCGGCAGTTCGCCAGTTCCTCCCTCGTCGGGTCGCGGTTGTCCGGCGGGCGACAGCGCACGCAGTTGCTGACCCGGACCGTCTCGCGGTCCATCCCGGCGGCAAGCAGGGCGTCGTCCAACACGTCGCCGCTCCGGCCGACGAACGGTTCGCCCCGCTCGTCCTCGGTTGCGCCGGGCGCTTCGCCGACGAACTGCACGTCGGCGTCGGCCGGCCCGCTCCCGTTGACGATCCTGCTTCGGGACTCGCACAGCACCGGACAGCGCTCGCAGTCCGATACGGTGAAGTTATCTGAACTCATGTCTGGAGTGGTCGAAGCCGATTAGCAGCACGTGAAGAGACAACGAAACCCGGCGGCTTAAGCCCTTTTGACTTCCGAATCCTCCCTCCGGACGGAAACGGCCGTTTTCACTGACCCCACGACGTACTGATAAGATTCCTTCGATTATATTCACGAAACGGTGAAGAGTACAGGAAGAGAACAACTACCGTGCCCTCCGAAAACACGCGACGAAGTCTCGTCCGGTCTATCGCCACGCTCTCCGTAGTCTCCGCGTCGGGATGTCTCGGCACTTCCGGCGATGAACGCTCACCGACTCGGTCTCGGGACCTTCGGTCCGCTGGTTCGCGTCAGTAGATAGCCACGTAAGCGACGTGCGGACCGCGAACGGACGGATATACGCCAGTACCCCGTTCGCGATCTACGCACTCGACAGCACCGACGGGAGCGAGGACTGGAGCGTCGAACTGTACGAACCGTCGGACGTCACCTGCTTCGAAGGGGCGTTCGCCCCGACGACCGATTCGGTGTACCTCGGGGACTGTAGACGTCTCCGGGCGGTCGGCGCGGAGCGAGGACGCGACCGATGGTCCGTCGGCGACCGGGCCTCCGTATACGCCCCGGCGGTCGGTGACGGAGTGTACTACGCCGACGGGACGGTCCACGCGCTGGACGCCGGGGACGGGTCGGTCCGCTGGTCTGTGGAGGCTGACGGTGCCGCCGCGTGGCGACCGGCGCTTGTCGACGGGATGGTCGTCGCGGGGTCGACTGACGGTCGCCTGCGGGCGTTCGACGCCGGGTCGGGCGCGCGACGCTGGACGACCGAGGTCGGCGCGCGAACCGCTGCACCGACCGCGGCGGACGGAACGGTGTACGTCGGCGGATCGGCGGACGACGAGGGATTCGTCGCCGCGGTGAACGCCGCGGACGGGAGGACCGTCTGGCGCTCGGCGACGCCGCCCGTCGAAAGTGCCGGCTTCGTCGGAACCGCCTCGACGGTCGTCAGCGATACGGTGTTCGTCCCGTTCGACGACGGGACGGTTCGGGCGCTCCGTCGCGACGACGGGAGCGAACGCTGGCGTTACGGGGCCGAGACGCCGCTCTCGTGGCCGGCGTCCGACGGCGGCCTCTTCGTCGGGACCGGCGACGGTCTGGTGGTCCTCGATCCCGCCGAGGGGAGCGAACGGCGTCGGTACGAAACCCGCTACCCGGTGGACGCCATCGCCCCGACCGACGACGCCGTTGCCGTCGGTGCCGGTGACGAGGTGCAGGTTTTCGACCGGCCCTGAGGGTCAGCCCGTGTGGTCGTCACAGGCCCGCGCGGCCAGTCGCGCGACGCGGAGCGGTTCCGGGCGACCGCCCTCGGGCGTATATGCCCGGACGACCTCGTCGGCCTCGTCGTCGTCGACGCCGACCGACCGGACGAAGACGGTGTCGTCGCCGGCGTCGACCGATCGTCGCGGGGGCAGTGCCTCATAGGCGTCGAGTCTCCACGCCAGCGCGTCGCCGTCGAACGCCTCGCGGAGCGAGGCTTCGAGGCCCGAACTCCCCTCGAAGGTGACCGCGACGACGGGTCGGTCGGTCACCTCGTGGATGGCGTGTAGGTCGACCAGATTGTACCACGCCGGCGCGACGCCGGCGATGAGGACGTAGCGGACGTCCTCGCGGTCCAGTCGCCCGTACAGGTCGACCATCGCGTCGGTGGCGTCGTCGCCGCCGACCGTGCAGGCCGAAAAAGCGAACCCGTCGACGACACGGGACGCGCGGGTGACGGCTCCGGCGAGCGTGCTCGTCTCGGACCGGTAGGACTCGGCGATTCCGAGCGCCCGCGTCCCGGCTTTCATCAGCCGGCGTCGTCCTCTTTGATGTCCTGAAGGCGGTTGATCAGTTCGTCGCTCGACGCGCCGATCTCGTACTCGATGTCGCCGTCGTGCTCGTTCTCCTCCGTCGTTACGCCGTCGTCGTCCTCGATGTCTCCGAGTTCCTGGTTGTCCTGTTCGGACTCGTCGTAGCTCCCGAAGCCCATACAGTCCGTGGTAGTAACTTGAAGCTAAAAACTTCTGTGGCGACGGTGGCGATTATATAATTTCAGTTATAGAGTCGGAAACAGACGATATCCCAACTCCGGGCCGTTACCGGCGGCACCGTTCGACGGCCCGTCACGCTCCGGTTCCCCCACTGTTTTGCGCCTGTGCGCCGCACTGGCCCGTATGCGAGTCGTCAACGTCACCGCGGACGCCGATACGTTCACCTGCAACGCCTATCTCGCGCCGGAGGGCCGACCGACGCTCGTCGACGCGGGGGCGATGGAGGGTGTCGTCGACCGGGTCCGCGAGGAGACGGACGAACTGGACGCGATAGTGCTCACTCACCAGCACGGCGACCACGTCTCGGAACTCGACGCCGCCGTGGACGCGTTCGACCCCGAAGTGTACGCCTACGGCGACCACCCCCACCGCACGGAGGCGCTCGACGACGGCGACGAGGTGACGATCGGCGAGGAGGCGTTCGACGTGGTCCACACGCCGGGCCACGCGGACGACCACGTCTCCCTGGTCAGCGAGACGACCATCTTCAGCGGGGACGTAGTCGTCCACGACGACGGCGCGTTCGACTACGGGAGCTTCGGGCGCACCGACTACTCCGGTCAGTCCCGCGAGGAGCTGATCGACAGCATCGAGCGGATCCTCGACCGACTGCCAGAGGGCGTGGAGGAGATGTACGCCGGCCACGGCGGGGAGTTCCGCGGCGACGTCAGGGACGTGGTCGAGACGGCGCTGTCGCGGGCGGAAAAGCGGGAGCCGAAGTACCCCGACGAGTAGCGCCGCTGCGCGGTCGGAATCGAGAAAACCGGGCCGTCAGGCGCTGCGGGTTTCCTTCGCCTTGGGGCGGAGGTTCCCGTAGCCGCACTTCCGACAGTTGTCGGCCCGCTTGGGGTTGCGGGCGTTACAGCGCATGCAGATCATCTTGTCGAGGATGCGTCCCTCGGCGGCGTCGAACGAGGCCATACCCGCCCGTTGCTCATCGGCGGGTAAAAGCGTTTCCGAGTGGGGTCGTCACTCCTCGGCCAGGTAGTCGTTCTGTACGGCGACGACGTCGGACGAGTCCTCGCAGTCGGCGTAGCGGGCCAGCGGTTCGGCGTTGAGGTCGAGGAACGTCTCGCCCCACGTGAACTTCGCGAGGACCCGATCGGCGTGGTCGCGCTCGCCGAGGATGACGAGCGCGGCCGCGAGCGCCTCGACGGTCGTCAGGCGGAAGGGTCGGCCGTAGTTGACGGGGTTGGCGGCGACGAGGAAGGGCAGCGCCCGGTGTTCGCCCGGCAGGTCGAACATCGCCTCGCCGGCGGTCTCCCACGAGCAGTCGAGCGCGGCGAGCCTGTTCTCGCCGGCGTCCGCGGGCGAGAGCGCCTGCTCCGCGTGCGGGTTCAGCACGACGCCGTACGGCGTCTTGCCCGTGCTGCGGTGGAGGGCGGCGAGGTCGAACCGCTCCAGCTTCCGGGCCGTGCACTTGTCGGGGTCGTCGTCCCCCTCGTACAGGACGTGTAACTCCACGGGGCGGGGTAGACGCGGGGCCGGGAAAAAGCGCTCGGACCGGCCGTGTCGGCGACGGGAGAGACGCCGCCGTCTCACCGAGGCGGGACCGCCTGGTTTCACCCCGCACGTGTGTTCTCCCTCACCGTCCCTGACGATACCTACCGGCGCTCGGGGACCGGGAGGTGGATCGCCGATCACGGACATCGTCAGCGAACTCGAGAACGTGCTCGTGCCGAACACGGAGAACGGGGTCGAACTCGAGTGTGCGAACCCCGGAACGACCTTCGACGGGGACCCGCGGGAGTGCCCGGAGTGCGGGTCACACGGACTGGTCGAACGCGAGAGCTTCGAAACGCGCCCGAATCAGTGAGGGCGCTCCGGCGCGGTCGGTCGCGTCCGCCGCAGGCAGTCGTCCACAGAAGCGTTTAGCGGATCCGAGACGAACGTGGCGGCCATGCTCGACGCCGGGACGGACGCCCCGCCGTTTCAGTTACCCGGCGTCGCGGACGGCGAGGACGCCGCGGACGCGCTGGCGGCGGTCCCGAGGGATGCTACGCCCGACCTCCGTACGCTGACTGCCGACTGACCGACGGTTTTTCGGCGCAGGGTGTCCCACCGTGGCCCATGAACGACCCCGAGGCGACGGTTCGCGCGTACTACGCGGCGCTCGACGAGTGCGCGTACGACGAGTTCGACGAGCTACTGGTCCCCGGGTTCGTCCAGCGCCGGTCGGACCGCTCCTTCGAGGGGCGCGAGTCGTTCGTCGCGTTCATGCGCGACGACCGGCCGGTGACCGGCACCACTCACGCGCTCGACACCGTCTTCGTCGCGGACGGCGAGCGGGAAGTGGCCGTACGGGGTCGCCTGCTCGATTTCGATGAGCAAAGCTCATCCAGCCCCGCTTCACAGGCCCGGCAGGACGCCGACGACGAAGTGCTGTTTCGTTTCGTCGACGTCCACGAACTCACCGATGATGGCCGGATAGAGCGGTTAGAGACGTTTACGCAGTGACGTTGTCAGCCGACCCATCTCCACAACGTCCGCCCTCTGTTCTATTCTTTCTACTGGGTGATCGTCGACACCGACTGCGTCGCCGACATTGCAAACGCCCACGCCGTCGAAATCGTCGCCTGCGGGACGTGTGTCGGAAGTTCCGGGTGGGTGACGGCGGCGTGTGCCGCCCGCGTCGCGGCCATAGTCGAGGAAGACGAGAACGCGCTGTGTTGCTGGTGTGAGTCCTGCTCCGGTCTCATCCGCGCGTGATTGCTTGGGCCTCATGCTGTCGGCTGTAATCCCTTGAAGAATATCGGAACTCCGGTGGTCCGATTATCTTTCCGAAGTTACAGCCGACAGTATCACGAGTATCGCCGCTAGGCTCTCTCCAGCGCCGGATCTTTGATCCGGTTCGTCGACCAGACCCCTTTTTCGAGCCCGAAAGGGGGTCACGAATATGGCGACCAGGATCCGTAGATCGCTTGCCCACCGCTCCGTCGCACTCCCCCAGCTATCGCTTGCCGTCTTCGTCTCCGGAGTCGTCTATTTCGATTTTTGGAACGGAGCCGTTCCACCGTTCCCGGACTCCGCTACGCTGTTCGTGTCGCTTGTTGCAGGGATCGCCGTCGGTGGAGCGCCGGGATACGTGAATTCGGCCCCGGCGATACGCTCGCGGGTTTCCACGGACTGCTAGCGGTACTCGTCGTTCTCACCATCGGTGTCGTCCTCTTTCCGGACGGCCTCCCGGTCGCGGGAGAGGTCGGGCTACTCGCCCTCGTGTGGACGAGCGTCGCAGTCAGAACGCTTCTCACGGTTCGCCGTGGGGCGGCGTGAGACCGGAGGCGGTCGCTCACCGGTTCGGTGATCGCGCGTTCGCCGAGTGCGACTGGCGCGCCCGACCTGTTTCCGTCAGTCGCGTTCGCCGGCACCGAGCGCGCTCTCGCCGACGGGGTCGTGGCCCTCGATGACCCCCTGGCCGCCCATGTACGGGCGGAGCGCCTCGGGGACGGTGACGGTGCCGTCCTCGTTCTGGTAGTACTCCATGATGGCGACCATCACGCGCGGGACGGCGACGCCCGACCCGTTCAGCGTGTGGAGGTACTCCGCGCTCTCGTGGCGCTCGGGGCGGTAGCGCAGGCCGGCGCGGCGGGCCTGGAAGTCCTCGAAGTTCGAGACGCTCGAGACCTCGAGCCAGCGCCCGCCCTCCTCGGGGCCGTCCTCCATGTCGTCGCCGGGGGCCCACACCTCGATGTCGTACTTCTTGGCCTGCGTGAAGCCCATGTCGCCGGTGCACATGTCGAGCACGCGGTAGGGCAGCCCGAGGCGGCGCAACACCTCCTCGGCCTCGTCCAACAGACCCTCCAGCCGGTCGTAGCTCTCCTCCGGGCGGGCGAAGTTGACGAGTTCGACCTTGTGGAACTGGTGGACGCGGACGTAGCCCCGCGTCTCGGTGCCGTGTTCGCCGGCCTCGCGCCGGAAGTTCGGCGAGAACGCCTGGTGTTTGACGGGGAGGTCGTCGTCCAGCAGGATCTCGTCGCGGTACATGTTGGTGACGGGCACCTCCGCCGTCGGCAGGAGCCAGAGGTCGTCCTCGTCGTATTCGTCCTCCTGTCGCGCGCCGACGCGGTAGGCGTCCTCGGCGAACTTCGGTAACTGGCCGGT
Source organism: Halobacteriales archaeon QS_9_68_17 (assembly GCA_003023565.1). Taxonomy (GTDB): domain Archaea; phylum Halobacteriota; class Halobacteria; order Halobacteriales; family Natronoarchaeaceae; genus Halostella. The sequence continues at coordinate 163,710 of PXSA01000017.1, forward strand.
CCCCTCCATCGTTCGAGCCGCGCGCCGTCGCCCTTGATGAACTGGTAGCCGCCGCCGCTGACCTTCGCGCCGCGCTCGAAGTCGAGGACGTCCATCCCCTCGCCGAGGTCGTAGTGGGGCACCACGTCGTCCGGCAGGTCCCGGGGGTCGTCGAACCCCTCGCGGTAGCGCTCGACGTTGTCGCTCTCGTCCTCGCCGACCGGGACGCTCTCGTGGGGGACGTTCGGCAGGCGGAGCAGTTCGCGTTCGAGTTCCGCCTCTCGCTCGTCGGCCCGCTCCTCGACCGCTTCGAGTTCGGCTTTGAGCTCCTGCGAGCGCTCGATGGCCTCCTGGGCCTCTTCTTCCTCGCCGTCCTGTTTCAACTGGCCGATCCGGCTCGATACCTCGTTGCGCTCGTGTCGGAGGTCGTCGCCGCGGGCTTTCAGGTCGCGCCACTCCTCGTCGAGCGCGAGGACCTCGTCGACGTCGACGCCGTCGACGCCTTTCGTCTCGACGGCGTCCCGCACCTCGTCGGGGTCCTCGCGCAGGTAGGTCCGGTCGAGCATTCCTGTCCGCTCGTTCTGGATGCCGCGGCAAAACCGTATCGGAACTGTGGGGGACGCTCGCGCACCGTGCACGACCGCCCCGTCGTTTATGTCCGGACTCCCCCAAGCGAGGGTATGCCCGATAGATCCGGTGTCCCGCGACGACGACTGCTCGCCGCCGCGACCGCCGCGGTGGCGCTCCCGACGGCGGCCAGTGCGGCGGAGTCTGCCGCGACGGGGGAACCCGCGACCGCGGCGACGGACGCCGGGACCGCGGCCCAGCAGGAGACGTTTCGACTGGAGAGTCACGTGAACGGCTGGGAGGCCGTCGCGCCGGACGCCATCGCCGGCGAGCGGAACCCGACGCTCCGACTGACCGAGGGCGAGGAGTACCGGATCGTCTGGGAGAACGTCGACGGCATCAGCCACAACCTCATCGTCCGCGACGAGAGCGGCGAGCGCGTCGCGGGGACGGAGACCGTCGGGACGGAGGGCGAGACGCGGTCGGTGTCGTTCACCGCGACGGCGGACCTCTCGGGGTACCGCTGCGGTATCCACCCGTCGACGATGGACGGCGACATCGCGTTCGGCGAGGCGGAGACCACCGCGGAAACGACGACGGAGACGACCACCGCCGCGTCCGAGCAAGCGACCACCGCGGAGACGACCGGGACGGCGACGACCGGGACGGCGACGACGGCCGCCGACGGGGACGCCCCGGACGACGCGGACGGTAGCGACGGCGGCGGCCAACCCGGGTTCGGCCTCCTCGCGGCCGCCGCCGCCGGTCTGCTCGGCGGACTCGGCCTGCGGAGACGACGGAACTGACCCCGAGCGCCACCGGGGCACGAGGTTTTTTCTCGCGCCGGGGCGGCCTATGGCATATGGACCCCGGAGACGTTCGGACGGTGACGACGGGCGACTGTACCGACCTGTACTACGTCGACACGGGCATGTACGACACGGCCGAGTACGGCGCGGTGTACGTCCTCGACGCGGAGCGCCCCGCTATCGTCGACACGGGGATCGGCGCGAACTACGAGTACGTCCTCGACGCGCTGGACGAAGCGGGGATCGCTCCCGAGGATCTGGACGTCATCGCGGTGACGCACGTCCATCTGGACCACGCCGGCGGCGCGGGGTACCTCGCCGAGGCGTGCCCGAACGCAGCGGTGTACGTCCACGAGTCGGGCGCGCGCCACCTGATCGACCCCTCGCAGCTCTGGGAGGGGACCAGGGGCGCGGTCGGCGACCAGATCGATTTCTACGCGGAACCGAAACCCGTCCCCAAGGAGCGGGTGACCGAACTCACGGACGGTGACGTGGTCGACCTCGGAGACCACGAACTCGTCGCCCGTCACGCGCCGGGGCACGCCCCCCATCAGGTCGTCTTCGAGGACCCGGCGAACGACGCCGTCTTCACCGCCGACGCGGCGGGGATCTGGGTGCCGTCGAGAGACCGGATCAAGGAGACGTCGCCGCCGCCCCAGTTCGACCTGGAGGGCGCGCTCGCGGACGCCGAGATGCTCGTCGACCTCGACCGAGAGACGCTGCTGTACGCCCACTTCGGCCCGAAGGACGCCGACGGCGTGCTCACGGAGTACACCGACGTACTGACCGACTGGGTGCGCGCCGTGGAGCGCGTCCGCGACGAACTCGGCGACGACGAGGCGGTGACCGACCACTTCGTCGCGGAAAACGAGATGGAGGACGTCTGGGGCGAGCGGAAGGCCCGCGGGGAGACGGCGATGAACGTCCGCGGCGTGACCCGGTATCTCGACGGGCGCGAGTGAGCGAACGTCGACGGTTCGCACCGACCGCCGCGAGTCGTCCCCGGAGCGACCGCGAGCGGACGCGATCGCACCGGGGAGCGGTTCCAGCGGTCCGTCTCAGTCCGACGCGAACGCCGCCTCGACCCACACCATCCGGTGGTCGGAAGCGGTCTCGACGACCGGCCGGAGCGGGTCGCCCTCGGCGGGCCACATCACCGCGGAGTCGGCGATCTCGAACTCGGTCGAGGGGAGCACGTAGTCGGCCTGTGTCTCGAACTCCGCCGTGGCGTTCGGGTCGCCCACCACCTCGGCGGCCCCCTCGCTCTCCGGCAGCGGGTCGGACCGGATCCGCGGGTTCTCGATCAGGTGCTTCCCCGCGGTATCGTAGTTGTCCTCGTCGCCGGGTTCGGCGTTCATGTCGCCCATCGCGACGAACGGCTCGTCCCCGGCGAGACCGCCTTCGGTCCCGGCGTCGTCGTACACGTACCCCGCGCCACGGACGTAATCGCCGACGAGCCGCACCTCCGCGTAGTTGCGCCGGCCGTTGAGGTTCTCGTCGCCGTCGAACGCCGGCGGCGTCGGATGCGTAATGACCGCGTGGACGCGTTCGCCGTCGATCCAGACCGGCACGTCGGCGTGCGTCTTCGACGACAGCCGGAACCGCTCCAGTTCGGCGTCAGTGAGATACACGCCCGAGTCGTACCTGTCCTCCGTGGGTGCTCTGTCGTCGGGCATGTCCGCCCAGCGGAACTCCCGGAACGTCCGGATCCGGTCGGCGTCGATGGGATGCTTGCTGTAGAGCGCCATCGCGTACTGCCCCGGGTACTCCCCGAACCCGAAGCTGTCATTGCCGTAGTCCCTGTCACCCGGTTCGAGATGGTGGCCGTCTTTCGTCACGTCGACGCCGCTCGGGACGCCGGTGTTGCTGTCCGGCGCGTAGAAGTGGTCGAAGTCTACCCCCTCCAGGTCGTCGCGTTGCGGGACCGCGAGGTAGTTATCGAGGAACGCCTCCGCGTTGTGAACGTCCGTCCGTCGTCCGGACTGGAAGTTGTTGTCCAGTTCGTTGATCAGCAGTACGTCCGGGTCGGGCGCGGACTGGACGACCTCCGCGGCGGCCTGCAACTGCTCGGTGCCCTCGCTCTGTGCCTTCTCGGCGGTCAGTTCGAAGACGTTGAACTGCGCGAACGTGACCGTCTCGTCGGACCGGCCGCAGTCTTCCTCTGACGTTCCGCGGCCGCCCGACGCCGCCGCGTTCCCCGCGAGGGCGGTCGTCACGAGCGCGCCGCCGCCGACTTCGAGGACCTCCCGCCGGCCGACCCGGTGGTCGTCGCCCGTCATCGTCCCCCCTTCCGGACGCGGCCGGACTCGTCGAGTCCCACCGTCGCGTCGTCAAGCAGGATGACGTCGTCCACCGTGACGAACTCGCCGAACCCGTCCCCGGTGGCGTGATGTAGCATCACGGTCACGTTCTGGGGCGCTTCGAGCGGGTCGTCGAGTTCGACCGCACCGGAGAACGTCTCGCCGCCCGGTACCCCGTCGCTCGTCCCGACGACAGCCATCTCGGCGTCATGAACGACGACGACGAAGTCCTCCTCGTGGGTCGCTCTGTCGACCCGCACGACCGTCGCGCGGGAACCGTACGCCTGATCCGGCACCTCGACCGCCGTCCCGACCGGCTCGTCGTCGCCGCTGGTCGTCCGCGTCGATGCCGCTCGTGTCGTACTGCGATGTGTCACCATGTGTTTCCCCCGGTGTCGCGTTCGAACGCGCTACACGGTCGTCCGCGACGGCTCCCGGCAAACCGTTTGCGCCAACGGACAGGGCGTTGATTGATACCGGAACTGACACGAGAGCTCGGTGTGAGACCGAACCTCTCGCCGGCTAAACCCGCGAATCACGGGCCGGTAGTTCAGTATCTTTTATAAGGTCGTGGGGGCGAATCACACGGTATGACCTGGCGGGAGGCCGAAGCGGCGTACACCGACGACGTTATCGAGATGAACACGCTGTCGCGGATGTTCGAAGACGGCGCGGCGCGGAACGAGAACCGCCCCGCCCAGCAGTACAAGGGCGGCGTGTACGACCGGTCGCTCGTCGGAACGGTCGTCGCCGCGCCTCCCGACAGCGAGTTCCGCACGCTGTCGTACGCCGACGTCCGGGGGATCGTCCGTAACCTCGCCGCCGGCTTCCGCGCTCTCGGCGTCGGAGCGGGCGACCGCGTCGGTATCCACGCGGACACCCGGATGGAGTGGGCGCAGTGTGACTTCGCCCTGCTCGCGGCCGGGGCCGTCGTGACCACCGTGTACGAGAGTTCGTCCCCGGAACAGGTGCGATACCTGCTCGACGACTCGGGCGCGACCGGCGTCGTCGTCGAGGGACGCGAGCAACTCGACAGGGTCCTCGCGGTCGAGGACGACCTCGACCTGGAGTTCGTCGTGGCGATGGACGACGTGGGCAGCGACCGCGAGGGCGTGTACGGCCTCGACGAGGTCCACGAACGCGGCGCGACCGCGTTCGACCCCGACGAGTACCGGTCGTGGCTCGACGAGCGCGACGTCGAGGACCTCGCGAGTCTGGTGTACACGAGCGGGACGACGGGCCAGCCGAAGGGCGTGACACTCACGCACCGGAACATCCGGTCGAACGTCAACCAGCTTCGCAAGCGGTACGGGCCGCGCCCCGACAAGGGCGCGGACACGGCCGTCATCGACGAGGAGACCCGGACGGTGTCGTACCTGCCGCTCGCGCACATCTTCGAGCGGACGACCGGTCACTTCCTGCAGTTCGCCGGCGGGGCCTGCGTCGCGTACGCGGAGAGTCCGGACACGCTCAAGGAGGACTTCCAGGCGGTCGAACCGACCGCCGCGACGAGCGTCCCGCGGGTGTACGAGAAGATATACGACGCGATCAGGGAGGAGGCGAGCGAGTCCGACTTCGAGAAGCGGGTCTTCGAGTGGGCGACCGAGGTAAGTCGGTCGTACTACCGGGCGGACGACCCCGGCTACGGTCTGCGCGCGAAGACGTGGCTGGCGGACAAGCTCGTCTTCAGCGACGTCAAGGAGGCGCTCGGCGGCAACGTCGAGTACCTCTCCAGCGGCGGCGGGACGCTGTCCGAGGAACTCTGTACCCTGTATCACGGGATGGGCCTGCCCATCTACGAGGGGTACGGCCTCACGGAAACCGCCCCCGTCGTCTCCTCGAACCCCTCCGAGGAGCCGGAGATCGGTACCATCGGGCCGACGCTCCCCGGCGTCGAGGTGAAGGTGGACGAGACCGTCGTCCCGGAGGAGTTCGACGACACCCTCGGCGACGTGGGAGAACTCCTCGTGAAGGGGCCGAACGTGACGGAGGGCTACTGGAACAAGCCCGAGGAGACCGAGGAGGCGTTCTACGAGGACGAGGACGGTCGCTGGTTCCGGACGGGCGACGTCGTCCAGCAGCGACCGGACGACTACCTCGTGTTCCGGGAGCGGGCCAAGCAGATCCTCGTGCTGTCGACCGGAAAAAACGTCGCGCCGGCCCCCATCGAGGACGCCTTCGCCGCGAGCGACGTGGTCCAGCAGGTGATGGTGATCGGCGACGGCCGGAAGTTCGTCGGCGCGCTCATCGTCCCCGACTTCGAGACGCTCCGGGCCGCCGCGGAGGACGAGGGCGTCGACCTCCCCTCGACGCCGGCGGAGATGTGCGACGCCGACCGCGTCCGCGAGGTCATCGAGCGCGAGGTCGAGGCGGTCAACGAGCGGTTCGAACCGCACGAGGGGATCAAGGAGTTCCGACTCGTCACGGAGGAGTTCACCGAGGAGAACGGGCTGCTCACGCCGACGATGAAGAAGAAGCGCCGGGACATCCTCGACCGGTACGACGAGGCGGTCGCGAGCATCTACGGTGACGGAGACGAGGACGTGGACCCCACTCCGGAACCCTCGAAATAGTCGAGCGGGAAGGAAGCGGTTTTTAACGACGGTTCCGTTGTTCGTGGTGATGGCGGGTATCCAGCGTTCGACGGGCCGGCGTCGGTCGGAGCGTTGCCCACGCGAAGGGGGAGATGCGCCGTGAGCAGTAGCGTCCTCTTACCGTCGGTGGCCCTCATCGTCGCCGTCGGCGTCGTCGCCCAGATACTCGCGGACCGGTATCAGGTGCCGAGCGTCCTCTTTCTCATCACCGGTGGGATCGTACTCGGCCCGGAGGTGCTCGGCCTCGTCACCGACGGCCTGTTCGGCGGCGCGCTCTCGACCATCGTCGGCCTCGCGGTCGCGATCATCGTCTTCGAGGGGGCGTTCCACCTCAAGGTGCAGAAACTGAAGGAGGCCCCCTCCGCGGCGTTCCGCCTCGTCACGATCGGTGCCGTGATCGCCTTCCTCGGCACCGCGGTCGCGGTGAAGTTCGCGATCACGGGGGCGACCTGGGGGACCTCGCTGTTGGTCGGGGCTCTGCTCGTCGCTACCGGGCCGACGGTGATCACGCCGATCCTGAACGTCGTCCCGGTCCGGGACCGGGTCGGGGCCGCGATGGAGACCGAGGGGATCGTCAACGACGTCACCGCGGCCATCGCCGCGGTGGTCATCTTCGAGACGATGCGGCCCGGGCACTCCGACCCCGGATCCGCCGCCCCCGAGTTCGCGTCGCGACTCGGGATCGGCCTCCTCGTCGGCCTCGTCGTCGCTGCGGTGATCTGGTACGTGCTCCGGTACGTCGACCTCTCGCCGGGGAACGCGCCGCGCAACGCCCGCCTGCTCACGCTCGCGGGGGCCGTCGTCGCCTACGGCGCGGCCGACTACCTCCTGGCCGAGGCGGGCGTCGCCGCCGTCGCGACCGCCGGCCTCGTCCTCGGGAACGTCGACGTCCCCTACGAGGACGACATCGAGGAGTTCAAAGGCGACGTGACGCTCATCGTCCTCTCGTTCGTGTTCATCGCCCTCGCGGCGCTGCTCCGGTTCGACGACCTCATCGCGCTCGGCGTCGGCGGCGTCGCCGTCGTCCTGTTCGTCGCGCTCGTTCTGCGGCCGCTCCTCGTGTACATCTCGACTACGGGCGACCGGTTCACGCGCGGCGAGAAGCTGTTCATCAGCTTCGTCGGGCCGCGAGGCATCATTCCGGCGTCCGTCGCAACGCTGTTCGCGATCCAGTTACAGAACCAGGGGAACACGGAGCAAGCGGGGGTCCTCGTCGGTACCGTGTTCCTCGTCATCCTCACGACCGTCGTGTTCGAGGCGGGCCTCGCCCGTCAGATCGCCGAATACCTTGACGTGATTCCAATGCGTGTACTCATCGTCGGAGGCGGGAAGGTGGGCCGGTCGCTCGCCGAACGCCTCGAAGACCGCGGAGAGAACGTCGTCCTCATCGAGAACGACGAACCGATCGTCGAACGCGCCCGCAACGACGGCTTCACCGTCCACATGGGCGACGGCACCGACACGGAGGTGCTGCGCTCGGCGGGGGCGGACAACGCCAAGATCGTCGCCGCCGCGACCGGGGACGACGACGCGAACCTGCTGGTCGCACAGCTCGCGAGCTCGAAGTTCGACGCCGACACCGTGATCGCTCGCGCGAACAACCCCGACAACGTCGACGCCTTCGAGGACCTCGGCGTCCGGACCATCTCCGCATCGATGGCGACGGCGTGGGCGATGGACAACGTCATCGAGCGGCCGGCGCTGTCGAACTGGATGACCGAGCTCGGTCGGACGGGCGACGTCCAGGAGATCGAAGTGACCGCCGAGGACCTCGTCGGCACGACGATCACTGAACTCGACGGGGAACTCCCCAACGGCGTCCTCATCGCGCTCGTCGGCCGCGGCGGGGACAACCACGTCCCCGACGGGGGGTTCACGCTCCAACACGGCGACCATATCACCTTCCTCGGCCGCAAAGAGGCCGTCCGAGAGGCGCTCGCGCGCTGTCACCCCCACGACTGACCCGTCCGCCTTCGGAGTCGCCGTCAGGAGCGGGCCTCGGCCACCGCGTCGTCGTCGGTGACTTCGAGGAAGGCGTCCTCCAGACTCCGGCTCTCGCCGGTTTCGGCCTTCCGCTTGAGGTCCTCGGGCGCGCCCTCCGCGACGAGGCGGCCCTCGTGGAGGACGCCGACCTCGTCGGCCAGTTCGTCGACCACGGGGAGGATGTGCGTCGAGAGGAAGACGGTCATCTCGCGCTCCGCGAGGTCGGCGATGGTGTCGCGCATCGTCCGGGCGGCCCGCGGGTCGAGGCCGCTCGTCGGCTCGTCGAGAAACGCCACGTCCGGGCGGTGGAGGACCGCCTGAATGACGCCCGTTTTCTGACGCATCCCCTTCGAGTACGCGCTGATCCGCTTGTTCGCGTCCGCTTTCAGGTCGAACCGCTCCAGCAGGGCGTCGATCCGCTCGCGGGCCTCCCCCTCGGGGATGTCCCGCAGGCCGGCGACGTACTCCAGTTGCTCGCGGCCGGTGAGTTCGTCGTACAGCGGCGGCTCCTCGGGCAGATAACCGACCTGCGGCGTGACCCCGTCACGGTCGTAAACGTCGTGTCCCGCGACGCGGGCCGTCCCGGACGTGGGCCGCGTCAGGGTCGTCAGCATCCGCATCGTCGTCGTCTTGCCCGCGCCGTTCGGGCCGAGGAAACCGTAGACGGTGCCGGGGTCGATCGACAGCGAGAGGTCGTCGACGGCGAGGGTCTCGTCGAAACGCTTCGTGAGGGACTCGGTGTGGATGGCGGGGCCGTCGCTCATGGAAAAACTTTCAGCGACCCAGAATATGAACGTTACGTCCGGTTACGCGTACCGCTCGAGTTCGGGGCGGTCGAGGTCCGCGAGCACGTCACCGGCGACTTCGTCGAGCAGGCTGCGACCGTCGGCGGTGATGCGGCGGCCCTCGCCGTCGGCGGTCTCGACGAGGTCCTCCTCTTCGAGGTCCTGTAGGACGGTGCGGATGACGTTGCGGCTCCCGTCCGTACGCTTGGCGGGGGAGACCTGATAGCGGTTCGAACCGGCCTTCGATCCGCCGTACTCGGTCGAGAGGCGCTCGATGCCGACCGGGCCGTTGATGGCGACCTTCCGCAGGAGGCTCGCGGCGCGAACCGCGTAGAAGTCCTCCTGCTCGGGCGGGAGTTCGCGGCTCGCGCCGGTCTTGGCGAACTGCCCCCACGCGGGTTCCTCGACTCGGTCCTCGAGTTCGTCGGCGAGCGCCTCGATGAGCGCGTCCGCCGGCACGTCGTACAGCGTTGTCATGGGCGTGCGTTCCCCCGCGCCGCATTTAAGACCATCGTATTAGCTCGCCTCCATCGCCCCGAACGTCGACACCGTGACCGCACCGATCGCCGTCGAGAGCCAGTACGTCGACGCGCGGTGGATGACGACGGCGGCGCTCGCGGCCGACAGGTCGATGCCGGTCGTCGGCACCAGCAGCGCGGCGAGCACCGCCTCCACGCCGCCGAGGCCGCCGGGGAGGGGAGTGACGCCGGCGACGCTCCCGAGCGGGACGGCGACCATCACCGCGCTGAACGAGACTGAAAAGCCGAGCGCGTACAGCGAGAGCCACAGCGCGCACATCTGGGCGAACCACCCGAGCGCCGAGAACCCGAGCGCGAGCGCGAGTCGTCGCCGGTCGGCGGCGACGCGCTCGATAGTCCCGAAGAAGCCCTCGATGCGGCGCTCTAGGTCGGCGGCCGTCGGGCGACCACCGGCAGGGCCAGCGCGAGTACGCCTACGGAGGCGGCGGCGTACTCCAAGCGCGCGTTGAACGTCACTTCCGTCGCCATGTAGCCGACGCCGAGCAGGGCGAACCCGATGGAGGGGACGAAGTTCAACGCGTCGACGCTCGCGATCGCGGCCAGCGACGTCTCGTACTCGCTATCGGTGGCACGAGAGATGAGCAGAGCGGTGACCGGTTCGCCGCCGGCCTGACCGAACGGCGTCACGTTGTTCGCGAACATCGCGCCCGTCCACACGAAGAAGGACCTGGGGACCGACAGCGCGATACCGAGACCGCCGAGCACGGTGCGGAGCGCGAGCCCCCACGCGGTGAGCCATCCGAGCGCCGCGACGACGACGAGCGCGACGATACCCTGGCGAGCGCGTCCCAGCGCGGCGAGGATGTCGTCGACGCCCGCGACCCAGAACAGCGCGGCGAGAACGACAAGCGCGCCGAGAAACCCGGCTACCTTCGCTCGGGTGCTCCCCTCTACCATGCCCTCGACTGCGACCGTGGGGCAATTGAAGCCACCGGATCGGCGGCGTCCCGCGCTTTCGCGTCGGTCCCCCGCCGGCCGACACCGGACCGTTTTTCGCCCGTCACCGGGACCAGGGAAACATGGACGAACGGACGGCGCTGACGCTGCTCGGCGGCACCGTCGAGGGTGCCGGCGACGACGCGGCCGTCGTGGGCGACCGAGTGCTGACGACGGACATGCTCCACGAGACGACGGACTTCCCCGACGGGACGACGCGGTACACCGCCGGCTGGCGGGCCGTCGGCGCGTCGCTGTCGGACGTCGCGGCGATGGGCGCGGACGCCGCGGCCGCCGTCGCCGCCTACGCGGCCCCCGAGTTCGACCGCGAGGAACTGACGGCATTCGTCGGCGGCGCGTCGGACGTCTGCGAGGCCGTCGGTGCCGAGTACGTCGGCGGCGACCTCGACGAACACGGGGAGTTCACGGTGGCGACGACCGCCCTCGGCGAGACGACCGACCCCGTCCGGCGAAGCGGTTCGACTCCGGGCGACCGGCTCTGTGTCACCGGCACGCTCGGCCGCAGCGCGGCCGCGCTACGGCTGTTCCGGCAGGGCGACACGGAACGGGCGAACGACCTGTTTCGCTTCGAGCCGCGCGTCGCCGCCGGCCGCGCCGTCGCCCCGTACGCGACCGCGATGATGGATTCGAGCGACGGCCTCGCCCGGTCGGTCCACCAGCTAGCGGCGGCGAGCGACTGCGGGTTCGCCGTCGAGAGCGCCGCGGTGCCCGTCGACGACGCGGTCGACGACGTGGCGGCGAACGAGACGGACCGCCGCGAGCTCGGCCTCTTCTTCGGGGAGGACTTCGAACTGGTGTTCACGGTTCCCGACGAGGACCTGGGCGCGGTCCGCGACGCCGCGACCGTCGCGGTCACGCCGGTCGGAACAGTCACCGACGAGGCCGTCACGCTGGACGGCGACCCGATGTCCGACCGCGGGTTCACCCACGGCGACTAGGGGATGACGATCGGGACGGGAGTGAAACAGAGCGCGCCGAACACGAACGTGAACACCCCGAGCGCCGTCCGTCGCGCGTCGAGGGATTCGTCGCGGACGGGATTCGCCGGGCCGGCGAAGGCGATGGCCGACGAGAACAACCCCCAGAACACCCACAGGAAAGTGGCGTTCCCGTCGACGTTCTGGACGTAGTGGAGGTAGCCGGCCATGCCGAACAGCACGGCGGGGACGAGCGCGGCGACCGTCTCCTGGCGCTCGCCGGCGATGGCGCGAACGATGTGGCCGCCGTCCAACTGGCCGACGGGAAGCAGGTTCAGGAACGTGACGAACATTCCGACCCACCCGCCGACGACGACGGGGTTGATCGACTGGCCGGCCGGGAACGAAAGCGGTTGCCCGGTGAGCGCGGCGAGCAGTTGCAGGAGGGGTGGATACCCCAGTTCGAACGGGAGCGATCCCTCCGGAACGCTCACGGGGTCGAGATGCAGGCCGATCGTCGTCACGACGACGGTCGCTATCAGTCCCGCCAGCGGTCCCGCCGCGCCGATGTCGAACAGCGCCTTCCGGTCCGGCATCTGCCCGCGAATCTTGATCACCGCTCCCATCGTCCCGATGAGGTTCGGAAGCGGCAGGAAGTAGGGGAGCGAGGCGTCGACCCCGTGGTAGCGACTCATGACGTAGTGGCCGAGTTCGTGGATGCCGAGGACGCCCATCACGGCGGCCGTGAACGGCCACGCGTACAGGATCGTCCACGGGTTCGCCATCGGGTCGAGGCCGTACCACACCGTGCCGACGAACAGCGTCGAGAAGACGGTGGCGACCGCGAGGACGACGTTCGTCCACGGGATACCGTCGATGCCCTCGGAAACCGGTTCGGCGACGAGGACGTACTCGCCCGTCTGTCGGGAGAGTTGCACCTCGTACCCGTCGTCGCGGAACCGGGGCCAGACGCGCTCCAACAGCGTGTCCGGTGGGACCAGTGGGTCACCGAAGTAGAGCACTCGATCGCCGTCCGTACGAACCTCGTAGACCCGAAAGGAAGCAGCGAACGAATCGACGGGGGGACCTGGTTCCGGGTCGTCGATCTCCGCCATTGCCCGTTGTACGGTGCGTGGCGTCATAAACCCACTGACAGCGGGGACGTGTGGGCGGGCGTAAGCGGGGATTACGCCGGTTCGACCCGCCACGTCGTCGCGCTCGTGTACGACCACTTCTCGACTTCGAGGTCGCCCGCGGAGTCGCTCAGTTTGACCATGAGAGCGCCGATCTCTTTGGGAGAAAGCCCGACTTCGTCCGCGATGAACTTGCTTTTGAAGTACAGTTCGCCGTCCTTTGCCTTTCGACGGAGGAACTGCTTGAGCCGGTCTTCCTTGCTTTCGGTCGAGCGATCGTCGTCGGTGGAGGGCTGCGTGGTTGCACTCATCTGTTGTCGCCTCGCTCTCCCGTAACACCGGAGATATGTTATAAAGGAAGGATGCTTCGGCCCGTTTCGAGCACTTTTAGCCCGATCGCGTGTTTTCACCACGTTTCACCCGCCGGTCCGAACGTTTCACGAGAGGAGGAGAACTATTCAGACGTTTTATAACCTGCTTTGATCCTGTATACCGTCATCGTATGCTATCCAATCATTTCAGTGACAGAAGAAAGACAGTGCCACCGGTCAGCGCTCGTGGACCCAGAACTCGTCCTCGACCGTCACTTCCTTCTTGAAGATCGGTACGTCCTCCTTGAGGCGGTCGATGCCGTCCTCGACGGTACGGAACGCCTCCTTCCGATGGCCGGCGAGCACGACGACGAAGACGATGTCCTCGCCGTACTCGATGACGCCCGTCCGGTGATGCATCAGGACTTCGTGGACGCGGTCGCGCTCCTCCAACTCCGCGCGTAGGGCGTCGAGTCGCTCCCCGGCGACGCCCTCGTACTTCTCGAACTCCAGCAGTTCCGTCGGTTCGTCGTCGTCGTGTTCTTTCGCGCGCACTCTCCCGGTGAACGTCGCGATAGCGCCCGCCTTCTCCGCGTCGGGCGACCGCTTCGCTCTCGCGACGAGCGAGGACAGCGTCACGTACGGATCGACGCCTCGGAGCGCTTCGACGACCTCGTCTACGTCCACGCTGCTCGCGTCCTCGCCCGCGGCGAGCGTCGGCCCGCGGTGGTCCCGCCCGCCGAGAACGACCTGCGGGAGGTCGGCCCCGCTGAACCCCTCGACGACGACGTAGTCGTGGTCGGGTGCGAGGTCGTCGAGCGTCGCCGACAGCGTCCGCGCGTCGCCCGTCGCGAACCAGTCGCCCTCGTCGGTGATCCCGTACGTCCGGGCCGCGCCGGCGGCGCGGTGACGCGCCGTGTCCTTTCCCTCCGAGTCCACGTCGGGGTCGTGGGTGAGGTGCTTGACCGTCGCGACGGTCGCGTCCGTCGCCAGCCGTTCCGTCAGTCGCTCCACCAGAGTCGTCTTCCCGCTGTCGGAGGGACCGACGACGCCGAATACCTTCATGACACGTCGTCGGTTCGCACACCGCTTGTACCCTTCGCCTATCGCCGCCGCCGCGCGCCCGCGAGAGCGAACGCAGCGAGGGCGGCGAGCGCCACGCCCGCGCCGAATCCGTCGAGACCGCCGCCGCTGGTCTGTTCAGCGTCCGGGTCGCTTCCGTTGCCATCGACGCGGATCGTCACCGTCCCGCCGTTCACCATCGCGTCGTAGACCCCCGGCGCGACGATCCGCCTGACGAACTCGACGGTGCGGCGCTCCCCGGGCGCAAGCGTCGTCTCCTCGGTGGCGACCGTCTCGCCGAACAGTCGGAGCGTGATCGTGAGGTCGCTCTGTCGCTCGCGCTCGTTTACGGCCGTTGCCCGAATCGCGACCGGGTCCCCGCTCGTGACTTCTGTCCGGTTTGCCGTCACCTCCGTGACGCCGACCGTCGCGTCGTCGTCGTCCGTCGCGTTCGCCGCCGTCGTCCCGTCGCCGGTGCCGCCCTGCTGTTGGGCGTCGGATTCAGTGGTGTCGGTCCCTTCCGCCGAGCCGGTCGTTGCCGCTGTGGAGTCCGTCGCGGACGCCCCGTCCTCGTCTGTTCCTCCGCCGCTCGCCGCGCCGTTCTCGGGTTCGGCATCGCTCGTCGTCTCGGCTCCCCCGTCCGTCTCCGTGTTCCCGGGTCTGCCGTCCTCGTCGTCTTCCGTCTCGATGTCGCCGGTTTCGGTCTCGGTTCCCGTGTCGCCGATTCCAGTCTCGGTTTCCGTGTCACCGGTTTCGGTCTCGGTTTCCGTATCACCGGTTTCGGTCCCGGTTTCAGTCTCGGTTTCCGTATCACCGGTTTCCGTATCACCGGTTGCAGTCCCGATTTCCGTGTCATCGGTGATATCGTCGTCCTCCGCTCCGTCGTCCCGCGTCTCCGTTTCGTTCGCATCCGTTTCGGTTTCCGTCTCTCCGGCGCTCCCGTCGCCCTCCGTTTCCGTCTCGTTGGTTTCTGTGTCGTCCTGCGAACCGTTATCAGCGCTGTCTTCGCGCTCCGTCTCCTGGCCGGATTCGCCGTCCCCGTCTTCCGTCTCCCGATCCTCCTCGGTCGTTTCGTTGTCATCGTCGTCCTGAGCGACGTCGTCGCCGTCTTCCTCGTTCTCGTCGTCGCTTCCGTTCTCTACGTCTCCCCCGCCACTCTCGCCGTCGCTTTCGTTCTCTGCGTCCGCCCCGCCACTCCCGTCGTCTTGGTCACTGCCGTTCTCGTCGTCCTGCAACGCGGCGTCGGCGAGGTCCGAGGTGGAGTCCCCGGTCGTCTCCGCGCCGGCCGCGCCGGCGGGAGCGACGACCGCGGCGAGCAGAAGTACCGCACAGGCGTACGCGGCGAGCCTCGATCCGTTCATGTCGGTGGTCGGGACCACCGTGCGTGATCGGTATTGTAATGACGAGCCCAGACCGGGCGGTCGCCAGTTCAACGTCGGCTTTACCACCGGCCGCGGATCCGCGGCGGCCGCGATCCGGCGGTGAAAGTCGGCGTCGGTGCCGGGGAGTTGGCAACCCTTAAGAGCGCGACCGGGTTACTCGGCGGTAGCATGAAAGTGGTCGTTTCTATCGGCGGAAGCGTGCTCGCGCCCGACCTCGGGTCGGAGCGGGTCAGCGAGCACGCCGCCGTCATCGAGGCGCTCGCCGACGAGGGTTGTTCGGTCGGCGCGGTCGTCGGCGGGGGTGGGGTCGCGCGCGAGTACATCGGCACCGCGCGCGAGCTCGGGGCGAACGAGATACGGCTCGACCAGATCGGTATCGACGTGACGCGCCTGAACGCGCGCCTGCTCATCGCGGCGCTCGGCGCGGACGCCGTCCCCGCGCCCGCAAAGGACTACGAGGAGGCGGGGGAGGCGATGCGCCACGGCGACGTCTGCGTCATGGGCGGCGTCACGCCCGCGCAGACGACGGACGCCGTCAGCGCGGCGCTCGCGGAGTACGTCAACGCCGACCTGCTCGTGTACGCGACGAGCGTCCCCGGCGTGTTCAACGCCGACCCGAACGAGGACGACGGCGCAAAGCGGTTCGACAGCCTCTCGGCGGGCGATCTCGTCGACGTGATCGCGGATCTGGACATGACCGCCGGCAGTTCCGCGCCGGTCGACCTGCTCGCCGCGAAGATAATCGAGCGCTCCGGCGTACGGACTATCGTCCTCGACGGCACCGACCCGCAGCGGATCGGCGACGCCGTCCGGCACGGCGACCACGACGGGACCGACGTCGCCCCGGAGCGCGCCGGCGACGAACCGACCTACTGGGTCGAGGAATGACCGACGAGCGAGACCCCTACACCCTGCAGGACAGCGACGACCGCCACGCCTTCTGGGCCGACGCGGTCGCGGACGAGGTAGAGCGGCGAGAGCCCGAGGGACGGATCGTCGTCAAAGGCGGCATCTCCCCCTCCGGCGTCCCGCATCTCGGCAACGTCAACGAGATCATGCGCGGCTACGTCGTCGCCGAGGTACTCCGGGACCGCGGCCGCGAGGTCCGGCAGGTGTTCACCACCGACGACCGCGACCCGCTCCGAAAGCTCCCACGAAAGCTCGCCGACCTCGACGGGACCCTCGTCGACCTCGGCGACGTGAACGCGGGCGCGCTCGGGCGCAACCTCGGCAGGCCGTACACGGACATCCCCGACCCGTTCGGCTGCTGTGACTCCTACGGCGACCACTTCTCGACGCTGATCGCGGAGAGCGCGGGCCTGCTCGACGTGCCCATCGACGTCGTCTCGAACACCGAGATGTACGAGAGCGGGGAGTTCGACGACGCGGTCCGACACGTGCTAGAACACCGCGAGACCGCCCGCGACGTGCTCGCACCGTATCAGGACAAGGTCGGCGAGGACTACGTCCCGTTCAACCCCGTCTGCGGGGAGTGCGGGAAGATCACAGAGACGGTGACCGCCGTCGACCTCGACGAGGGCGTCGTCGAGTACGAATGCACCGACATGGAGGCCGGCGACCGCACCATCGAGGGCTGCGGCCACGAGGGCACCGCGACGTTTCGGGAGGGGAAGCTACCGTGGCGCTTCGAGTGGCCCGCGCAGTGGCAGACGCTCGGCGTCGACTTCGAGCCGTTCGGCAAGGACCACGCCGAGGGCTCGTGGCCGAGCGGCGAGGACATCGCCCGTAACGTCTTCGAGTTCGAACCGCCGGTGCCGATGGTGTACGAGTGGTTCACGCTGAACGGCGAACCGTTCTCCTCCTCGGAGGGGAACGTCATCCTCGTCTCCGACGTGCTGGAACCGCTCGAACCGGAGGTGCTCCGGTACTTCTTCACGAAGGACCCGAGCAAGGCCCGCGACTTCGACATCGGGCGACTCGACCAGTTGGTCGACGGGTTCGACGCCTTTGAGGCGACGTACTTCGGCGAGGGCGACGCCGCCGACGCCGAGCGGGAACTCGCCGAACGCGCGTACCCCATCGCCGTACGGGAGGTCCGCGAGGACCGGATCCGCCTGCCGTACACCTTCGCGGCCGTCCTCGGCATGACCGACGACGAGAACCTACGCGAGGAGATCGCCCGTCGCGAGGGGCACATCCCGGACGACGCGCCCGAGTGGGCCGTCGAGGAGGCGCTCGCCCGCGTCGAGCGCGCCCGCAACTGGGCGCGGCGCACGGACAACGAGTTCAACTACGAACTGAAACGGCAGGCGATCCCCGACGTGGACCTCGACGCGGACACCGCGGCCGCGCTCGACGAGTTCGCGGACTTCGTGGAGGGCGAGGACGACCCCGAAGCGATCCAGGGGGAGATCTACGAGACGGCCAAGCGACACGACATCCCGGTCGGCGACTTCTTCACCGTCGGCTACCGGCTGTTCTTCGACGAGGAGCAGGGGCCGAAACTCGGCTCGTTCCTCGCGAAACTCGACCGCACCTTCGTGCTGGAGCGGCTTCGACGCGAGGGGTGACGGCGGACGGAACCAAACCCCTTTGACCGGGCCGCCCCGACAGTGGATCAATGAGTACGCTGACGTGGGTGCTCGCCGGCATTATCGCCTACTGGTTCGCGGTCCTGCTGCTTCGCCGTCAGGGGTGGCTTCCCGATTACGTCGGGACGCAGGGTCCGATCATGACCCTCCACACGAAGCGCGGGCGGGAGTTCCTCGACCGGCTCTCCGCGCCGAAGCGCTTCTGGCGGGCGTGGGCGAACTTCGGCATCGGCACCGCCGTCGTCCTGATGGTCGGCTCGTTCCTGTTCCTGGTTTTCGGCGCGTTCGCCGCGCTGCAACAGACCGAGGCCACGGCCGTCAACCAGCCGCGCAACGTCCTGGTGATCCCCGGGGTCAACGACTTCCTCCCGCTCTCGGCCGCGCCGGAGATCGTCGCCGGCCTGCTCGTCGGCCTCGTCGTCCACGAGGGCGGGCACGGCCTGCTCTGTCGCGTCGAGGACATCGACATCGATTCGATGGGGCTCGCCCTCTTTACGGTCATCCCGGTCGGGGCGTTCGTCGAACCCGACGAGGAGAGCCAGCGCGAGGCCGACCGCGGCGCGCGCACCCGGATGTTCGCGGCGGGCGTCGCCAACAACTTCGCGGTCACGATACTCGCCTTCGCGCTGCTTTTCGGCCCCGTCATCGGTTCCATCGGCGTGGCGTCGGGCGCGGCGGTCGGCGCGAGCCTCCCGCAGTCGCCGGCCGCGGACGCCGGGATCGACCAGGGCGACCGGATCACGGCCATCGACGGCCAGCCGGTCGAGTCGGCCGACGACCTCGATGCCGTCCTCGAAAACGCCTCGGAACGCGAGGTGAGCGTCGAGATAAACGGCGACGAGACCCGTCCCGTCGAGCGCTCCCTGCTGGTGACCGCGGTCACCCCCGACGGGCCGGCTGACCTCCGGCGGGGCGAGACGATCCGCGCGGTCAACGGGACCGAGGTGTACACCGAGGGTGCCTTCGAAGACGCCGTCGCCGAGCGCGAGGTCGTGCGCCTGACCGTACAGGGGAACGGCTCCGTCCGGGAGACGACGTTCCCGGCCGGCGCGTACGTCCACGTCGCAGAGGACGGCCCGCTCAGCGGCACCGAGGCCTCGGCCGGCGACGCCGTCGTCGTCGTCCGGATGAACGACGAGCGGATCTCCTCGCTGTCGGACTTCCACGACTGGGCCGACGACACGTCGCCCGGCGACGAGGTGACCATGGTGGCCTACCGGAACGGCAGCCGCGAGACCTACGACTTCAGCCTCGGCGAGCACCCGACCGAGGATATCGGGTTCATCGGCGTCACGAGGCAAGCTCAGGGGATAAGCGGCATCTCGGTCAGCGACTTCGGGATCGAGCCGTACCCGTCACAGCAGTACCTCGCGCTACTCGGCGGCGAGGGCAACGGCCCGAACTTCGGCGGCCCGGTCGGGTCGTTCTTCGGCAAGGTCGTGGTCACGCTGTTCCTGCCGCTGGGGTCGCTCGCGCTCCCGAGTTTCCCGTTCCCCTTCGCCGGGTTCACGCCCGACATCACGAACTTCTTCGTCGTCCAGGGGCCGCTCTCGGTCCTCGGCGGCGGCGTGTTCACGCTCGCGAACGTGCTGTTCTGGACCGGCTGGATCAACGTCCAGCTCGGCTTCTTCAACTGCATCCCGGCGTTCCCGCTTGACGGCGGGCGCATCCTCAGAACCGGTACGGAGGCCGTCGTCTCGCGACTCCCCGTCTCGTCGTCGCACGAACTCACGCGGACGGTGACGACGACGGTCGGACTGACGATGTTCGTCGCGTTCCTCCTGCTGGTGTTCGGGCCGCAGATCGTTTCGGGGTAGGCAGCCCCGAAGACGCTCCCGCCGCGTGCTGCCGGCGGGCGGCAGCGCGGACCCCGGCTACTCCTCGTCTATCCCGTGTCGCGAGTTGAACTCCTCCGGCGTCTCCTCGATGCGCTCGAACTCGTCGAAGTAGTGCTCGTGGTGGCGGATCATCTGCTCGACGATCCACGCGCTGAACTCCCGGTCGAACTGCCAGCTCTCGGGGCGGTCGGGCACGTCGAAGCGCTCGTCGGTCGCGAAGCCGACGTACACGTGGTAGAACCCGAGGATCACGTCCGCGAAGTCCTTCGCCTTCCCCGCGCTCTCCTCGCGTTTCCCGGCTAGTTCCTCGCGTCCGCTCTCTGTCAGTTCGAAGTACTTCCGGTCCGGCTCGTCCTCGCGTTCGATCCGCTCCGCCCACCCCTTCTCCTCGAACTTGTAGAGGATCGGGTAGACGGAGCCGTACGACGGCTCCCAGTGTCCGCCGCTTATCTCTTCGATCTCTTTCAGGATCTCGTAGCCGTACCGGGGCTTCTCGTCCAGTAGTTCGAGCACGAGATACGAGATCAGGCCTTTCGGCGGGCCGCTCTTCCGCATTGGCGGGGACTTCCGGGGGTGACCGTGAAAGGGTTTCGGTCGCCGGGTCCCGTCACGAGCGCGACCGGTCACGCGGCGTCGTCGGAGAACT
>PXSA01000017.1:184071-246257 GCA_003023565.1 Halobacteriales archaeon QS_9_68_17
GGGGCGGACGACGCACGGAAGCACGAGGGCGCTCCCCGCGCGAGGACGAACTGCCCGGCGAGCGCGAACGGACCGGCGAGCGCCGAAGGGCCGAGCAGGGCGGCGAGCGCGACGGGAACGAACGCGACCCCGCCGACGAGCGCGACCGGGTTCGCCTCGTACGCGACGCTGTCGATGCCGAGTTCGCCGGCGAGCGGGTCGATGAACAGTGTGGAGGGCATCGGACGACGCTTCCGACGGCACCGGTATCGACGTTGCCGCTTCCCGTCGCCGCGGTGTCGTCGGCGGGTCACCGCTGCCGCCGCTGGCGCGCGGAAACGGTAAGGCCCTTACTCGGTCCGTCCGAACCCACGGGCATGGACCGACGGGATCCCCCGCCGACGGAAGAGGGCTGGTACGTACTCCACGACCTCCGGACGATCGACTGGGACGCGTGGCGCGCGGCCCCCGACCGCGAGCGGGACCGCGCCGTGGAGGAGGGCGTCGAGTACCTCGAATCGGTCGAGAGCGTCGACGCCGACCGCGGCGACTCCGCCGTCTTCAGCGTCGTCGGCCACGAGGCCGACCTCATGCTCGTCCACCTCCGCCCGGCGATGAGCGACCTCGACACGCTCCAGCGGGCGTTCGAACGGACGGCGTTCGCCGGGTTCACCGAGCGGTCGAGCTCGTACGTCTCCGTCACCGAGGCGTCGGGGTACACCGAACGCGCCCGCGACTACTTCGAGGGCGAGGTCGACGACGACTCCGGCCTCGCGCAGTACATCCGGTCGCGGATCCACCCGGATCTCCCGGACGACGGCTACGTCAGTTTCTACCCGATGAGCAAGCGCCGCGACCCCGAGTACAACTGGTACGACCTGCCGTTCGACGAGCGCGCCGAACACATGGCCGACCACGGCGACATCGGCCGCGACTACGCCGGCGAGGTGAACCAGATAATCACCGGGAGCGTCGGCTTCGACGACTGGGAGTGGGGAGTCACGCTGTTCGCCGACGACCCCGCGGCCATCAAGGACCTGCTGTACGAGATGCGCTTCGACCCCTCGTCCTCGAAGTACGCCGAGTTCGGGGAGTTCTACTTCGGCCGGCGGTTCCCGCCGGCGGACCTCGACGCCTTCCTCGCCGGCGAGGGAGTGCCTACCGACGCCGGCGCGGACGAGTCAGCCGGCGACTCCGACACCGACTCCGCGCTCCGGAACGAACTCGACGCGCTCGGCGTCGGGGCCGACGCACCCGACGGCGCGCACGGCATCGTCCTGCGCTCGGACGCCGACGCCGTCCGCGAGGAGGTCGACGGCCTGCGGGACAACTTCGAGCACTACGACACGCACGTCCTGACCGAGGTCCGCGAGGACGGCGACGGCACCGCCGTCGTCTCCGTCTGGGAGACCGAGAGCGCCGCCGACACCGCGCGGGGGTTCCTCTCTGACCTGCCGGGCGTCACCGAGGCGACGACCGGCCCGCTCGACGGCGGGGCGGCGACCACCGCGGACGCCGGCGAGAGCGACGACGACGGCGGCGAGAGCATCCGTGAGGAACTGAACGACCTCGACATCTACGCCGGTCAGCCCCACGGCGAGGACGTGTACGCGCTGGTGCTGTACTCGGAGGCCGACCCGGACGACCTGTACGCCGAGGTCGACGACCTGCGGGGTAGCTTCGAGCACTACGACACCCACGTCAAGACGGCGGTCTACGAGGCCGACGGTGCGGACACCGCCGTGGTCTCCGTCTGGGACACCGCGGACGCCGCCGACACCGCCAGCGGCTTCCTCTCTGACCTGCCCGATGTCGTCCGGCAGGCCGGGGACAGGGGGGCCGCTGCCGTCCCGGAATCGCGCGGCGATCCCGCGGGCACGTCAAAAGCACCGGATGCTTCCGAGGACGCCGACGGCGAGCGGGGCGACAGCCCCGCGAGCGACGGCTCCTCCGCGTTCGGCACGATGGGCATGTTCTACACGGTCAAGCCCGACCACCGCGAGGACTTCGTCGAGAAGTTCGACACCGTCGGCGGCCTGCTCGCGGACATGGACGGCCACCGCGCCACCCACCTCTACGAGAACCGCGAGGACGAGAACGACATGTTCATCGCCAGCCGCTGGGACTCGAAGGAGGACTGCATGGAGTTCTTCCGCAGCGACGCCTTCGGAAACACCGTCGACTGGGGCCGCGACGTCCTCGCCGACCGGCCGCGACACGTGTTCCTCGCGTAACGCAACCTTTTGCTCTGCGGCGTGACGAGCGGTCCGCCGCGGGCGGACACGCTCGCAGTCCTCGGCAAAAGGTTGATCAAAATCACTCCTCCTTCACTTCGCTTCACTCCGTTCAGCCGTCGGACCGTCCCGAGAAGTGCGAAGCACTTCTCGTGGGCTGCGAAAATCGCTTCGCGATTTTCGAACGCTCGCTCCCGACGGTCGCTCGCCGGTGAATCGTTTGTCTGCAGACCTGCCCTCTCCCGAGTCGCGCGGTTCGTCGCGTCCGCTCCTCGCCGCGTTCCGGCCCTACTCCTTGCCGGGGTCGAGTTCGACGGCCGCGCCCGGCGCGTTCGCTTTCACGCTCTGGAGGCCCTGCTCGGCCCTCTGCTTCGAGGAGTAGCCCTCGCCGCTGTCGGCGATGACGTTGCCGTTGTCGTGGCGGAGCCGCCAGCGCCAGTCGCCGGCCCTGTCGCGGAACAACTGGAAGCGCGCCTTCGAGTCCTCGAAGGTCGGCTGTTCGTCGCCCATGGGGTCGTCCGGGAGCGCCTCCGCGGTCTCTCCTTCGCTCACCGACTCGCCGGTCTCGGCGGGTTCGACGCGTTCGGCCATGTCCGCGGTCTCGACGGCGGCGTCTATCTCCGCGGGCGGTTCACCCGGGCGACTCGGCGGCGTCTCGTCTGACTCGACGATCCCCGCGTCGTACTCGGCGTCTCCCCGGTCGGACGCCACCGCCTCGGTGACCGCTCGCAGGACGCCCTCGACGCCCGGGGCGGTCAGTTCGGCGGTTGCGCTGTCGCCGCCCTCGCCCGACAGTTCGAGTTCGTCCTCGTCGACTTCGATCTCCAGCGTCGCCGTGACGCTGACGGTGTCGTCGGCCATGCACCGGCGTACCACGAGAGTTGGGTTAACCGTTGGGTCGCCGCGAAGCACGGAGTGAAAGTGAAAATAGCCCGACCGATCGGCGTTCAGTAACGCGGTTTCGATCGGAAACGGTGGGGTTTCGTCCCGTTCGTCACGGCGTCGGCGTGGGTCCGTCGTCCGCGTCAGAGAGCTACCGAGCGCGGTCCCGCGATAAACCGCTCGCCCGATCAATCTCCCGCACTCGCCTTCTCTATCCCCGCCGACTCGATGTCCTCGCCGCCGACCGACGACCGGAGGCTGTCCATGCCGTCGTCGCGGTCGACGCCGAAGTCGTCCTCGTGGAGTTCGGCGACGCGGGCCATCTCCTCGTCGCTGAGCGCGGGCGTGTCGGGCGCGGCGGCCCATTCGTCGATGTCCTCGGCGGTGCGGAAGGTGGGCGTGACGGAGGCGACGGCGTCGTGGCCCAGGAGCCACTGGATGGCCGCCTGCCCCATGGTGCGCTCGCCGTCGTTCTCGGACTGGGTCCGAGCGCTCGACGCGGTTCCCTCGTCGGCGCGCTCCAGGAAGCGCAGCGCGTCGACCTTCTCCCAGCCCGTCTCGTACCACTCGTCGGGGCGGTAGGCGCGGTGGTCGCCCTCGCCGAGTTCCGTATCGGGGGTGACCTGCTCGTTCAGCAGGCCGGAGGAGTGCGGGACGCGCGGGACGAGGCTGGTGTCCGCGTCCAGCGACTCGATGGTGTCGAGGAAGTGCTGGCCCGGCGTCTGTTCGAGGACGTTGAACACGACCTGCACGGCGTCGAACCCCTCCTCAACGGCGCGGTCGCCCTCGGCGAGCCATCCGATCGAGGGGCCGAGCGCCCACCCGACGGCGTCGACGGTGCCGGCCTCGCGGAGTTCGTCAAGCGCTTCGAGCACGTCCTCGTCCACCTCGTCGACGTTCGCGTTGTGAAGCATGAGGACGTCGACGTAGTCCGTATCGAGCCGGTCGAGACTGCGGTCGACGGCGGTGTGGACCCACTCGCCGTCCATCCGCTTCGGGAGTTCGCCGTGGCCGGCCTGCGGGTTGTTGTAGAAGTCGTAGCCGACCTTGGTGCCGACCGTCACCTCGTCGCGGCACTCCGCGAGCGCGCGGCCGATCAGTTCCTCGCTGTCGCCGTGGCCGTACACGTCGCCCGTGTCGAAGAACGAGATGCCCTGGTCGACGGCGTGACGGACCATCTCGATCGCCTGTTCGTCCGAGCGGTCGCCCCACCAGTCCGTGCCGACGACCCACGCACCGAAGCCGACTTCGCTGACCTCGACGCCCGAGTCTCCGAGTTCTCGGTACTGCATACGCGGGACTTGGTACAGCACGCACTTATACTGCCTGCTGTCGATGAACGAGCCGGATCCGAAAGCGTCGAAGCCCCCGTACAGCCCCGTCGGTGCGTCCTGTTCCCCGGCCGCTCGCCCGGTTCAGGGGTCGTACTCGACGACCGCCGTCTCGCCCTGACCCGTCACGGTGTCCGTGCCGAGTTCCTCGCCGTCCCCCTCGACGGTCACCGTCAGCGGTGTCTCCCCCGTGGTCGTCTCGTCCAGCGCCGAGACGCTGACGGTGATCGGTGGCTCGACCGAATCGACCTCGTCGTCGTTCTGGAGGTCGTCGGGTAGAATCACTTCCTCGCTCATCATCCCCCTGAACGGAGGGACTTTGTTCGTGGTCGTTCCGTCGTCGAACTCGGCGGTCGCTCGCCATCTTCCGGTGGTCTCGACCGCGATCGTCACTTCGTCGTACGACTCGCCGCCGACGACGCCGAGGACGGTTTCGGTACAACCGGCGGTGCCAGCGAGGGCGACCCCCGCCGCGCCGAGCGCGGAACGTCGCGTCAGTTCCATACGCTTTAGTGACATAATCCGTGTATGTAACTTTCGGATCTGTATTTCACCTGACCGACGCTGTACGACACCGCCCTCTGGCGGCGGGTACACACAACCGAATCCATATCAACGCCGCCCGCGAAACGTATCATTAATGACGAAGCGACACGTCTCTCTCCCCGCGGAGGCGGACGAGGGTGTCACGGCGTTCATTCAGGAGGTCGACGACCGCCTGTCGAACGACGGGGACACCTGTTCGGTCGTACAGGACGTGCTGGTCGACCTCTACGGGGACCGAGAGGCGTACGAGCGCTGGCAGTCGGGGACGTCGGTGTCGAACGCCGAACGCGTGCGGCTACAGGGGTACGACCCTTGCAACGCGACGCTCGAATCGGAGTACTACGCGGAGAAAGACGAAGAGAAGTTCGAGCGATCGAAGCACCTCCAGTGGCTCTGGCGGCAGTTCGACGCCACGCCGATGGCCGACAACATCGAGTTCGCGCTTCGCTTCCGGCGGATGCTGGCCGACCACCTCTTCGACGAGTGCGGGGACGACTGCCGCTTCTTCAAGGGGGTCACCGTCACGTACGGCCACAACATCACCGTCGGCGACAACACCGTCGTCCACGACGATGTCCACCTCGACGACCGCGGGAAACTCACCATCGGCGACCGCGTCTCCATCAGCGACGGCGCGCACGTGTACAGCCACGACCACGACGTCGTCGACCAGACCGCGGTGCGGAACTACCACACGGTCATCGAGGACGACGCCCGCGTCACGTACGACGCGATGGTCCGAGCCGGTAACGAGGTCGGCCGAAACGCCGTCGTCGGTGCGCGCGGCGTCGTCCAGCACGACGTGCCCGCCCACCACATCGCGGTCGGGATGCCGGCCGAGAGCGTGAAGATCAAACCGGGGTGGGAGGACGTCGCCACGCCGGTCGAACAGGCCAACGAGAACCGGCAGGAGGAGCGCCGCATCGAGTACGAACTGGACGACGACCTCGACGTGTTCGACGAGTTCGAGCGGGACCTCTCGCCGCCGGACTAGTCCCGGAACCGCCTAACACCGGTCCGAACGCCAAGCACCGCGAAGTCGACGACGATGGCGAGCGACGCGAGCGCGCCCGTCCCGAGGGTCAGGAGGTGCGGGAGCGCGATCCAGTTCGGCAGCACGAACCGCGCCAACACCTCGACCCGTGACGCGGCCTCCTGTCCCGCGGACCGGTTCGCCGACTGGCTACTGAGGTGCCACCCCGGCACCGTCTCGCCGTCTTCCTCGGGCACGGAGAGGCGGTCGGCGGCGTACGGCAAGGCGAGACCGCCGTACTCCCAGACGACCTCGCCGGCCGCGTTGACCTCGATCACGCGGTCGTTGAACGTGTCGACGATCAGCGTGTTCCCGTTGGGCAGGCGGTCGGCGTCGCGGGGCCAGTGGAGCAGGTCGCTCCCGCCGTACTCCCACACCTCCGACTCGTTGTCGACGCGGTACTCGACCACGCGGTTGTTCTCGCTATCGGCGACTAGCACGGTCCCCCACTCCTCCAGTCGGCGCGGGTTGTGCTGCTCGTACAGCGTCCCGTGGTCGTCCGGTTCGCCGACCGCGTCGACGACCTCGTTCGTCTCGGGGTCGACCTCGACCACGGTGTCGAAGTTGCGGATCGAAAGCTGGAAGTTGCCGTCGCTCAGGCGGTCGATGTCGTTCATGTGGGTCCAGTCGCTCTCCGGCCCCTCCCGTTCGGGACCGCCGTACTCCTCGCGGAACTCGGTGCCCTCGCCGAGGTGCTCCGTGGCGTTCCACTGCCACGTTATCGTCCCGTTTCGCGCGACGGTGAACGCGCGGTCCTCCCCCATGTCGATGACCGCTGTCTCGCCGCTCTCCAGGCGGTCGGCGTCGTGGACCTCGTGGTGGCTGATGAACTCGTCGTACCACGTGTGGTTCCAGACGACCTCCTTCTCGTCGTTTTCGAGCGTGTCGCCGTCGATCTCCACCACGCGGTTGCGGACGCACTCCTCGGCGTTCACGCGCAGTTGCTCCTCGGGACAGTCCTCGGGCGGCATCTTGGTCGCGACCGAGACGAGGAGGTTGCCGTTGTCGAGCATCTCGGAGTCGAACACTCGCGAGTTCGGCGGCTCGTAGGTCCAGACCCGCTCGCCCTCGGGCGTCACCTCCATCGCTTTCCCGTCGTAGTCGATCCCGTAGCTCTGCGTGCTGATGAGCGTGTTCCCGGGATACTGCTCGTCGGGCGACGAGACGGTCGCGCTCGGCCCGCCTCTGTCGGCGAGCGCGACCTGCAGTCCGAACAGGGCCGTGAGGACGAGTACGACCGCGGAGAGCGCTACCACGCGGGTCCGTCGATCCATGTTCGGCGAGATGGCGGCTCCCCGCCTAACTCTGGCGGTCCCCTGCGAAAGCACAAGTAGTTTCAGCACGTAGTGTCACACGTGGACATCCCGCAATGGGCTCTCGTCTACGTCGTCTCGTTCGCCCTCCTCCATCTCGCTATCTACTACTACTACCTCCGGGGAGAGGAGGACGAGGGTTCCGCACGCCGGTCGCTCTCCGGGGAGAACGGCGGCGACTACCCGCCCGGCAATCCGCTCGCCGCGGACAACGTGGACCGCAACTCCGAGCGTCGGGAGTTCGCCAGGCGGGCGCGCGACGACGCCGAGGACGGACGACGCTGTCCCCACTGCGGGACGGTGAACGACCCGGAGAACGCGTACACGTTCTGTCACAGTTGCGTCGAACGCCTCGGCGTGTGACGCTCGCCTTTTCACCCCGGCGCGCGTAGCGAGTCCCGTGCCCAGAAGCGTCGCGGTCAACGTCGGCGCGAACACGACGCTGCCGGGCGTCCGCGCGCCGGTCTACCCCGACGGCCGCTTCGAATACGTGCCGATCCCGGAGCGCGAACCCACCGCCGTCGCGCCGCCGACGTACGCCGACCTCGGTCTGGAGACGGACGTCCCCGCCGACGCCGTCGACTCGCCCGTCCATCTGGACCCGGAGTTCGCGGAGTACCCCTACTGCGACGCATACACCTACGGCGACGACTACGCCGTCAAGGCAGGCCCGCTCTCGGAACTCGCGGCCGGCGACTACGCCTTCTTCTACGCGACGCTGTCTACCGTCGGGGACCCGCCGGACTGGATCGCGCCCGAGTGGGGCGCGTACCTCGTCGGCGTCTTCCGCCTCGACCGTGACCCCGTCACCGACCACGCGGCGCTCGACCCCGCCGAGCGCGACCGGTTCGCGAACAACGCCCACGTCAAGCGCGAGACGGTGGACGCTCGGGTGCTGCTGTCGGGCGACCCCAATGAGTCGCGCCTGCTCGACCGGGCCGTCCCGCTGTCGTCGCGGTCGGCGGGAGCCGACGCGAACCGCATCGTGACGGGCCTCTCGGCAGACTCGGGGAAAGGCCCGTGGTGGCGGCGACCGCTCCGGTTCGACGAGGCGGCGACGGCGGAACTACTGGAGATCGTCGAGTCAGGTGCTGTAAAGCGGTGTTTCTCGGAGAAGTGACGGTGGACCGCGCGGTTCGGGTCCGGTTCACGGCGGCTGGCGCTCTCTGCAATGGTCTGCGTAGACGCCCCGGGGAGCATCCGCCCCTCACGTCCGTTCGTCGCAGGATGCGCCGGCCGGGAATTGAACCCGGGCTATGAGCTTGGGAAGCTCATGTCCTACCACTAGACCACCGGCGCATCAACCGCCAAATTCAGGCACGTCTTGCGATTTTCTGGTGTCCGTATCAAGACTCAATGAGTGCTTTCATTATAAAAATCCAGACTATGAGTTCCTGTATTATGGTGACTCAATGAGTGGACTAGTTCCTTTGAAATTCAATTAAGAAACCTCAGCGGCGGAATAGCCGTTAGATATATTATGCGGGTTGACCGATGGCCTCGTCCAATCGAGCGTGGATACACTACTGGCGTCCAAGATTCCGCCGACAGCGGTTACGTGACATGGACGAACTCCGCGGCACCACTCTGCTCGACCGTGATCCGGTAGTCGCTGTACGTAAATTCGACCGTCATCTGTGCCCCTGGTTTCGGCGGATTCGAATACAAGTTCAATAACATCCCATTGATGCAGTCGTAGGCCGGTGGTAATTCCTCTGCTGGCGTTCCCTTGAGGTCAGCAACTACTTCCACTATCGTAATAGCCGGTTCCTCTCTGTCGGTATCCAATTCCCGGTGAACAATCTCGTCGTCACGGGAGTCTGTCATCGCATCTCTATAGTTCGGCGTCGTGGGCGGAGTATATGTTCAAGTCATTATTCGAGTTCGCCGTTTGGGTGGTAGTGGTACGTCTGACATTACAGTTTGATCGGCGCTTCAAGTGTGGGGTCAGCATCAAGAATCGTAGACACGATCGGCTGTACCGGCTCGAACTGCTCGGTCGGTTTCACGAGCTGTCGGTCTGGATCATAGGTGATAAGCCCTTCCGAAGCCAGCTTTGGGAGGTGAACGTGATGGAGCGAGAGACGGATCTCTGTTAGTACGTCCCCGGAAATCTCTGTCGGTGACGACTGATGGTTGTACTTGAGGACGGTGTGCGTGAGGTCATTCAGCGTCAGCGACCGCTGTTCTGCTGCGAGTAGCGCAAGCACGATCCGACGATGCTGGTGTTGACACACGTCGAGGACCGAGTTGAAGACCGAAGTAGTCTCACTCATCATATTAGGGGAGGCGGCTGCCGCCAGTCACGTTGACTCTTTCAGTTACAAACCGCTTTTATGCATCTTATTCGGATCGGCCTTTGATGGCGGAGACTGTGTTTCCGAGGATGTGCTTGATCCCACCTCGGAGGCGGGATCCAACGGCCTGCTGTGAGATGCTGAGTTCCTCACCGAGCATCTCCAGCGTGACCTCACGGGGGGATTCGAAGTACCCGCGTTCGTAGGCGAGTACCAGCGCCTCTTGCTGGGTGTCGGTGAGGGCGGCTTCGCTCCCCGTTTCGACCGGCGTAAGCGCGTGCAACTTCGTCAGCGTGGTCGGGATATCCAGTTCGCGACAGCGCCGTTGGAAGTCGGCGAGGTCGCTTCGATTGTCGCCGCGAATCTCGAACGTCCAGTCCTGATCCGTGCCAGTGGCCTCGATGAGCGGTACCTCCGTCTCTGCCAATACGGTGAACACGTCGTCGTAGTCCAGCGCCCACTCAACTCGTAACAGATACTCATCTTCGACGGAGTCAACGAGTTGAATCTCTTTCACCCCGGGATGCTCGGTAAACGCGCTTTCAATATCACAGACTTCGGTTCCCCGTACCCAGAAGTAGGGGATCACCACGTCCTGCGCAGGGATAATCCGCTCGAGTTCGATCGTCACGTCCGGCAGTTGGTTGAACGCCGTCCCCAGCGGGAACTGGTCGGATGGAACCGTGAACGTTGCCTCGGTAGCCATTGTCTGTTCCATCGGCTTCCAGCGGGAAAAGGCTACGACTGATCAGACTGATGCGGTCCCCAAGGTCGTTCTCTGCTTCCTCTGTATTTACCACTACAACGTATTGGAAAGAAATACTATGGAATGCAAACAAATCCTTGAGATCCCGATTTAACAGTGGTCTCTGAATTTTCCTGAATAGTGGGCTGAGTCTCGGCCATCCTATCTCCGCTGGCCTTTCCGATGGCCCTCTACCTGATATGAGCCTAATAGGAATTCGAATCGCCGTACGGAACGGGAATCGGTTCGTCTACTTAGTGTATGAGCTTTGGTCCGCATGTTGTGTTCACCTTGCGCAGACCCGGAAAACTACAGGACGGATCAGTTGTGTTGATGCGCCGGCCGGGAATTGAACCCGATGCGAATCCTCGCGGTAGCTCGGATTCGCGTGGTTCAATTCCTGCCCTGCTCGTTCGCCCGTAAACTCGCTCACTGCGCCGGCCGGGAATTGAACCCGGGCTATGAGCTTGGGAAGCTCATGTCCTACCACTAGACCACCGGCGCTCACTCGCTTCGCTCGTTCGCGCCGAGGTTCGCAGATCCCGCGGATCTGCTCATCACCGGCGCGTTTCGCGCGTCGCCCCCGACGGATACGTCGGGAACCAGCGCTCACGTCCACGTTCCCTATCGGCGCACTTGAACGTAGCGCTTCGGCCTGGTGCCGGGACGTTCCCGCCAGCGAGGTGGTCGTACGTCCAGTTTTCGCGGCCGATGAGTGGCTATTAGTCGCCTCGGTCCCAACCCGGAACCGATGATCGATCTCCGTTTCTCGGAGTCGGAACTAGAGGCGCGTCGCAAGAACATCACCTCGTTCATCGCGGACACGGTCGACGCGGCGGGCGCGGACGGCGCGGTGCTGGGGCTGTCCGGCGGCGTCGACAGCTCGCTCACCGCCTCGCTCGCCGTCGAGGTGCTGGGGGCGGGGTCGCTGTACGGCCTCGTCCTGCCGGCGACGGTCAGCAGCGAGGACAACATGAGCGACGCCGAGCGGGTCGCCGAGGACCTCGGCATCGAGTACGACGTGGTCGAGATCGAGCCGGTCGTCGGGACACTGCTCGACGCCTATCCCGACGCCGAGGGCGACGCCACCGCGGTCGGCAACAGCCGTGCGCGGGTGCGGAGCGTGCTGAACTACCTCGTCGCCAACCACGAGAACCGGGTCGTGCTGGGGACGGGCAACAAGAGCGAGGCGATGACGGGCTACTTCACGAAGTACGGCGACGGCGCGGTCGACTGCCACCCCATCGGCAACCTGTACAAACAGCAGGTGCGCCAGCTCGCGAGCGAGGTCGGCGTCCCCGAAGGGATCGTCACCAAACCGGCCACCGCGGAGCTATGGGAGGACCAAACCGATGAGGCGGAGATAGGCGTCAACTACGACACGTTAGACGCCATCCTGGCGTTACACGTCGAGGGGCCGCTGTCGGCGGCGGCGACGCGACGGACGTTAGACGTGGACGCGGCGACCGTCGAACGAGTGCGGAGCCTGTACGAGCGCAGCGCACACAAGCGGTCGATGCCGCCCGCTCCCGAGGAGCCGTAGGCTCACTCGGCCGTGACGACGACGCGGACGCTGTCGCCTCGCTGCAGGACGTAGTCGCGCGGGTTCACCGACTCCCCGTTCACCTCGACCGTGACGGTCGTCCCGTCGTCGTCGCTGTAAGTCGTCCCCTCGAACGTCACGGAGTTCTCGGTCACCTGAATATCGAGCGTGTGGAGCGCGTACTCCAGCGTGACGTCCTGCCCGTGGACGTGCCACTGGGAGCCGTCGCCGGCCTCGTAGTGGAAGTACTGCCGGTCCTGCATCTGATACCGGTCCTCGCTGAAGTCGAGCGTCTGCCCGTCGATAGTGACGTTCATCGTCCCGTGGTAGTGGACGCTCCCGGATGAGTGGGGCTCGACTTTCACGTCGCCGTTCGCGCTCCCGCCGCCGATGAAGAAGACGTACGCGACCGCGCCGGCGAGGAGGATACCGACGACGGTCGCACCGTAGACGGCCGCCGTGGGAACGCCGTCGGAGTCGTCGTTCAGGTCGTCGACCCGGCGCTGTTCGATCCGACTCAGTTCGCCGGCGTGTTCGTCCCGGAGGTGTCGGAGGTACGCCCCCTCGTCCTCGAACGACCGCCGGCAGTGGTCGCAATCAGTCATGGTTTGATTCGGGGCTACGACGTATCTAATCCTTGCGACTCCGGCGACCGGCCGCGAGATCCGCGAACGCCGCGACTTCGCGCTCCTCGCGGGTCGCCCGGTCGGCGTCGTCGTGGAGGCGCTCCTTGAGGACCGACAGCGCGGCTTCGTCGTTCGCCGCGACCTCCTCGGCGACCGCTCGCGGGTCCGCGACGACCCGCGAGACGAGGCCGATCCGGCGCGCCTCCTCGGCGTCTACGACGCGGCCCGACAGCGAGAAATCCATCGCCTGCCCCTCGCCGACGATCCGCGGGAGGCGGACGGTGCCGCCCCACGCGCCGAACAGGCCGAACGTGACGCCCGGTTCGCCGAGCGTCGCGGCGGGGGTCGCCACCCGCACGTCGCAGGCCAGCGCCAGTTCGACCCCGCCGCCGCGGGCCGCGCCGTCGATGCCGGCGACGACGACGCTGTCGGCCTCGGCGATGGCGGTCGCCGTCTCCTGCCCGCGCCGGGCGAGCGACGCGGCGGCGTCGCGGTCCAGTTCGTCGACCACGTCCAGGTCCGCGCCGGCGCAGAACGCGTCGCCCGCGCCCCGCAGGTAGACGACCGGGACGTCGGCCTCGCTGACCGCCGTTGCGAGGTCGTCGAGGCCGGCCGGCGTGAGGGCGTTCTTCCGGTCGGGTCGCGCGAGCGTCACCGTCCGGATCCGCCCCTCGTCGGTCGATTCGATCATGTCGGTGGCTGAGGGCGCGTTTCCAAAGGTCTTTGCCCCTCCCACCGCTAGTCGCCGACAATGGAAGAGGCCGCCACGTGCCGGCGCGCCGCCCGCGAAGCGGTGCGGGACGTCGAACCCGACCGACTCCACGACGTCATCGCCGACCTCATCGCCGACGCGTCGATGGCCCCCGGCGCGCTCGCACTGCTCTCGGCGCGGGGAGCCGGCGAAAGCGTCGACCTGGATAGCGTCGCCGACCGTGCGGCTGGCGTCCAACTCATCTACGACGGGCTCCGACTCACTCGCTCTCTCGCTCACGACGAACCGTGGGCGGACAGCGAGGACCACACCAAACCCAACCTCGGCGTCCTCGCGGCGGACGTCCTCGTCTCCCGGGGGTTCTACCTGCTCGCCCGGACCGACGCCGCCGAGAAGGCCGTCGAGACCGTTCGGGCGTTCGGCCGCGACCAGACCAGCCGCCGCGCCCCCGACGCGGACGCGGCGGCCCTCGACGGGTCCCTCGAACGCAACGTCCTCGAACTCGCGGTCATCACCGGGACGACCGCCGTCGGCGTCACGCCCTCCTCCACGATGCTGGACACCGTGTCCGGGTTCGCGGACGGCGACGGGCCGCTCGCGCCAGCCGACGCGATGCTCCCGGACTCGGCCGCCGACCTCGGCATCGGTGCCACCGCGACGAACGGCGGCGGCACCGACGGCGTCACCCACTCCGCCTCCGACCGGTGACCACAGCGAATCGAAACGCCTAAAGAGAGTAACGGTCAATCGGAAGACGCGAAGGCGAAAGCCCGACGCGCCTGGGTAGCTTAGCGGTAAAGCGCGTCCTTGGTAAGGACGAGAGCCCGGGTTCAAATCCCGGCCTAGGCTTGGGGCGTTTCCTTCACATCCCGCTTTCACCTACCGTAGACACGCGTATACCGCCAAACAGTTGGCGGGCGCAGGTCGCGCGAGGTGGTCGGCGTGACCGGCTTCGTCGAGCCGGCACCTCACGAGTACGCAGCGAACTACCTCTTCGACGCGAACGGTCTGGCTCCGTTCTTCGCCGCCGACTCACAAGTGAAGGCCGGCGGCGGGAGCCAGCGCTCCGAGTTCCACAATCGGGGAGAACGATGGACGATCACGCTGTACTATCAGAACAGCAACGTCGTTCATCCCGGTTCTCGACTGCCAACCGGCACTGAGTGGCGACTCGACGAAATGCGCGAGTTCCGGCTGAAAGTCAAGCGCCACGGAGAAGAAGACCCGGTCGGACAACAGAGTTTCAACGCCCACATTACACCGCGGTGGCAGGGGATGCAAATCGAGAAAGGCGATGGGACTGTCTCAGAGTACTCCGTACCGGATCAAATCCGTGAGGCAGTAAACGTGAAAATTCAGGGGTCAAACATCGACTTTAGTCGCTACTTGGACCTGCTGCAGGCGGCCGCGGTCGCTGTCGGAATTCGGGCCGACTACTTCGAAGAACCCCACCAGTACAGCAACGTCCAAGACGCCGAGAGATATGTTCGCGTTCACGAAGACGCTAGTGGTTCGGTTCACGCTCGTGATGGTCCGATAGCGGAGATGGGCCACCTGCTCGAATCCGACCGGCAAGGCTATCGGAAAGTGGTCCAGAACGACGACGATGAACATGGTCGAAATCTACCCGGCTACTACCACACGGTCACACTCGGACCTCGACGTATCCGGGAAGCTTTCCCCGACCATTCGTTGCCTAAGGAGATCAAGCACTACTACGCGAGAGAGGCTCTAAACCAAGGTGACGACTCGCCTCTCGCCCATCCGAAGGTCGGTGCGTCCTACCAGGTGAGTCGGTGGGACGAGAAGCTCGGGGTGACGCCGGAGGAGTTAGACCAATTAGAGCGCGAACTCGACCAGACTGTCTTGTCTGTCCTCGCTGATACTGGACTCGACGTAGCACCGTCGAAGGAATCGGGTCCATTCGTTTCGGATGCGTACTTCGATGGGGGAGACGACCGAGGACGGGCCCGAACCGGTTGGACTCGATGTAACGCATATCCGGAGCACCCAGGAAAGCGTCATCATTCGCCACCTTACCGACGGCCTCAGCCCCGTCCAGTGGGAGAGCCTTCAGACGCTCGTCACGGACGGCGGTGTGGTCGCGCCGGCAGACATCGCAGATGAGCATGGCCGTCATGTCGAAAGCGTCAGGCGGGCGCTACGCGGCATTGACGACCTCGTGGTTCGAGAGTATGCGCAAACTCGTCCACGACGCCGTACAGGAAGCAGAGGAAGCGGTCAAGCGAGCTGCTGAAACGGGAGCGAAGGCTATCCGGGCTGCCGAACAGGGGATGGAGGAAACGATGAGTGTCTTCATCGCCTGGGCAGCACGTCACGGTGTGGACGTGGACGATGCGATGAACCGGCGCGAAGCAAGAATGAAGCTTCGATTTGGTGAACCCGGGAGAGAGACGCGCCGGGCAATCAGGGAAGGGTTCCGCATCTGGAGAGAAGCCGATCTTCCGGAAGAACGATTCAGGAGGGCCAAAATCCGATTCAGTGACGGCGGAATCGCAGATGCGTGGCGATACCTGAACCCTGGATAGCAGAACGGTTCGAGAGTGGTAACACTATCTGAGTACCCTATTTGCGGCTTTTCCGTCTATATTTCCCCGGTCAGTGTCTAGTTTTTGATTATTAGAGAGCTTGTCCTGCATCCGTAGGACTACCGCTTGACTGAAATCCCACCCAAGGGGTTTGGATTCCAGTTAGGGGTGTGCCTAAGGGCACAAAATTAAAACACTCCGCTACCGCCGCAGCGCCCGTTCCAGTCGAAGCATTCGAAACAAGGGATATTTTGGCCCGATGTGTACTCGGTTGCCGATAGTAAATCTACAAGAGGATGAATTGTTTAGCTTGAATCTAGTGATCTACCTTGCCAAGTGAATGTGCCCTCTGTCAACAGGGAAAGAAGCTGATGGACAGTCATATAATTCCAAATTTTGTGATTCGTTGGCTCAAAAAGTCAGGTGCAACGCCGTTCCTCCGAACAGCAGAAAATCCAGACACAAGGATTCAGGACTACAAGGAGCCGATGTTATGTGATGATTGTGAGCAAATATTCTCTGACTGGGAAGGAAAGTTTGCAGGTGGAATGTTCTATCCGTATATCCGGGATCAAAAGGAGGGATTTGAATATGATGATTGGCTGCAGAAGTTCATCATTTCTATCTCTTGGAGATTTCTTGAAGCAGATAGGACTGATCTGAGTATATTAGATACGTCTTCGAAGAATGCGATTGATCAAGCAAGAGAGGAATGGAGAAATCTGCTTTTGGGAAATTCTACGCTTTCCGATGAGAACCGAGATCATCACATATTTTTTCTCGATAATATAGAAACTCCTGCGGAGGGCCTCCCCGATAAGTGGGAATTCTATTCAGATCGTGGGATTGATGCCACAATTGTCGACGCAGATGACGGAGTACACATCTACTTTAAATTTCCTAAGATGTTTTTCGTGTCGTGTGTTTCCCCCGAATCTATTGACGGATTTGAAGGGGCAGAGGTTTCGGATAGCGAAAGAATTGAGCCTCCACAAAAAATTACGGACCCAGACTGGGGTTCTTTCTTATTTGGCCGGTCAGATTTGGTTACTGGGGGAACATCCGACAACGAAGTAGAGAAGATTATCGAGCGCATTTCGAAGAACCCGGAAGAAGCTGTTGAATCTGAGAGCTTTCAAACTTTTCAAAAAGAACAAAATAGGAAAATAGAGTCTCATAGATCTACTAACTATCTAAACCAGGAGTGTCCGGTTTGCGATATAAAACATATTCAGCTTGACAGTCTTTCTAATAAGCCATTGACGGAATCAGGGATAAACGCGCTGGAGCAATCAGCTAGGGTTGAACGGGCTAAGGGCATACTGATGCGCCCTGGTACAGAATTCGGTCTATCAACCCCAAAATACGTGACTGGGGCGATAATCTTGGCTCTTCAAAAGAAGACTCATCTGGTAAATCTATATACAGATACAGGATGGGTGGTGGACAGAGAGTTCCCACATCCAGAAGGGATGGCGGAAGAGGACTTAGACGGATTTGTGGAAATGTTAGTTGAAGAGTTCGAAGAATACTATCAAGAGAACATCCTTCCAGGTGTATGATCTCCTTCTCGTCTATACTGGCTAAATGATGATTGAATGGATCTGCTGAAATCCTCAGACCGTGATAGGATCAACCGTGCGTACTGAATACAGAGCGCGTATCTCACACAGGCTGGTATTTCGGTTAGACCATTCGGACTGTCCGATACAGCCTGCGTATCTCCCACTGAGTTATCCTGGCATTTGGTCAGTCGAGTCGTCTCCGCGCGTACACGCCGCAACATAGCGGTTCTCTCTCGATCAGTATTACAAGAAAGCGTTACTGGTGACTCCGAAAGAGGACTGAGTTGCAGGAGTCAGAGGAACCCCTGTTCGGATAAAACAAGGATACCTAACAATTACAACACACCAGTTCCGCACGCACTCATATACAACGGTGCAACCACGGTCAACACTCCGATCGTATACCGGACCTCAGAGTGATACGGCATCACCACGCCCTGCCCATCCGAATACCACAGAAAACCCGTCGTCAGCCCCAATGTTCCTACTACGTACTCGTTGATGAAATCGGCATACGGCAAGCACACCGGACTAACCGGGGCTGCATCAAGCAACGCAATATACAGAATCGCAGTACCAGTGAGATACGCGGCTAGCACAACCTTCGCGTACTCCTTCGGTCCAGGCTTGTCGACATCCCCAGCTACCGGAGGTAGGTTGGGCTCTCCAGGGAACCACTCCCGAGATAATAATCTCGGACCGAGCCACCCATGCCAGAAATCGAATGCTAGCGCTCCGAGAAAGACAGCCAAACCGACCCACGTCAGAACATCTAGCATCGATTAGTCAGACAGACTCTCGAACGTTTGCTGCTCGCTGAGTGCCGGGCTGAACAACTCAGTGATCGGCCCCAGCTGATCCGCGGTCGCCTTCAACTGAGTGAACGTGGTCTCGTCACCATTCCAAAATCGCTCCCCGTTCTGGTAGACGGGACTCAAGACTCCGACCTCCTCCAATTGGACGAGATACCGCGACGTTTTGAACAACTTCTTTCGCTGTTCCCGGCCATCGTACTCAAATTCGATACCTTTGCGGAGATCCGATTCCTTGATGATGGGGAGTTCATCCAGCTCAAGCGCACGCCGGTAGTAGTACCCGGCCAGTGCAAGATACGGACCGAGCGTCCGCTTGATCATCTCGAACTCACCAACGTTATGCTCGAAGTACCGACCCAGCACCGCATTCAGTTCATCCTGGTGGGTCTCGATCCGGTGACCCTCGAATTTATCCTTCTCTTGGATGGTGTTGAGAACATCACCACTCCGGAGTACATCGCCTCTGCGTTTCAGCAGATCAAGCTCTACCAGACTGTCGATATACTTTTGATACTTATCGGAGTCCTCGTAACTATCCATCATCTCGATCGCCGCAACCGCGATCTCGCCGTTGAGGATAACTTCGGAGAGGATGTCTTGAAGGGGTGCGTACTGGTTTTCGGGGAATGGGAGATGCGAAAGGTTACTCCCGGTTGCGCGCACCAGCGCCTTCTGAATCGCCTCATTGAGCTCCTTCTCGTAATCCTCCAATGCGTCTTTGACCTGCGACTTCGTTGGATAATCAATGTCTTTCGTTGATGCATCCACTGTGACATCACCGACGTGTATCGGGTCTAGGAAGCGCAGGTCAACTGCGTTCTCTCGACCTTCGTCGAGGATGAGCTTTGGGGATCGGAGAATGATGGGGAACGTGTATTCGAGTTCTTCTTCATCGAACTCGCCGTCTTCCAAGCGGAGGTATGTACCAAGGTTAAAGCGTACAGCTTCCATCGCTGCACGGCGGGCTTCCGATGGATCGACGCCTGCATCTTCCATTGTACTCATAGTTCATCCCTCCGCGTTGGTTCCAGCCCGTCCCTGAGTCTCGGTTCTATAGCCGTATTAAACTCCGGGTCCCAGGCATCATCTAGACTGTCTATTTCCAGCGTTGTAGTTCCTTCTACAAGAGGGTCCTCAATTGTGATGTGCTCGTCACCGACTCCGCACACCACAACCGCATGCATTGGCCCCTCTCCTCGCTTATTGTTCTTCAGGAGAACCTGATCAACCCAGATGATAGTCGGCAGCAACTGATCGAGTCCTTCGCTGGCGAACTCGTCGACTCGCTGTGGCAGTCCATTATACCTATACTGGAGATGTAGTTTCAGGCCGCCGGTTTCGGACGCAAGCTGCGTGAGCGGCTCCTGCCCGACGTCTTCCCAACCCAGGTCACCGATATCGATGTACTCGCTGATGAGATCTAGCTTCGGGGGCTGCGTTCTGTCACGAACGCCTTTGTCTGGGTATTCGTTCGCGACGTAGTGAATGGTTGTCCAGAGGGCGTAATGAATGCACTCGGGGGCGCTCTGGGCTTGTCGATACCCCGGCATATGGAGCATATCGTAGTCATGCTTGCCAGGATTCGCTATTAGCGGGCTCCCTACCATCGATATCCCCACTGCTTCGCGTGCATGAGTCCCTCTGACAACTAATCTTATGGGTTGATACTTCAAACCATAGGCTCCACCGATTCAAGTCACACCAATAGCCTTAGTTGGGACGCAAGTCCCGTCACCGAACGTCGACGCGCTCCCCGATGTTGGCTAGTTCGACTATATGTCCCGACCTGCTGGTTCGCGCCCTGTATTCAGCACGCCATTAGCACCAACTGCCGAGGATTTCAACAGAGCCGCCTGAACAGCAAAATCATCGCCTATACTGAAAGGGTACCACCTTTCACTCTTAGCCACTCTTGCCTCTCCCGGTAGTCAGGAACCAATGTTCCGACGGTATTCCAGAACGCATCCGAGTGCTCCTCATGCTTGAAATGAGCGAGCTCATGGGCTACGACGTAGTCCTGAATCTTCCGGGGCCCGAGAATCAGACGCCAGTGCAAGGATACCTTTCCCGGTCGGTATTCTCCCCACCGACGCCGTAACGTTTTCACCTCAATGTCCACCTCGTCAAGACCCAGCTTTTCGAGGTAGCTATTTGCCCGCTCTGGAAGTTTTTCAGTTGCTTCACGAACGTACCAGTCGACAACGGCCTGCTGCTTTCTGCGAGTGTTAACTGATGTCGATTCAGGGACCAACAACTCGAAGCGCGTCCCATCAAATCGTAGTTCTGGTTCAGGAACGGCCGCCTCGCTCACCTGGAGCCGGTAGCGACGGCCGTTGTAGAGAAGCTTCTCGCCGCTCAGGTACTCCTTATCCAGCGGTGGATCGTCTTGCTCCGCGAGACCGTATAGCGTTTCGAGAATCCACTGTTTCTTGTCCGCCAGGACCTCCTCAACGTCATCTATGGACGCTTCCACAGGTGCCCGGACAGTCAGCTCCATGGAGCCATCCATGGAGAGTCCGATAGTAGAACGGTCGGGGCTCCACTCGATTTCATAGGGGACGACCGTCTGACCGAGATGGTACTCTCTCATGGCTTGTAGTGGGCTCTTGCAAGTTCCACGATGCGATTCGTGAGCTGGGTACGCTCGCTGTCGGACATGGATACGTCGGCCTGGATGAGCCGGAGCTTCACTTTCTTCCGAAGCTTCTGCTGGAGGGATACCTTCTGTTGCCACTCAACGACGCTGGCAACGTCTTCAACCTCAGCGACGATGTCGCCGGTCAATTCGACGAGCGCCTCTTGTTTGACGGCCCGATCTTCGGTTTTGAGCACGTCTTCAAGCGCGTGGTAGAAGGAAAGTTCCGTCTCGTCTGCGAGCCCCTTGGAGCGCGCTTGTTGGTCCCGAGAGCGCATTTCGTCGAGGACCTTCTTGAGTTCCTCGATGATTTCCTGATCGCTCATGCGCTTTTGCTTGTACTTCTCGATGAGTTCTTCGACGCGCTCCTGGAGAGAGCCGTACTGAACTGGGTCTTCGTCGAAGCGAACCGAAATCTCGTGTTGGACTGCATGGCGCATCTCACTCGCTCGGGCTTGGTCGTCCTCTAGGCTATTAATCTTCGCACCAAACTCCCCCTCGTCCATGATGGAAACGGGGTCGTCGTTGAGCACGTCGATACCCTTCGAGCGGATGTGTTTCTGGATGAGCTCTCGGACCTTTTCGCCACACCCCTCCAGATTCATCGAGTCGTCCCGGTAGCGTTGCTTTGCTCGCGCATAGATCTCGCTGAGACGGTCGAAGTCGCTCTTGTAGGGATTCGCCATCGGGTCAGGCAGCACGATGTCCATCAGCTGTGAGAAGCGCTTGTACGCGTTCTTGAACTCGATACGGGTGTCCTCCGGTTCGAGTGTCTGGAGACACGCCTCCATGTCCTCGATGTCGTCGAAGAACGAGACCGCCTTCCGGTGGGCAGCTTCGAGCTCCGGTTTCTTGTCCGAGAGCGGCACCATCGCGTGTTTCACGTCGTCGTCGCTGAACATCGCCAGGGCCGTCTTGAGGTCGTCGGAGATTCCGTAGTAGTCGACGATGAGCCCGTGATTCTTCTCCGGGAACGGCCGGTTGACGCGGGCGATAGCCTGCAGGAGGTTGTGCTCACGCAGCGGTTTGTCGAGGTACATCACCTGGGCAACCGGCGCGTCGAAGCCGGTGAGCAGCATATCGCACATGACTAGGAGCTCGACCTCGCCGTTCGGGTCGACGAATTCCTCTTTGTACTTCGAGAGTTCGGAGTCACTCGGTGCCCACTCCTTGACCTCCTCGGGGTCGTTGTGGCCGTGCGAGATGACGACGCGAGATTCAGGGCCATTCAACTGGTCGAGTATTTTCTTGTATCGGATGGCGGCCCGCTTGCTGGTCGTCACGACCATTCCCTTGAACGGCAAGGCGATTTGGTTCTCGTAGTGCTCGACGATATCGAGCGTCACCTCTTCGATTCGTGCTTCGGCCTCGGCGAGGTCGCGCTCCTGGGCGTATCGCTTCTGGATCTCTACCTTCTCCTCATCGGTTCGGTCCTCAAAGACGCGGTCAAAAATACGGTCGAGATTCGCGCCTTCGAGGTGGATGTCGGCGAGCCGGCCTTGATAGAGGATCTCGACGGTGGTGTCGTCTTCGAGCGATTGGTCGATGGTGTACGTGTCGATGTAGTTCCCGAACGTCCGGCGGGTGTTCTTCTCGTCCTTCTCGATGGGCGTGCCGGTGAAGCCGACGTAGTAGGCGTTCGGCAGCGCCGTCCGCATATTATTCGCGAGCTTCTTGTACTGCGTTCGGTGGGCCTCGTCGACCATCACGTAAATGTCGTCGTCGCGGGAGAGCACCGGGAAGTCCCCGTCTTCGTCCTCGCGGAGCTGGAACTTCTGGATGAGCGTGGTGATGGTCTCACCAGCGTTGTACTTGAGTTTCTCGCGGAGGTCGTCGATGTCCTCGGCCTTCTTCGGGTTCGGGAAGCCGCAGCGCTCGAACGTCGCATGGATCTGGTCGTCGAGCGCGGTGCGGTCGGTGACGAGCAAGAGCGTTGGGTCGGGCTTCGCACGGCGGAGCTTCAGCCCGAGGAAGAGCATCGTCAGTGACTTGCCCGACCCCTGGGTGTGCCAGACGACTCCGCCCTGGGCTTCCCGCCGACTCCTGTGCTCGATTCGCTCCAGGGCCTTCTCGACGGCGCGGTACTGCTGGTAGCGGGCGACCAGTTTCACGGCCCCGCTCTGGTTCGTTTCGAAGACGGTGAAGTGCCGGAGCTGGTCGAGCAGGCGCTCGTGGTCGAAGAGCGCGTACAGCATCCGGTGCTGGGGCGAAACGTAGTCGACGCCGAGCAGGTCGGCAATGTCCTCGTCTTCCAGCGGGTACGGGTCGCGCCACGGTTTGTACTGGCCCTTGGGTGTCCCGTAGGTGCCCATCACCGCGCCCTCGTACCACGTCGCTACGGAGAACTGGTTGTACCGGAACAACTCTTCCGCGCCCTCCTTGCCAGTCTCAGTGCGCTCGTTCTGATAACGCTGGAGTTGTTCGAGCGCCTCGCTTCGTGGTTCGGCGATAATCGGAGCCTTGCACTCGACGACGCCGAGTGGGATACCGTTGACGAGCAGGACGATATCGGGTTTGATGACCTCTATCGGCCCCTCGACCCGGAACTGATTGAGCGCGAGGAAGTCGTTGTTCTCAGGGTTCTCGTAGTCGATATACTTGACCGTCTGGTGTTTCAGCCCGTGGCCGCAATCCTGCTTGACCGACGTGTGCCGGACGAGTTTCTCGTGAATCTGCTCGTTCTCGTCCATCGTGCTCGTCCCGGCGACCTGCTGAATCTCACGGACGGCCTTGTCCAGGTTGTTCTCGTCGATCCAAGGGTTCAGGCGCTCGACGGCGTCGCGAAGTCGAGGTTCGAGTACAGCCGAGGATTCGGTCTCGCGGGGGTCGTGCCAGACGGTTCGCTGCTGGTCAACGACCTCCCAGTCGAGTTGCTGGAGGGTATCGAGGGCAGGCCGTTCGGACTCGGCGTACTCGCTGGGCATGGGTTAGTTATCGGTATTGACGCGGACCACGCCGGTGAGGAGGTCCTGCATGAGACCACGTTTCAAGCCCTGAAGATCCTGAAGCCGTCTTTCTTCCGTGCGGATGCTGTCTAAGGCTTTTGATAGTATTTGAACGAACTCCTGTTGTTCGTCGGTAGGCGGAACAGGTATTGTGAGAGACTTCACAATCCCAATATTTAGACCACTCATCACTAATCCATGGCTGAGAGAATGAATTTGATCTTCTACAATTTTTGACTCGTCGATCATAATTGAGAGAAACTCCGGGACCACCGTTTGTTGATCTGATCGAATGCGGAGAAGATGTGAATCCATAATTCCCCTTTCTGCTTCTGGTGGGAATACTGCTGAATCGC
Source organism: Halobacteriales archaeon QS_9_68_17 (assembly GCA_003023565.1). Classification (GTDB taxonomy): domain Archaea; phylum Halobacteriota; class Halobacteria; order Halobacteriales; family Natronoarchaeaceae; genus Halostella. The sequence continues at coordinate 208,178 of PXSA01000017.1, forward strand.
CTACAGTTCCCATCATGGTCACTAATATGTCATCAGGGAGAATTTCGACTGACTGAAAGTCATTAAATTCGCCCTCTGCGAGAAATTTGTCTCCCCTTGAGAAATCGTGAGCACTTACGTGCTCTTGTCCATACACTTTGGCCCCATCGTTCCCATACTCAGCATTTTTTAGTTGGGTTCCCGACGGTCCCCCGCGGATTGCTTTCTTCTCGTCAGCTGAAAGCTCACGAATTTCACGTAGTTCCCAACCATCAGCAATTGAGTATTCTTTCGGTCCAATTCGTTTACTCACGGGATCATGAGAATCTAGACCAGTGCGGATTAGTTGGGCCACTAACCCCTTTCTCAGTTCTTTCTTATCACTAAGGATCTTGTCCGTCTGCTGAATCTGATTGTCGACAGTCGAGAGGATGTCGGCGATGCGGCGCTGTTCGTGGAGCGGGGGAAGCGGAATATGAAGGCTACCTTTGAATACGTCGCTTGGGACACGTTGTCGTCCAGTCGACCCCTCCATGAGGGAGATGGTGACTGATCGAAATTCAGGGAGGTTGGAAAGATAATAGACAAACCGCTCATCGGTCACACCCTCCCGAGGATGGAAAACAAGGAACTCCGTAGAACCAGAACCTATCTCCGTGGACAATCCATCAATAAACGCGATTTTTCCGTTTTCAGTACACGGTGTGATTTTTGCGTAAACGGTGTCTCCATTTTTGAACCACGTGGTCGTACAGTCATCCTTGCCACGTTCGGTCCAGTATTCTATAGTTTGTTTTTTCTCATCGACAGCATCCATTGGGAGGTAATCAAATGGTCCGTTGTCGGGCTTATTGTACTTCGGGTTGAGTTCAATCGCCTCTTCGAAGGGAACGGACTTCCACTCTCCAGGTATTGGGATTTCGCGGGGTCCAAGTTTGATTGCTTTATACCCCTCGCGGAGATCAGACTGTTCTAAGGCTTCGCTCATCGGTATTCTAACTCCTCCATATACTGCTGCAGTTCATGGTCAGTCTTTTGACGCTCTTCGGTCAGCTTATCCAACTCCCGAAGCTTCTCACTCACGTCGATTGGCTCCTCGGGTTCGGTCGTGTCGACGTAGCGCGGGACGTTCAGATTCCAATCGTTCTCCTCAATCTCATTGAGGTCAACCAGCCGACTGTGATGTTCTTCTTCGCGGCCAGTAAGGTGTGTCTCGGCGAGGTACTCGATACCCTCCTTTGTCAACTGGTTCTGATTTGAGAGCTCCTCATACACCTGAACACCCGACTCGCGAAGCGTCTGGTCCTCGGCGTAGATGAATTGGACCTTTCCCTCGTGATTTTCAGGCTTATCTTTGTTCAGAATGAGGATACAGCCCGGTGATGACGTATTATAAAACAGGTTTTCTGGGAGTGCTATAACGGCTTCAACGAGGTCATCCTCCAATATCGGTCTCCGAATTTTACCTTCGGTGCGCGAGCGGAACAGTACGCCATTGTCTATGACAATGCCCGCTTTCCCAGTTTCAGAGAGGGACGCTAGCATTAGCTGAATCCAAGCAAAGTCACCGCGGTTCTTTTGCGGTAATCCGTACGGGAAGCGATTGTACGGTTCATTTTCCTGCACCCACTCCTTGCTCCACTTCTTCTGATTCCACGGCGGATTCGCGACGACGCGGTCGAAAATCTCCAACTCGTCGTGCTCGGTAACGAACTTCGGTTCGGTGATGGTGTCGCCCTTCGCGATCTTGGCGTCCTGCAGCTCGTGCAGCAAGACGTTCATTTGGCCGATTGCCCACGTATTCAGGTTCTTCTCCTGGCCGTAGAGCGAGATGTCGTCACGGTCGCCGCCCTCCTGTTCGACGTGCTGGGCGGAGTAGATGAGCATTCCACCTGAGCCACACGCGGGGTCATAAACACGGTCGCCGGGCTCCGGGTCGACACATTCGACGAGGAGCTGCACGACCTCGCGGGGCGTGTAGAACTCGCCGCCCTTCTTTCCGGCGTCGTCGGCGAACTGCCGGATGAGGTACTCGTAGGCCCGCCCGAAGATGTCGGGGTCTTCGAGGTCAGCATTCCGGTAGCGGTGCTTCGAGAAGTGCGTGACGAGCTCGTCGAGCGTCGCATCAGAGAGTCGTTCTTTGTCGTTGTAGTCGACAGAGGTGAGCACACGGTCGGCGACGGCGTCGTTCTCGTCCTCAACGGCTTCGAGCGCCTTGTTCAGTGCCGCGCCGATGTCGGTATCCTGCGCGGCGATATGGTCCCATCGGGCGCGGTCGGGTACCCAGAACTCTTCGTGGAGGTCGCGGTCATGCCGGACTGTTTCCTTATCAACGTCGTACTCTTCCGCGATTTCCTCGGTCTCCTCCTCGAAGCGGTCGTTGATGCGCTTTAGGAACAGCAGCCCGAAGATGTAGTTCTTGTAGTCGGCCGCGTCGATGCTACCGCGAAGGATGTCGGCAGCCTCCCAGAGGTGAGATTCCAGCGTATCGAGATCGAGGGTCTGCCCGTCTTTGGTATAACGGAGGAGACTCTCGTCATCAGAAGCCATACCCATACCGTATCCCTTTGGCTTTTTAGTGTTTTCTGGAGTCATCTGGGACACATCTGTCCCGGTTGTACGTCTTTCATCCTTGTTGAGGGGCCCATTTTATTCGATATTTTACCTTCTGAGACAGCTGTTAGATGGATGCGCTGATTACACGATCTTCGATGGCCTCAAACCATTATAACCCTCAAATCAGTTGTACTATTTGAGAGGCACGATGGCCACCGACAATTCGATATTATTAGTGGACACAAGTTCATTTATTACTCTCGTTGAATCCCGTGCAGAAAGACTTCTCTATGAGAGGCCTGAAACGATCTGGGTTCCCGAACACGTACTTACTGAGATTAAACAAGATCCGGCGAAGACCGAACTACATCGCGCGATGCATTCTGGTGACGTCTATATTGATGCGACCGACCAGTTCAATACCCATCTTCCCTATTTCAAAGCCGCATCATTCCATCTGAACGAAAAGACGTACTATAGAGCGGGAGAGATGTTGTGGAGTGGGGACACAGCCTTGATTGGGAGGGGATTAAGTATGGAGAATGTCATTATCGTGACCGATGACGGGTATGTTCGTAGTCGGTGTGACGACCTAAATCTTGATGTGACTGGTTCGCTCGGGATTCTTATTGAGGCAGTGAAGGAAGGAATAGCCTCACTGGAGGAAGCGGCTCAGTGTCTTAGCGATATAGAGGAAGGAAGCGGATGGTTCAACCAAGGACTGTTGGATCAGGTCAGAAAGGAGATTCAGGAAGTCCGGTGAGGAGAATTTCCTGTATCGAACGATCAACTGGGCCGATTCTGTTAATTGATGAGGAGTTAAACAAAACTCGTCTTTCGTCATCACGAGTGCCACGTCTAGGGACAGGTATTTGACGGCTCTCTGTACAGTCTTGAATATCAATCATGGCTGGAATTGTCATCTTTACTGCCGGCCGTCAAGATGCATACGAAGACTACGAGATATCCGTCAAGCAGGGACACGAACTGGAAGAAGTTGCTCCCTTCCTCTCTGATGAGGACATTGAAGAGCTCAAAGTGACCTCTGAGGACAACCGGATTCACCTCTGGGGGAGCTCAGTACCCGGAAAATGGCAAAACGTCGAAGCGGGTGATGTTGCGCTTGTCTACCACGATGGGCGATTCGTATCTCGTGGGAAGGTCCTCTTACTGCGAGAGAACTACGAGTTAGCTGGACAACTATGGAATGACGGCGTCGATCACGACCGATGGGACCCAAACAATCCCTGGAAGTATCTCACGTTCCTTACTGAAGTCGAAGAAACGGACGTTGACATTGAGGCGTTCAACAATCTCGTGGGATATGACGAAACCTACCGACCTCAAGGGTTCACACGAGTAGCGGATAATCGCCTTTCACGCCTTACTCAAGAATACGATTCGGTGGAGACGGCGCTCGCTGAGCTAACAGGCACCGGCGAGAAAGTTCATCATGTCGACGACGACGATGTTGAGGAAACACCCGGGCTCAAAAAAGAACTCCGTACTGCGAGTACGGATGGCAGCCGCTCAGAGGAATTTGAGCAACTCGTTGCGAAAGCGTTCACGCGCCTAGGATGCACCACAAACTGGATCGAGGGTGGTAGTGATACTGATGTCGAGATTAGTTCTCCCGTGCACGTCGTGGTCGAAGCGAAGACTCGAAGCTCTGAAAAACTAAACTCGCTCGAAGCGACCAATATCGACAAACACCGTCGCCAGAAGGGTGCAGACCATGCAATCGTCGTCGCACCGGCATTCACGCCAAAGGTCATTGAGAACGCAACGACAAATGAACTCACGACATTAGCTGTCGATGATTTGATTGAGCTACTCGACCGGCGGGACCGTTACGCCGTTGCTCCGGAGGAGGTGCTTGAATTACTTGCTCGCCCTGGGGCGTTCCAAGATGATCGGCTCGACCTTCTTGATGAAGCTATCGAGAGCCGTGTTGATGCTGGTTCGACCATTTTAGACGTGATTCGGGCTCTCCAGCGTGCCGACGGACCCGTTGCAATTGCAGCCGACCTCCGTTGGATCGTCGTTGGAATGCAGAACCCAAGCGACGTACCAAGCCAAGAAAAGATCACGAAAACGCTCCAATTACTGAGCCATCTCAGCATCGGAGTAGTCGAGCAAGTTGACGAGGGATACCGAATCGTGACGAGCTATGAGAACGCCATAATGCTTGTAAATTCACTAGGTAGAGTCATAGAGACTGCTGAAGAAGAAGGAGAATGAGCAGAGAACAGGGTGCAATCCTTTGGATAGTGTAGGGCTCTCAGTAGCCTGAATCACCCCTAAACTTTCACCAATCTATTTATCTAGCGTATCCGTCAGTATACGTGTGACATCCCACGTTTCGTGCCGTCTCCCGGCGGCCCTCGGAGAACAACTTGACTCGGCCGCGGCCGAGAACAACGCCTTCCGGTCGGAGCTAATGCGTCGAGCAATCCGGTATTACATTCGGGAGAATCCGGACGGTCTCGACGTACTCGACCAATCGCAACGGCGAAGTTCCCGATCCCGCCCGACCAATCCCGGAAAGACCGAACCTACTTCTCGGTCGGAACAATCGAGCGATCCCAGCCAATCTTCGACCAATTCGCTCTACGATCCCACAGAGGAGCTGTTTTGAATCTATCTTCGGATACGGATAGGGGTGGGTTATTCGGTCCCCTACTTTCGAGCACTCGGTACAGCACTTGACGAATTGGTCGCACGCGCTTCTAGCGGTGGTCGTATTGGTCGCGGTATGGAAGCTTTCGGCTGTCACGCTAAGGATCAAAGACCGGTGAAAATTCCGGTAAACCATGGAGCGGAATTTGGCCAATTCCGGGCCGCAGTCTTGCGGTTTTGGAAAGCTCTCAGCAGAACTTAGACTTATTACAAACCGGGTATACGGATGGATACGTAGGTATACAGGAGCGAAACACGACATCGCACGCTCACGACGTGGCGCACGTCGTGCCGCAATTAGGCGAGTGAGGTAATGCGCGATTGGAACCCGTGCTACCTCCGCTCGAAACACGGCACGACGGTGGTGGGATCGTCGGCGGGGCCGCGAATCCCTATCGGCACTGCGGGCCGGTGGGGCTTAAATTTTCGTCGGTCTGCTCGGCGCTCTCCTCATCGTCGGTGTACCCGGCCGGGAACGGGGTACGACCAACACACGACCAAAATGCCGAGCACCGAAAACGTCTGCGGGCAACGAATCGAATACGAAACTCCCTCATACGGGGACCTCTCAGAAAACCAGAGCGACCTATACGATGCCGCGATTTCCGAGGTAGAGAACACTCTCGCCATCATCACCGAAATCCAGAACGAGCGGACGGACGAGAACGGCGAGATTACCGAACCGCTCACCCTCACTCAAGTGCGGACGATTCTGGAGGTAGGCGTTCCACTGGAACGGTCTCTGACGGTTCTGGATGCGCTAGAAGGCGCTTCTGAGGGAGCTCTATGAACGAGGAAGACCTCGATGAGTTCGTTCGTGAGAACAGCGAGATGCTCAGCCGAGTGCTCGCCTGTGGTAATGAAGAGGCCCGTGCCTACGTCTTGGCACTGCTCGCCAACTGTGACGGCGTTGAGAGCGTCGAGAACGTAGAAAAGCAACTGGGCCGAATCAAGCTAGAACTGGCCTGAGAAGATGCTAGTTCTCCGAGAGAGCGTCGGCGAACTCCTGAGCGTCCCCGAAGAGGTCGGGGTTGTTTTCCAGCAAGTCAGTCAGGTCACGAGCGCGTTTGAAGTCCTCGATGAGCTCCGGCTTTTCCTGGGCGAACTGAAACAGCGCGTCCCGGACTTTCTGTTGCTGATCGCCGAGGGATTGGATACCGGTGTGACTGATGGCTTGGCCACAAAAGACGCACGCCGGTTCGTGGCGTGGGGTGTCTCGACCGCAGCGGGGGCATTCGAGCGGACCAATGGGATCCGGCTCCTCCTCGTCGATTTCGACCCCCTGCATACGAGCGTATTCGTCCTCCGCTTCCCCACCGAAGCGGGCGACGTAGTGCGCGGTAGCGTCGCTTCCGCGCTTCCGGCCCTGTCTGTCCTCGATATAGGCCTGGTTCATACCCTTCTCGGCCAACCAGGAAGCGTTAGACTTCCTGAAATTAGTCGGAGTCACCGGCTTCGTAACGCCGGCTCGTTGGGCCACGTCGTCGAAGATAGATCTGAACCGGCGGTAGGTGAGTTCCTCTGGTTTACTAAGCTTCGACCAGAGCGGAGCGTCACCGTCGTTCGAGTCCGGATGGTCGGACAGCCAGCGCTGAAGGTAGGGAACGCTAGGAATGAGAAGCACGGAGCGCTGTCCCATCTTCCCGTTGACGAAGACACGGAGACCGTTCTCCGCGTCGCTCACGTCGCCGACGGTAAGGTCCTGCAGTTCACCGCTTCGTGCCCCGGCGTCGAAGGCAACAGCGATCAGGGCGGCATCGCGAGCGTTCCGTGCCTCTTCGATCATTGGGAGAACGTCTTCCTCCCACTTCAGCATCTCCGAGGGGTTCGGGACCGGGTCGTGGCTGCTCGACGTTCCCGACGGAATCCACTCGATACTGTCCGGGATTTCGTCGCCTTCGGAGACACGTCGACCGAAGACGCGGAGAGCCGTTCGGTAGTCATGGTTGGTGTACTCGTTCGTATACGTCTGGTTGATCCAGCGAACGATATTTTCGGCAGCGCTCTGGTCTTCGAGGGAATCAGCCAATCCGCCAACCTTCTCGGCGATTCGGGTGCAGTGCCGAAGCAGCTTATCGTGTCGGTGGTCGGTATATTCCGACTTCAGGAGGTAGATGGTGTCGCTGAACTTGAGAAGGACTTCTCGGTCCTGCTCGCTGATGTCGTTGGAGTCCTGAATGCGTTCGCGGAGGGACTCGACTTTAGCGCGTGTGTCGGACATTCCGGTACCTTAACATTGAAACAAGAGATTATGAAACCCATGTTCAAATCCCGGCCTAGGCTCTCTCAGATATCCGTTCTCCCGTAACACTGGTTCCCTCCAGATCCGTCTCCGCGCTCCCCGAGAGTGGGGTGACGACCCCCGCCCCCGCGGCCCGTCTCCGCTTCAGACCTCGTCGAGGTCCTCTTTCTTCCGCTAGAGGAAGTACGGGCCGGCGGTGAGGCCGACGATGATGCCGACCGGAAGCTGCACCGGGTTCAGCGCGAGTCGCGCCGACGTCCGCGCGGTGGGAGCGAGGCGTCGCGGTCGACGGATGCTTCCTGGTCCGCCGAGAGCGGCCGGCCGCGGCGGCCCAGTCGCCTCTCACATTTTCCGGATGTCAGACACCTCTCTGGTGTCGGCCCCGTCGGCCATCGTCGCGTTCACGATGACGCCGATCACGAGGACCGACGAGGCGATGTAGAGGCTCGTGAGGATGATGATGATCCCGCTCAGGACGCCGTAGATGGCGTACTGAGCGGCGTTTTCGGCGTAGAAGAGGATACCGGCGTGGATGATCGTCCAGCCGAACGCGGTGGTCATCGCGCCGGGGAGCGCCGCTTCGGGGGAGGGAAGCACCGTCGACGGGACGTAGTACAGGGGGACGAACGCGACCGTGAGCGTGATGAACAGGATCACCAGTCCGGCGAACGACCCCTCCGGCGGGAGGGTGAACAGGAGGCTCGTGAACAGTATCGCGAACATGGCCAGCGCGAGCGACCCGAGCACGACGACGGCGTCGAACAGCTGTTCGCGGAGCGACCTCTCGCCGGCCTCCTCGACGCGCTCGACGACCGTCTGGAAGTCGGTGGCGACGTTCGCCCCGCTCCAGGCGATGACGGCCGCGGCGAGCACCGACCCCCCGGCCTGTCCCGAGGCGGTCGTCGTCGCCTCGTAGACCAGCCGTCGGGCTTCGAACGTGAGAAACTGCGGCAGCGCGGTCCCGAGTTCCGCGAGCACCTGTTCGCCGACCACGGCGAACACGAGCAACAGGACCGGGACGAACGAGACGAACGCGTAGTACGCCATCGCCGCCGCCGGATACCTGACGTCTTTCTCGTAGGCAACTTTGACGACGGTCACCGCGGCGTCGAGCACCGTCTCCAGCCGGTCATCGCTCATACCGACCGTATGGGCAATAGAACCATGAAAGTTGGAGCGACTCGGACCGGCCGAGGACGGCTAGGTACAACCGGACGGAGCGCGTACCGTCACCCGAGGAAAGGAGGTACGAGACAGATGTCAACCGCACGTACGGAGGCCACGGAGGAACCGGAGGACAAGCAACGCGCGACGTTCGACGCGGCCGACGAGACGCTGACGAAGACTCTCCTGCGGCGCGTGCGGGACGGGTCGGTTCCGATCCTCGTCGGTGCGGTGCTGTTCGCCGTGGCCGCCGGACAGCGGCGTCGCGGCGGCGACGCGAGTCGTCCGGCGCTCGCGGCGGTCGCGCTCGTCGCGCTCGGCCTGCTCCGGCGGCGGTCGTCGGTCGGCCTGCCGGCCGCGGCGGACGCGAGGCTTCGCGACGGCGCTACCGGGAGCGAGGTCTCCGACGAGGCACACGCCGCGGCGGCGCGAAACGAGACGGGCGGACGGCCCGAGGCGAGCGTCGAGCGCGGGGACGAGCCGGCGGGTGACGACGAATCGCCCGAGAGCGACGACCGGTCGTCCGGCGAACGCGAGTGGTGACGTGTCGCCGTCCAGGTGATTTTTCTCGACGGGGTCCGAACCATGCGTCGATGCGTTCGCTTCGCCTCCTCGCCCTGCTCGCGCTGGTTCTCCTCGCAGGCTGTGCGGCCCCGACGGGGTCGGTCGACGCTCCGCCCGACGACTCGTCGAACCTCTCGGACGGTCAGCGCGACGTCCAGGGGTGGGAGAACGGCCACTGGTACAACGACTCGCTCTCGGTCGACCCGGACGACGGACCGAACGGGAGCGAACTCGACGCCGTCGTCGCCCGGTCGATGGCCCGGGTCGAGCGCGTCCGCGGCGTCGAGTTCGAGAACGACGTGAACGTCACTGTCGTCACCAGATCCGAGTACGAGCGGAACGCGCCCGGGAGCGCCCCCAGTGGCGGCGATCGGGCGTTCCAGAACGTGAAACACCGCGCGCTGTTTCTGATCGGTGACGGGGGCGACTCGCCGAGGTGGACGAGACCTACTACGACACCCGCGAGGACCGAGTCGTACTCGTCTCCGACTCCGAAACGCCGCGTGTCGACGAGATAACGCTGTCTCAGGAGCTGTATCACGCCTATCAGTTCCGGTACGGGAACGACGTCGAGATCCGCGCTCCGCTCCCGGCGACGGACGACAACATTGCGGCGGTCCTCTCGCTCGTCGAGGGGGACGCGAACCTCGTCGACGACCGGTACGAGCGGCGCTGCGAGGCGGAGTGGGACTGCCTGCGACCGCGTGCTGGCGGCGCGGACGCGGCGGCGGGGAACGCGTCCCGCGAGAACATCCATATGGGCCTGTACCTGCTGGAGTACTTCCCGTACGCCGAGGGGCAGTCCTACGTCGAGTCGGTCCGCGGGCGCGACGGCTGGGACGGCGTCACCGCGGAGTACGCCGACCCGCCGGTGAGCACGGAGCAGGTCATCCACGGGAACGGCGTCGGGGGACCGGTGCCGCTCGACCTGCCGGACCGGAGCACCGCCGACTGGGAGCGGATCCGCCGAAGCGAGGGGGGCGGGTCGACGACCGTCGGCGAGCGCGGCCTCGCGACGATGTTCGCGTACACGCTGTACGACGACCGGAACGAGACGCTGGTCGACCCCGCGTCGTTCGTCCGCCGGTCGGAGGGGAACGTCTCGCTCGACTACGACCTGCAGTACTCGAACGGGTGGGGCAACGACCTGCTGTACGCCTACGAGAACGACGGCGACACCGGCTACGTCTGGCGCGTCCGCTGGGACGAACGGGCGGACGCTCGGACCTTCACCGAGGGGTACGAGCGACTGCTCCGGTACCACGGCGCGACTCGGGCAGGGGGACACTGGGTCGTCGACGGCGGGCCGTTCGCCGGCGCGTATTACGTCGAACGGCGGGGCGACACGGTGACGCTCGTGAACGCTCCGTCCGCGACCGGCGTCACGGAGTTGTACCCGCGCGCGGCCGAGTCGATACGCGACGGCGAGGCGTGAGGACGCGGCGAAAAAAGCCGAACCGGTCGAACGGCGGTGCGGGAGGGCCGAATCCTTCAGCGGGCGACCCCAGAGGGTTCACGTGTCGGGGCTAAACGCCGGGACCGCGACGAGTGGTGCGACCGGACAGACGACCTCACCGGAGCCTACATAGTGAAGTGACCGCGGACGCAGGTGTCGCTCGTGCGCAAGCCCCTCCTGTCGGTCGCGCTGGTTCTCGCGCTCGCGGGGTGTGCGGGCGTCGTCACCGACGACCCCCCGCGGACCACCGAGCGGTCGGACGCCACCGTGGTCGATGTGGTCGACGGCGACACGGTCGAGGTCGAGTACCCGAACGGCACGCGCGAGACGGTGCGACTGCTCGGCGTGGACACGCCGGAGGTCCGCGCCGAGAACGACCCCGGGGAGTTCGAGGGCGTCCCCGACACCGAGGCGGGTCGGACGTGTCTCCGGGACTGGGGCTACCGGGCGAGCGAGTTCGCGCGGACGGAACTCGCCGGGGAGTCGGTGACGCTGGTGGTAGACCCCGCGTCGGACCGCCGCGGCGGGTACGACCGCCTGCTCGCGTACGTCGACTACGACGGCGGTCGGTTCAACGAGCGCCTCGTCGAACGGGGGCACGCACGGCTGTACGACGCGACGTTCGCGGACCGGGACCGGTACGCGGCAGCCGAGGAACGCGCCCGGGAGAGCGGGACCGGCCTCTGGGAATGTGCGGATCCGTACCAGGAGTCACTATTTTTACCCCCGGTTTCGTATGCCATCCTATGAAGTTCGTCATCGTCGGGTACGGCCGCGTCGGCATCCGGACCGCCCGCATCCTCCGTGAAGAGGGCCACGAGGTCGTCGTCGTCGACAACGACCCCGAGAAAGCCGACCGAGCGCGAACCGAGGACTTCGAGACGATCGAGGGGGACGCGTCCGAGGAGAACGTCCTCGACCAGGCGAACCTGGAGACGGTCGACGCGCTCGGCGGCCTTACCGGCGACCTCAACGTGAACTTCGCGGCGTGCATGGTCGCCAAGCACTACGGCTGTCGGACCGTCCTGCGGATCGACGAGGACTACCGCGAGGAGATCTACCAGAAGTACGCCGACGACGTCGACGAGATCATCTACCCCGAACGCCTCGGTGCCGCCGGCGCGAAGACGGCGCTGCTGGGCGGCGACTTCAGCGTCGTCTCCGACCTCACCGAGAAGCTCCAGCTGAGCGTGTTCACCCTCCGCGAGGGCTCGCCGCTCATCGGCGAGCGGATCAGCAGCGTGGACCTCCCCTCGACAGCGCGCATCTACGCCCACGGCCGAGAGCGCGAGTCGCTGACAATCCCTCTCCCGGGGACGCGGATCGAGGCGAACGACCGCATCGCCGTCATCGTCCAGACGGAGGCGGTCGAGGACGTGCGGCAGTCGGTGCTACCGACCTGAACGGCCCCGAAAAGCTGCGGGTGGGAGAGAGCGGTGTGCCGGGCGCGCGGTCGGGAGGATGGAACTGAGGCCGTCGCGACGCGCCCACCGGATCCTGCTCACTCCGACGACTTAAACACCCGTCAGACGCGCGTGTGACCCGGGCGTCGGCTTCCCCTTCGCGTACTCCTTTAGTCGTCGCGCTCGTTCGGACCCGCATGGACGGAACCGGCGTACCACTGGTGACACCGTTTACCGAGGCAGGGGACATCGACGAGGACGCGCTCCGCGACCTGACGGCGTGGGTCGAGGACGCGGGGATCGATTTCCTCGTCCCCTGTGGGTCGACGAGCGAGGCACCGCTGCTCACCGACGCCGAGCGCGAGCGCGTGGTCGCCGCCGTCGCCGATGCGGCGGACGGACCCGTCCTCGCGGGCACGGGCAAGGAGAGCCTCGCCGACACGCTCGCCGCGACCGAGCGGGCGGCAAAAGCGGGGGCCGACGCCGCCCTCGTCGTCACTCCCCACTACTTCGACTACGGACAGGACGCCCTCGCCGACTACTACCGCGGCGTGGCCGACGAGAGCCCCCTGCCGGTGTACCTCTACAGCGTCCCGCCGTACACGGACGTGGCGCTCGACCCCGAAACCGTCGGTGCGGTCGCCGACCACGAGAACGTCGCGGGGATCAAAGACTCCAGCGGGAACCTCGCACGTCTCCAGCGCACGCTCGACCGCGTCCCGGACGACTTCGACGTGCTCGTCGGGAACGGGAGCGTCTACGCGGCCGGACTCGACGCTGGCGCGGCCGGCGGCGTGCTGGCGGTAGCGAACGCCGCCCCGGAGCGCGCGAGCGATATCTACCGCCGGCACCGCGACGGCGACGACGAGGCGGCCCGCGCGATCAACCGGGACCTCGTCGAACTCGACGACGCCCTCGGCTCGCGGGGGGTCCCGGCGGTCAAGGCGGCCGTCGAGGAGCGCGGCCGACCGGGCGGGTATCCGCGGCGGCCCTTTCGGGGACTCGACGGGGACGACCGCGAAGCCGTTGCCCGGGTCGTCGAGGAGCGGACCTGAGTTCGGCCGGCGGGGTTAATCAAAATCAGTTTCCCGAACGAGTTCGCGGTACCGGTCTCGATTTCTCCGAACGGTAATACCGGTGCGCGCCGTGTAACGATCCGATGGCGACGACCACCGGAGAGGCCGTCCGCGACCGGGTGGCGTTCTCGGCGGGAGAGGTGACCGGCGCGCTAGGTGATTCGGTTACGGTCCTCCCTATCGTCGTCGCGCTCGGCGCGACCACGGCGGTGTCGCTCCCGCACGTCCTCGTCCTCTTCGGCGCGTTCCAGGTCGTCTGGGGGCTGGCGTACGGCCTGCCGCTGTCGGTCGAGCCGATGAAGGCGCTGGCCGGACTGGCCATCGCGGGGGCGCTCACGGCGGGGGAACTCGCGGCCGCGGGCCTGCTCGCGGGCGTCGCGCTCCTCGCGCTCGGTGCCGTCGGCGCGCTCGACCGGGTCGCGACGGTCGCGGGACGACCGGTGATCCGAGGCGTCCAGTTCGCGGTGGCGCTCCTGTTGCTGGAGACCGGCCTCTCGCTCGGACTCGCGAGCCTCCCGCTCGCCGGCGTCGGGGTCGGCGTCGCGCTCGCGGTGTCGCTCACGGGCCGCCGTCGGACGAGCGCGCTGGCCGTCCTCGCAGTGGGTGTCGGCCTCGCCGTCGCCGAGGCGGGCGTCCCGTCGCCCACGCTCCCCGCGCTCGCGCCCTTCGAGAGCGGCGCGCCGACGTTCACCCCGGCCGCCGTCGAGGGGACCGTGGCGCAACTGGCGATGACCGTCGGCAACGCCGCCGTCGCGACCGCCCTGCTCTGTAGCGACCTGTTCGACAGCGACGTGTCGCCGGACGACCTCTCGCTCAGCATGGGCGCGATGACGCTTGCGTCCGTCCCGCTCGGCGGCATCCCGATGTGTCACGGCTCCGGCGGCCTCGCCGGCAAGTACGCCTTCGGCGCGCGCACCGGCGGCGCGAACGTCGTCCTCGGCGTCCTCTACGTCGCCATCGCGCTCCTGGCCGGCGGCGGCCTCGTGATGGCGTTCCCGACGGCCCTGCTCGGCGTCCTCCTCGTCGTCGTCGCCTGGCAGCTCGGTCGGGCCGCGGCGCAGTCGGACGACCTGTTCCTGACCGCCGCCGTCGGCGTCGCCGGCCTGCTGGTCGACGTCGGCGTCGCGTTCGCCGGTGGCGCGCTCGCCTACCGCTACTTGCGGTCTCGTAGAAGTCGAAGCGACTCTCACATCGGACTGCACTCGGGTACCGTCCGCGTGCGTCATCGCGTTCGCTCCCTACTGCAGTCCGACCCGTTTTTGCCGCGCCGTCACCTCGGGTCGCGTATGACCGAGACGTGGGCCGACCTCTTCGAGCGCGCGGACGAATCGAGCGTCGACGTCGAGACGGTCCGGGAGACGCTGCGGGAGCGCCGCGATGACTGACCCCGACCCCGCCCGCGTGGTCGCGGACGCGGACGTGCTTGTCGCGGACCTCCTCGCCGGCGGCGCGGCCCGCGACGCGCTGGACCACGTGCGCCGCCACTCCTGGGTCGACCTCGCGGCGAGCGACCGGTTGTTAGACGACGCCGAGGCCGTCGTCGGAAGGCTGGCCGACCCCGACCTCGCGGCGGACTGGCGCGAGCGGATCGAGGACGAGCGCGTCGCCGTCGACCACCCGCTGGACGACCATCCCGGCCTCGCCAGCGCGTATCAGTCCGGCGCTGCGCATCTCCTCTCGTTCGACGAGTCCCTCCGCTCGGCGAGGACGGGGCTCTCGCTTCAGCCGTATCAGGGCCTCTCCGTGCGGACGCCCGACGCCTTCGCGAAAGCGTTCGACGCCGCGAGCCTCTACGAAGCGACGCGAGGCGGCGAGTACCCCGGCCCCGACCGGGACCCGCGAGCCTAAGTCGCCGTCGCGGACCGCTCCTCGCCGTCGCCGTTCTCGTCGACCACGACGACCTCGCCGTCCTCGACCCTGATGTCGATCAGCGTCTTCACCTCGCGGCCGCTCCCCTCCAGCGCGTTCTCGCCGCCGACCTTCCGCATGACGACCACGACGTCGACGACCTCCGCGCCGATCCCGTCGAGCGCGTCGGTGACCGCCCGCAGCGTCCCGCCGGTCGAGAGCATGTCGTCGAGAACGAGCACGCGGTCGCCCTCGTCGACGTCGTTGATGTACATCTCGCTCTCGCTGTAGCCGGTCTCCTGGAACAGCGCGACCTCGCCGTCGAGTCCGTACTCGCGTTTCCGGATGACGACGAGGGGGATGTCGGTCATCAGCGAGACGGCGGTGCTGATGTGGATGCCCATCGCCGCCGGGGTGACGATCTCGTCGACGCCCTCTAAGTCCGCCTTCCGGACGATCCGGTTGACGACCTCCCGGAGCAGGCCCGGGTCGAGCATCGGCACGCAGTTGCTGATCGGGTGGACGAGGTACTCGTAGCCGCCCTCCTTCTCCACGATGGGGGCCTCGTGGAGGGACCGCCGGAGTTTATCCATGCCGGGAGTTCTCGACCCGAGAGAAAAAGCTACTGGTCGGTCGGTCCCTCGGTCCGGCCGCTCGGTCCCTCCTCCGCGAGCCAGTCCGCAACCTTCGAAAGCGCCCGCCCGCGGTGGGAGATGGCGTTTTTCTCCGTGGTGTCCATCTCCGCGAACGTCTTCCCGTCGTGTTCGAAGACGGGGTCGTAGCCGAACCCGCCCGCGCCGCGCGGGGCGACGATGCGCCCGCGGACGCTCCCCTCGAACGTCTCGGCCGTCTCGCCGTCGTCGTACACGAGGACCGTCCGGAACGCGGCCTTGCGGTTCTCCTCGCCCTCGGCCAGCCGCCAGACGCGCTCAATGCCGAGGGTGTCCTCGACGAACGCGGAGTACGCGCCGGGGAACCCGTCGAGCGCCTCCACGAACAGTCCGGTGTCGTCGACCAGTACCGGCTCGTCGCCCTCGGTCGCCTCGAACGTCTCGCGAGCGCCGTAGCGCGCGATCTCCGCCAGACCGCCCTGGATCTCGGTGTAGTCGTAGTCGACCTGCTCGACGCTCTCGTCGAGGTACTCGCGGGCTTCCTCGACTTTCCCCTCGTTGCCGGTGACGAAGCGGATCATACCCGACTGGGCGGACCGCGCGGGAAAATAGGCGTCGGTCCCGGCTCGGGCAGTCCGATACACGACGGCCGGGAGCGCGGCGCGAGCCCCTCGCGGCGAGCGCCGCGTGACCCGGGGAAGGGCAGGCTATCGTCGAGCGATGCACCCGCGAGCGCCGTCAGGCGCGAGCGGTCCGACGACTGCACGGAGCGAAGCAACAGAGGAGTGATTTCGGTCGAGCTTCTGCCGAGGAAGCGCGCCAGGCGCGCGACCGCAGCGCAAGAGGTCGTGTTCAGTCCACGATGACTTCGACCGGTTCGTCCTCGGCGTCGCGCTCGTCGCTGCTTTGCTCGTTCCACAGCAGGCCGCCGGCGACCGCGAGGACGACCCAGGAGCGCCAGCTAGCGAGGTTGAGCGTGTACCCGATACCGAAGGGCTTCTCGACCAGCATCCCGTCGTCGGGCTGCCAGTACGCCGAGAGGAGGCGGCTCATGCTGGGGCGCTCGAAGTTGTACGGTACGCCGAGAAGTTCGCCTGACTTCGGCTTGTCGGCCATACGAGACGTTACGACGGGATCGATTAAGAACGTACTGGTGAGACGGCGCGAATCGACGGGAGAGACCGGGGACCGTCGCGGCGTTTCGGACCGGTCGGTCGCTGGTTCCCCGCTACTGGTACCGCCCACGCCCTTCGACCGAGCGCAACCGGCCGAGGACGGCGTCGTCGCCGCGGTCGGCGTACGCCGCCTCGAACGCCTCGCGGAGCGGGTCGGGGTCGTCGGCCGTCCCCTCGACGCTCCGCTCGAACACGTGCAGGTCCATCGCGAAGTCCTCGGCGTCGTCGGTGTAGTAGCCGAGGCCGAAGTCGATGAGGTACGTGCGCTCGCCGTCGACGCGGACGTTGCGGGTCGTCGGGTCGCCGTGGACGAACCCGGCCTCGTGGATCGCCGCGAGGTGGCGGCCCACGTCGCGGGCGCGCTCCGCGGAGAGCGCCGCCTGCAGGTCGGCGTCGCCGACGGTCCGGAGGACGAGCGTTCCCTCCGGCACGTCCACGTCGCGGACGACCGGCGTCGGCACGCCCTGCCGACGGGCGGCGCTGGTGAGGCGCGCTTCGAGCACCGTGCGGTCCCGGCGGAGGCGGTCGTCGAGGTCCGGGTGGCGGTACGCCTTCGGCACGCGACGCTTCGTCACCCGCTCGTCGCCGATATCGACGACCGCCTCCGCGCCCCCCGCGAGTCGTCCACGTCGATGGTGTCGCCCGCCTCGTACATCGTCGCGCCGAGGACGGCGATCATCCCGGCGTTGTCCCGCAGGAACCGCGGTTCGGGCGCGTAGCAGTCCGCGCCGCGCTGCTCGCACATCGCGGCGAGCATCTCCCGCAGGCGGTCGTTCTGGCCGACGCCGCCGCCGAGGACGAGTTCGTCGCTCCCGGTGAGCGACAGGGCGCGCTCGGCGACCTCCGTCAGCATCGCGAAGACGTTCTCCTGCAGGGAGAAACAGACGTCCTCGACTGCCTCGCCGTCGTCCTCAGAACTCTTCGAGTTCTGATGTGCTCGGGCATCGCCGTGCGATTCCCGACCGTCGACTGCCTGCTTCGCGGCGCTCATGATCCCCGAAAAGGAGAAGTCCATCCCTTTTACCACGTACGGGAGGTCGACCAGATCCCCGCCTTTCGCGCGCTTTTCCACCTTCGGCCCGCCGGGGTGCGACCAGCCGAGATGGCGGGTGAACTTGTCGATGGCGTTGCCGACGCCGGTGTCCATCGTCTCGCCGAGCACGCGGTACCGGCCGTCGTGAAAGCCAAGCACGTGTGCGTTCGCGCCGCTGGCGTTGAGACACACCGGCGACTCGAACCCCGAGCGGTGGCGACCGACCTCCAGGTGGGCGACCATGTGGTTGACGCCCACGAGCGGCACGTCGAGCGACTGTGCGAGCGCTCGCGCGGCCGTGCCGACGGTGCGCAGGCAGGGACCGAGCCCCGGCCCGCGCGAGAAGGCGACCGCGTCGATCGGGCCGTCGGCGTGGTCGAGCGCCGCCTCGACGACCTCGGGGACCGCCTTCGCCATGTGCTCGGCGGCCTCGCTCGGGTCGATGCCCCCGCTATCCGGCCGGTAGGGGTCGGTCTCGATACAAACGGAGTCGGTCTCCGCGTCTGCCGACCGCGTCCGACGGCCCGAAGCATCGCCCGCCTCGGTGTCGTACACCGCGGCGCTCGCCGCCCACGCGGTGCCTTCGATGCCGAGAACGCGGAGCCTATCGCTCACGGTTCACCTGCTAGGCGTCGCCTCGCGCCGTACGGTCCTTCGGCGCGGGCGCATCGCCCTCACTCCCACTCGGTGTAGCCGCACCGGCCGCAGTGGTAGCGGTCGCCGTGGTCCGCGAGGAACGTGTCGCCACAGCGCGGGCACATCTCGCGTTCCGTCGACCCGTCGTCCTCGTACAGTTCGTGTCGCGCCATCTCAGGCCTCCTCCGCCGTCTCTTCCTCGGCGACGATCTTGTTGCGCTCCAACATGTGGTCCTGCTCGACGTCGCGGGCGTGGTCGGCGGACTCGTACACCTTCGCCTCGCCGACGGTCTTGCGCATCCCGAACTTCGTGTCGAGGTCGCGGACGACGACCTCCTCGGCGTCCTTGTTGAGTTTCGCCGCGAGGCTGTCGCGGACGGAGAGGCGAGAGGGCGTGGCTTCGTCGTGAACGAGTTCGAACGTCACGTCGGTGCGGTGCAACATCGGGTTCTCGTCTTCTTCGATGATATCGACGTCCATGGCGTGATCGGTTGCCTCATACTTCCCCTCGAAACCGGTAAAAGGATTTCGAACGACCTCAGCGACCTCTTTCGCGTTCGGGTGTCCTCGCGCCTTCGGCGCTACGGGCACCGCTCTCGGCGAAAAGCCCGGCCAAAGATCCCGCTCGTTCGCTTCGCTCACTCGCGGCGAAACGGCGGCTCCGCCGTCGTACGTCTGACGTCTACCCCAGCAACGCCAGCGCGCGCTCGGCGTCGCCGTCCATCCGCGTCAGGAGACCGCGGAACCGCGCGCGGGTGTCCCCGTCGACGAGGACGCGGACCATCCCCTCGTCGGGCTGGCCGTAGACGACGCTCGCACCGTCCGGCGCGGTGACCACGGCCGGAAGCGTGGCGAGGTCCTCCTCGCCGTCGACGACGACGGTCGTGGGGCGCTCGGCGCGGACGGCGTCGCGGAGCGCGGTGAGGAGGTCGGCCGTGAGCGTCGCGGCAGGGTTCCCGACGGTGACCGTATCGACCGCGTCGCTCTCGACCTCCTCCCGTTCGATGGTCTCGCCGACCTCGCGGTCGACCGCCTCGCGCTTGGTCCGGCCGTCGACGACGGCGACGTCCGGTGTGCGGCCGACGCGCTCGAAGTGGTAGGTGACGACGTCCCCGACGGCGACCAGCGGCCCGGACACGTCTTCGAGGACGCGCTCTGGATCGGTCTCGACGGGGCCGAGCGGGTCTTTGAACGCACCCCGGAGGTCGTCCGGCAGCACCAGTAGGGGGTCCTCGGCCCCGGAAGACGGCTCGTCGGCCGTCACGCTAGCGGACCTTCAGGGCGTACGCGCCCTCCTCGTCGACCTCCATCTCGTCGGCGATCTGGCTGTTCTCGGGGTGGGCGATGTACACGTAGCCGGCCCAGTCCTCGGTGAGGCTGCTCGACCCACACGAGGGGCAGGTCTCGACGTTGGGCTCGACGACGCGGTGGCACTCGCGGCAGACGAGGCGGTCTTCCGCCATGCTCACTCACCCGTCGCGGCCTGGCGCTTCTGGCGCTCCTCTTCGAGCCACCCGTGCTTGCCGAGGCCGACCTGCTTCGCGGTCAGCCCGATCTTGCTGTCCCGCGGGTTGCGCTCGTCGATGCTCTTGGTGACGATGCGTGCCCGGACGGCGTCCTCGACGCCGAGCGTGCGGTTCGACTCGTTCGAGGCGAGCTGCTGGTTCTCCGCGTCGAACGCGAGGTACTCGTCGGAGATCTGCGAGACGTGCAACAGGCCGTCTACGGGACCGATCCCGACGAACGCGCCGAACTCCACGACTTCGACGACGTTGCCGTCGACGACCTCCTGCATCCGGGGGTCGTACGTGACGGCGTCGAACTCCGCCTCGTAGTACACCCCGGGGCGGTTCGGGAGGACCGTCCCCTCCCCGATGTCGTGGACGTTGACGACGCTGACGACGCTGCCGGCGTCCTCGTCCATCCTGCCCTCCAGCTTGTCCTGGAGGAGTCGTTTCACTAGCTGCGGCGTGACGTCTGCGAGCTCCTTCGGAGGCACCTCGACGGTGTCCTTGAGCCTGACCCGTTTGTACATGGATTACGGTTGAGTGACTGCGAGTTTGTTCTTGCCCCTTAAACCAATTACTGGGACGTCCGCGTCGAGCACGCGGTCTCGAAGGGGCTTGTCGTTCGTGACGACGTAGTCGACCGATCCCTCGCGGGCGAGTTCGACGATGGCGTCGTCGGCGTACGATGCTTCCGTATGTAGGAGGAGACAGCGATCCGTCGCCAGGTCGTGGCCGACGCTCGCGGCGATGCCCTCCTCGCCGCCGGTGTCCGAGAGCTTCCGCAGCTCCTCGGCGACCGCCTGCGGGGCGACCGGTTCGTAGCCGTCGTCTCGCGGCTCCTCGCCGCTCGACGCGTCCGGCGTGCGTCGCGCACCGCCCAACAGGCGGTCGAGTTCGTCGAACAGCCGGACATCGAGTTCGACGGGCATCATGAGCGCGTTCGTGTCCAGGGCGACGGTCGTCATCTACCCCGTGAGCGTGCCGACGCCGATGAGCCGCCAGCGCGCGCCGATGCGGCGGTTGATGGCGATCTTCGCGCCCTCGGGCGCACAGACCGGTCGCTTGAGCTGCACTTCGGCCTCGTCGCCGCGGGCGCTGGTCACGGACCCGACGGTGGTCGCCGTGCCGATGGTCATCATCAGCGGCTCGCCGGTGCTGATGTCGTCGACTTCGCCGCCCTCCATCTCTTCTCGC
Organism: Halobacteriales archaeon QS_9_68_17; assembly: GCA_003023565.1. Classification (GTDB taxonomy): domain Archaea; phylum Halobacteriota; class Halobacteria; order Halobacteriales; family Natronoarchaeaceae; genus Halostella. The sequence goes on from PXSA01000017.1 coordinate 229,302, forward strand.
GGGCTTTGCCCGCTCGAACGGCTCGAGGCGCTTTGCGCCTCGGTGTCGCCGACGACGCGGTCGAGCAGGTCGACGTCCATCGTGAAGGTGTCCCACATCGGCGGGAGCGTCCCGGGCGGACCGGCCATCTGCCCGGCGAGGGCGTCGCCTTTCGTCAGGCTGGGGTCGAGACCGGTGCCGACGCCGAGCAGGCCGCCGGGGAACACTTCGTCGACCGTCTCGCCGCCCGCCTGCAGCGAGCGGATCGTCGTCGTGATCGACTGGTACTCGGACTGGCCGCCCTCCTCGACCTCGCGGCCGGGGCGGACCTCGACCTCCTCGTCGTTCCGCAGGCGACCCTGGACGAGGCTCCCGCCGAGAACGCCGCCCGACAGCTCGTCCCAGGTCGTCCCCGGACGGTTGATGTCGAAGCTACGGGCGACGTGCATCCGCGCGTCCTGTTCGGGGTCGCGCTCGGGCGTCGGGATCTCGCGTTCGACCGCGTCGATGAGGAGGTCGACGTTGACTGCCTGCTGGGCGCTGATCGGGACGATCGGCGCGCCCTCGGCGACGGTGCCCTCGACGAAGTCCCGGATCTGCTCGTAGTTCTCGCGGGCCTGATCCGCGTCGACGAGGTCGACCTTGTTCTGCGCGATAACGATGTTGTCGATGCCGATGATGTCGAGCGCGCTCAGGTGCTCGGCGGTCTGGGGCTGCGGAACGGGTTCGCTCGCGCTCACGACGAGTACCGCGCCGTCCATGATCGCGGCACCCGAAAGCATCGTCGCCATCAGCGTCTCGTGGCCCGGCGCGTCGACGAACGAGACGGTGCGGAGTACGTCCGTCTCGCCGCCGTGTTCCGGGCACGTCTCCTCGACAGTGAACGCTTCGGGCTCGTCGGCCTCGGGACAGCGGCGGAACGTCGCGTCCGCGTAGCCCAGGCGGATCGAGATCCCCCGCTTCATCTCCTCGCTGTGCTGGTCCGTCCACTCTCCGCTGAGCGCCTGGACCAGCGTCGTTTTGCCGTGGTCGACGTGACCGACGAGTCCGATGTTCACCTCCGGTTGCTGGTGTGTTCCTGGCATGAAACCTCCTGAGAGTAATCTTGCTACAGTTTCGCCCCGAGCGACTGATAAACCTACTGTTCTCCGTGCGTTCTCTCCGCCGGCGGCCACCGTGTCCCGCGGAGCGAAACACGGACCGCCGCCGGGTCCCGGTCCGACAGCGCCACCAGCGGCCCGCCCCGCCCGGCGTCGGCGGCGAAACATCGTGCGTTCTACATAACTGTGGATGAGCTAACGCTTTAGACGCTGGGAACTGTTGGCGCACGTATGAGCGAAGCGAGCGAAGCCGGCGACCCCGACCTCCAGCACTGCGAGGACTGTATGACGCCGGCGGAGGCGTTCTCCGTCATCGGCAACGAGACGCGCCTGTCTATCCTGGAAGCCCTCTGGAAGGCCGACGAACGGCCGGTGAGCTTCTCGGACCTGCGGAAGGCCGTCGGCATGCGCGACAGCGCGCAGTTCAACTACCACCTCGACAAACTCCGCGGCCAGTTCGTGCGCAAGACCGACGACGGCTACGGCTTCCGCCACGCCGGGCGGGCGGTCATCCACGCGGTGCAGGCCGGGTCGCTCAACGAGCACCCGCGGATCGAGCCGTTCGCGGTCGAGGGCGACTGCGTCGACTGCGGCGGCGACCTCCAGGCGAGCTACGACGACGAGCGGATCGCCGTCGACTGCGCGGACTGCGGGCGGGTCCACGCGGACTACCCGTTCCCGCCGGGGGGGCTGGACGACCGCACCACCGACGAGGTGATGGCGGCGTTCAACCAGCGCGTGCGCCACCTCCACTGCCTGATGGCCGACGGCGTCTGCCCGGAGTGTTCGGGCACGGTCGAGACCCGCGTCGTCCGCGACCCCGCGACGTTCGACCTCGACGTGGCGGTGCGCCACGAATGCCGGCGCTGTCGCCATCAGCTGACCACGTCGGTCGGGCAGGTCCTCCTCGACCACGCCGAGATCGTGTCGTACTACCGCGACCACGGGATCGACCTGAACCGGGTGCCGTTCTGGACGCTCGACTGGTGCACCGACGACGAGCACACTACCGTCATCGACGACGACCCCTGGCGGATCCGACTGGACATCCCGGTCGACACCGACGAGCCGAACTCGTCGAGCGGTCGGGACGCGTCCCGACCCGATAACGACGAGACCCTCTCGCTCACCGTCGACGAGACCCTCGTGGTCGTCGGCGTCGAGTGGACCCCCGTCGAGGGCGAGAGCGCGGAGACGACGGCCTGACCCGGTGAAGCTCGTTTCAGTAAGGCGTCCTACAGAAATGTTTTTCCAGACTATACTTTTGGGGGTAACGGCCCTCCGTTCGAGTGAGAAGAGAGATGACCGCGAAACCCACCGCTACCCGCCGCGACCGCAGTCGCACCGTCCGAACGCCCGCTCCGGCCGGGAGCCTCGCCGACCCGGTCCGCGCCGGCAAGCGCGCCGTCGCGGGCCTGCTCGCCGCGGCCGTCGCCGCCCTCGCCGTCTCCGGGGCCGTCGCGTTCCTCACGAGCTTCGAGGGGGCGTACGCCTTCGCGCTGGTCGCCGGCGTGGCGCTCGCGTTCGGCGTCGCGTGGGCGCTGCCGTTCCTCGCCGTCCGCGCCGTCACCGCCGCGTCCGCCCGGCTCGACGCCTGATTGACGGCTCTCGCGACCCGTCCTCCCCGCTGCCCCCGCCGCGACCGACCGCGAGCCTTTTTTCGCCCGCACCCCTGTCGACGCACGTGCGAGAGTACGGGTTCGAACTGGCGCTGTGTGCACGCCTCGAAGACGACGAGACGCTCGTCGCCCGACAGCTCGGCGGCGGCGTCGCCGCGCCCGCGAACCGCGTGCTCGACGTGGTCACCGTCGTTCCCGGTCCCGAATTCGACGACCGCGCCCGGATCACACCGGAGCGGATCCCGGCCGCGGCGGTCGAGAGCGAGGTCGGTCCGGGCCGCTTTCGCTACTGGAAGCGCGCCTTCGACTGCCATCCCGACCGCGCCCGGAGCGCCGTCGACCGCGCCGTCGAGATCGGGTTCTTCGAGCGCGAACGACGTGGGAGCCGCGACTACGTCCGGCAGGTGGCCCGCTACCCCGACTGGTTCGGGCGGATCCGCGCCGTCGAGAACAAGCCGGACCTCGGCGCGCCCGGCGACCTGTACACGCAGCTACGGAAAGACGTGAGCCTCGCGCTGGTCGACGAGGTAGTGCTCGCCACGGAGAGCCACGTCACCCGCGCCCATCTCAATCGCATCCCTGACGAGGTCGGCGTCTGGCGGTTCGACCCCGATGAGGGCATCGAGGAGATCCGCGACCCCGCGCCGCTGCCGGTCGCGGAGACGGGTATCGAACTCCTCGAAGAACGGCCCGGCCGCACCGACGTGCGACCGGTCTCCTCCGGGGAGAAAGCGCGGTATCGCCGCCGCCTCGCCGAGCGCGCGTACGGCAAGGGCTGGCGTCCCCGCGCGTACCCGGCCTGCGGGCGCGCCGGGACGACCGCCGTCGACGGCGGCGACGGCCTCCCGTACTGCGCGTGGAAGGGACGCGTGGTCGACCCCGGGAGCGAGTGCGGCGTCGACTGCGACGGCCACGCCGCCGGCGACCCGCCGGCGGTCGACCGCGAGAAAGAGCGCGCCGCGCGGACGCCGTGGGTCGCCGACCCCGACGGTGCCGCCCGGCGGCAGTCCGGTCTCGACCGGTTCACGAACTAGTTCCGCGCTTCGTCCAGCCAGTCGGGCTCCTCGACGCTGGTCGACCCGACGCCCGTCGTCTCGACCTCGTAGGTGACGGCGGTCTCGGAGTCGCCTTCCTGCACGGTGTAGGTCAGGTCGTACTGCCGGACGACGCCGTCGGCGTCGAGGTACATCGTCGCGGAGGCGTCCGAGACGTTCTCGGCGTCGGTACCGGCCCCGGCGAGCGCGGTGACGTTCGCCACGCCGGTCGACTCGTAGCGGGTCACGCCCACGCCGTTTTGTTCTTCGGTGCCCTCCTGACTCCACTCCAGCCCGTCGACGAGAGAGGCCTCGAACGACGGCGTGGTGTTCACGGGCTGGACCTGTCCGTCCTCGGAGGTGGCGTACTGGGCGTTCTCCTCGTCGCTCCCGCGGACGGTCTTCTCGTACGTGGAGTCACCGCTCGTGTACTTGTAGGCGGTCTGGTTGCCGAAGAGGTTCGACTCCTGGACCGAGTACGCCTCGTCGTTCTCCACGTCGGCCTCGACGCGGGCGTTTATCGACAGCGAGGACTCCCCGTCCGCGGCCTCGAGGCTCACCTCGTACGTGAACGAGCCGGCCTCCTGTAACGCGGCCGCGTGGTCCGAGCTGACGGTCTCGCCGTCGAGTTCGTCGCCGGACTCGGCGTACGGCTCGATATCGGACGAACCGCCGTCTCCGTCGCCGCCGTCGCCGCCAATACCGGGTATCTGGGCGCAGCCGGCCGACGCGACCAGCAGGCCGACGAGCGCGACGGTGAGGAGCCGCTTTCGAGTCGACGCATCGAAGGTTCCCATATCCGTTCCCACCGACCCGCGAGCCTTTATCCTATCGGTACCGAAAGGCGTTCGCGGCGGACCGGCTCTCGTTCGGTGTGCCGACCCCGGGTCCCGCCGGCTACTCCGATCCTGCGGCGAACTCCGCCCGGAACCGCCAGAGGAGCGCCAGCACCGCGCCGGTTCCGACGACGACCGCGAGGAGGCCGACCCAGTCGACGCCGTCGCCCGCGAGCACCGCCCCCGCGAGGTAGCCGGCCCCGGCGACGGCGACGAGCGACACCAGTCGCGAGGCGTCGCGGAGGCCGGTCACAGTCGATACACCTCGCCGTCGACGGCGAGCGGTTCGTCGAACGCCTCATCGACGGGATAGAAGTGCGCGACGTGGACCAGTCGCGTCCGGTCGGCGTCGAGGTCGTCGGCGAGCGCCAGCGCGCCCTCGCGGGTCATGTGTTTCGTGCCGAACGTCCGCGGAACGCCGTCGGGACCCTCGTGGCGGCCGCCGAGGGGATGGTGCTCGCAGAGGCTGGCGGGGACGATGGCGTCCGCGAGAAAGAGGTCCGGGTCGGCGAGCCGTTCCCGGGACGCCTCGGGGACGGCGTAGTTCGTGTCGCCGGACAGCGAGAGCTTCGCGCCCGTCCGGGGGTCCTCGACGACGACGCCGTAGCAGCAAAGCGGCGGGTGGTCGACCGGGACGAGCGTCACGTCGAGCCCGCAGGCTCGGAACGCCGACAGCGGCGACCGCGGTTCGACCGTCACGGAGTCGAGGTAATCGTACTTCCGTCGAACGGTCTCGACGACGCTCTCGCCGGTCTCGGGGTCCGTCTCGTCGGCGGCGTACACCGGGACGCCGTCGAGCAGGCGGTAGGCGTTCCCCAGTCCGTCCAAGTGGTCGAAGTGGACGTGGGTGATCAGTACCTCGTCCGGCAGGTCGACGCCGCGGGTGAGAAACTGGTGGCGGAAGTCGGGGCTGGCGTCGACCAGCAGCGACTCGCCCGTCCGCTCGTTGTGGACGTGGACCGAAAAGCGGGTGCGTTCGACGCCGCGCTCGCGCGCTCGTTCGCACGTCTCACAGTCGCATCCGGGAGTCGGCGTCCCCGTCGTGTCGCCCGTGCCGAGCAGGGTGACCTCCATTCGGTTCGACCTGCGAGCGCCGGCGTTCTAAAGCCCGCGGTTCCGGCGAGGCGGCGGGTCGTCACACGGGACGGGGCCGTCCGCGGCGGTCAGTGGTCGTGAGAGTGGTCGTGGCCGCCGCCACTGCTCCCGGAACCGCCGATGTCGCCGCCGGCGACCAGCGCGTCGTGGTCGCCCTCGATCATGTCCATGTTCTTCAGGGTGTCGCGCTCCTCGAAGTCGGTGACCGCGTCTTCGAGGTCCTGCTGGGTGAGCGTCGTCCGCTCCTCGGTCAGCGCGTCCAGCACTGCCTCGCGCAGCACCATCCGGAGGTCGCTACCGGTCAATCCCTCGGTCAGCTCCGCGATGGCGTCGGGGTCGAACTCCTCTATCTCCATCGCCCGGGTGATCACCCGGAGGATGTCCGCGCGCATCCCGCGGTCGGGCTTGGGGAAGTTGACGATCTCGTCGAAGCGCCGCCACGCCGCCGCGTCTAACTGGTCGGGGTGGTTCGTCGCGCCGATCAGGAGCACGTCGTCCTGGATGAGGCTGATGTCGTCGATGCTTTTCAGCAGGGTGTTGACCGCGCGCTTGATCGCGGCGTGCTCGTCGGACGCGCGGGTCTTGGCGACGAAGTCGAACTCGTCCATGAAGAGGATACAGGGCGAGAGCCGCTTCGCCACCTCGAACACCTTCTCGACGTTTTTCGCGGTCTCGCCGAGGTACTGGCTGGTGATCATCGATAGCTTCACCTCGACGAACGGGAGGTCGAGGTCGTGCGCCAGCGCCCGCGCCGTCGAGGTCTTGCCGGTGCCCGGCGGGCCGACGAACAGCAGCTTCCCGATCTCGCGCAGGCCGATCTGGGCGAGGTACTCGCGGTGCTCGATCGCTTTGACGATCTTGTTGATCTCGCCCTCCTGGTCCTCCGTGAGCACCAGTTCGTCGAGCGTCATCTCGATCTCCTCGGGCGCGCGGATGTCGACGAGTTCGAGCATCTCCGCGACGCGCTCCTGTGCCCGGGCCTCGTCCCAGTCGCCGCCGACGGTCAGCCCGTAGGCGACGTTCTCGCCGACGGTCATGTGCGGAAAGAGTGCGAAGTCCTGGAACACCATCCCGGTGTCGCGCCGGTCGGCGGGGACACCGGTCATGTCGACGCCGCCGATGCCGACCCGTCCCTCGGTCGGCTGTTCGAAGCCAGCGATAGTCCGCAGCGTCGTCGTCTTGCCACAGCCGGAGGGGCCGACGATCGTCGTGAACGAGCCGTCGGGGATCTCCAGCGAGATACCGTCGACCGCGACGTGGTCGGTCCCGCCGACGCCGAACACCTTCCGGAGCTCCTCCAGGTGGATCGTCGCCATCTATTCGAGCCCCCCGACGTTGAACCCCTGGAGCAGGTACTGCTGGAGGAACAGCGCGATCAGGAACGGCGGGATGCAGATGAGCACGGAGACGGCCATCGTCTCGCCCCAGCCGATCGTCGGCCGGTCGAGAAACAGGCTCGCCCCGACGGTGATCGGGTACAGGTTCTCGTCGCTCATGATCACCCGGGCCATCGTGAAGTCGTTCCACGCCACCGAGAACGCGAAGATGGCCGCCGAGACGTAGCCGGGGCGTGCGACCGGCAACACGACGTCCCAGAGGGTCCGCCAGCGACTCGCGCCGCGGACCCAGGCGGACTCCTCCAGCGCGATCGGGACGGTCTGGAAGTACTGCCACATTAGCCAGATCGTAAACGGCGTCGAGATGGCGGTCAGCGCGAGCGTCAGCCCGAAGTAGCTGTTCAGCAGCCCGAGCGCGAAGAACACGACGTACAGCGGGATCGCCAGCACAATGGGGCTGAACATGTACGAGAACAGGATCGCCCGCGCGGCGTAGCTCTTGCCCCGGAACTCGAAGCGGGTGAGCCCGTAGCCGGCCGACACCGCGATCGCCGTCGAGAGCAGCGTCGTGCTCGCGGTGACGACGAGGCTGTTGCGGAAGTACGTCGACGTGGCCGTCGTCTCGAACAGCACCCTGAAGTTCCGCAGCGTCGGGTTCGTCGGAATGAGGTTGACACGCCCCCCGGCGAAGGCGTCGGCCGGCGCCTGGAACGCGAGCGTCAGCATCAGGTAGACGGGGACGGTGACGAACACGGCCACCACGACCGCTGTGACGTAGACGCCGATCCGGGTCAGCCGCGCCTGGATCCGCTGTGGGACGGCGACCAGCCCGCGGGGCGAGGTCGCCATCAGACGTTCACCTCCTCGCTCGGCTGGAAGACGTAGAAGTAGACCACCGCGGTGGCCGCAAGCAGCGCGAACATGATTCCGGCGAGCGCGGTCGCGCGGCCGAACGCGACAGAGGAGAACGTCAGCCGGTAGACATAGATCGGGAGGGTAGTCGTCGCCTCGATCGGGCCCCCGCGCGTGGACAGCCAGATGATGTCGAACTTGTTGAACATCCAGATCCCCCGCACGAGCAGGATGATCAGGATCGCGCTCCGGAGGTTCGGGAGCGTGATGTCGCGGAACATCTGCCAGGTGGTCGCGCCCTCGACGCGGGCCCGCTCGTAGAGGTCGTCGTCGATCGCCTGCAGGCGCGCGAGGATGATGAAAAACGCAAAGGAGCCGTACTTCCAGACGCTGGCGACGATCACCGAGGGCATCGCCCACTGCAGCGACGAGAAGAAAGCGATCGGTTCGTCGACGACGCCGTACTCCACGAGGAACTGGTTCAGGACGCCGACGTTCTGGTCGAGCAGAAACGTCCACAGGAAGATGACGATCAGCGTCGGGAGCAGGTACGGGAAGATCATCATCGTGCGCAGCCCGAGCCGGCCCCGGATCCGGCGGTTGACCGCGAGCGCGAGCGCGAGCCCCACGAGCAGGCTCAACACCGTCGATCCGACGGCGTAGACGACGCTCGTCCAGAGGAACTCCCAGAACCGCGGCGTCGTCAGCAGCTCGACGTAGTTGTCGAGGCCGACGAACTCGGCCGCGGTGGTCGGGTTCTCGAAGAAGCTCATCCAGAGCGCGAACACGATCGGGACGACCCACACGGCCGCGAAAAACAGAAACAGCGGGACGAAACACGCGAGCACGAGGAGTGTTCGTCCGTCGAGCCCGCCGAGCGGGGGGCGACGCCCCGTTTCCGTGCTCATTCTTGCAGGGCGCGAAGTTCGTCCGCCACCCAGTCGACGGTGTCTTCCGGCGAGCGGTCACCGATCAGCAGCTCGTCGGCGCCACGCCCGAAGACGTGGTTGGCGTACCCCTCGGCGCCCAGCAGGTTCGGGGCGCCGCCGTCGGCAGTCTCGAGGATCGTCGTGAACACGTCCCAGTACTCCTCGGCGAGATCGAGCACGCCGGGATACTCCTGGACGATCTCGTGGTTGCGGTAGGTCTCGTTGCCGAGCTGGTCGCGCGTCGGCGGGAGCTGGAACAGCGGCGCGGTCAGCAGGAAGTCCATGAACCGCTCCGATTTGCTGAAGAACTCGACGAACTCCTGGGCGCCTTCGGTGGCGCTCCCGTCGTTTCTGACGACGTGGCCCTCGTAGTAGGCCCACCAGTTCTCGTGCTCGCGGCCCTCCGGGATCGGGAACGGCGCCGGCGAGAGGTTCTGTGCCAGCTCGGGCCGGTTCTCGGCAATCGAGAGGATCGGGAACCCGCCAACGCTCGCGATGGCGGCGACGTTCTCCTGCTGGAGCGCCCCGATGGCGTCGCCCCACTCCCAGCCGCTCCCGTTGGGCGAGTACTCGTTCATCTCCTGGATCCACTCGTAGGTCTCGATCGCCCGCTCGCGGTTCTCGCCCTGGTCGATGCGGACCTCGACGTCGCCCGTGGGACCGCCGTACGGCTGGACGCCGTTCTGCCAGAGGTACTGCGTGTGCTGGGTGTCGGCGTTGTTGGTCTGGCCGGTCTGGACGCAGAACCCGTTGATGTCTTCCTCCTCCGTGACCCGCTGGGCTTCCTGCGACCAGGCATCCCACGTCTCGGGGTACTCCTCGTAGAGGTCCGTTCGGTACCAGAACATCAGCGGCTCGACCATCGTCGGCGCCATGTATGACTCGCCGTCGACGTTGACCGGGTCCGGCAGGCCGACGTCCTGGACGGCGGAGGTCACTGGCGCGAGGTCGCCGTCGAGCTGGTACCGGTAGGCGTCCGCCGACGTGTCGAAAATGATGTCCGGCGGGTTGTCCGCTGTCACCATCCGCTGGAGCTCCTCGTCAGTCGAGGTGCCGGTCGACGTGTACGTCACGTCGACGGTGTAGTCGAACTCCGACTCGAACTCGTCGATGATCTCGTCGACGAGGTCGCGCGAATCCCCCCTGTCCGAGAGGTAGGTGATCGTCGACCCGCCCCCGTCGTCGCCGCCGAACAGCCCCGTACAGCCCGCGAGGCCGATCGTCGCTCCTGTGCCCACCGCCGTGAGGAACCGCCGTCGTGTCTGACCACCGTGTGACATGGTAGTTTATGACAAATCCGACGCGGGTTTGCATTCTTCCTACACCTGTAGGCTCTTTATACACCGCACCGGATCAGCTCCCGGCGGTGGACGGGGACCACGACGGTGGCTGTCGGGACCGCTCCAGGGACGAATCGCTGGGTACGGGCTGGCGTCGCTACGCTTCCGATCCGGGCTCTTCGAGCATGAACGCGCGTTCTTTTGGCGGGCTTGCCGTCTCCGAACCGTGGTCGAGCGCCTCGACGAGGAGCTTCTTCTCGGCCTTGCGCAGGTGTTCGAGTACGGCGAGAGCTGGCCGAGGCTGACCGTGCCGATGTCGTTCAGTTCTTCGACGATCCGTTTCAGGTCGTCCCGCCGGAACACGAGGATGTCGAACACCCGCTGGCTCCCGCTGACCCGGTCCATCCCGCGGAGCTTCCCGTGGTTGCGCCGGATGATCGGCAGGGCGCCACAGGACCGCTTGGTCACCAGCAGCCGCCTGTCGTCGATGCGCTCGACCTCCGTGACTTGCTCCGACGCCTCGAGCTTCGCGGCGATCGACGACGAGAACTCCCCGGTGTCGATGAGGAACGTGATCATACAGTTGTCGTGGACCTCCTCCTGAGAAACCGCGAAGGAGCCGTCGATCGGATCGGTCACCTCGCTGAGGATGCACTGTTTCTCGAGGTCGAAGTAGAGTTTTGCACGGAGCACTGGTCTTCCCTTATACTGGTGGCTGTAATTCTTTTACTCACCAGTCTCTGCTAGACAGCCAGACGTGACTCCGTCCAGTGCCAGGACAGTCCATCGACTGTGTCATGGCCCGAACAACGGGAGTTGGGACGGCATGGCGTACCTGAATCACGTCTGGCTGTCTATCTGCGGAGACAGACCCGTTCCGCTTGGATTCTCAATTCGAGTGTTCACGTACGTACAGCCACCAGTATCAGTGTGGGGTGGTACCGGCAAGAGTGTTGTGGTAGTTGGTACCAAACTGGGTGGGAGGAGAGCCGACGACAACGTTTAGGGGGTGGCCACTCCCACGGTCGCACATGACCGAGAAACTCGCGGCCCTGATCGACAGTCTGGAGCGCGAGGCCGACCGCGACCGGTCGCCGGCGGAGACGCCCGAGATCGGGATCGTCATGGGCTCGGACTCGGACCTGGACGTGATGATGGGGTCGGAGACCGGCCGGCCCGGCGCCTACGACGCGCTGACGGAGCTGGGATTCGAGGAGCAGACCAGCTACGACGACCCGCCCGAATCGCGGTTCACGTTCGAGACGTACGTCGTCTCGGCCCACCGGACGCCGGAGCTGATGTACGCCTACGCCGAGACGGCCGCGGACCGTGGGTTAGACGTGCTCATCGCCGGCGCGGGCGGCAAGAGCGCGGACCTGCCGAACATGACTGCCTCTATCGCGTACCCGCTTCCGGTGATTGGCGTGCCAGTCCAGGAGAAGTCGCTGCAGTCCGTCATCGGGATGCCCCAGGGCGCGCCGCTGGTCGCCGTCGACGCCGGCAAGTCGTTCAACGCCGCACTGTCGGCCACGCAGATCCTGGCGCGCGAGCGCCCGGAACTCCGCGAGCGCCTGGAGGCGTACCACGAGGACCTGAAGGAAGGGGTCACGGAGGTATCCCGGGATCTACACTCGCTCGGGACGCCCGGGTTCAAGCAGAGTCGGGACTAGAAACGTTTCGACGGGCCGGCGTCACGGCCCTGAACAAACTCACAGCAGTCCGTCTCACCCGAGGCGCTTGCTCACGTACGGGCCGTCCTGCGTGTAGCCCAGCTTCTCCCGGTAGTACTCCCGGACGCCGATGCCGCTCAGCACCGCCAGCTTCCGGTAGCCCGCGTCGGCGGCCAGCCGCTCGGCCTCCGCCAGCAGCCGCCGGCCGTACCCCTGGTGCTGGTGCTCGCCAACCGGGTCGTCGCCACTCTCTCCCTCGTCTGTCCCCGCGGTCTCGCCGACGCCGACCTGGCTGCCGTAGACGTGCAGCTCCCGCACGACGGCGGCATCTGACAGCTCCCGCCGCACGGGGTCGTTCGGGAACCGCAGCCGGCAGAACCCGACCAGCAGGTCCTTCTCGAAGTCCTCGAAGCTGATGTACTGTTCCGTGCCGCCGGCGACCTCGTAAGTCATGACGTCCAGTTCGACGTCCTCGGGCTCCTCGTCGTTGTGCCCGACCTCGCGACAGCGGATGCAGTCGCAGGTCCAGCCGTGCTCGTCCATGCGCTTGCGCGCCAGCTGCCGGAGGTTCGACTTCCAGACGCCGCCCTCGATGAAGTCCGCGGGGATATCCCGCTGGACGCGCTGCAGCCGCGTGTACCGCGGGATCATCGATTTGATCTCCGCCACGAGCTCCGCCGCCTCGTCGTTGTCCAGCGGCTCGAACTCGTCTTCGTGCCACCAGTCATAAACCGCCGTCCCCTCGACGACGAGCGTCGGGTAGATCTTGAGGTAGTCGGGCCGGTACTCCGGGCGCTCGAAGATGCGCCGGAAGTCCTCAAGGCACATCTCCGTGCTCATTCCGGGCTGGCCGGGCATCATGTGGAAGCCGACCTTGAACCCCGAGTCCCGCAGCCGGCGGTTGGCGTCGATCGAGTCCTGGGTGCCGTGCCCGCGGTGCATCTCGCGGTTGATCCGCTCGTAAGTCGTCTGGACGCCGACCTCGACTTTCGTACCGCCGAGGTCGAGCATCCGGTCGATCTGTTCGGGGTCACACCAGTCGGGCTTGGTCTCGAACGTCGTCGCGACGTTGCGGACGTCGCCGACCTCGTTCTCGGCGATGACGTCTTCGAGATACTGGAACTCCCGCTCGTCGGGATCCGGCGCGAAGCTCACCCCCTCTGCGGGCTGGGGTTCGCCGTCGACGTCGTAATCGTTCATCGCCGCAAGCGCGCGCTTGACGAACCACTCCTGGTAGTCGTGGCTACGCGCGGTCATCGTCCCGCCCATCAGGATGAGTTCGGCCTTGTCGACGGGGTGGCCGATCTCCCGCAGCTGGTGGAGCCGCAGCGTCACCTGGCCGTAGGGGTCGTAGTCGTTCTGCTTGCCCCGCGCGGCAGCGGGCTCGTGGCCCGTGTAGCTCTGGGCGCTGGAGAACTCCGAATCGGGCCCGCCCGGGCAGTACAGGCACTTCCCGTGGGGACACCGGTGGGGCGAGGTCATGATCGCGATCGGCGAGACGCCCGAGGCAGTCCGGACGGGCTTGCGCTGGAGCACCGACGCCAGCTCCTCGCGGTGCACGTCGGGTGCGAAATCCAAAAGCTCGGAGTTTTTCGGCACCTTCGGCGAGGAGTACTTGCCACAGACCTCGGTCTTGGCGGCCTCGAGGTCGTCGCGTTCGATCTCGCCGGCGAGGATCCGGTCGACCAGCTCCTCGCAGACCGACTCGAACGCGTCCTCGCCGTCGCTGGAGTCCGTGCTCATCGGTTTGCTGTATGTCCCCGCCCGCGGTGGTTAAGCGTGTCGTTTGCCGGAACAATCCCGGTCGCTCGGCGGGCCGCCCTCCACCGGCGACGGGTCTACTCGGCGTCCTGGTTAGCGGCTGCGACGCCGGTAAACTCGAAGCGGGCGCCGCCGTCGATCCCGTCGGCGATGTCGATCGACCAGTCGTGGGCGCGGACAATCTCGCTGACGATGCTGAGCCCGAGGCCCGTCCCATCGGCAGTGGTGCTGAACCCGTCGTCGAAGATCACGTCGCGCTGGTCCCCGGGGATGCCGCTGCCGTCGTCGGCGACGTAAAGCCGGCTGCGGTGGGCCCGGACGGTCGCTGTCGAGGCGATCCGGAGTTCGGCGTCGCCGGTCTCGACGGACGCCCACGCCTCCGCCGCGACCTCCTCCAGAGAGACTGGCGCGAGGTCGACCGCCATCTCGCCGTGGCGCGCGATCGCGAGGACGTCCTCGATGAGCTGCTCCATGCGCTTGAGCGACTCGTAGATCTCCCCGACGTGGTGTTCGGTCTCGGGGTCGAGGTCGGCGACGTCCGGCAGGACCTCCGCCCGGCCGAGCGCCACGTCCAGCGGGTTGCGGAGGTCGTGGCTGACGACGCCGGCGAACTTCGAGAGCCGCTGTTCGCGGCGTTTCAGCCGGCTGATGTCCCGCATGACTACGACAGCGCCCTGGTACTGCCCGTCCTCCTGGGGGAGCAGCGCGATCTGACACTCAGTCGGGGTCGTGGCGCCGTCCCGGTCGGGGAGCTGCAGCTCGAACGTCGCCGTCGTGCTGTCGGGATCGGCAAGCAACTCCGTGATCAGCGCCTCGCCGGTCGCGGCGGCGTCGGCACCGATGACCAGCGAGATCGGCTCGCCGCGCAGCGTCGACAGCTCGTAGCCCGTCCGCTCCTCGAACGCGTCGTTGACGTAGACGAACCGCCCCTCGGCGTCGATCGTACACACCGGGTCGCCGACCGCCTGAACAATCGTCTCGTAGCGCTCCAGTTCCCGCTCGCGGGCCTTGCGGTCCGTGATATCGCGCACGGCGCCCATCAGCCCGGCGTAGCGCCCGTCGTCGGTGTACCGCGCCCAGAAGTGGACCGAGGCCTCGACGTCGGTGCCGTCGCCGCGCTGGAGCGTGATGTCGATCACTGCGCTTTCGGCCTCGCCGTCGATGAGCCGCTCGGTGGCGGCCTGGGCCCGCTGCATCTCGCCCGGCGAGAGCTGCTGGGCGACGTGGGTACCGAGCAGCTCCTCGCGGTCGAACCCCAGAAGCTGTGCGTACGTCCGGTTGAGATACTCCACCTGCCAGTCCGCGTTCAGGACGAACAGCCCGTCCTGGGCGTTCTCGACCAGTTCCTCGAACAGCGCGAGCCGGTCGTGGCTGCCGACCGTCGTTGTCACGTTCTGGAGCAGTTCGATCCGGTCGGCCGACCCGACGCCGACGGGGTAGCTGTAGTGCCGGTAGTAGCCGCCCCCCTCGCCGGCAGCGAGCCACAGCAGGGCCCCGTCGCGCTCCTCGGTCGACCCGGGCAGGTCCGCGAACGCCGGCTCCGACAGTCCGGCGGTCTCGTGAGGCTGGAAGACGGCGGCCAGCCGTTCGTACAGCGACGCCGTCTCCGGCGGGAGCCGGTCTTCGGCCCCGGGCGGCAACACCTCCGCGAGGCCGGCCGCCGACCAGCGGACGTCCCCCGCGTCGTCGACGAGGAACGCCGCGACGCTGCCGGTGTCGGTGGTGATGGCCTCGACTGCCTCCGCACGGGTGCTCGGCGCCGTGCTCGTCTCCGCGACCGTCCGGATTTTCTCGACCAGGAGGCCGCCGTCGGCCTCCGGTCGCCGTTCGAGGACGAGGTCGACGTCCCGGTGGATCGGCGCGTCCGGGAGGTCGTCGACGCCGCCGTACAGCACGACCGGCGCCGCCACGTTCCTGACCGTCGCCCAGTCGACGTCGACCGTGTCGGCGAGCACCAGGCAGTCGTACTCGGTGTCGGTTACGTCCCCGACCTCAGCGTCTTCGGGGAGGTGGCTGACTGACAGCGCCCCGTCTCGGCCAGCCTGCCGCAGCCGGTCGGCGGCCGCGTCGCTGCCGACCACCAGCACCGCGATCACGTCGCTGACCTCGTCCGCGGGGTCGCACGGCGCGTCACTCATGCGCTGCTCCGATGTGCGCCGACCACCCGTTCGGATTCCGATTGTTCGCCACTACGTCCGTCTTGGGCGTCCTGACAGATAACGGTACGTGTCCGCCGCCCGGCGTATATACATCCGGACGTGATTCGCCTTATATACACCCGGATGTGACCCTGTTACACATCAGGACACGATATCCACGAGTATCGACCCTGAAAGCCCCGAGCTGTGTCGGGATGACTTTGGCAAATCACGTCCGGGTGTATACTGATTGTTGTGATACGGTCGTGCGTGATTGTTTTCAGAACCGGATCCCAAAATCGGAGGTTTCGCGGGCTGAAACGCGTAACACGCGACTCTATAGCGGTAAATAGTCACAACAACCACTATCAGACGCCGGTGTCAGCCCGTGACATTCCCGGAAATACGATGTGACTCCGAAAACAATCACAGCAATCACTATAAGCCGGCCGGCCGCCACCCTGGTGTATGGACCTCCTGGGATCGCTGGTGGACCGCAACCGGGAGCCCCGCGTCGGCCTGTACGTCGACGGCCCGAACGTGTTTCGCGACGAGTTCGACGTCGACCTCGACGAACTCCGGTCGATCGCCGGCGAGGAGGGCGCCGTCGCGGCCGCCCGGCTGTACCTCGACGAGCACGCGACGCCGGCGTTGATCCAGGCCGGCGAGGCCCGCGGCTTCGAAGTCGTCACTACCAGCGGCGACGTTGACGTGCGGCTGGCCGTCGACGCGACGGCGGCCATCGTCGACGGCGAGATCGACGTCGTCGTGATCGTCTCGCGGGACACCGACTTCAAGCCGGTGCTGGAACTGGCCGCCGGCGAGGGCGTCCGCACGGTCGCCATCGCGCCGGGTGCACACGGGCGCTCGGACGCGCTGCAGAACACGGCACAGCGGGCGCTCACGCTCGGCGAGTACGAACACTGATAGTGATTATATGAATCCGAAGACAGGAGCTCAATCGGTGACTGCGAGCTGTTCTTCGGCTTCGCGCTCGCGCTCGGCCTTCTCCTCCTCTTCTTTTTTCGATTTGATCTTTTTCATTCGGAATATTTCCTCGCGCTCCTGCTCTTCGAGTTTCTGCTCGATGTACTCCTTGTTCTCGCGGAGTTCGGGTAGCAGTTTGAACTCCAGGGCGTTGACGCGGCGCTTGGTCTTCTCAATCTCGTCGAGCATCTTCTTCATCGCGGTCTCGACCTCGGCGGCGAGGATGACAGTCTCCAGCAGTTCCTCGTAGGCTTCGGCGGCCTCGTCGATGCGTGCGCTGGTGCCCAGCACCCCGTACCCGCGCTCCGAGAGGTTCTTCTGCACCTTCGAGGACTCGAT
>PXSA01000021.1:0-694 GCA_003023565.1 Halobacteriales archaeon QS_9_68_17
CTCGATGTCCAGCACCGCCCGACTGGTCCAGCTAACGTACGAGAGGTAGCCGCCGGTGGTGTGTTTGACGCCTTTCGGTTCGCCGGTCGTCCCCGACGTATACATGAGAAACAGCATGTCCTCCGCGTCCCGCGACACCGGGTCGACGGACGCCCCCTCGTGGTCGGCGACGAGGTCGTCGTAGTCGTGGGCGCTGTCGCCGAGGAAGTGGGTGAGGTCGTCGCCGAGGCGGTCGACGACCACGGTCTCGACGTCGTGGTCGACGCCCCGAAGTCCCTCGTCGGCCTTCTGCTTGTGGTTGAGCGCGTCGCCGCGGCGGTAGTAGCCGTCGGCGGTAACCAGGTATTCGGAGTCCGCGCTGTTCATCCGCGTCGCCAGCGCGTCGGCCGAGAAGCCCGCGAACACGACGCTGTGGGGCGCGCCGATGCGCGCGCACGCTAGCATGGCGACCGGAAGCTCCGGCACCATTGGCATGTACAGCGTCACCACGTCGTCCTCGCCGACGCCCAGATCCCCCAGCGCCGCCACGAACTCCTCTACCTCCGTCAGGAGTTCGTCGTACGTGTAGGTTCGCGTCTCGCCGAGTTCGCCGATCCACTCGATGGCGGCCTCGTCGCCCCGACCGTCCTCGACGTGGCGGTCGAGGCAGTTGTACGAGGCGTTCAGCGACCCGTTCGTGAACCACTCGTAGAAG
>PXSA01000021.1:787-74777 GCA_003023565.1 Halobacteriales archaeon QS_9_68_17
CCCGGCTCCGAGACGTTCGCCTGCTCGACGAACGACTCCGGCGGCTCGAACGCCTCCTGCTCTTCGAGTCGCGCTTCGAGCTGTACGTCCTCTGCGTTCTCACTGTCTCCCATGGTACGGATCATCAATAACAAACTCACATAATAAATCCCGTATCTAGGTGTCCGAACTCGGAGCCATCGTATCGGCGGTATAACCGGTTTGGGTCGGTGGTTTCGCCCGACGACTGGTCGTAGTAACAGTCCGACAGCGTCGCTCCGTCGGTCCACACCGTTCGCGCGGCGGCGTCAGGGGCCGCTACCAGTCAACTGGGAATCAGCGTTTAGGTGTTTACTCCGCGTCGTCGGTCGCGCCGAACACCGTGCGGAGGAGTTCGCGCTGTCCCTTCCGGAGGTGGTTGTGGAGCGTGGGGGAGGAAACGCCCATCGCGTCGGCGATCTCCTCGGCGGTGCTCTCGCGCGGCCAGTCGAAGTAGCCGCCGAAGTACGCCGCCCGGAGCGCGGACTCCTGTCGGTCGGTGAGTCGGTCCGGGACGCCCTGGCGGAACTCGCCCGCGGTCGGTTCGCTCCCCTCCACGCTCCGCTTCCCCAGGAGGTCCGCGCTCGGGAAGGCGTCGGCGAGTTCGTCGCTGACCGACCGCACGTCGGCGTCGGGAGCGAGTTCGGCCGTGAGGTCGCTCTCCCCGCTCGCCACGTCGAGTCGGCGGACGGTGGCTCCCGCCTGCGTCAGCGCCACCGACGGCGCGGACCCCGTCAACACGAACTCCAGCAGGAACTCGTCGCCGCGGGTCTCGACGAGGCGGAACTCGGCGATGCCGTCGTCAGCCTCGGCGAACTCGAACGCCGCCGGCGGGGCCGCGCCGGAGAGCGTGACGTAGTACACGAGGGTCCCGTCGCTGCCCGTGACGAGCGATTCGAGCGATAGCCGGCAGTCGAGCGCCTCGGTGACGCGATTGAAAAAGGAGCGGTCGCCGTCGACGCGGAAGGCCAGTTCGACGACCGTGTCCGACAGGAGCAGTTTCCGCCGTCGGAGCGCGGTGATCGCGTGGCCGACGCGTCGCCCGAGCGTGCCGAGGTGAGCGCGCTCGTCCGCGCAGAAGGCGTCCGCCCGCTCGGACAGCACGCAGGCGACCCCGTGGGAGGTCTCCCTCGCCGGGAGCGAGACGAGCGCGAGCGAGCGGATCCCCTGTCGCCGGAACGCGCCGCTCGCGGCGTCGGGCAACGGGTCCGGGCCGTCCTCCGACCGCACGACCGGGCCGTCCGTCTCGACCGCGCCCGTCTCGGCGAGGGCGTCGGCGATCCGTTCGGCGTCGGCCTCGTCCACGCCGGCCACCGCCTCGGGCGAGAGGGAGTTCGACGCGTGTCCGGACACGCCCACCCACGCTCCCGCGTACGCGGTGTCGGCCAGTCGCTCGCAGACCGCCCGTTCGATCCCGGCGCGGTCGGTCGCGGCCATCGCGTCCTCCTCGGCCGTCCGGACCGCCTCGACGACCGTCCGGAGGCGCTGGAGGCGGTCCCGCTCGTCGCGGACCGAGTCCAGCCGTCGCTTCCGGCCCGTGCGGTCGACGAGGAGGACGGCGAAGCCGCCCTCTCGGACCGGTGCGACGGCCGTGTGACACCAGATCCGCTCGCCGTCGCCGCGAACGCGGTAGCCCGCCCCCTCGTATCGCCCCTCCTCGGCGGCGGTCGAGAGGTGGTCGTCGGGACGGTTCTCCTCCATCGCCTCGTCGGTGTACAGGGCCGACAGATGGCGGTCGAGCGCGTCCGCCGCGTCGCGGCCGAGGACCCGTTCGGCGCTCTCCGGCCAGGACGTCACGTACCCCTCGTCGCCGAGGCGGAACGCGCAACAGCCCTCCGCCGCCTCGACCACCGACGCGACGCCGTCGACCGGGTGCCCGCCCTCGGCCTCGGGTCCGTCCCGCGGCCCGCGTCCGACGAGCGCGTCGATGGCTCCGACGACGCGCTCCTCGTCGGGCGGGTCGAGATACGGCTCTAGCGCCTCGAAGCTCCCCCATCCGCCGACCGCTTTCACGACCCGCGGACCCACCTCGGCGTCGACCAGCAGTCGCCGGGCGAAGTACTGGCGAAGGTCCCGGACGGCGATGTCACGGTACCGCTCGTCGCCCGTCTGCTCCGCCGCGCGGCTCGTCACCTCGGCGACGAGCATCTGGACGCGCCGGGGGCTGACGTCGACGAGCGTCTCGTCGCCGCCGCGGTCGGCAGCGTACCGCCGGATCTCGCGCTCCAGCCCCGGCGGGACGACCGTCTCCCGGTCGGGTTCGCCGTCCCCGTCCCTGACGGTCAGCAGGTGCCGTTCGGGTGCGGACCCCACTCGGCGGAGGTCGTCGGGGCGCACTCGGACCATCTCGGACGCGCGGAGGCCGGCCTCGCCGGCGAGGCGGACCAGCAGGGCCTCGCGGTACGTCTCCGCCGCCGCGGTGAGGCGGTCGTACGCCGCCTCGCCGAACCAGTGGTCGCCGCGGTCGGCCGCCGCGGTCGTCGTCATGGTTTCTCTTTATCGGAGAAACCGAAGGTAAAAGTTCGGTATCTGTAGCCGGGTGCCGAAGGAAGTGCGCTGACCGGGCGTCCCAGCTTCGTAACCTCTGAAAAGGTGAAACCTACCGGTCGCCGACGGCCGACTCGATCTCGCCGACGGTCTCGGGGTTACGGAGCGCGCTCGTGTCGCCGAGGTCGTCCCCGTTCGCGATGTCTTCGAGCAGGCGGCGCATGATCTTGCCCGAGCGCGTCTTCGGCAGTTCCGGCGCGAACACGACCGTCTCCGGCCGGGCGAACGGGGCGATCCGGTCGCCGACGCGGTCGACGATCCGGTCGCGAAGCGCGTCGTCGACGCCGCGGCCGCTCTCCGTGCTGACGTAGGCGTAGACGCGAGCGTCGCCCGCCGCGTCGGCGTCCGTCGCGACGACTGCCGCTTCGGCGACGCCCTCGACGCCGACGATCGCCGACTCTATCTTCATCGTCCCGATCCGGCGGCCGGAGACGTTGATCACGTCGTCGATCCGGCCCAGCACGGTGACGTAGCCGTCCTCGTCGACCGTCGCGCCGTCGCCGGCGAAGTAGACGGAGCGGTCGGCGTCGTCGGAGAACTCCCGCCAGAACTCCTCGATGTAGCGCTCGTCGTCGCCGTACAGCGTTCGGAACATCCCCGGCCACGGCTTCCGTACCGTGAGGTACCCCGCCTCGCCCGCCGCGACCGCCTCGCCGTCGCGGTCGACGACCTCCACGTTGACGCCGGGGAGGGGCGGGCCGGCGACCCCGGGTTTCATCGTGTTGACGCCCGGTAGGGTGGTGACCATCATGCCGCCGGTCTCGGTCTGCCACCACGTGTCGACGACCGGACAGTCCCCGTTGCCGATGTGCTTGTAGTACCACTTCCAGGCCCGCGGGTTGATCGGCTCCCCGACCGTCCCGAGCAGGCGGAGACTGGAGAGGTCGTGGTCGTTCGGGTACCGCTCGCCCCACTTCATGAACGCACGGATGGCGGTGGGCGCGGTGTAGAACACGTCGACAGCGTGTGTGTCCACGATCTCCCAGATGCGGTCGCGGTCGGGGTAGTCCGGCGTGCCCTCGTACATCATCGTCGTCGTCCCGAGCGCGAGGGGGCCGTAGACGCTGTAGGAGTGGCCGGTGATCCAGCCGATGTCCGCCGAACACCAGTGGGTATCGGTCGGCTTCAGGTCCAGCGCGGCGTAACTCGTCCACGCGACGTGGGCGAGGTAGCCGCCGGTGGTGTGTTTCATGCCTTTCGGCTCGCCCGTCGTCCCCGACGTGTACATGAGAAACAGCATGTCCTCCGCGTCCCGCGACACGGGTTCGACCGTCTCGCCGGCCCGGCCGTCGATGAGGGTCGTGTAGTCGTGCTGGTCCTCGCCGAGGTAGTGCGACAGTTCGTCGCCGAGGCGGTCGACGACCACCACGTCGCTCACCCCGCGGTCCAGGTCGAGCAGGGCGTTGTCCGCTTTGCTCTTGAGGTTGAAGGCGTTGCCCCGCCGGTAGTAGCCGTCGGCGGTGACCAGATACTCCGACTCGGCGCGCTCCATGCCCGTCGCCAGCGCGTCCGCCGAGAAGCCCGCGAACACGACGCTGTGGGGCGCGCCGATGCGCGCGCACGCCAGCATGGCGATCGGTAGTTCCGGCACCATCGGCATGTACAGCGTCACCACGTCGTCCTCGCCGACGCCCAGACTCCGGAGCGCGACCGCGAACTCGTTGACCTCGCGGTAGAGGTCCTGATAGGTGTAGGTGAGCGTCTCGCGGCGCTTGCCGACCCACTTGATCGCGGCGTGGTTCTTCCGGCCCGCCTCGACGTGGCGGTCGATGCAGTTGTAGGCGGCGTTTAACGACCCGCCGGAGAACCATTCGTAAAAGGGGGCGTCCGAGTCGTCGAGGACGGTGTCGTACGGTTCGTCCCAGTCGAGGAGGTCGGCGGCCCGCTCCCAGCACTCCGGCCAGTTCTCCTCGAACTCCTCGTAGATACCCGGCTCCGAGACGTTCGCCTGCTCGACGAACGACTCCGGAGGGTCGAACGTCGTCGCTTCGGCCAGTCGCGCTTCGAGGTCGACCCCCGTCCCGTCGGACATTACTCGCTTGAACCCAGGGAAGAGAGGGGTATAAACGTTCTTACTAACGTGATTAGGAGCCGCCGGTCCCCGAGTAGGAACCGTAAACTAATCCACCGGGGGACCGAACGGGAACCCATGGACCTCTCCGGAAAGCGAGTGCTGGTCACGGGCGGCGCGGGACTGGTCGGTTCCCACATGGCCGACCTGCTCGCTCCCGACAACGACGTCCTCGTCGCGGACGACCTCTCGAACGGCTACCGCGACTGGGTCCCGGACGACGCCGAGTTCGTCGACGTGGACCTCACCGATCCCGACGGCGTCAGCGAGGTCGTCACGCCCGACATCGACGCGGTCTTTCATTTCGCCGCGTCGAAGAACGTCGACACCGACCGCCCGCGCGAGCAGTTCGACGAGAACAACGCGATGACGTACGGCCTGCTTGAGCGGATGGACGAAGTCGGCGTCTCGAACCTCGCGTTCACTTCCTCCTCGACGGTGTACGGCGAGGCACCCCGCCCCACGCCCGAGGACTACGCCCCGCTCGAACCGATCAGCATCTACGGCGCGAGCAAACTCGCCGAGGAAGGACTGCTCTCGACGTACGCCCACACACACGACTTCACCGTCTGGACGTTCCGCTTCGCGAACATCCCGGGTCCCGCGTTCGACGGCTCCGTTATCCCGGACTTCGTCGAGAAACTGGACGAGAACCCCGAGACGCTCACCGTCCTCGGCGACGGGCGACAGGAGAAGTCCTACCTCCACGTCGAGGAGTGCGTCGACGCCATCCGCCACGTCGTCGAACACGCGGACGACGCTCACAACGTGTACAACCTCGGCACGCGCACGACGACCTCCGTGAACCGCATCGCGGACATCGTCGCCGACGAGATGGGCGTCAACCCGGAGTACGAGTACACCGGCGGCGACCGCGGCTGGACCGGCGACGTGCCGAAGATGCGCCTCTCCGTCGAGAAGCTCGCGGCGCTCGGCTGGGAGCCGCCGCTGTCCAGCGACGGGTCCGTGCGGAAGGCGGCGCGGCAACTGGTCGAGCGGCTGGAGTGAGTTACACCGAGAACTCCGTTTCCGCCTCGCAGTCGTGCTCTCTCGCCGCTGACGTCGCTACCGCGGTGTAGGACCCGGCGTCGGGGTCTTCCCACGCCGCCTCGTACGTCGCCGTCCCGCCCGGGTCTATCGTCTCCGACCCGAGCATCTGGGCGAACATCCGCCCGTCGCTGAAGCGCCACACCTCCTCCCCGTCGTCGCGGACGGCGAAGTCGGCTTCGAGCGCGTCCGAAAAGGAGAGGTCGACGGGGTCGTCGCCCTCGTTAGTGACGGTGAAGGTGAACTGGACGTCGTCGTTGACGGTCGCGTCGAGGGTGCCGTGTAGCGGCATGGAACGGGCTACCGAGCGCCAGGTTGTATCTCTTGTGCAGGAAAACGAAGGGGACGGAAGGGACAGGAGTGGGGTGGTGTCGCGGGAGGTCGCGGAAACGCCGCTCAGTTATCGCTGGAATCGAGTCCCAGCGCGGCGGCGACGTCGAGCAGACCGTACCCCTGCTCGTTGCTCGACAGGCCGATGTCCTCGGCGGTCTCGCGCAGGCGGTTGCGCGTCTCCGTGTTGGACCAGTCGTACGCCATGATCTGCGCGGCCGCGCCGGCGACGTGGGGGCAGGCCATCGACGTGCCCGAGAGCTGTTCGTAGCCGCCGCCCGCGTACGTCGACCAGACGTCGACGCCCGGCGCGGCGATCTCGACCTCGGAGCCGGTCGAGGAGAAGTTCGCCAGCGAGTCGTCCTCCGAGGTGGCGCTGACGGCGATACACTCGGGGAGCGCCGCCGGATAGCTGACGCAGTCGCTACAGGGGCCGTCGTTGCCGGCCGCCGCGACGAGCAGGACGCCGCTGTCGTAGGCGTACCCGCAGGCGTCGGCGACGACGTTAGAGTAGCCGCCGCCGAGGCTCATGCTCCCCACCTCGTACCCCTGATCCGCGGTCCACTCGATGCCGGCCGCGATGTCGGAGTAGGAGCCGCCACCGCCGCCGCCGAGCACCTTCGCGGCGTGGAGCGTCGCCTCGGTGCTGACGCCGACGACGCCCTCGTCGTTGTCGAGCGCGCTCGCCGTGCCGGCGCAGTGGGTCCCGTGGCCGTTGCTGTCGTCCCAGGTCCCCGACCCGGTGAAATCCCGGCCCTCGCCGAGGGTCGCCTGCAGGTCGGGGTGGTCGGCGTCGATCCCGGTGTCGATGATCGAGACGTCCGCGCCCGCTCCGGTGTAGCCGTTCGCGTGGGCCACGTCGGCGTCGACGCGGTCGATGCCGTACGGCATATAGTCGTCCAGCGCGTGCATCTCGCCGTTCTCCTCGACGTAGCGAACGTCGGAGCGTGTCGCCACGTTCTCCGCGGCCTGCTTCGGGAGTTCGAGCGTCATTGCTCCGAACTCGAACTCCCGTTTCACCGTCGTGGCGGCGTTTCTCGCCGCCCGTACGGAACGCCTACCGTTCGTCCCCACGTTGACCGTGACTCGTTCGTCGGGGTCGGCGCTCGCGAGGCCGACCACTCCGGTCGTCGCCAGCGCGCCGCCGGTCGTTTTAATGACGGTGCGTCGTGAAACGTGGTTGCCATTGTCGGACATGGCGGAACTAACTTTTTATTTTAGTAAGTTAAAATTTGTTTCTAGGGACTGATCAGAATCAGGTTGCCAATACGACATAAATAACACCGGACGTTCGACGGGCGACTGAAACACCGTGGTTTTACGGACGCCGTCCCTACGCAACCGTGTGCAGATCGTCGGATACGACACGGGCGCGCCGGGAGAGAGGGCAGGAGACGGTCGGCAGCCGGCGATACTCGTCGCGTCGGACGGCGTCGTCGACAGGGTAGAACTGTCGACCGGGACGACGCTCGCGTACGCCCTCGGAGAACGCCGGTGTGCTGGCGCGGTCGACGGCGCGACGCACTACGCCTGTGAGAACGACGGGACCCCTTACTGCGACCAGCACTCGAACACCTGGGTGTGCGCGCGGTGTACCGGCACCTGCCTCAAGGACGAGATGGACTGCTACGAGGAGCACGCGGTGTATCTCGCGGCGTTCGCCCCGGCGACGTTCAAGGTGGGCGTTACCCGACTGTGGCGACTGGAGACTCGCCTCCGCGAGCAGGGTGCCGACCGCGCCGCCCACGTCCACGCGGTCTCGAACGGCCGGATCGCCCGCGAACTCGAAGCCGAGATCGCGACGGACCTGACCGACAGGGTGCGCGTCCCCGACAAGATAGCCGGCCTCCACCGCACCGTCGACGAGGGCGCGTGGGAACGCACGCTCGGCGACTTCGACCCGATCGACCGCGGGACGTTCGACTACGGGATCGACCTCGACTCGCGCCCGGTCGTCGAGACGCTCGCCGCCGGCGACGTGGTCGGCGTGAAGGGACGGGTGCTCGTGCTGACGAACGCCGGTACGACCTACGCCGTCGACCTGCGCGGTCTGGTCGGGTACGAGGTCACGGAGGGAACGGCCGAGAGGGACCTGCAGTCCAACCTCGGCGCGTTTACCTAACCCTTTTCGGGGCGCGGACGGAACGGGGAGGTATGTCGGACGACGAACCCACCGACGGCGAGGAATCGGGCGCGGAGGACAACGGCGAGGGCGAGGAGAAGTCCTTCCGAGAGCGCGTCGAAGAGATCCGAGAGAAGCGAGCGGAGGAGGGCGAAGGCGAGGGCGAGTCCCGCGAGGAGCGCATGGAAGAGATGATGGGCGGCGGTCCCGGCGGCATGGGGGGTGGCGGTGGCAACCCCTTCGCACAGATGATGAGCGGCATGATGGGCGGCGGTCCCGGCGCAGGCCCCGGCGGCCCCGGCGGACGCGGCGGCCCTGGCGGCCCCGGCGGGCAGGACGGCGGCAACGAGGAACTCGTGCGCGAGGTGCGCCAGCTCCGCGACGAGGTCCGCGACGCGACCCGTCAGCTTCAGCGCATCGCTGACGCCGTCGAAGACGACTGAGTCCTTTCTCCGCCCTCTTTTCGGGCGGCGAGCGTCCGGCCGGCAGCCGCGCACATCGGCGGATCACCCGCCGTGCCGATAGCGCCGTTCGGGGCGACATCGACGGGACCTCGCGGCCCTATCTGACGCTCTCGTAGATCGTCGCCAGTTCCCGGACGGTCCGGTCGACGCTGAACGACTCGCGGCGCTCCAGACAGTTCTCCGTCAGTCGCTCCCGGTCGGCGAGCGCGGCCTCGATGCGCTCCCGGAACGCGTCGATGTCGTCCTCCGGGTAGTGATAGCCGGTCACGCCGTCCTGAATGGTCTCCGATAGCGCGCCGCTGTCGACACCGACGACGGGCGTCCCGCAGGCGTTGGCCTCCAGCGCAACGAGACCCTGCGTCTCGACGGGACTGGGGAACGTGAAGACGTCCAGCGTCGAGTAGAACGCGGCCATCTCGTCGCGGTCGAGGAAGCCGAGGAAGCGGGCGTCGACGTCCGCGTTCGCCGCCTGTTCTCCTAGATCCTCGCGAGCGGGACCGTCACCGCCCAGCACGACGGTCGCGTCGAGGCCGTCGGCCGCCTCGATCAGGTCGGTGAGGCGCTTCTCGTAGCCGTGCCGACCGGTGTATCCGATCAGGGTCTCGCCGACCAGGCCGTGGCGCTCGCGGAACGCCGTCGCGTCGACCGGCCGAAAGCGTTCGGTGTCGATGCCGTTCGAGACGACCTTCACCGGCGCTTCGATGCCCACCGTGTCGTTCAGGTACTGGCGGACCGGTTTGGTGGGAACGAGCACCGTGTCGGCGCGGTCGAAGAACCAGCGCTCGTACCCCTCCACGAACCCGCGGAGACCGGACGCGATACCGTCCGTCGGGGCGAGATAGTCCGTGTACTCCCCGCCCGGCGTGTGATACGAGGCGACGAGCGGCGCGTCCGCGCGGCGCGCGAGACGCATCGCGCCCAGTCCGAGCGAGTACGGGGTGTGCGCGTGGACGACGTCCACGCCGGCGACGGCGTCGGGCACCTTCGGCGCGCCGAGGCGGTACCCTTCGTACCAGGGGAAGGGGACGCTCCGCACCGGGTGTTCGTTCGGACCGGGGGTGTGACCGTTCGAGTGCGGGTACACGATGTCCATGCGTCCGCCGTTCCGGTTCCAGCGGTTGCGCCAGGTGTCTATCGTGTAGGTCACGCCGTTTACCGTAGGAAGATACGTGTCGGTAAAGGCGGCGACCTGGTGTTCCATTATCCCCCCATTCGTAGAGCAGCGATTAAAAAACTCGTCATTCAACGATCATCCACTCAGTCCGGTCTGCCGTTCGATAGTTAATTCTAGTCAGTCGGTCGTTCAGCCCCGCACTCGCTCCGTGGAGCGGGCGCGTCGCGCGTCTTTTGTTGTCTGAAAGTTATCTAAGATTATAAACAAAAAATATTTCCATCATTCTCCCACTACACTCTGTTGGGGCTATCCAGGATAATACTCTCTCTTGTCCTGTCTGGCCCCGGAATCCCCCCCACCCCCCATTTCCGATGACTATACCCGAAGAGCGCATCGACCGACTACGGTCGCTGGCGCGAGAGGCCGCGACGGCGTCGGAGCAGGACCGCGCGAGAGAGTACGTCCGTCTCGCCAGACGCATCGCCGAGCGCAACCGCGTCGACCTGCCTCGGCGACTCAAGCGGTTCACCTGCGACCGCTGCGACAGTTACCTCCGCCCCGGGACCAACGCTCGCGTCCGACTGCGGGACGGCCACGTCGTCGTCACCTGCGACTGCGGGGAACAGACGCGCCACCCTTACTGACCGGCGGCGCACGGACGCCGCGTCCGGTTGGCGTGGTACGACCGAAGTCCGCGCCGGACACAGCCGTCTGACAGGTGCCAGTGCAACAAAGTTGAAACGGCTGCTGGTATTAAAGCGTACGCACGATGACCGACGAGGACCTTCGAAAACGAGTTCATGACCTCGACGTAACCCTCTGGGTGGGGAAAAGCGGTATCGGCGCGGTGGCCGACGAACTCGACGACCAACTCCGGAACCGCGACCTGGTGAAGGTGAAGTTCCTGCGGGCGGCACGGGGCGGCACCAGCACCGAGGAACTCGCCGTCGAGCTGGCCGACAAGGTCGACGCGGAACTGATCGAGACGCGCGGGAACACGGCGGTGCTGCACTGATGGTGTTCGTCGACGAACTACTCCGAGACGCGGGCCTCCCTGACGTTTACGCAGCCCCCCTCGGTTCCGCCGTCGAGTTCGTCGTCGCCTTCGTCGCGGTCTATCTGATCGGGAAGGCGGTCGTCTATCCGCTGGTGCGTGGGGTCCTGAACCGACGGGAACTCGACGCCCACGCGCGCGAGCCGCTGATGAAGGTGACCCGGGTCGTCGTGCTGTTCGCGGCGGCCGCCGTCGCCTTCTCGTTCGCCGGGTTCGGTAACCTCCTGACGTCGCTGACCACCATCGCCGCGGCCGCGACGCTGGCCATCGGTCTCGCCATGCAGGACGTCCTGAAGAACTTCGTAGCGGGCATCTTCATCTTCACCGACAAGCCGTTCCGCATCGGGGACTGGATCGAGTGGAACGGTAACTCGGGCGTCATCGAGGACATCGGCCTCCGCGTCACCCGCGTCCGGACGTTCGACAACGAGCTGCTGACGGTACCGAACTCCAATCTCACCGACGACGTGATCAAGAACCCGGTCGCCAAGGACCAGCTTCGCCTCAAGTTCCTGTTCGGGATCGGCTACGACGACGACGTCGATCGGGCGACCGAGATCATCGTCGAGGAGGCCGAGAAGCACCCGGACATCCTCGACGATCCGGCACCCTCGGTGCGGCTGACCGAACTCGGCGACTCCTCGGTCGGCCTCCAGTCGCGGATCTGGATCGCCGACCCGAGCCGCGCCGACTACGTACGGACCCGCGGCGAGTACGTCACGAACGTCAAACGACGGTTCGACGAGGAAGGCATCGACCTCCCGTACCCCAACCGCACCATCGAGGGCGGGCTGCGGCTGGACGGCAAGCCGCTGCCGGACCGGGGGTACACGCACTAACCGATAATCCGGAACGGGACGGGGACGAAACACAGCGCGCCGAGCAGGAACGTGAGGATTCCGACCGCGATTCGGGCGGTGTCGAGCGGCGTCTCGTATATCGGGTTGGCGCTCCCGACGTAGGCGACGCCGAGGGTTTTTCGACGAACGCGACGTTCGGGCAGGGGACTGGGCGTGAAACGGGATACGAAGTATGAGTGGTGGACGCCCGAGGTTGCCCGGCGTTCCGGACGGGGGAGTCCCGGTTGCCTCCTCCACCCCGCAACCCATCGAGCGACAGGTGTCCGGCGGTCCGCTGCTCGCTTCCGCGCCTGACGGATTGCCACCGGCTAACCCCGACGGGACATCCCTGCGGACGGCCGCCGAGGACCGCTGCCCCCGCTGGACGAGGCTTCCACGTTGGCTCCCGGGGCCCCGTCCGGTCTGACCGGACGCGTCCGGGGTTCGGTCCCCGCTGAAGACCATAGTGCGGGTGGCGAGCAGGGCCTAACTGCCCGACCTAGTCCATCCCGTGGTAGCGGGTACTGTCGTAAGGGCCTTTCGCATCGATCGGGGACGGCAGGGCGGTCGCCTGACCGGTGATCCGACCGAAGGATCGCCGCTCAGACGAGTCGTAGCGCCTTCGCGTACCAGCCGGCGCTGACCGGAACGAGCAGGGAGACGGCGACGAACGCCCACCGGTGGTACTCGATCCACTCCGCCGTCGATAGCTGGAACACGACCGATTCGTCCACGGCGAACGCCCACTGGAGGGCGAAAAGCGCCATGACGACGCCTATCCCCACGGTCGCGCCGGCGACGGTCTCGGGGGGCGTCCGGTCCTGTCGCCCGGCCGCGAAAGCGACGGCGACGACTACCGCGAGCAGGGTGACGCCCCACGGTCCAACGAGGCCGTAGCCGTAGTACAGGTCCAGTCCGGAGGCGTCCGCCGACGGCAACGCGAGGAACGGCACGGAGAGGTCGGCTGATGGCAGTGTGAGATACGGCAGGGTGGCGACGGCGACGACGGCTAGCGTTCCGAGCATCCCGACCGTCGGCGGAGCTTTCTCGTCGACCATGTCGGGAGACTGGTAGCGCCCGGTTCATAAGCACGGCGTTCGAGTCGGAAAGCCCATGATTGCCCCGGTCGAACGCCGGCCCATGGGACTCGGCAGCACCGCAAAGAAGATCCAGACCGTCGCGGACCGGGCCGAACAGCTGTACAAGCAACTCGTCGACGTGCGCAAGCGCGTGATGGAACTCGAAGAGACGGCCGACGAGACCGGCGACCGCGTCGCGACCATCGAGACGGAGCAGGAGAAACAGCGAGCCGTCCTCGACGCCATCGCCGAGCAGCAGGGGGTAGACGTCGAGCAGGCGCTCGCCGACGCGGCCATCGAGGACCTCGACGGTGACACCGCGGTGGAGGAGACGGCGACCGCCTCCGACGGGGGAAGCGCCGAGGGAGACGACACGGCGGCCGCCGGCGACGCCGACGTCGAGACCACGACCGACTCCGAGGACGGAGACAACCAATAAAGTATAACGGGCGCGGCAACTATTGCCTACCCGATGACCACCCATCGGGAGCCTTTCGACTCGGTGCTCGATACCGTCGGGGAGACGCCGCTCGTCCGCGTGCACGCCTCTCCCGACACGGTGCCGGTGTACGCCAAACTGGAGTCGTTCAACCCCGGCGCGAGCGTGAAAGACCGCATCGGGAAGTACATGCTCGACGAGACGGTCGAGCGCGGCGAGGTGCCGGAGGGCGGGACGGTCATCGAACCGACCGCCGGCAACACCGGTATCGGCTTCGCCGTCGCCGCCGAGCAGATGGGACTGGAGGCTATCTTCGTCGTCCCGGAGCGGTTCAGCCTCGAGAAACAGCAGTTGATGCGGGCGCTCGGTGCCGAGGTGATCAACACCCCCACCGAGGAGGGGATGGACGGCGCGATCGCTCGCGCCTACGAACTCGCCGACGAACTCGACGACGCCGTGGTCCCCCAGCAGTTCGCCAACCCCCTCAACGCGCAAACCCACTACGAGACGACCGCGCCGGAGATCTACGAGGCCCTCGATGGTGAGGTGGGCGCGGTCGTCGCGGGATGTGGCACGGCCGGGACGCTCATGGGTATCGCGCGGTACGCCCGCGAACGGGACCCCGAGACGTACGTCGCCGCCGTCGAGCCGGAGGGGTCGCTCTACGGCGAGGTACTGGGAGAGGGCGGAGAGGGAACCGAGTACAAGACGGAGGGGATCGGCACGCACGACCCGTCGACGAACGAACTGTTCGACCCCGAGTTGGTCGACGATGTCATCGACATCGCCGACCGCACGGCACAGGACGAACTCAAGCGACTGGCCAGCGACGAGGGACACCTCGTGGCCTCCAGTGCCGGCGCTGCGAGCGTCGCGGCCCGACGGGTCGCCGAGGATATCCGCGATGGCGTGATCGACGCGCCGTACGACTCCGTGGTCACGCTGTTTCCCGACTCCAGCGAGCGGTATCTCTCGAAGGGGATCTACCGGTCGTTCGAGGAGTGGGAGGGTTAACAGAGCCGCCGGTGTTCGACCTTTATACACCGGTCCTGAACCACGTGGCGACCGTCGTCCTCGGCCCGGCGAGCCGCCTCGTCGTCGCGGACTCCCAGTTGCGTCCAGATCACTTCGACGTCGTCGCGAGACAGCGCCTCGTCGACGATCCCGCTCACCTCGTCGCTCGGGCGGAACACGTTGACGACGTCTACCTCCCCTTTCACGTCGCTCAATGAATCGTACGCCGTTTCGCCGAGGACCTGGTCGGCGGTCGGGTTGACCGGGACGACGTCGTAGCCGTTGTCCGCGAGGTACTTCGGGACCTCGTGTGCGTCTTTCCCGGGGGTTGACGAACAGCCGACGACCGCGATCCGCCGCAGGCCGAGCAGTTCTCGTATCTCCGCGTCGCTCTCGACGGGCATCGATCGGGAGTGTGGTCCGGTTCCGCTAAAGCCTACTGGTCGTTCGACGCCGTCGGCAGACCGACCGTCCTGATCGACGGTTCGCCGCCGTCGTCCTCTACCTCGATGACGCCGTCGAACAGCTGTTTGAGCGTGTTCATCGTCTGCTGCTCGTGAGCGGTCGAGTCGATGACGTAGAGGCCGAGGCCGTCCGCGCTCTGGACTCGACCCGTGAAAACGTGGAGGAACCGAAACACGGTCTGGAGGTTCGAGTACATCAGCAGCGTCGATACGGAGTGCAGCAGCACCCGGTTTCGCTTGACGTTTCGCGTCTCGTAGAACTTCTGGAGGAACTCCGATAGCTGGATCCCGATCCCGGTCATGTCGACCGGTGACGACGCGTACTTGACCTGCGGGGTGTTCTCCGTGCTACCGACGCCGCGCTGTTTCGTCACGCAGTCGACGACGCCGAACGAGGCTCCCTCCACGGACCCCACCAACCCCTCGTACTCGTCGGTCAGTTTGTCCGCGCTGTCCTTGGTCGAGACGACGACCGCTCCGTCGCCCCGTTCGGTCCCACTGGCAAGGATCTGCAGGGCTATCCGCCGCTTCCCAGTGAGCGGCGGCCCCTTTACGAGCAGGTTCGTGCCCGCGTCGAGTTCGACGTCCGGTTGGACATCAGCCAAGTCATACATGACGGATCCTCGTGTAGAGAACAGCCGGGAATCCCGTACTGTTACTTGTCGCTTTCAACGCGTTCCCGTATTATAAAGATGTACGAACCGAACTTATAGAGTTTTTGATTGTATATCGGTCGACCCCGGAACGAACCCGGTCGTCAGAGCGCCGGCATCGCGCTCACACGGCCGACGACGAAGGCGGCCGCCGCCAGAAACATCCCGTATTTTACGTGTGACTGGCCTGCCGTCGGGTCCTCGAAGCTCTCGGCGGTCGCGTACAGCATGACGGCGTCGGCGGGTGCGACGACCACGAGATAGGCCGCGCCGAACGTCCCGCGGAGGTACGGGACCGGACTCGCCAGTAGCGCGAGCGCAAGCGCCGCGCTCGCGGCGTAGAGCGCCCGTCGCTCGCCGACGGCGACCGGAAGCGTGTGCAGTCCCTCTTCGCGGTCTCCCCCCATGTCCTCCACGTCCTTGATGATCTCCCGCGTCAGGGTCGACAGCGCCGCGAGCAGGAACAACACGACCGTCGGCAGCGGCCGGCCGACCGCCGCCCCGCCGAAGAGGAACGTGCTTCCGCCGAGGACGGCCACCACGAAGTTACCGACCCCCGGTAGTCCTTTCAGCCACTCCGTGTAGACGACCAACGCGGCGAGATTGATGGCCGCGATACCGACCGCCAGCGGCGGCAGGAGCAACGCGGCCGCCGCGGCCACCACGAACAACGACCCACTGAACGCCAGCGCACCCCGTGGACTCACCGCTCCGCGAGGGATCGGTCTGTCCGGTTCGTTGATAGCGTCGATCTCCCTATCGAAGTAGTCGTTGACGGCGTTGCCGGCCGCCGTCGCGGCGACCGTGGCGGCGACGGCGGCCGCCGCCGGGATCGCGGGAACGCTCGCTCCGACGGCGACGAACGCACCGATAACGGTCAGCGCTCCCGCGGCGACCGCGTTGACCGGCCGCGTCAGCTCTATCAGCCCGCGGACCCGCTTTCCGGCGTTCATAGGCCCCTGTCCCGAAGGCGGACTGATAAAGGACGCGGATACGGGCCGGGAGAAATCAGTGGGTTTAAACAGCGGCGTCGACCAGAGTTCGACCGCGGGCGCTTAGCTCAGTCTGGACAGAGTACTTGGCTTCGGACCAAGCTGTCGCGGGTTCAAATCCTGCAGCGCCCACTCTCGAACTCAGTACCTCACAAAGCCGGCTAGTCGAGACGTCTGCTCGCTCCGGATGTTCATAGATCTTATCGGGATTAGGTTGACCTCCTCCCGCGCCTGAAGACGGGGGAATCCGACCATCGGATTCGGGCGGTCGACGCCCTTCGGTTCCAACCCGCACTCGGAGGGAACCGGCGACACGCCGGGGGAACTCTCGTTTGTCTCCCTCGTAGGGCTGTGGCCCGGCCAATGAGGCCCCATCGGAACCGATTCCGTCGCATCTGTACGAATAGGGGCCACGGAGTTCAGTCTGCCGGGACAAACGGGCCGGATGTCGCTTGACCCCCGTCTAAAGACGGGGGTATACGCTCGTATCTCTATCAGGGTGTAATACGATCACCTACAGTACCGCTACCTCCGTCCCCGAGGAACGTT
Organism: Halobacteriales archaeon QS_9_68_17; assembly: GCA_003023565.1. Lineage (GTDB taxonomy): Archaea > Halobacteriota > Halobacteria > Halobacteriales > Natronoarchaeaceae > Halostella. Next base: position 17,584 of record PXSA01000021.1, read on the forward strand.
ACATTCCGGGAGAGCGAAACCGTTTCACTGCTGCGAGGAGAACCCGGTGACGATGAGTGGGACCCTCCGGCGACTCAAGCGCCCGTTGCTGTACGTGATGGCCCCGGCGTACGTCGTCGCGGGCGTTTTGCACTTCGTCGTGCCGGAGTTGTACGTCCAGATCGTTCCGCCGGTCTTTCCGGCGGCGCTCGCGCTCGTCTATCTGTCCGGTGTCGCCGAGATAGCCGTCGGGGTCGGGCTACTGCTCCCCCGAACCCGTCGGCACGCCGCGTGGGCGACGGTCGCCCTACTCGTCGCGGTCTTTCCGGCGAACGTCTACATGGCGACTCACGGGGTCGTCATCGACGGGTTCCCCGGTGGCGACGGCGACCCCTCCGACCTCGTCCGCTGGGGGCGGCTCCCGCTGCAGGGCGTGCTGATCCTCTGGGCGCTCTGGTACACCCGGCCGTCGACCGAAACGGTGTCTCGGTGATTCTACTGCAGAACGACCGTCGGTGAGGTGATCGCTATCACCGGTAGCGTCTCCTTACGGGAGTCCGTCCGATGGGTTAGCGAAACGGTGAACGGGCGCTCCGTCGACGCTCACCTCGATGGCTCTGGCGGCGGTCTCCTCGCTTCCTCGCCCCGTACACGGGATGAACGGGAGGTCCGGTCGGTCCTCATGGATGGCTTCCGAGAACTCGATGCCGTCCATCCCAGGCATTTCGGGATCGCTGACGACGTAGTCGATCCGCCGTCCGGAGGGAACGTCGCTCGCGCTGGTGGCACAGACCGCGCGGATCCGATCGCTTTCGCGTTCGGGAAACTCGGCGACCTGTTCGACGAGGCGGGGGTCGTCGACGCGGAGAACGCGGATCGGTGTCTCGTCGCGTCGGCCGGCGGAGGGAGGCCGTTCACCGGCCTGACCCGACCGTTCCTCGATCGAAGTCGGCGGGTCGGGCGGCCGCCACCGGACGCCTACGCTGGACCCGACCGCTCTCGTTTCTAACTGGCCGCGGTCGACGAGCGTCCGGAGCCGTTCGTACACCGTGTGGCGGTTGCAGCCGAGCGCCGCCGCGACTTCCGGCGTCATGAGGTCGGTGCCGTCTCGCGGGACCGGAGACCGCAAGCGTGTCGGCGTCGGTGTCCCGTGAAGGAGCCGGCGGTGGCATCCCCGAGTATTTCCTATCATCGATTTCCTATTCCTGCCGGAGGAACCGGATCGGTCCTCCATGAAACCGATGGGGGGTAGGGACGTAGCGGCGCGGTCCCGTCGCTTCGAGCGGCTCAGTTCTGGCCGCGTCGTTCCGACAGGCGCTCGGACCCCCCTCTCGACGGCCGACATCTCTCCGCGCCCACACTGCCCGTTTTCCGTGTTTCCGTCGATCGGACGGTATGGTCGGCCTGTCCGGTGCCACGCAGACGGGGAAACAGGTGTTCAACGAGTTCTCCGGGAAGAACGTGACCTTCATGGCCGCGGGGATCGCGTACAACGCGTTCATCTCGCTCGCGCCGCTCCTGCTCGTCGTCCTGTTCGTCGTCTCGGTGTCGGGGACGGGCCTCGAAGACCGGATCGTCGAACTCTCCCGGCAGTCCCTGCCGGGCCCCATCGCGGACGTCGTCGCGGGGATACTGCAGAACAACTCCGGCGAGGGAGCGTCGGCCGTCGGCCTCCTCGTGCTGGTTTGGGGGACCCTGAAGTTCTTCCGCGGCCTCGACACCGCGTTCTCGGAGATATACGAGACGAAGCCGGAGAACTCCTTCGTCGACAAGCTGGTCGATGGACTGGTCGTGTTCGTCGCGATGGTCGTCGCCATCCTCGCGACGGTGGGGGTCACGGCCGCGTTCTCGCGGTTCTCCGATGTCGTCCCGTTCGTCGGCTACCTGACGCCGCTCGTGCTGGTCGCGGGGCTGGTCCTCGCGTTCCTGCCGATGTACTACCGGTTCCCGGACACGGACGTCGACTGGGACCACGTGTGGCCGGGCGCGGCGTTCGCGGCGGTCGGCTGGGCGGCGTTCCAGGCGGTGTTTCAGGTGTATCTCTCTTTCACGGGCGGCGGGTCGGGGGAGTTCTTCGGGAGCGTCATCGTCATCGTGACGTGGCTCTACTTCTCCGGACTGGTCCTGCTCCTCGGCGCGGTGGTCAACGCCGTCCTCGGCGACCACTCGTCGAGGAAAGCCGGCGGCGTCGGGGAGGGGTCGATGGAGTACGAGACGGAGCGCGAGCAGTCCCTGTCCCCCGACGAGTTCGGGGAGTACCTCTGGAACCTGCGGGAGGAACTCTCGCCCACGGGGGACGCGGGGCGGGTCGGGACGCCCGAGGGGACCGGCCGCTACCGTCAACCCGACGGCGACATCGAGGTGATCGAGCAGTCGAAAGACGGCGACGGCGAGACGAAGTGGGAGGTGGCGTTCCGCTGGCGGACCGAGGACCCCGACGACGCCGACCGACCGGCGGACGACCGTGCCGCCGCGACGGACGACTAGTACTCGATCTCGCTGGCGACGCCGAGCGCGCCCGCGCCCAGCAGCGCGAGCGCCGCTCCCGCCAGCGACGGCGTCGTCACCCGCTCGAACAGGCTGACGAGCCAGAGGCCGGCGACGAGCGCGACTCCGCCCGCGACGGTCGGCCGGACGACTCCATGGATCGGCGATCCGTCCGAAGCGGCAAGGCTCCGGCGCTTCGGCCGCGAAAGCCGTCGCCCCGAACGGTAAGCGTTAGTGGTCTCAGAACGAACGATCGCGCATGAGCGGCCCGGTACTCGTTTACGACGACGACTGCGGCTTCTGCACGTGGTGGGCCGAGTTCCTCGCCCGCCGGTCCGACCTGCGGGTCGTCGGGTTCGGCGACCTGACCCCGGACCTGCGGGAACGCTTGCCGGAGGACTACGAGGAGTGCTCGCATCTGGTGACCGACGACGGGGTGTACTCCTGCGGCGCGTCCATTGAGGAGGCGTTCGTCCGGTCCGACCCGGGCGAGGCCGCGCGACCGCTGGTCGAGTCGCTCCGGCGTTTCGACGGGTACGGCACCGTCCGCGAAGGCGGCTACCGGTTCGTCGCGGGCAACCGAAGCCTGTGGGGGAAGGTGCTGTCGAAGACGCCGCCGGCGCGGGACCCGGCGGACCGGGACTGAGCGGGAACGGCGGGAGGCTGGCGGCGGTCGGTGACGCGGCCCGGCGACACCGTACGGCCGCCACTCGATCGGAGGACGCTCCGCCGCGGAGTCGCGCCCCGCGCTCGCGGTCGTCGGCGCTCCGAGGGCGGCGAGCGCTCGCGTCGGAACGACCGCCGCGACGACGCGGTCGCTGAACGTCACGATGGCCTGGACGACGGTCAACGCGTTCAGTCACGAGAAGTTACCGGTGAGCATGAGCCACGCCTGAACCTCCCGATCGGCGTACGCGCCGACGAGCGCGTCGGACCTTGCCACAGATCAACGAACGTCGGACGCGAGAACAGCGCTCCCCCCTGCGGCCGGTCGCTGCGGAGGGCGGGTCGGTTACGCGTCTTCCGGGTCGACGGACCCCATGAACCCGTAGTACGCGACGATGCCGGCGAGCATGAACATGTAGTAGGCCCACTGGGGTCCGTCGACGAGGTCGAAAAACACCGAGACCAGGGTCACCCAGACGACGGCGAAAGCGAGATCCGTGAGCATTCCCCACTTGTGCTCCCGGACGTGGTCGCGGATCGCATCGAGTCCACTCATCTCCACCGTTTGGAGGGGCACCGGCATAATACGCCCGGTCGTACCGGCGGTACCGTCGGGTTGTCCGCGGACGTGCGGTGCCGACCCGATAGCCAGAACGCTTATAATATCTGGATGGTGAACTGACGCCAGATTTGACATCGGTGAGGCTCGGATGAACCGGCGGTCGTTCCTGAAGGCGTGCGTCCACGCCGGGTCGCTCGGCGCGCTGGCGCGTCGGATCCGTTCCGATGACGGGACGTTCGACCTCCGGTTGTGGGTCACCGAAGCGGCGGCACAGTACGGCGTCGCCGCGCGTGCCAAGGAGTACGTGGAACTCGCGTTCGGTACCGTCCGGGACGACCTGTCCGTGACGCTCGGCGGAACCGTGAGCGTCGAGCGCGAACACGGCTACCGAGTGATGCGAAGCGGCGAGTGGCCGGGCCTGCTCGCGGAAGGGGCGGCCGGTGGGAGCGACATCGACCCGGTCGACGACGTGAACGTGCTCCTCACGGACGGCCCGATGGACACCGCCCCGACGGGGGTCGGTACCGCGCACGTCGCCGCCGTGGGCGGCGCGCGCTACCTCGCGGAGATGCCCCGCGTCGCCGACACGACCCCCGTCGTGCCGTACACCGAACCGGCGCGGGTGACGCAGGTGCTCCTCCACGAGTGCGGGCACGCTATCGGTCTTGGCCACGACGACGGGGGCGTCTACGCCCGCGGGAACGCCGCAGTCGCCACGCCGATGATAAGCAGTTACGCGTGGAGCGAGGGGTACGACCCCGCGGACGGCGCGTGTGGCACCGTCGTCGACGTCGATGCCGAACGCCGGTTGCTGTCGTTCATGTTCTCCGACTGTGCGTCCGAAACCGTCGCCGCGTACGACGGCGAACTCGGCGTCCAGGATCCCTTCGAACGCCACACGGACCGGTAACATGTCGTTTTTCGTACTTTTTACGCCCTAAGCGGCGGATTCTGAACCGGGTCGCCGTCGTCTCGGCGAGCATGGCAGTGATAAACTCCATCATCGTGTTCGTCGTGAACCTGCTCATCGGCGCGCTCGGCATCTACGTCGGCGCGCGAGTTATCGCCGACTACGACGACTACACGTACGCGATCGTAACGGCGTTGGTCGGGGCGTTAGTCTGGACGATAGTGGGGTCTACTATCGGCCAGATACCGTTCCTCGGGGCGGTCCTGACCGCGCTGGCGTACCTAGCGATCATCAACTGGCGCTACCCCGGTGGGTGGATCAACGCTCTGTTGATCACGCTCGTCGCCTGGATCGCAGTGCTCGTCGTGCTGTATCTGCTGGCGGTACTCGGCCTCACGCCCTCCGGCGCGGTCGGCGTCCCCGGCGTGTAGGCTACTCGACCGCGAGGTCGAGTTCCTCGTTGACGAGGGCGACGGCGTTCCTGACCGCGCCGACGGAACTCAGATAGCCGGCACCGACGCTGGCTTTGAGCGCGTTCGCCGCCGCGCCGGTCACGACCGACGGGCCGACCGACGCGACGGCACCGTCGCCGACGCTGACGACCCATCCCGGCGAGTCGAACCTGAACCGGTCGAGTCGCGGCGCGAACACGCCGCCATCGTCCTCGACGAGGCGGCGGACGTTCGCCGCGACGACGCGGGCCTCGCGGATGGCCGACTGCGCGCTCGCCGGGACCGCTTCCCCGTCGGCGTCGATGACGCTGGCCGCGTCGCCGAGGACGAACGTCGAGTCGCCGAGGCGGAGCGACCCGTCGACCCGGGGGCGCTCGCCGTCCAGCGCGCCCGCGCCGCGGATCCCGCCGGTCCACGCGAAGGCGTCGTAGGAAAGCGACGCCCCGCCGTCCAGATCGACCATCTCGGCGTCCGCGCCGTCGACCGCGACGCCGGTCCGGACGTCCACGTCGCGGGCCTCCAGTTCGTCGCGGATCGCCCGCCGGAAGGCCGGACGGAACGCCGGCGCGACGTTCTCGTACTGCTCCAGTAGCGTCACCGTCACGTCCGTCGCGTCCTCCTCTCGTGCCATCGCGGCGAGTTCGCCGGCCAACTGGACGCCGGAGAGCCCCGCCCCGCCGACGACCGCCCGTCCGCCGTCCTCCAGCGCGTCGCGGAAGTCCGCGCGGATCGTCTCGGCGTGTGGGAGGCGCTTCAGCGGCGTCGCGTGCTCCTCCACGCCGGGGAGGTCGTAAAACGCCGTCTCCGCCCCGAGACAGACCGCGCCGACGTCGTACGCGACGGTCGACCCGCCGTCGAGCGTCGCCTCGTTCGCGTCCGGGTCGACGTCGGTTACGCGGCCTCGGCGGACGGTCGCGCGGTCGACCACCTCCGTCAGGGGCACGAGGATGTCGTCGGCGACGGACGGCCGGCGGACCACCCGATGGAGTTCGTGCTGGACCAGGTGGTCGCCGGAGTCGTCGACGAGGAGGACCTCCGCCTCCGCCGGTAGCGAGTCCTCCAGTCGTCGAACGAGCGTTGCGCCGGCGTAGCCCCCGCCGAACACAGCGACTTTCATCACCGATGGCTTGGAACCGGACCGTTATGGCTTCCGGGGTCGAAAAACGGGACGGCGAGCGGGAGACGACACTGGCAGACGCCGGTTGAGCTACCGGAACTGAGCGGGGTCGCCGTCGACGCGGATCTCGTCGTCGGTCACTGTCACCTCGTAGCCGTCGGACAGGAACTCGACGCGCATCGCGTCGTCGGTCGCGTCCTCGACCAGTCGGTTCAGCGCGTCCGGATCGATACGCAGTCCGGGTCGCGTCACCTCCCTCATCGAGCAGTCCTCCAGCGCGGCGATCACCATCGGGAGGCCCTCGCTGGGCGGCCCGCCGTCGTCTAACTCGTACTCGTACGTTGTTCTCATTCAGCGTGCTCGGCCCGAAAACACCGACCGGTCGTTCCCCGGGAACGGTCGTTTACGTTGGTGGTTTGCGTTCCGACGCGGCCGTCGCCGGTACTGGTCCGCCGTCGGATCCCGGTCAAGCGCCGCTTACCGAGACACTCGCTGACCGATGCGTGCGACCGGACGGCGGCGGAGCGTGATCACGGGTGGCCCCTGCTCGCGCTGGTCGCGGGAACACGGCGACGCCACAGCGGGCGACACGTCGACCGACATCGCTCCGCCGAGCGGTGCGCCGACGGACCGTTCGAGGTCAACGGGGCGTTCAGAAGACCGCTTCGCTCTCGTCTAGCACCTGCGCCGGGCCGCCGACCTCCCAGATAGTGGTCTGGACGCCGACGTCGTTGAGGACCTCCTGAACCTGCTCGGCGTACTCGTCGGTAGTGTTGACGTAGACGGTCGCGCCGGTGTCGGTCGAGAAGTAGACGGGAACGTCCTCCTCGTCGCGGAGCTCGCGGACGGCGTTGAACACCTGTAGGGTGGCGGGCTGCCAGTACACCCAACCGGCGGGGCCGGTCATCGTCGTCGCGGCGAGCGAGAGGGAGTCGTGCTCCGCGAGTTCGAAGGTGCGGTCGAAGTCCCCCTCGCGGAGGGCGTCTCTCGCCTCGCCGGTCTGCTCGTGGATGTGGGCGAGGCGGGCCTCGAACATGTGGCTGTCGGCGGCCTCGTGGTGGGCCTCCTCGGTCTCTTTGTACGAGGGGACGAGGCCGATGACGGTCTTCAGTTCGTCATCGAGCGGCGTCTCGATGCGCTCGGACCGGCAGTCCTCATCGTTGAGGCCGGCGGAGAGGTGGGAGAAGCCGCCGGTGACGGCGCGGGCGGCGGACGCGGAGCCGCGGCGGGCGATAGCGGAGATCTCGGGGAGCGTCATGTCGAGTTCGGCCGCCTCGGCCAGCGCCATCGCGGCGGCGGCGAAGCCCGACGAGGAGGAGCCGAGACCGACGTTCGAGGGAAAGGAGTTCTCGCTCTCGATGCGGACCGGATAGACGGTGTGGGAGGCGTCGGAGAGGTCGCGGACGCGTTCGACGACGCGTTCGAGGCGGTCGTAGCCGTTGCCCTCCAGTTCCTCGCCGTCAACGACGAAGGTGTCCTCCTCGTAGTCGATGTCGAACTCGACCGTCGTCTTCGTGTGACTCGGCGCGGTACAGACGCTGATGCTGTCGTGATACGGCAGGCGAAGACGCTCGTCGCGCATCCCGTGATACTTCACGATTCCCTGAATGGGGTGCGCTTCCGCAGTGGCTTTCATACTACCACACCCCGTAGTGCCGCCGTTTAAACTTCCCGGATACGGAACACGAGGCTCGAATTCCGGATCGCTTAGTACCCGTCCGCCGCGAGAGACGCCCATGGGTACGCCGCTGGAACCGCGCGAGGCGCAGGCCGAGGAGGTCATCGAGCGACTGGAGGAGGAGTTCCCCGACAGCACCATTTCGCTGAACTACTCGAACCGGCTGGAACTGCTCGTCGCGGTCGTCCTCTCCGCGCAGTGCACCGACGAGCGAGTGAACGAAGTGACCGAGGACCTGTTCGAGAGGTACCGGACGCCCGAGGACTACGCCGCGGCCACCGAGGAGCAACTGGCCGACGACATCTACGGCATCACCTTCCACAACAACAAGGGAGGCTACCTCAAAGGGATCGGCGAGACGGTCGTCGAGGAACACGACGGCGAGGTGCCGGACACGATGCGCGAACTGACCGAGTTCCCCGGCGTCGGGCGGAAGACGGCCAACGTCGTCCTCCAGCACGGCCACGACGTCGTCGAGGGTATCGTCGTCGACACGCACGTCCAGCGGATCAGCCGCCGTCTCGGCCTGACCGAGGAGGAGCGCCCGGAGCCTATCGAGACTGACCTGCTCGACGTCGTCCCCGAGACGAACTGGCAGGAGTTCACCCACCTGCTCATCGATCACGGGCGCGCGACGTGTACGGCGCGCACCCCCGACTGCGCCGACTGCGTCCTCGCGGACGTCTGTCCGTCGGCGAAGCAGGACAGCGACATCGACCTCGCCAGCGGCGAGCAGTGGAACTGACCGCAGTTTGGCGGTCGTCGCGTCACGGAACCCGACCAAAGTCGCGAATCGCGAACCGGCCAACCCCCGTTCGGGGGAACGACAACGGCTAACGAAGACGGGGAGACGCCGGTCGAGCGAGACGAAGGGCACCCGCACGAGCGCGACGTCACACTCGCGCAGGAACGAGAAGAGGAAAGGTCCGAGGGAAGTGGGAGGCCGAGGAAGAAACGGAGACCAGGCAGGAAAAAGCCCGCGAGCGCGCCGCGGAGACGGCCGACGCGCAGGACATCGACGAGGGGTCGACGGTCCGTCACGAAGAGCGCTCGCGACCACGAGAACCGCGACAACCACCGCGACGAGGAACCGCTCCGGAGCTACCGGTCCGGTCGCCTGTGGCTCCCGACCGTCGCCGGTCAGAACGGTTGATATTTGATGACGAATCGCGCGATGCCGAGCACGTACGCCAGGAGCCAGAACGCGACGTAGCCGAACACGCCGACCCTGAGGCGTCGTCGCCAGGCGTCGGCGTTCTCGTGTAAGTCCGACAGCGACACGTCCTGGTCGGGATCCGAGTAAAGGTCGTGTTTCCGCTTCGCCTGCAGTATCCGGACGATGCCGGTCAGCGCGAACGTGAGCATCGCGTACGCCTGCAGGCCGAAGAAGGCGTGCGCGGCGGCGAAGCCGCTGAGTTGGTCCCAGAGGCGCGGAAACATCCACCCTGCGACCGGTACGGTCGTCAGCAGGAGTCCGACGACGATGAACTCGAGGTGATAGACCAGCAGGTCCCAGGTCACCTCCTCCGCGTCGATCATCACCCATGCACCGTACAGGTAGAACGGAAGACTCGACGTCACCAGCACGGCAGCCACGGCCGCGACGGCGGTGTCCGACACCATTGCTGGCGGTTAGGACGGCCCGGCGTTAAAGCACGTGGTCCTCGCCCGGGGAGAGCGCACCCGAACGAGCGTTCGATACCGGCAGGGCCACGCCGTTCCCGCTGATGCCGACATCAGCGTTGTCCGCGGGATCCAATTATCTCGATGACGGGCCGTCGCCGGGCGCTCGATCCGGTTCGAGACCGGAAGGTCACACCGATCGATCGGCCTCGGTTCTCACGTGCGGTGGACTTAACGCCCGCGCGTCCCAACCTCCGTCCCGATGAGTGAAACCTCGGACGACGGGACCGAAGAGCAGTCGCCGGACGCGGCGGTCGAAGAGTCCGAGGACGTCGAGGCGCTTCGCCAGCGCGTCGAGGAGAAGTACGACTTCGACGACTTCGGCCCGGAACAGATGCGGGAGATGACTCCCGAGGAGGGGGACGCCGCCTTCGACGACGAGACGTGGATCACCGGCCGGGACCTGCTCGACCGCGTCGAGGCGGACCTCGCGAACCAGATCGCGAACCGGCAGGTGTTCGCCGTCATGGAACGGATCCGACAGGACGGCGAGCAGCGCCTGCTCGCGTACTCGGACGAGGGGTACGCGCTGGTGCACCCCGACGGTACCGTCGAGGGGTTCGGCACGGTGATGCGGGACGTGAAGCCGACGGTAGCGCTGTGCTCGATGGAGTCGTACACGCCGCCGGAGCCGCCGGACGGCGACGTGTTTCTCCCCGACCCGGGGTCGGTTCCGGAGGGGAGCGGCGAACTCGGCAACCTCATGCTGCAGGTCATCGCGGGCATGCAGGTCCTCGCCGGCATCGTCCTGATCGGTAGCTGGTGGTTCACCGACATCAGCGGCATCGGAATCGTCATCGGTGTCGGGTTCCTCTTCGTCGGCTTCGTGCTGTTTCTGACGGTGGCGAACGCGCGTCTGTCGGACCGCTTCCGGTCGGAGGAGTACCGCGACCGCCTCCGCGCCGTCGGTCTGGAGGCGGGCGAGCGCCCGGACTTCCTCCCGCTGGACGACGGCGACGGTTCGGAGTGATCCCCGAGGGCCTAAACCACCGCGGAACACCCTCTCGCAGACGAACCGATAGCCTGCGCCATGGTCGTCATCGGTGGCTTTAAGCGAACACAATCCTCAGTTCCACGTGTATGAATAGGCGGGACTTTCTGAAGACGGCCAGCGGCGTGACGGGAACCGCCGCCGTCGCCGGCGCGGCGCCCCCGGCCGTCGCGCAGGAGGAGGACGACGGGAACGAGACGTCCTCCGGGAACGGATCCGACGGGAACGAAACCGCCGGGAACGAAAGCGAGGGCGGCGGTGGCGGCGGTGGCGGTAGCGAGACCGTCGCGGTCATCGACAACGAGTTCGACCCGGCGGAGTTGTACGTCGCGCCCGGGACGACGGTGACCTGGGAGTGGGAGGGCGACGGCCACAAGCTACCGTCATCGTCAACGAGGAGGGGCAAGACCCCGCTGCCGGCGGTGACGGCGGTGGCGGCGAGGTCGACATCCACGAACTCGGCGTCCCGATTCAGGCTCACTTCGTCGGGATCGCGACGATCCTGATGATCATCGTCTCGCTGGTGTTCTCGTTCTACGTGTTGAAATACGGCGAATCACCGAACGCGAGCAGCCCCAACAGGAAATAAACCATGTCATCGGAAGGAAGTACGTACGGCGACATTCACCGCTACGAACCGGCCCGCGAGAGCACTGCCGCCGCGATAGCTATCGTGTTGCTGACTGTCGTCGAGGTCGTGTTCGTCGGGCTTTTCACCTACGGATTGGTCAACGGCTGGGGGTACGTCGAGACCGGGAACATGTTCCTCGGCTTCGTCCTCGCGGTCATCTTCGTTGACCTGGCGTTCATCCTCGCGCTGTACCGCAAGGAGTTCCTGCCCGACGTGATGATCGTGAAGAAGCGACGGCGCAAGTGGGAGGACCTCTACCTCCGAGAGGAGGACGCGGACGGTCGCGAACTCGGCGACAACGCCTGGGAGCACGTGAAACGAGCGGTCTACCCCTACTACAAGAAATAAACAATGCCTGAAGACGAAGACAAGTATCCGGTCGAATCGGACCGTCGTCGTTTCGTGAAAGGCGTCGTGGGCAGCGCGACGCTCGCGGGCGTCGGTACCACCGGCGCGGCCACCATCGACTCCGCGACCGAACAGAGCGGATCCGGCGGCGGCGCGACGACGGCGATGGCCATCGAGAACATCGACGGCCCCGCTCCGCGGGGAATGCCGCAGATCCCCGTCGAAATAGAGAACGGCGAACTGAAAGGCGTCTGGCCCGAGGTCACGGAGGTCGAGGAGCAGGGGCAGACCTACACCGTCGCCCGGACGGAGAGCTTCAAGGACTCGGGTATCACGTACTCGAACCAGTGGTACCAGTACTGCGGTATCCAGTCGTACGCCGGTCTCGCCCCCGAGGCCGACCAGGACAACTTCTTCCGGTACTCCCCCTCCCCGCCGCCGACGTACGGGTGGCAGAGCGAGGAGACCTCCGGTGGTGACATCGTCCAGGTCGATCACTTCGACGATTACGAAAGCTGGGAGAACGAGATCGGACAGGGCGGCCTCGGGAAGCCCGCGGCGGCCATGTGGCGGTCTCAGGGCGACGACGTCAACACGATCCCTGTGATAGTCGTCCGCAGTCCGGTCATCGAGGAGATAGCGCAGGAAGACGACTGGCTGGCCGCCTCGACCGACCAGGGCTTCATGGCGTGGCTGAACAAGTGCACGCACTTCTGTTGCGTCCCGGGGTGGAAGGCCTCCGAGGGTGCCGCAAAGTTCAACGCCGAGGACGACGTGTACTGTCAGTGCCACCAGTCGGTCTACGACCCGTTCAGCATCGTCGAAACGACCTTTACGGCGCTGCCGCGTCCGGAGGAGAGCTAACATGAGTCTCGAAAAGAAAGACGAACACGACCACAGAGCGTGGATGGAGGAGCGCGATCTCACACCGATCGAGAAGTCGTTCCTCGTCTCGCTGCTGTGGCTCGACAAGCGGTTCCGCATCGTCGACTACCTCGAACTACTGGAGAACCTGTACTACAAGTCGAACCTCCAGATGCCGAAGAGCCACACGGAGCAGTACAACCTCGACAACAAGTTCTGGTACTGGTACCCGCTGTACTCGCTCGGGTTCTTCTCGACGATAGCGTACGTCGTCGCCGCGGTCAGCGGCGCGTTGCTGGGCTTTTACTACGCGCCGGCGACCGCCGGGGAAACCGCCGCAGCCTACGACCAGGTCATCTACATCATGACCGACCTGAACTTCGGCTACATGCTCCGGAGCATCCACCGCTGGTCCGCACAGGTGATGACGGCGGCGGTGTTCCTGCACATGCTCCGCGTCTACTTCACGGGCGCGTACAAGGAGCCTCGCGAACTGAACTGGCTGATCGGCATCGTGCTCATCAGCCTGACGATGGTGTTCGGGTACACGGGCTACCTGCTCCCGTGGAACCAGCTGAGCTTCTGGGCCGGTCAGATCGGCGTCGAGATGGCGCTGTCGGTGCCGCTCATCGGCGAGTGGGCCGCCCAGTTGCTGTTCGGCGGGTTCACGTTGGGGCAGCCCACGTTGCAACGGATGTACATCCTGCACGTGTTCTTCCTGCCCTTCGTCGTGACCGCACTGATCGCCATCCACATCGGTATCGTCTGGATGCAGGGCATCGCGGAACCCCACTAAAACAATGACCGACGACAACGACACCAACGAGACGCGAACGGACGGCAGCGGGCCGGGCATCGTCGCACCGGACGACGAGGTGCCGACGTGGCGAGAGCGCAAGGAGCGCACGCAGGGCCTGTCCCGCCTCACGTACGAGTACTTCGAGCGAGCGCGCCGCGAGGACCAGGACCTCCGTCAGGAGTCGAGTTACGTCGAGCGCGACGTGCTGGGCTTCCCGACGTGGCCCCACGAACTGATCCGGAACCTGGCGCTGACGAGTTTCTTCGTCGGCATGATCCTGTTCCTGTCGGCGACGCTCCCGCCGGAGATGCTGGACGTCGCCGACCCGAGCACGACGCCGGCGATCATCCTGCCCGACTGGTATCTCTACTGGTCGTTCGGCCTGCTGAAACTCGGGCCGCTCAACCCCGAACTGTCGCTGCTCGGCGGCGAGAAGATGATGGCCGACCGCACGTACGGCGTCGTCGCCAACATCGTCGTGGTCGGCATCATCGCGATGGTGCCGTTCCTGAACAAGGGGAGCGCGCGACGCCCGGTCGAACAGCCGTTCTGGGCGGCCGTCGGCGTCGGCGGCGTCGTCTTCGCCATGACCATCAGCGCGCTTGCGGTGAAGAACCTCGTCCCCATCGACACGCACCTGCTGTTCGACCTGACGTTCCTGCTGCCTATCGTGGCGGGGACGATCAGCTACGCGGTGCTGAAGTCGATGCGCGAGGGCTACATGTTCGACCTCAACCGCCGGTACTACCGGCTCCGCCCGCCGAAGTAACTCACTTTTCTCGATGCCTTCGTCCGAACCGACGGGAGCGGAGACCGAGGACCGCGACGGCCCGGAGAGCGGCGACCGCGAGACGGTGGTCCCGATGCGAGTGTACAAGGCCGTCACGGTGTTCTCGACGCTGTTCGCCATGGTCGGCGCTATCCTCGGGTTCGCGCTGCTCGATTCGGCGACGAACCGGGCGACCGCGGAACTGTCGGAAGTGAACGTCGTGCTCGCGATGGTCGGGGTGGCGTCGATACTCCTCGGCGCGGGCGTGTACGCCTTCGCGACGCGGTTTCGGGCGGAAGAAATGGGAAACGCTAAGAACGGCGACGACGAAGGATCACACAATGGCTGACGAATTCGCGAAAGGGCTCGGCATCTTCACTGGCGCGGGCCTCGTCTGGCTGGTGCTCGCGGGGTGGTACAACACGCCCTCGTTCGAGGGGCCGCAGCTCACCGGGGCGAACCCCTCGGATCCGGGCACGTACGAGGCGATCGCTATCGCCCTGAAAGACGGCATGTTCTGGTTCGCGGTCCTGGGCGCGCTGACGTTCTGGGTCATCATTCCGGCCGCGCGCCAACTGTACGCGTCCTACGAAGCCGAATAGCGACGCGCCGTCCCGGGTCACCTCGTTCTCGCGCCCCCGTCCGCGACGGGAGATTGGAAAAACACTAATGGGCCAAATACACAGTTTGAGGTATGGACCCGTCATCGATGTTCGGCCCCATCGACGCTCTCACCCAGACGCAGGTGGAGTTCCTCCTCCTGGGGCTGGTGATCGTCACCATGGTCACGCGGATACTGGCACATCGCGCGCACGTCGAGCAGGCGAGAGACGGCGCTGAAGCGATCAGCCGGTACGTCCCCCACGAAGTGGCGAACGTCGTCCTCATCCTCGCGTCGTTTTACTATCTCACCGTCGAACACCACGGCGGGATGATCCTCTCGATGCTCGTCGTCGGCGTGTTCGTCACCGACTTCTTCGAGTTCGAGGCGCGGAAGGTGGAAGCGCGGCGCGACGAACCGCTCGACCAACCGAAGGCCGCGGTCGTCGGGTCGCTGTTCGTGTTCGCCTACGCCGCCTACCAGTCCCTGTTTTTCGTCGTGGAACCGCTCTGGAACGGTATCGTCTAGGGCGGACGACGCGTTCGGTAAACCTCTCGACTGTCGTCGACGACCGCTAGCCGCAGGTCGCCGGTTCGTGACACGTCGATAGCGGCGTGATGCGGGACCCGCCCTTCGTCGCGGCCGTCGACGATCAGCGAGACGTCGCCCTCGTTGCGCTCGACCGACAGGGTCAGGTCCCGTTCGGGAAGCACCCAGTCGTCGGCGTCCGTGACGAAAGGCGCGATGGGCGTCGCGACGACGACGCCGGTCGACGGGTCGAGTATTGGCCCGCCGGCGTCGTTCGCGTACTCTCGGCTCCCGGCGGGCGTGGCGACGACGACGCCGTCGGCCCGGAACGCCGCGACGCGGCGGTCGGGGGTCCTGAGGGCGTACTCCGAGATACGGGCCGGTTCCGTCGTGACGAGGGTCACGTCGAACGCGGCCCGGACCGGCGGATCGCCGTCGACCGACACGGCGAGGACCGGCCGGATCGCTTCCCGAAACCGGCCCGCGGTCGCGTCGGCGACGGCGGCGTTCAGGTCGGCGCCCGCGCCGGCAGCGACGGCGAGGTCCGCCTCGCTCGACGATGCGCGCCTGACGGCGTCCTCGCCGTCGAGGGGGACGCCCCCGGCGGCGGCGACGGCGTCCGCCGCGGCGTCCGCGCGCTCGCCGACGACGGTGACGACAGCCTCACCGGCCATAGGATACCCGCACCATACCCGGCCGTTGCGTCCCGGAGGGCAAAAGGCTGCAGGTTCCGGTCAGCCGTCGTACGGCCAGTCGCCGATGACCTTCATCCCCTCCGCGAGGTCCTGCTCCTCGAGGGCCGTCGCAACCTCGTCGGGCGACTTCGGCTCGGCGTCGAACGACTCGTCCGCGAGTTCGACCGCGAGACCAGTGAGCAGCACGGCCTGCTCGCGAAGGTCGCGGCGTTCGAGTTTGTCGAGCGTGTCGGCGTAGGTGTGGCCCCACCCGCGACCCTCGTCGCCGGTCTTGCTCATGACGTGATAGCCGGGGACGCCCCACCGGACGAACGGCCAGTGGTCGCTGTGCGGGCCGAGTTCCGGGATGGACTCGACCGGGTGCCCGAACCGGTCGGCGACGGTCTCGGCGGCGTCGGAGAGCGCGTCCGGACTCGGTCGAAGTCTGCACGCTCGGCCTCGTACTCGGAGCCGACGAGGCCGACCTCCTCGGCCCCGAACGCGACGAAATGCACCCGCGTGTCGAGTTCGTCCTCGCGGGCGGCGAGCGCGCGCGCCACCTCGACGACCATGGCCGTTCCGGCACCGTTGTCCATCGCTCCCTCGGCGATGTCGTGGGCGTCGACGTGACTCGTGACGAAAACGGCGTCGTCGGTCGCCGGTCCGAGTTCCGCGTGGACGTTCCGGCTCGTCGCCTCGTGGACCTCGGCGTCCACCGCGACGGTCACCTCGTCGCCGTCGAACCGTCGGGCGAGACGCGCGCCGACCTCCTTCGAGACGCCGACCGCGGGGACCTCGCCGATGGGGTCGTCCGACGTCCCGACGCTCCCGGTCGGCGGGAGACACCCCTCGACGTGGTTCCGGTAGACGAACGCCGCCGCGCCGCCCTCGACCGCGCGGTAGTACTTCTCGCGGCGGTGGACGTAGCGCTCGTAGTAGTCCGGCACGTCGCTCCGGGCCATCACGACCGTCCCCTCGACGTCGGCGTTCTCGTAGTCCTCCGGGAGACCGTGGCCGAGATCGACCAGTTCCGCCGTCGTCTCCCCGGCGGGACTGCGAGGCAGGGCGATGCAGTTCCGCTCGGTCCCGTCGGCGCGAACCGCGCTGTCGCCGCGGGTCCAGCCCTGAACGTCGAACTCGTCGAGCCGCGCGTCGCGAGCGCCGACCCGCTCCAGAGCGTCGCGGGTCGCCTCGGCGGCCCGACGCTCCCCCTCGCTCCCGGCCATCCGGTTCCCGATGTCGACGAGCGTTTCGAGGTGGTCCCATCCG
This sequence comes from Halobacteriales archaeon QS_9_68_17, assembly GCA_003023565.1. Lineage (GTDB taxonomy): Archaea > Halobacteriota > Halobacteria > Halobacteriales > Natronoarchaeaceae > Halostella. The sequence continues at coordinate 34,592 of PXSA01000021.1, forward strand.
GCGTCGCTGGTGAACGTGTCACCGATCCACTCGGACATGCCCGTTCCTGGGCGGAGCCTACGCCTAAGCGTTTCGCCTCGAACGACGATCCGTCAGGTCCGTACCGCTATTTCGCCGGTGTTTCGAAGGAACATAGGCATGTTTACGAATCCGAGATACGGACAGTAGCTCTTAAGCAAATTTTGCGATCATTTAATACCGTTCGCGGTGACTACCCGATAGAACGTTAGTGATAGATATGGCGATAGGGACCGACGATATGGTACGCGTACTGGGCACCGATGCCGACGAGCGGGGCGCGGCGGGGGCGGACCTACCGTCCGACACGGCACGAGAACTCTATCGGACACAGGTGCTCGCGCGGACCTTCGACGAGAAAGCGACTAGCCTCCACCGACAGGGCAGGATCGGGACGTACGCCCCGATGCGTGGCCAGGAGGCGGCGCAGGTCGGCGCGGCGGCGGCGCTCTCGGAAACGGACTACTGCTTCCCGACCTACCGCGACCACGCGATGTACCTACAGCGCGGCACGGACCTCGCGGACGTGCTCTGTCACCTGCTGGGGCAGGGGAACTACGTCGACCGCGACGACACCGGTGAGCGGAACTCACCGAGTCCTCCCTCGACTTCGTCTCGCGAGGAGGGCGACGTTCGGACGTTCCCGCCGACCATCCCTATCGCCACGCAGTTACCGCACGCCGTCGGTGTCGGCATGGCGGCAGACTACAGGGGCGACGACGTCGCGGCGCTGGCGAGTTTCGGCGACGGCGCGACGAGCGAGGGGGACTTCCACGAGGCGCTGAACTTCGCCGGCGTGTTCGACGCGCCGGCCGTCTTCTTCTGTCAGAACAACGGCTACGCGATCAGCGTCCCGACCGAGCGCCAGACCGCGTCGGCGACCATCGCCCAGAAGGCCGACGCGTACGGGTTCGAGGGCGTCCGCGTCGACGGCAACGACGTCGTCGCCGTCTACGAGGTGGTGAGCGCGGCGCTGGAGCGGGCGCGTAGCGGCGAGGGTCCGACGCTCGTGGAGGCGGTCACGTACCGGCGCGGCCCGCATACGACCACCGACGACCCGTCGAAGTACCGGGACGACGACGGGGACGACGTTCCGCCCTGCGCCGAGAAGGACCCCCTCGACCGCACGCGCGAGTACCTCGAAGCGACCCACGGCTGGAGCGAGGCGGACGAGACGACGCTCCGAGAGAGCGCCGAGCGAACGGTGGAGCGGGCCGTGCAGACCGCAGAGGGACGACCGACGCCCGACGTCGACGAGATGTTCGACCACGTGTACGCCGAGCGGCCGGAGCGGTTCGACCGCCAGCGCGAGCGCGTCGCGGAGAACCCCGAGGTCGACCGCTAGATCGTCCCGTTCGTTTTCAGCCCGTCGAGGATGTCGTCGACGAGGTCCTCGGCGGACGCGTACGGGAAGTCCCGGATCCCGGAGAGCTTCGTCGACAGTTCCATCGCGGTGAAGCTCACGCCGTCGGCCTCGAAGCGAGTGCTCGGACCGTTCGGGAGCGCAGGCACGAGGTCCATCTGATTAGCGACGGGGTAGTCGGCGTCTTTCAGCGCTTCGGTGAGCTGCTCGCGCAGCTCCGCTTCTGGGTCCGCCATACTGGGATACATTCACATACGTCTGTATAAGCGTTCGGGAGGCCCCTCCCGGCCGCAGTCTTCCGGTTTTACTGATACTACTGCGTCGACTGAGGGCGTTCGCCGCCGGACGACGCCCCGCGGGCGAAACCAAAGTATTCAGTACGGGCCGTCCCCTAGTGACCGGTATGTCTACTGACGAGACGAACGCGGCAGTATCCCGTCGGAGGTTCCTCAAGACGGGCGCGGGCGCGACCGCAGCGGCGGCGACGGCCGGGACGGCCGCCGCGCAGGAGGACGGCAACGAGTCCGACGGCGGTGACGGTGGCGGCGGTGGCGGCAGCGAGACCGTCGCGGTCATCGACAACGAGTTCGACCCGGCGGAGTTGTACGTCGCGCCCGGGACGACGGTGACCTGGGAGTGGGAGGGCGACGGCCACCGACCGGCGAGTACGCGTACTACTGCGCCCCCCACCAGTCGCTCGGGATGGAAGCTACCGTCATCGTCAACGAGGAGGGGCAGGAACCCGGCGGCGGCGGTGACGGCGGCCCCTCGCTTCCCGACAGCGCGCTGACGATGGGCGTCGCGACGATGGCCGCGATGGTGTCGACGCTCGCGCTCGCGTTCTTCTTCATCAAGTACGGCGGCGACTACGAGACGCCCGAGTAGCCCGTTGACGCCGCCACGCGGTCGCGACCCGTCGCTTTCCCTCCGCGAGCGACCGAACGGTAGTTTCGCATCCGACCGCCGAGAACGGCGGTGTAGATGTGCGTCATCGTCGTCGGTGCGGGCAACATCGGAACCCCGTTCATCGGGGTCGCGACCGTCGACGGGAACGAGGTCGTCGTGACCGAGAGCGACGAACGGAAGGCCGACGCGTCGGCCCGCGAGTTCGGCCGTCTCGTCCGCAACGACGACGCGACCGGGATGGAGACGCTAGAGGACGCCGGCACCGACCGCGCGGACGCGCTCATCAGCACGACGGACCCGCAACCAATGTCATGGTCTGTCCGCTGTCGAAAGAGCGCGAGGCGTCGGCCATCGTCTCCGTGGTCCACGACCCGGGACCACATGAACCTGTTTCGCCGCATCGGCGTCAACACGACCGAGAACCCACGGAGCCTCATCGCCGAGTCCCTCTACCGCGGTCAAGCGGCCGTCGACCAAAGGCGACGTGCGGGTCGGCGATACGGCCGAAGTGTTCGAGATCAGGGTCGACACCGACGCATCGGTCGCCGGGAAGAAGCTCATCGACGCCGACGAGAACGGGCTCCTGCCGGACGGCGTCCTCGTGGTCGCCGTCGAACGCGACGGCAAGGCGGATCCCGTTACGCCGCGCGGCGACACGGAGACCCACGTCGGCGACCTGTTGACGGTGTACTTCCGGGAGGGCGCGACGCCGGACGCAACCGACGCGTTCGGCCACTACGAGGACCACGACTTCGCATAGACGGGCCGCGACGGTTCCCGACGCGTGCCGGCCCCGATAGCCACGACCGGCCGCGACGTGGGGTCGCCGCTGTCGATCGAAGCCGTGCTGATGACCGTCACCGTCGCGGTGGCGTTCGTCTTCCACGAGTTCGACCCGGCACTGGCGTTCCTGATCGCCGGCGGGTTCACGGCGGGCGTCGGCGCGGCCCGGTTCGGGTTCGCGGACGCCCCCGGCCCGCGGATGAAACACGGTGTGGTCATCGCCGCGAGCGGGTGGTTCGCCACCGCGCTGTTCGGCGCGCTCGGGTTTTTCGTCATGGCCCACCTGACCCCCGAGAGCGTCGCCGTTGGTTACTACCCGTCGTCGGGCCGGTTTCGGACCTGTAACTCCACGGGGCGGCGTTCGCCCTCCAGGTCGGCGACGATCCGTTCGACGATGCGCTCCGCCTCCGTTTCTATCTTCGGCGTCACCTTCTCGACTACCCAGTCGAACGAGACGAAAAGCGGCAGGTCGAGGACGCCGCCGCGCGCCGAATCGGGGTCGAAGTCGATCCGGAGGATCACCCGGGAGGCCGTCTCCGCGTCGGTCGGTGCCTCGTCGGGGGCCTCCTCTACCCGCCACTCGCCGTTCGCGTCGAGGTCCTTCACGATGGTCCAGTCGATCCGCGACGGCGGGTCGGTCGCCACGACCCTCGACCGCGCGGTGTAGTCGAGTTTCCACCAGGCGAACACCAGATCGTACTCCGTTCCCGGCGTCCCGTCGCCGTGTTGCCGGACCTCACGGAGGGACTCCGAGTAGTTCGCGTACCGCGGGAAGTCCGTGAGGAAGTCGAACACGTCCTCGGGCGGCAGGTACACCACGGTGCTGACTTCGACAGTTTCCACGCCACCAGATACCCGGGAACGGCAGGTAAGCTTTGCCCCGCCGCCGATCCGGTCCCTGCTTGGCGGTCCCCGTCGCAGGCACACCCATGCACGCGGACGTCCTGGTCGTCGGCGGCGTCGCCGGCCTCTCGGCGGGCATCTTCACCGCCCGCGCCGGCCTCGACACGCTCGTCGTCTCGGAGGGCGAGTCGGTCCTCGAACGCAACGCCCATCTGGAAAACTACCCCAGCTTCCCCACCGGCATCAACGGCCGCCTGTTCCTCCGGATGACCCGCGACCAAGCCGAACGCGCCGGCGTCGAGTTCGCCGAGGGTCGCGTCATCGACCTCGATCACCGCGGCGACGGTGACGACCGACGGCGGCGAGGAGTACGCCGCCGACCGCGTCGTCGCCGCCTCGTGGAAGGACGCGTCGTACCTGCGCGACATCGACGTCGGGGTTATCGACCGGGAAAGCAAGGCGTTCGTCCACGTGGAGGAGGGCGGCAGGACGGACGTAGACGGCGTGTACGCGGCGGGTCGCATCGCCGACGAGCCCCATCAGACGGTCGTCTGCGCGGGCCACGGGGCGAAGGCCGGCCTCGCCGTCGTCCACGACTCCGGCGCGAACTACTACCGCGACTGGGTCACGCCGGACGGCTACTTCACGGAGCGCGGCATCGACCTGCCGCCGGCGACCGAGGAGCTGAACGAGGAAAAGCGCCGCGCCTGCGACGAGGAGAGCCGCGAGGTCATCCGGGAGTACGTCGGGGAGCCGCTCGACGAGAAGCCGACGATGCATCCCAGCCTCGCCGACGAGGACGGCGAGTAGCGCGCCCGCACCCCCTGACGTTTTAACCCCCGGGACCGCCTATCGGGAGTCGATGCTCTCGGGAGTCAACGTCGCGCTCGGCGTCACGGGCTCTATCGCGGCGGTCAAGACCGTCGAACTCGCCCACGAACTCCGCCGGCGCGGTGCCAGCGTCCGCGCCGTGATGACCGACAGCGCGCGGGGGATCATCCACCCGTGGGCCGTCGAGTTCGCCACCGAGAACGACGTCGTGACGGAGGTCACCGGCGACGTCGAGCACGTGGAACTCTGCGGCCGCGAGGGGTGGGCTGACGCGCTCCTGGTCGCCCCCGCGACGGCGAACACGGTCGGCAAGATCGCCGCCGCGGTCGACGACACGCCCGTGACGACCTGCGCGACGACGGCGCTCGGCGCGGGCGTCCCCGTCGTGGTCGCGCCGGCGATGCACGAACCGATGTACGACCACCCGGGCGTCCTCGACGCCATCGACCGCGTGGAGTCGTGGGGCGTCGACTTCGTCGACCCGCGCGTCGAGGAGGGGAAGGCGAAGATAGCGACGGAGGACGCCGTCGCGCTGGACGTCGCCCGGGCCGCGACGCCGGACCCCCTCGCCGGCGAGCGCGTCGTCGTCACGAGCGGCGCGACCGCGGAGTCGGTCGACCCGATTCGCGTCCTCACCAACCGCTCGTCCGGACGGACGGGCCGTGCGGTCGCCCGGGCCTGCTACGTCCGCGGCGCGGACGTGACGCTCGTCCACGCGACGGTCGGTCCGCGCGGCGTCACGGACGCGGGCGTGGAAGGCGACGGCGTCCCTTACGCCGACCTGCGCGAGGTCGAGAGCGCGAGCGGGATGCTCGACGCCGTCCGAGAGGCCGCGGCCGACGCGGACGCGCTGGTCTCCGCCGCCGCGGTGTCGGACTACACGGTCGACGCGCGCGAGGAGAAGATCCGCTCCGGCGAATCCCGGACGCTCGACCTCCGACCGACGCCGAAGACGATCGACGAGGTGCGCGACGACCACTCGGACCTCCCGATCGTCGGCTTCAAGGCCGAAACGGGCAGCGACGACGAGGCGATGGCCGACGCAGCGCGCGAGACCCTCGACCGCGCGGGCCTCGCGTTCGTCGTCGCCAACGACGCGGGCGTGATGGGCGAGGACGACACCCGCGCGCTCGTCGTCCGACGCGACGAAACGGCGGCGTTCACCGGGAACAAGGGCGGCTTGGGTGCGCGTGTAGCCGACGAACTGGCGACCGAACTGGAGTGAATCGACGCGGAAGGTGAAACTTTCCGATAGCGGCTCCCGCCGCGAGTGGTCGCGTGACGCGCGACCCAGGGAAAAAACGGTCGTCTTCAGACGTAATGAGAGTGCGGAACCGGGGAGTTGTGCTCGAAGCCGGTGTTGCGGCCGAACACCCGAAGGGTACCGTCTCCGACGAGGTCGGCGAACCACCCGTAGGTGAGGTGGTCGTAGTCGAGTTTGTGTGTAGGGAGCCGTTCCTGTTCGCCGCGGTCTGTGAGCATCTCACGGACCCAGCGAACGACGACGCCATGGGGGGTGACCTCCAGGACTTCGAAGCCCTCGAACTCGCGACCCGAGGGATCGTCCCAGAACCAGAAGTCGCCTTCCTCCACGCGGAACTGTCGGTCGGCGCGCGCGTCGGGGAGCGGGCGGTCGTAACGAACGGAGACGGCAGTAGCCGGACCGAAGTCGTCCGCGAGCGTTGCATCGTGTGGTTTGGCGATCGTTACAGCGACCATGTGTGAGATAAGCACGGGTTACCGCCGGGTGCGTTTATACCATTTTGCGGAATATCATCGTGATAGTTGCTGTTTACTTGCCAGATAGTGTGTTCCGGGGCAGGCCGAGCACACGGGCTCGGTAAGCGGTGATTACTCCACGTATCAGGGGCATGCGGTGCGGAGAAGCGACGAGCCGGCGAACGAATATAAAAATAGTTTTCCATCGGGTCGCCAAGGATACACCGAGTAGCGACCATGCAATCGAGACACAGCCGGGCAGGGGACCGCGGATGAGCGGACCCCCAAGCGCTCGGATCCTGGTGCCGGTCGGCGAGTCTATCACGCTCCGGAACACCGTCGCGTATGCGGTCCGGGAGGCGGCGACCCGGGCCGAGGCGGAGGGCGCGGCGACGGTGCATTTCGCCTACCCCGTGACCGGACGCGTCGCCGACCAGGCGGGACTGGAGGAGCCACGAGCGCTCCTCGAACGCGTCGAGGTCTGGGCGCGCGACGACCTCGGCGACGAAGCGGACGCCTCGAACGTCGCGTTCGAGACCGCGGTCCGCGCGGCGGACGAGTATCTCTTCAGTCCCGCCGACTACGCTCGAACGCTGAACGAGTACGCGGAGGAACAGGGTCTCGACCGGGTCATCATCGACCCCGAGTACACGCCCGCCGGGAGCGCGCCGATGGTCCAGCCGCTGGAGTACGAACTCGAGCGGTCCGGCCTGACCGTCGAGGAAGCCCCGGTCGAGCGACCGACGAGGCGGGCGCGCCTCGTCCGGGGCGGCGGCCTCGCGAAGTTCGCCAGCGTCTTCGGCGCGTCGTATCTCTTCTATCTCGCCATCGGCGGGTTCGCCGGGACGTTCGACTTCGTAACGGGGGCGTTCAGCGCCGCCGTCACCGCGGCGTTGCTCTCGCAGATCTCGCTGTCCGACGCCCCGGACACACGGACGCCGGTGCGACTGCTTCGTTTTCTGGTCTACGCGCCGTTTCTGCTCTGGGAGATCGCGAAGGCGAACGTCACGATGGCGTACGTCGTGCTTCATCCGAGTCTGCCGATCGACCCGAAGATAGAGCGGTTCGAGGCGGCCGTCTGGGGCGACCTCCCCGTGATGACGCTGGCAAACAGCATCACGCTGACGCCCGGGACGCTGACGGTCGACGTGATCGACCGGGAGTTCCACGTCCACTCCCTGACGAGGTCGTCCAGGGAGGACCTGCTGGCCGGCGCGCTGGAACGCGCCGTCCGGTTCGTCTACTACGGCCGCGACGCCATGGCGATCGCCAGTCCCGAGGAGCGACGCGCGGAGGTGGACGACGAATGAGCGAGCTGTCACCCCTGGTCTCCGACGTTCTCGTCGGGGCTGCCGGCGCGTTCGCCGTGCTCGCGGTCGTCGTCCTCTACCGCGTCGCCCGCGGGCCGACGATGCAGGACCGGGTGATCGCGGTGAACGTCATCGGGTCGAACACCGTCGTCATCATCGCCCTGCTGGCGGCGGCGTTCGGCGAGCCCGGGTTCCTTGACGTGGCGCTCATCTACGCCCTGCTGAACTTCCTGATGAGTATCGCCATCTCCAAGTTCACCGTCGAGCGGGGTGGTATCATATGACGCCGGTCGAGATAGCGATCGTCGCCCTCGCGGCCGGCGGCGTCTTCTTCGCCGTCGTCGCGGCGGTCGGCGTGCTTCGCCTGCCGGACCTCTACACGCGCTCGCACGCCGCCTCGAAGAGCGACACGCTCGGCGCGGTGCTGACGCTCGGCGCGGCCGCGCTCGCCTTCGGGACCGACGTTCCGACGGCGAAGACCGTCCTGCTGTTGCTGTTTATGTTCCTCACGAACCCGACGGCCGCCCACGCCATCTCGCGGGCGGCGTACGACCAGGGGATCGAACCGTGGACCACCGAGGAGGAGGGTAAGCCGTGACGGCGACGCTGCTCGAAGCCGCCATCCTCGTGTTCGTCCTCGGGAGCGCGGTGACCGCCGCGCTCCTGCGGGACGTGCTGGGGTCGATCATCGCGTTCGCCGGCTACAGCCTCGGCATCGCGATCCTGTGGGTGTACCTGCAGGCGCCTGACGTCGCGCTGACCGAGGCGGCGGTCGGCGCGGGCGTGACGACGGTGCTGTTCCTGCTCACCATCGTCCGCACGGTCCGGCCCTCCGGCGACCGACTGCTGGAGCGGGTCGGGTGGCGCGGCGTCCTCGCCGCGGGCGCGTTCTCGGCGGTCATGCTGACGACCGTCTCCGCGCTCCCCGAGGTCGGCGACCCGACGGCACCGGTCACCGGCGGCGAGGTGACGCAGTACTACCTCGAAAACGCGTACAAGGAGACGGAGGTGGAAAACGCCGTGACGGCGGTGCTGGCCGCGTACCGCGGGTTCGACACGCTCGGCGAGGCCGTCGTCGTGTTCGCGGCGGGCGTTTCCATGCTCGTCGTCCTCCGACGGGGTGAGTTCGTATGAGTTCGCGCGACATTCCCTACGTCGAGAGCACGATCATCATGACCACGGTCCGGGTCGTCGCGCCGTTCGTGCTGACGCTCGGCCTGTTCATCATGTTCCACGGAGCCGAGTCCGCGGGCGGCGGCTTCCAGGGCGGGGTCGTCGCCGCCACCGTCATCCTCATGCTGGCGTTAGTCGTTCCTCGAGTACCACGCCTACGAGGAGCACCTCGGCGTCCACCACGCGAGCGGCTACGGCATCGAACTGGTCGAACTCGGCATCGGCGGCATCGTCACCGGCGTCATCGTCGGCCTGTTTTTCGTCATCGCCGCGGGGTTCGACACCGCCGACGGAGAGGAGGAGGACCTGCTATGATCGACCTGTTGCTGACGCGCTACAACTACGTCGCGGTCGTGCTGTTGCTCGGTGTCGGGACGTACATGCTGATAGAGAACGCGAACCTCGTGAAGAAGGTCATCGGGATGAACGTCTTCCAGACGGGCATCTTCCTGTTTTTCATCACGGCGGCGTACGCCGAGGGCGCTGGTCCGCCGCTCGTCGGCCACGGCGGGCCGTACGTCAGTCCGTTGCCGCACGTGCTCATCCTCACGGCCATCGTCGTGGGTGTGAGCCTCACGGCGGTGGCGCTGGCGCTCGTCGTCCGCATCTACGCGGAGTACGGAACGCTGGACGAGGACGTTCTCCGGGAGGTGCGCGCCGATGAGTGACGTTCCGGCCCTGCTCGTCGCTCTCCCCATCCTCGCCAGTGTCCTCGCGCTGCTCGTCGGACAGTGGCGTCCCCGGGCCGCGTGGGCCGTCGCCTTCCTCGGGACCGCCGTGCAGGTCGGCGCGGCCGGCCTGCTCGCCGCGCGCGTGCTCGGCGGCGAGACCGTGCGGTACGCGGTCGGGGACTTCGCGGCCCCCTACGGCATCGAACTCGTCGTCGACGGCCTGTCGGCGTCGGTCGCGCTGCTGGTCGCCGTCGTCGCGTTCGGCGTCCTGCTGTACTCCCGCGTCGCCGGGCCGCGCGAACCCGCGTTCCACGCGCAGTACCTGCTGCTCGTCGCCGGCCTCTCGGGAATGAGCGTCACGGGCGACGTGTTCAACCTGTACGTCTTCCTGGAGATAACGGGGCTGGCGGCGTACGCGCTGGTCGCCAGCGGCGAGTCCGGCCGGGCGGCCGTCGGCGCGCTGAAGTACCTGCTCATCGGGACCGTCGGCGCGTCGCTGTACCTGCTCGGCGTGGGCTACGCGTTCATCGTCACCGGGACGCTGAACATGGCGGACATGGCGGGAACCCTCGGCTCCGAGATAGCGTACACGCACCCCGCCGTACTGACCGCCTTCGCGCTCGTCGTGACGGGGCTGGCCGTCAAGTCGGCCGTCTTCCCCCTGCACACCTGGCAGCCGGAGGCGTACGCGAGCGCGCCGGACGGCGTCAGCGCGTTCATCTCGGCGCTGGTGTCGACGGTGTCCGCCTACGCCATCGCGCGGGTGATCGTCTCCGTGTTCACCGTGGAGTTCTTCCGCGCGAACCCGGTCGCCCAGGACCTCGTCGTCGGTATCGCCGGGCTGAGCGTCGTCGCCGGGAGCGTCCTCGCGGTGACCCAGACCGAGGTCAAACGGATGCTGGCGTACTCGTCGGTGTCCCAGTTCGGCCTCGTCGTCGCCGCGTTCGCCATCGCCACGGAGCGGGCGGTCACCGGCGGCACCGTCCACCTGATCGGCCACGCCGTGATGAAGGGCGGCCTGTTCCTCGCGGCGGGCGCGGTCGCCGCGGCGACGGGCGCGCGGTACGTCTCGGAGTACCGCGGCCTCGCCTCCCGCCGGCCGTTCCTCGCGGGGGCGGTCGCCGTCCTCGCGCTGGCGATGGTCGGCGTCCCGCCCGCCGTCGGCTTCGTCGGCAAGTGGTACATCGCGCTGGCGGCCGTGGAGGCCGGGTGGTGGTTCATCGCCGCGGTCATCCTCTCCAGCACGCTCCTGACGCTGGCGTACTTCGCGCGCCTCGTCGAGCGGATGTACTTCGCGTCCGCGCCGACGGCGGCCGCGGGGACCGCTGACGCGGTCGGGGCGACGCCCGACGCCGCGGTGGCCGACGGCTCCGGCGAGACGGCCGAAGCCGAGCGGCCGGGGACGCCCGACCGCGTCACCCCCGGCGTCGTCGCGCTGGTCGTCGCCGTCGCCGTCCTCTCCGTGGCGCTCGGCTTCGCCGCCACCGACTTCGCACAGTTGCTCCGACCGACCCTTCCCGAACTGCTCGCACCATGACGGACGTAGACTCACTCCGACCGCTCGCCGCGGTTCTCGCGGCCGCACTCCCAATCGTCGCGATACTCGCGTCGCACCGCCGGCCGAACGTCCGCGAGGGGTGGTCCGTCGCGTCCGCCCTGGCGACCTTCGGCGTCGTCGCCAGCATGGTCCCCGGCGTCCTCGCCGGCGACACCTACGTGACGGACTTCGGCGAGTTCGTCTTCGGCGTCGACCTCGCGCTCCGGGCCGACGCGCTCGGGACGCTGTTCGCCCTGCTCGCCAGCTTCCTGTGGATCATCACGACGTTCTACAGCATCGGTTACATGCGCGGCCTCGACGAACACGCCCAGACGCGCTACTTCGCGTCGTTCGCCGCCAGCGTCGCCGCCGCTGTCGGCGTCGCGTTCGCGTCGAACCTGCTCGTGCTGTTCGTGTTCTACGAACTGCTGACCGTCGCGACGTACCCGCTGGTCACCCACGACGAGGACGCGGAGGCTCGCGCGGCCGGCCGGAAGTACCTCGCCTACACGTTCGGCGGCGGCGTCGCCGTCCTCGCCGGCATCGTGCTGGCGTACACGCTGACCGGCGACGTCTCGTTCGCCGCCGGCGGCATCGGGGGACTCGGGTCGGCGGACCCGACGCTCGCCCGCGCCGCGTTCGCGCTGCTGGCGGGCGGGTTCGGCGTCAAGGCCGCGCTGATGCCGATGCACTCCTGGCTGCCGGACGCGATGGTCGCGCCGACGCCCGTCTCCGGCCTGCTGCACGCCGTCGCGGTCGTCAAGAGCGGCATCTTCGGCGTCGCCCGCGTCGTCCTCGACGTGTTCGGCCCCGAGACGGTCGCGGACCTCGGCGTCGGCGTCGCGCTCGCCGCGGTCGCCGCGTTCACGCTGCTGACGGCCAGCGTCATCGCCCTGCGACAGGACAACCTGAAGCGCCGCCTCGCGTACTCGACGGTGAGCCAGCTGTCGTACATCGTGCTGGGCCTCGGCGTCGGCGCGTACGACGCTACCGGGCTGGCGATGACGGGCGGTCTCCTCCACATCCCCGCCCACGCGTTCATGAAGCTCACCCTGTTTTTCTGCGCCGGCGCGATCCACGTCGAGACCCACACGGACGACATCAGCGACATGGCCGGGATCGGCCGCCGGATGCCGCTGACGATGGCGGCGTTCGGCGTCGCCAGCCTCGGCATGGCCGGCATCCCGCTGCTCGCCGGGTTCGTCAGCAAGTGGTACCTGCTCCTCGGGAGCGTCGCCGCGGGCTACGCCGTGTTCGCCGTTGCGCTCCTGCTGTCGGGCGTGCTGAACATCGCGTACTTCTGGCCGGTCGTCTATCAGGCGTTCTTCCAGACCGCCGCGGACGCCGACACGAAGCCGCTCATCGAGAACCCGTTCGGCGGCAAGGCGACGCCGTCGGCGGTCGCGGCCCGCGAGGACGACCCCGCGAACCCGCTCCGACCGGACGGCGGCGACCGGGACGAGCGCGTCACCGACGACGAGGAGACGTACGCCGTCGACCGGTATCCGAGCGACCACCGCGGCACTGACGGCGAGGCGGCGGACGGGAACGCGGCCCGCGAGGGTGACGACGAGCACCACGGCTACGACGAACACGAGGACCCCGATCACCACCACGACCACGGCGGGGGGCCGCCCGCGGGCGGGTGGGAGCGCCGCGGTTTCGGCGACGAGAGCACGTGGTTCATGCTCGGTCCCATCTCGACTGCCGCGCTCGCGGCTATCGCGCTCGGCGTCGTCCCCCACTCCGCCGTGTTCCTGCGTATCGTCGACGCTATCGTCACGGGGGTGATGGGCTGATGGTCGAGTTCACCGCGGTCCCGCCGGCCGTGCCCGTGCTCGCAGTCGCGGCCCTCATTCCCCTGCTGTCGCGCCGCGTCGGGCACGCCCTCGGCGCGCTGGTCAGCGCGGGCGTGATGGCCTGGTCGTTTCTCGTCCCCGAAGGCGCGTATCTCGACGTCGCCTTCCTCGGGTTCGACGCCGTGCTGTTCAACGTCGACGGGTTCTCCCGGATCATGGGGATCGTCTTCGGCCTCATCGGCACCGCCGCCGTCGTCTACTCGTACTACAGCGACGCGGAGAACGTCCAGACGGCATACGCGCTGTCGTACGTCGGGACGAGCCTCGGCGCGGTGTTCGCCGGCGACTGGCTCACCCTGGTCTTCTTCTGGGAGCTGATGGCGGTCACCAGCACGCTGCTGGTGTGGGACTACGGCGGCCCCGCCGTGCGGGCGGGCTTCCGGTACGCCCTGTTGCACGGCATCGGCGGGAGCCTGCTGATAGCGGGCATCGTCTGGCACTACGCCGCGGTCGGCACGTTCCTGTTCGGATCCCTCGAAGGAGTCGACCACGCGGCCGGGATGGCCGGCACCGTTCCGCAGATACTCGCCGCGCTCGGCATCGGCGTCAACGTCGGCTTCGTCGGCCTGCACGCCTGGCTGCCGGACACGTACCCGCGACCCCACATCGCGGCGAGCGTGTTCCTCTGCGTGTTCACCACCAAGACCGGCGTCTACGGCATGTACCGCGCGTTCCCGGACGGCCACGTCTGGATCGCGTACATGGGCGGGGCGATGGCCGTCTTCGGCGCGTCGATGGCCCTGCTCCAGAACGATATGCGCCGCCTGCTCTCCTATCACATCCAGTCGCAGGTCGGCTACATGGTCGCCGGCGTCGGCATCCCCGCCGCGCTCGCCACCTCCGGGGCGTTCGGCCACGTCTACAACCACATCCTCTACAAGAGCCTGCTGTTCATGACCGTCGGCGCGGTCATCTACCGCACCGGCGAGGAGAGCCTGAAGAAGGTCGGCGGCCTCGCCCGCGAGATGCCGGTGACGGCGCTCGCGTTCACGGTCGCCGCGCTCTCCATCTCGGGGTTCCCCGGGTTCAACGGGTTCGTGAGCAAGGGGATGGTCGTCGAAGCCGCCCACAAGAAGCACTGGGACGCGCTGTGGTACCTCCTGCTGGCCGGGGGCGTCGGCACGTTCATGTCGTTCATCAAGCTCGGCTACTACGTCTTCTTACACGTCCCGGACTCCGAAACGGAGTCTGCGGGCTCGCGAGGACCGCCGGGCGGTCCTAGCACGGTCCCCCACATCCAGGAGGTGCTCGTCCTCGCGGCCATCGCGCTCGTCGGGTTCTTCCTCCTGAAGAAGCCGCTGCAGAAGCTCGCGGGGGTCCCGGACGCGGACGCGGCGTACGAACCGCTGACGTTCTACGGCACGCGCGGCGTCGTCCGGGGAGTCACGGAAGCGTACGCCGCCGTCGACCGCGCCGCGGTCGCCCTCGCGTCGGCCACGATGGCGGCCGCCCGCGACCCGAGTCGGGTGAAGCGCTACGCCCCCGGCGGCCGGGAGGAGATCGGTATGGACCCGGAACAGGGCCGCGCCCCGATGGACACCACCATCGGCACCAGCATCCTGATCCTGACTGTCGTGCTGACCGTCGCGCTGGTCGTGTTGCTCGCTTAACGGGTCCGTTATGGGGGCCGGTCCGGCCGACCGACCGGCGGTTTCAGTGTCGTTTTTACGCGTGGGGTCCCGACGGTGGGGCATGTTGGGCGACTCGGACGACGACGGTCTGTTCGGGATGGAGGGGGGATCGTCTTCCGAGGAGTCGGAGCTCGGCCCGGAGATCCCCTCCGTCGACCCGCCGGACGTACCGTCGGTCGACGACGCCGACCGTCCCTCGACGAGCGTCCCGTCCGTTGACGCCCCGACCGACGACGACGTCCCCGGCGACCTGCGCGCGACGTTCTGGATCCTCGTCGTCATCGCCAACGGCGTCGTCCTCGCGTTCAGCCTCGGCCTCATGTTCGTCGGCTTCCGCGGGAACTGGGCACTGGGCGCGCGCCTGTTCGCCGCGGCCGCCCTGCTTACGGTCCTCGGGTGGCGCGTCCACCGGCGGTACGAGCGCCGCGAGGAGTAACCGACGCTCACGGCTCCCAGCGTCCGATCGGCACGCGGCCGTTGACCGCCCGCAACCTGTCGAAAGGACGGATATCACACGCGGCGCTCCTTCCCCCACCCATGGCCAGCGTACCGACGAGTAACACCCCCGACGCCCAGACTACCGAGTCGACCGACGACGAGGACAGCGACCTCTCGAAGACCGAGATATTCGACGTCCTCCGCAATCAGCGTCGCCGTTTCGTTCTGCAGTATCTCAAGCGCCGCGAGACGCCCGTCGAACTCGGCCCCCTCGCGACGCAGGTGGCCGCATGGGAGTACGACACGACCGTCGACGAGGTCACCTCCGCCCAGCGAAAGCGGGTGTACACCCCCCTCCAGCAGACCCACCTGCCGAAGATGGACGAGGCCGGCATCGTGGAGTACGACTCTTCCCGCGGCACCATCCACAGCACGGAGTCCGCCGAAGACCTCTCGGTCTACCTAGAGATCGTGCCGGGCAACGAGTTCGCGTGGCGCGAGTACTACCTCTCGCTCGGCGCGGTCAGTTGCGCGCTCGTCGCCGCCCTGTGGGGGCACATCTACCCGTTCACGCTCGTCTCCGACCTCGTCTGGGCGACGGTCATCGCTCTCCTCGTCACCGTCTCCGCGGTCGCTCAGGTCTATCACGAGCGCAACATGCGTCTCGGACAGCAGGAAGTGCCGCCCGAACTCGGCTACGACGCCGACGACTAAGCCAGGACCTCCGCGAGCGCCCTCGCGGTCGGAACCGTCGCCGTAGAACAGCGTCACGAGTCCCGTGAGCAGCAGGAACGGCGTTCCAGCGGCGACCGTCGCGGCCGGTAGTTGCGTCCGCGAGCAGTCACGCGACGAGCGCGACGAACTGCCTGCGACGATCCGGGAGCGTTCCGACCGTCGCCGCCGGTCGTCGAGAGTCATCGCTCGACCTCGGCCGAGACGGTCGTCCGGTAGGTAGTCCGCGCGCCGTCGTCGTCACGAACCACGACCGCGAGGTCGGCCTCGCGGGCCTCCTCAGTGATACGGTCGAGGACGTTTCCGAGCGCGTGCGCGCTCGCGACGGCGAGCAGTGCTCGCCGGGCCGTGTCGACGGGCCACGAGGGCGGACCCACATCCAGTATCTTTTACTGGGCGGCCGAGTAGCTCCGATATGGACCAGTTACGGCGGTCCCTGTTGGACGCTCCGATCATCGAGAAGGACGGCTATCACTACTTCGTACACCCGATCAGCGACGGGGTTCCGATGCTGGAACCCGGCCTGCTTCGAGAGATCGTGATCAGACTCATCCGGAAGGCCGACCTGGAGGACGTGGACAAGATCGTCACCCCGGCGGCGATGGGCATCCACATCAGCACCGCCGTCTCGCTGATGACCGACATCCCCCTCGTGGTCATCCGCAAGCGACAGTACGGCCTCGACGGCGAGGTCGCGCTGTTCCAGGAGACCGGCTACAGCGAGAGCGAGATGTACATCAACGACGTCGACGAGGGCGACCGCGTGCTCGTTCTCGACGCGCGGACGTCGTCGACACCGTCGCCGTCATCAAGAAGGCCGGAGCGAACGAGCTCGACGGCACCGAACACGACGTCAGGACCCTGATCAACGTCGACGTGCAGGACGGCGAGGTCGTCATCGTCAACGAGAACGGCGACGGGTGACATCCTCCTCGCCGTAAACGGCGAGGCTTCCCACGAAGTCGGCCTTCGCTGGGTTGGGAACCTCGGGTTTGCATCCCGTCGTGATACAGGGAGTGCCACGCCCCCGTTATCCCTATCCTCGGTAGATTCGGGAGTACCTGAACTGTTTTCTGACGGTATCCACAGCGGGCGAATCGATGGGGATACCATCAACCGACCGAGTGGAACTCCCGATACTGTCTCATTGCATCGGGCGGGTGGACCGCCTCGGTTAGTATCACAGACGGCCTGTACCCTCCTAAATGACGGCGATTCAACCCCGTCCCCAGAAATCGGAGATTTCTGGTGGGCGAACGAGACGCGAAGCGTCTCGTCAACGCCGTGAACGACGGGGTTTTCTCGCCTATAAAAGATAACGTCGGTCGTCACTGTTGCTGGCGACGGTCACCGCTCTGTTCGATCCGGTCTCGATGCATCCGGCGGAGTGGCCGGAACCCACGAACCCGACACGCCGGTACGAGGAAAACGTCCGCTTCGATCCCCTGACCGACGGCGCTTCTCTCGGGAAACAGCGTTTCCCTGAGTTTCACTTCTCGCGCGACCCCGAGCGGCCGGCGGTGTTACCGCGGCATATCAGCCTTTCGATAACAAGTTATATATATGCTGATTAAACATGTTCATGTATGCCGGACAGTGCCAAGATGAGTACTATCAATCGGCGTAGGATTCTACAGGGACTCGGCGCAGCGGGCGTCACGGGAATAGCCGGATGCTCAAGCAGCAACGACGACGGCGACGGCGACGGATCGGGCGGAGAGCAAACCTCCGTCTCCGAGGGGGAGGACATAGAGGCCACCGAGATTCAGGCGGGCGGCACCCTCAACGCCGCCATCGCCGCGAACGTCGAGTCGTTCGATCCGCCGTACAGCAGCGACACGACGTCGACGCTGGCACAGAGCTTCATCTACGAGCAACTGACCACGACCGACCGAGAGGGTAACATCTACCCCTGGCTCGCGCGGGACTACGAACTGGTCGAGACGCAGGACGTCGACCGGACCGCCTACGCGGAGTACATGATCTCCGTCGAGGCGGGCGAGGGCGGAGCCGTTCCCCTCGAAGAGCAGGTCCTCGTTACGCATCCCGAGGACAGAGGGGCCGCCGAGGGCGACGAGGTCCGGGTCCTCACCGTCAACGAGAGCGGCGACGCCGTCGACGACGGCGTCTTCGGAATGCAGTACCGGTACGAGCTCCACGAGGGGGTCGAGTTCCACAACGGCGAAGAGCTGACGGCCGAAAACGTCGTCAAGACCTTCGAGCGGTACGAGAACTCGCAGGTCGCCGCGCAGACGTTCGACTCGGTCCTGCACGTCGAAGCGGTCGGCGAGTACACGGTCGACATCTACGCGCAGATCCCCGACGCCGAGGCGGAGCGCGAACTCCCGGGCGTGGACATCTTGCCCACGGAGCACGCGGACCTCGAAGACGGGGGTCTCGACCCGCGCCAGGGCGTCACGCCGGTCGGGACCGGGCCGTACGAGTTCGCCGAGTTCGAGGACGAGCAGTACTACACCGTCAGCAAAAACGAGAACTACTGGGTCGAGAACGTCGGGATCCAGGAGAAAGACTGGTTCGACGGGTCGGAAGACTTCCCCGATGGCCCCGTCATCGACGAGGTCGATATGGAGATCGTGCCGGACGACGCGACCCGCTCCGGCGCCCTGCAGAACGGCGAGGTCGACGTGACCTACGCTCTGGCAGCGGACACGCTGAACGACTTCGACGCGTCCGACGACTTCAAGGTCACCGCGGTCGAAACCGGCGGATACGAGTACTTCCAGTATCCCGTGCAGGTGGAGCCGTGGGACGACCAGCGGCTCCGGCAGGCCGTCAACCATCTCGTCCCGCGCCGGAGCATCGTCGACAACGTCCTCGCCGGGTGGGCGCGTCCGGCGTGGACGCCCGTGCCGGACCTCGCTACCGGGGCCGGGACCACCGACGCGGAGGCGCTGGAAGCGGACCTGAAGCCGAAAAACGAGTACAAGCCCGACCGTGCCGGAGAACTGATCCAGGAGGTCGTCGACGAGCGAGGCCTCGAAACGCCGATAGAGGTGACGCTCGAGGTCAACGCGGACAACGACGACCGCGTCCAGATGGTGGAGCTGTTCGCCGAAGCGATGGAGAACACGGGCTACTTCGAGACCGAGATAGAGACGTTCGAGTGGAACACGTACGTCAGGCGGGTCCTCGACACCGAGTACGCGCAGCGTGGGTTCATCCCCTGCATCGGTCTCTCGGGGACCTTCAATCCGCACAGCTTCTGTGACGCGCTGCATCACTCCAGCAATCACGGGGCGTGCTGCAACCTGACGGGCGTCGACTTCGACTACCTCGACGAGATGCTGGACAACGCCCGGTACGGTGCCGACGTCGCGGAGGACCCCGAACTCCGCGCCCAGCGTTACGACGAGCTCTGGCGAGAGCTGGTCGACCTGAGTGCGAGCTCCATCACGCACTTCGATCTGGCGACGGCGATCACGAACACCGACGTGAAAGGGTTCAGCGTGTGGCCGTTCGCCGAGGGCGTCCTGAGTTACGCCCTCTACGGCCCCGCCGACGAACAGGTCATCTACCTCGACCGCGACTGAGACCGCCCCGCCGGGAGACCGGCGCTCCTCACTCACACATGAGCCTACGACGATTTATACTGAAACGAGTACTGTCGATCATCCCGATCCTGTTCGGCGTCTCGGTGATCACCTTCGCGCTCGTCCACCTCACGCCGGGTGACCCCATCGACCAGATGATCGGGTTGAACCCCGACGTCACTGCCGCCGAAGAGGCACAGCTACGCGCCAAGTACGGACTGAACAAGCCCCTCTGGGAGCAGTACCTGATCTGGATAACCGACGTGCTACAGGGGGACTTCGGCGAAGTCATCAGCACCAACCGCGACGTCTCCGCCGTCATCTGGAAACGCCTCCCCGAGACGGTCGCGCTCGGCATCTTCGGCTGGGCGTTCGGCCTGATAATCGCGATCCCGGCGGGGATCTACGCGGCGGTGAACAAGGACGAACTGGGCGACACCATCAGCCGGTTTTTCGCCCTGTCCGGGATCTCGATCCCCAACTTCTGGCTCGGGCTGATGCTGATCCTGATCTTCGCCCTCCGGCTCGGACTGTGGCCGGTGCTGCCCCCGTCGCGGAAGCCGCTGTACCACCCCGAGATGCTCTGGTACCTGGTCCTGCCGGGAGTAACGATCGGGACGGCGGCGGCTGCAAGCATCATGCGCGTCATGCGCACGTCGATGGCCGAGGAGCTGAACAAGGAGTACGTAACCGCCGCGAGGGCCAAGGGCCTTCCCGAGCGGACGGTCGTGCTGAAACACGTCCTCCGCAACTCGCTCATCTCGGTCGTCACGCTCGCCGCGAGCCTCACCGCGAGCATCGTCGCCGGCTCGGTGGTCGTCGAGGTCGTGTTCAACTGGCCGGGGCTCGGCAGGGAGCTCATCAACGCCATCACTGGGCGAGAGATAAACCTGATCATGGGCATCACCCTGTTCACCGGCGTCTTCATCATCCTGGCGAATCTGCTCGCAGACATCCTGTATGCGGTACTCGATCCGAGGATCAGATATGACTGAGAAATCCAACGTGTCTTCGAACCGCGGCCGAATATACATCTCCGGCTTCGACGCGGACCACGTCGAAGAACGGGAGAGTCTGTCGGGCTGGACCGAAGAGAGAGCGGGAGAGACGCAGAGTCGATGGCAGCGAGCGTGGGTCCGGTTCAAACGAAACCGGTCCGCGCTCATCGGCCTCGCGGTGGTCGCGATCCTCTCGCTTCTCACGGTGTTCGCCCGGCCGGTCACGCTCTACGGCGTGACGGTCCAGCCGTTCTCGCTCGCGCCGTACGACCCAACGGCGATCCTGTACCTGCAGGACCCGAGCGTGAACGTCTACGACCCGCCGTCGCTCGCGCACCCGATGGGGATCGACGGGTCGGGCCGCGACCTGTTCTCGCGCATCCTGTACGGCGGTCGATACAGCATCTCGATCGGGTTCGTCGTGGTCGCCCTCACCGCCGGATTCGGCATGGTGTACGGCGCGGTCTCGGGCTACTACGGCGGCTGGGTCGACGAGATCATGATGCGGGTCGTCGACACTATCTACGCGTTCCCGGGCCTCGTTCTCGCGCTCATCATCGTCGCCATCCTCGGCCGCGGCTACTGGCAGCTCGTCCTCGCGTTCTCGCTGTTCAGCTGGGCCGGCTACGGTCGTCTGGTCCGCGGCGAGGTGCTGCAGGTCAAGGAGAACGAGTACGTGCTGGCGGCGAAAGCGCTCGGCGCTCGCGACCGTTCGGTCATCTTCAGACACATCGTTCCGAACGCGATGCCGCCGCTGCTCGTTCTGGCGAGTCTTCGCATCGGGACCGTCGTCATCGGCGTCGCTGCGCTCGGGTTCCTCGGCCTCGGAATGCCCCCCGGGACGGCCGAGTGGGGCACGATGCTCGACCAGACCCGCGAGACGCTCATCCAGGGTCCCGGCGGGTCCATCCCCTGGTGGGCGACGGTCTACCCCGGCGTGGCGATCTTCCTGTTCGTGATGGCGATGAACATGATCGGCGACGGCATCAACGACGCGCTCGACGCGCAGGAGACCGGCGTCGGCGAACAGGGAGGTGGCGGATAATGGCGCTGCTGGAGGTCAACGACCTGACGGTGAAGTTCTACACGCAGGACGGCGTCGTCACGGCCGTCAACGGACTCGACTACCGCGTCGAGCGCGGAGAGAAGTTCGGCGTCGTCGGCGAGAGCGGGGCCGGCAAGAGCGTCACCGCGCTCTCGCTCATGCGACTGATCGAGAGCCCCGGTCGGATCGAGAGCGGCGAGATCCTGTTCAAGGGTGAGGACCTCCTGGAGATGAGCGAGGAGGAGATACGGAGCGTCCGGGGCAACGAGATCGCGATGATCTTCCAGGACGCGCAGACGGCGCTCAACCCCGTCTACACCGTGGGCGAACAGGTCTCCGAGGCGATCAGACACCACCTCGATTACGACGACGCGGAGGCCCGTGAGCGCACGATCCAGTTGCTGGACAGAGTCGGCATCCCGGAGGCCGAGACGCGGTACTCCGACTACCCGCACCAGTTCAGCGGCGGCATGCAACAGCGCGCGGTGATAGCGATGGCGCTGTCGTGCGACCCGGGTCTCCTCATCTGTGACGAGCCGACGACCGCGCTCGACGTGACGATCGAGGCCGAGATACTCGACCAGATCGAGGAACTCGCCGACGACTTCGACGCCGCGGTCCAGCTGATCACCCACGACCTCGGCGTCATCGCACAGGTCTGTGACCGCGTGATGGTGATGTACGCGGGCAAACCGGTCGAGAAAGCGCCGGTCGAGGACCTCTACTACGACCCGAAACACCCCTACACCGTCGGGTTGATGAGCTCTATCCCGCGGGTCGGGGACTCCAGAGAGCGCCTGCAGACCATCCCCGGGACGATGCCGGACCTCGTGGAACTCCCCACCGGCTGTAGCTTCCATCCGCGGTGCCCGTACGCGGAGGAGGCATGCACGAGAAAGGAGCCGCCGCTGCTCGACCCCGAAACCGGCGCGGAGGCGGCCGCGTCCTCGGCGGAACACGCGGCCGCGTGTCTGGAGTACACCGGCGACCTCCGAGACGGTCTCGACTACGAGATCGAGGTCCGGGGGCAGGATCCGCGGACGGACGTCCGCCAAGTCGAAGGTGACCAGGATGACTGACGCGGAACCGATACTCCGGGCGGAAGGCCTGACGAAGTACTACGATTCGAGCGAGGGGTTCGTCGACAGCCTTCTCGGCCGAACGCAGTGGGTCAAGGCCGTCGACGGCGTCGACCTCGAACTGCGGGAAGGCGAGACGCTCGGAGTGGTCGGCGAGAGCGGCTGCGGCAAGACCACGCTCGGCCGAACCCTCCTCAGACTCGTCGAGCCGACCGACGGGTCGGTGTACTATCAGGGAGAGGACCTGACCGACGTCTCGAACAAGCGACTCCGAGACCTCCGCAAGGAGATACAGTACATCTTCCAAGACCCCTTCTCGAGCCTGAACCCCCGCCTAACCGTCGGTGACATCATCGGCGAACCGCTGGACATCCACGACATCGCGGAGGGCGAGGAGCGCACGGGGCGCATCTATGAACTCCTCGAAACTGTGGGGCTGAACCCGAGCCACGCCCACCGGTATCCGCACGAGTTCTCCGGGGGGCAGCGCCAGCGCATCGGGATCGCCCGCGCGCTCGCCGTCGACCCGGAGATCATCGTCTGCGATGAGCCGGTGAGCGCGCTCGACGTCAGCGTCCAGGCGCAGATCCTCAACCTGCTAGAGGACCTGCAGGAGGAGTTCGGCCTGTCGTACGTCTTCATCGCGCACGACCTGAGCGTCGTCGAGCACATCTCGGACCGCATCGTGGTGATGTACCTCGGCGAATTCGCGGAGGTCGGCACGACCGGGGAGGTGTTCGACCCGCCGTACCATCCGTACACGGAGGCGCTGCTCTCGGCGATCCCGGAGCCGGATCCCCTCTGGGAGGGGAACCAGATATTCCTCCCCGGCAACGTCCCGTCGCCGATCGATCCGCCGTCGGGCTGTCGGTTCCACACCCGGTGCCCCCAGGTCATCCAGCCGGAGGAGTACGACCTCGAACAGAGCGTCTGGCGGTCGATCATGAACCTCAAACAGCGGACCCGGGACGCCGAGACGCTGGAGTCGATAACCGCGACCGACGACACCCGTGGCGGACGCACTGACCCGGCCGAGGCGAATAGGAGCGAACTGGACGGTCTGGTGCGGGAGGAGTTCGACATCCCGCAACGGGTGTCCGACCCGCAGGCCGAACGAGCGCTCTCCGAAGCCATCGACCGGCTTCACGCCGGGAACGTCGACGGCGCGCGGGACCAGTTAGACGACGCGTTCGAGTCCCCATGCGAGGTACACGAACCCGGTCAGATCGCGACCGGAGACACGCACGAGATCGCGTGCCTGCTGTACGACGAACGGTTCGACGACGGACGTCGATCCGTCGGAGACGAGCCCGGTGACGCCGCCGCCGACGACTGACCGCCGGCAGCATCCAAACGTTTTAGTGTTCTTGATACTTTCGGGCGGTAATGCGTCGGATCTACGACTCTGAGGCGCTTCACCGCGACGACGACGAGGCGTTCGCGCCGAGCGAGGAAGAGCGGTCCGTTCGGCTACAGGCGCTGCGGTCGATCGATTCGACCGCGCTGAGCGACCGTCTGATCCCCACCGGCCTGCGGCGACGCGCGATCTCCGTCGACGTGTCGACACCCCGAACGGAGTACTCCGAGGGCGAACCGGTCCCGTTCTCGGTGACGATGAAGAACTCCCTGCCGTTTCCGGTCACAGTCTCGACCGCCTCGCCGATACTGTGGACGTGGACCGTCGACGGGGAGCGGGAAGCGTCGCGGGTCCCCCTCCACGAGCCGCCGGCGGAGGCGGGACGGTTCAGGTTCGACCGCGGCGAGCGAAAGGAGTTCAGGAAGCGCTGGGAACAGATGTTCCGGGTTTCGGAGACGGAGTGGGAGTCGGCCGCGCCCGGCGAGTACACCATCGGGGCGGGGATCAACGTCGAAGCGTCGGACGGTGCCGCCCTGTACGACGAGACGGTAGTGCGCGTCGTCCCGGAGTGAGGGCGGCGACCGTCGGGGGCGTATCCCGCCGTCCGACGCGCTCGCTTCGACCACCTCGGGATCGAACCCGAGGAGCGGTTTCTCGCAGTCGCGACAGCCGAGCGCGAGCACTTCGTACGACCGGCAGCACGACTCGACGGTGTCCCCGACGAGTCCGACCGGGCCGGAACGGAGCGGGCCACGTCTCGTGGAACGACCGAAGCGTCTCGGGAATTTCGAGGCGCTGTTCGAGGGGCACGTCGGCCCAGCGGTCGGTCCGCTCGGACAGCGCCGCATCGGTGGCGACGTCGGCGACGAGCGCGCCGTCCGAGGGCCACTTGCGAACCCTGCGGGCGACCAGGACAGCGGGAGAGTCCCGGTCCTTGAGCGTCGCCTCGCCGGGGTCGACGTCGAAGTGCGGCCATCGTCTCTCGGTCGACGGGCTCCCGACGGAAGCGCTCCGCGTAGTCCCCGACCGGGGCGGCGAACTCGTCGGTCAGACGGAGGCCGTCCCGGTCGTCGCAGGGGCCGACCGCGTCGACCTCCGCGAGGAACCGCTCGGGGTCGACCGAGTTCCGCCGCTGACGCTCGATCCTCTCGACGGTCTCGAAGGAGTGGTCGTCAGCGCCGGTCGTCGCTTCAGGGCGCTTGTCGAACGCGGCGAGAACCGGATCCGGCAGGTACCGGCGTGTGAGCGCAGGGGTACCGGGAACGAGGTAGCCCCGGAGACCGACTGCGAGCACGGACCCGACGAGCACGACGGCCGCGGCCTCGACCGCCACGATCGAAGCGAACGCGGTCGCACGACGGCGACCGCCGCGTTGACGACTGTACACGGTACGCACCGGTTCTCACCGGTGTGTTCCGGCCCGCGGATCCGGTCGAGAAGCAGGGCGAGAGTATCAAACATATCTCGCCGTTGGTACCTCTCGTTGAGAACTCGTGCGGCCCGAGCGACCGACTCGCTCCCGGGCGATGCGACCCCTTGCGTGACCCTTTTTCGTGTCCTCGTCGTAGTTCGCGTGATGACGTCCGTACTGTTCGTCGTTAGCGAGGAGGGATACTGGGGGGAGGAGTGCGCCACGCCGTTCGAGATGCTGTCCGACAGGGATGTCGACATCGACGTCGCGACGCCGACGGGCGGAAAGCCGGTCGTCGACGACCGCTCGCTGGACCCCGACACCGTCGGCGAGGACACCGTCGAGCGCGTCGAGGAAGTCCACGACGACGACCGGATGCGGAACCCGATGCCCGTGGCGAAGGCCGACGCGGACGCGTACGACGCCGTCGTCTTCCCCGGCGGTCACGGGACGGAGTGGGACATCGATCAGGACACGCAGGCGCGACAGCTCCTGCGCGAGACGGTCGAGGGCGACGACGGGGTCGCGCTGGTCGTCTGTCACGCGGTCGGCATCCTCGCCTTTACCCGCGACAGCGACGGGGACTTCCTCGCGGAGGGCCGGGACGTCACCGGCTTCCCCAACGAATGGGAGGAGGACATCGTCGACGAGAACGACCTGATGCCTGACGGGCGCAAGATGCCGTACTGGGTCGAAGACGAGGTGAAGGCGAGCGGCGCGAACTGGGACGCGGAACTCGACCGGGACGAGAGCGTCACCCACGACGGCGACCTGATCACCGCCCGCGGTCCCGGATCTTCCCACGCCGCCGGCACGGCGCTGCTCGAACGTCTCGGCGTGGAAGCGAACTGAGCGCGCCCGGTTCCCTCCGGCAGCCGCGGGGCTTGTCCCCGCGGTACTTCGCGCTGCCGGTCGGGTGTTCGACGGGGTCGTCCCCGAGGCCGGCGACTATCCGGAGGGCGTCCGCTGGTTGCAGGGCCGGGTGGCGAGTCAGCAGGGGTCGATCTCGGTGCCGCTCGCGCGTCGGGTCTCATCCCCTGTGACGACGTGGAAGGCGTTCGACGCGCCGTCTGCCTCCGCGTCGTCGGTCGAGAACCAGTAGGGGTGCGTGACGGAGACGGTCACGCCCTCCGCGGAGCGCTCGACGACCTCCGCGGACTCGCTCGCCGTCGACGGGGTGGTCCCCCAGTCGTTCAGGCAGGAGGCGTTCCCTAGCTCGGCCTCCAGGAACTCCTCCTCGGCCGCGAGCGCTCGGTCTCTCGCCGCCGCGTCCGACACGTCGGCGGGAGAGAGCGTCGGTCTCTCCGCGGTGGCGTTCGTACGAGTCGATTCGTTCGCGGCGTCGTCGGAGTCGCTTGCCGGCAGCCTACCGTCGAGACAGCCCGAACCGAGACAGAGACCGGTTCCGCGGAGCGAGAGGAGGGCTCTGCGCGTTCGGGGACGCGACATCGTTTCTCGGTCATCGCTGTTTAACAAGTGCTTTATGATTCGGCCGGACGCGGTCCCGCGCTCCGGAGCGGGCCGCACCGACCTCGACCGGCGACGCGAACGACGGTTCCGAGCGTCGTCATCGCCCGTCCGGCGACCGGAGACAGGGCGCTCCCGGGTGACGCCGAGGGCTCGCAGTGCGACGGAGAGCGAAGACGGGGACACCGACGAGGTCGAACCGGGGGCGTTCTGCCACCGAAGTCCGACCCCCGACTCCCGCTCACTCGGGCCGCGACGGAACGACCTCCGATAAGCCGCCGCTACTCACGGCGCTCTCGCCCGACTCCCGGTCGGGGCAGCGTTCCGGGTCGGCGGGCGACGGCCGACTTACTGCTCGCATCTGTTCCGGGGTTCGAACACCTGTACTTCGTTCCCCGTGACCACCACCTCGTAGTCGTGGTACGGGAAGCGGAGCTGTATCGCCTCCGCCTCGGAGGCCGCGAACAGGCCGTTCAGGGCGTCCGGGCTGATCCGGTCGGCCATCCGGTCCAGTTCGCCGGGTCGGCGGTTCTCTAGCGCGGCGATCACCATGGAGACCCCGTCGACCGGGTCTTCCTCGGCGTCGAGTTCGTAGCGGTGCATACTGTCGCCTCGCCGACCGCTCTATAAAACCCGGACGATCGTTCCGGTCAGATGATCCGCGAAGGGACGTCTTGCGCGCCGAAAGCCGTGCTTTGGCCGGGTTTCTCGGTCGGGGGTCGCCGCGAGCAGTCGTCCCGGTTCGACAGCCTAAAGCGCGCGGCATCTGTTGTCGGGGATATGGAGTATCACGAGGCGGCGAACTTCCTCTACGATCTGCGGTCGTTCGGCATCCGTCCGGGGACGGAGTCGACCGCGGACCTGCTCGCCAACCTCGACGTCGCCGACGGCCCGCGATTCGTCCAGGTCGCGGGGTCGAACGGCAAGGGCAGTACCGCGCGGATGGTCGAGCGGGTTCTCCGCGAGGCCGGACTGTCGGTGGGGCTGTACACCTCGCCCCACTTCGAGGACCTGCGCGAACGCGTCCGGGTCGACGGCAGGAAGATCCCCCGGAAGGCGGTGTCCGAGTTCGTCGAAACCGTCCGCCCGTACGTCACCGACCGGGCGGCCGGCGGCGCGTCCCCGACCTTCTTCGAGGCGATGACGGCGATGGCGGTGTGGCAGTTCGCCCGCCGCGACGTGGACGTCGCCGTGCTGGAGGTCGGTATCGGGGGGAAACTCGACGCGACGAGCGCCGTCGACCCGGTCGCGAGCGCGGTGACGAGCGTCGCGCTCGAACACACGAGCGTCCTCGGCGACACCGTCGAAGCGATCGCACGCGACAAGGCTCACGTCGCGCCGGCGGACGCGCCGCTGGTGACGGCGACGACGGGCGACGCGCTGGCGGCCGTCCGCGAGGTCGCGGGCGACGTGGTCACCGTCGGGGGGGGCGACGCCGACGTAACGGTCGCCTACGATGGCCGAGTCAACCACGCCGAGGCGGGCGTCACGGTCGAGGGGCCGGACTGGCGCGTCGAGACGCGACTCCCGACGCTCGGCGCGCATCAGGCGACGAACGCCGGCGTCGCGTGCGCGCTCGCCCGGCAGGTGGCGGACGTCTCCGGGGAGACGCTGGAACGCGGCCTCCGCAACGCCCACTGGCCCGGCCGCTTCGAGGTGATGCGCCGGTCGCCGACGGTCGTCCTCGACGGCGCGCACAACCCGGCCGCCTGCGAGCGCCTCGCGGCGACGGTCGGGGAGTTCGACTACGACGACCTCCACCTCGTCTTCGGCGCGATGCACGACAAGGACCACCGCGAGATGGCCGACGCGCTCCCGACGCCGGACGCGGTGACGACGTGCAAGCCGAACCTCGACCGCGCGGAGGACGAGGCGGTGCTCGCCGAGGTGTTCGAACGCGCCGGCGCGGGGGAAGTCCACTCCCGCAACTCCGTGGCGGGCGCGCTGGAGCGGACACTGCAGGCCGCCGACGAGGGCGACTTCGTGCTGGTGACCGGGTCGCTGTTCGCCGTCGGCGAGGCGCGGGCGCGCTGGACGAGCGCGCCCATCCCGAAGACGCTCCGGGACCTGGAGGACTCCCGCGAGGCGCTGGAGAACGCCGACGTGACCGCGCCCGGCGTCTGGCGGATGCGGGGCAAGGGCGTCCACCGCGCGCTGACGGTGCGCGTCCAGCGCCGTCAGGCCCAGTACCTCAAAGAGGAGATGCTGTCGCTCGGCGGCGAGTGCGCCGTTTCCGGCCTCAACGAGCGCGACGGCGTCGTGCTCGACGCCGTGCTGATGGGGACGCTCTCGCGGTTCAAGCGCCTCGCCGAGAAGCTGGACGACCAGCCGTACGGCCTCTCCGTGTTCGCCGACGACGTCCGGGAGGCCCTCGACATCGGGACGACGCCGACCGACCGGGACTACCCGTGGCAGGACGGCACGGCGGTGATGGGCGTTCTCAACGTCACGCCGGACTCGTTCCACGACGGCGGCGAGTACGACCGCGTCGACGCCGCCGTCCGCCGCGCCGAGGAGATGGTCGCGGCCGGCGCGGAGATGATCGACGTCGGCGGTGAGAGCACCCGCCCCGGCGCGGACCCCGTTCCCGTCGAGGCGGAGCGAGACCGCGTCGTCCCCGTGATCGAGCGGATCAGCGACCTCGACGCGACGGTGTCGGTCGACACGCGCAAGGCCGCCGTGGCCGAGGCCGCGTTGGAGGCGGGCGCGGACGTCCTCAACGACGTGTCCGGTCTCGACGACCCGGAGATGCGCTTCGTCGCCGCCGAGCACGACGCGCCGCTGGTCGTGACGCACAGCATCGACGCGCCGGTCGTCCCGGACCGCGAGGTCGAGTACGACGACGTGGTCGAGGACGTGATAGAGCAACTACAGGAGCGCGTCCTGCTGGCCGAGAAGGCCGGCCTCGACCGCGAACAGGTCATCGTCGACCCGGGCCTCGGCTTCGGGAAGACGCCGGAGGAGGACATGGAACTGCTCGCCCGCGCGGACGAACTCCACGCGCTCGACTGCCCGGTGCTCATCGGCCACTCCCACAAGTCGATGTTCGAGCGCGCCGGCTACGACCACGGCGAGCGCCTCGAACCGACCGTCGCGGCGACGGCGCTGGCCGCCGAGCGCGGCGCGGACGTCGTCCGGGTCCACGACGTCGCCGAGAACGCCGCCGCCGTCCGGGTCCGCGACGCGATGGAGTCCGCGGGCCGGGAGTAGCCTCCGTCGACGGCGTCGCCGCCGTCGAGGCCGAACTCGGCGCGTCGCTCGGAAACGGTTAGAACAGGCCCGACCGCTCCCGGAGTGACCGGTAACACTCGAGATACTCCTCGAGGACTGCGTCGCGGTCGTACGACGCGAACGACTCGTCGATGTCCAGTCGCTCCAGGTCGCCCGCGTCGACGATGGCGTCGGCCAGTTCCTGCTCGCTCGTCGTCCGGAACCCGCGCGCCCGGTTCTCCACGAGTTCGTGCGCGCCGGAGTCGGCGTGGTACTCGACGATGCCGACGCATCCGGAGGCGAGTCCCCACAGCAGTTCCGTGGCGAACGAGGACCGCCGCGCGGTCTGGACGAACACGTGCGCGCCGCGGCAGATGGCGATCCGCTCGTCGCGCGAACACGACCCGACGAACTCCACCCGGTCGTCGATGCGCAGGTCGCGGGCCTGGCGTTCGTACGCCTCGCGCTGTGGGCCGTCCCCGACCACGGTCGCGGACCAGCCCCGGTCGCGCAGCTCCGCCAGCGCCAGCAGCATGCTCTCCAAGTTCGCGCCCTCGTCCAGTCGGCGAGCGCAGACGATGCTCCCCCGGTCGTCGGGGTCGGTGTCGCGGATGCGCTCGACGTCGATGCCGTCGGGGATCACGTGGACGTCGTCGCCGTCCGCGCCCGCCTCCCGCACCTTCGTCTCGACGAGTCGCGACGGCGTGACGACCACGTCCGGTCGCCGCGCGGCCCAGCGCCGCGCCCGCTCGCTCCCGGCGGTGCCCTCTTCGTCGCCGTACCACTCCACGAGGAGCGGACAGCGGGCGAGGGTCGTCCCGACGCTCGCGGGCGTCACCTGCGCCGGGGGGAGCGCCCCCGCGTGGACGATGTCGGGCCGGACGGAAGCTATCGCGACCGGCAGGCGGAGCAGGTACGACCGGTGCGCCCCCGGGCCGACGACGACCCCGTGGTAGGTCACGTCGCCCTCCTCGCGCTTGTCGCCGTAGCCGTCCCACCACTGCGAGCAGAGCACGTGGACGTCGTGTCCGCGGTTCGCGAGGCTCTCCGTGACGTGGCGCAACCGTTGAAGGGCTTCTGTGTCCCGCTGTTTCCACGTTTCCAACGAGGCGACGGCGACCCGCATGTACACTGGGTCACGCAGTGGGTCGTTAAAAATCCCGCTCGTTCGGTAGCGGTGTGGTCCCGGCCTTCGGGACTCCGGTCCAGCGGGTCCGAGGAGGCCGGTTACCGTACGTAGGTCACGACGCCGGCGTCTCCGCCCGCGACCGCGCGGATCGGTCCGGTCCCGGCGACGAGAACGCCGAACACGGTGACCGTCGCGAGTACGGCTGCGCGTCGTCCGTCACCGTGGCTCGTCGGCGACCATGCGCCGAACACAACCGGAGGGCGCTGGGAGGCCTTACAGGAAACGTTCGCGTTCGGGTACTGTCTGTGCCCCCGTTCCCGGAGGCGACCGGCGTCGTCGAAAACTCCCGTTCCGCGACCCGAACGGCTTTGCCGCCGGCGGTCGCACGCCGGCCCATGGGCTACGACATCGAACGGTACCTCAACGTCAGGAAGGCGTACGGCGCGTCGTTCGGTCCCGACGGCGAGCGCCTCTCGTTCCTGCTGGACACGACCGGGGTCCCGCAGGTGTGGACGGTCGACGAGGCGGGCGCGTGGCCGCAACAGCGGACGTACTACGAGGAGCGGATCACCTTCGCCTCGTGGTCGCCGGAGCGCGACGAACTCGCCTTCGGGATGGACGAGGGGGGCAACGAACGTGCCCAGCTGTTTCGCCTCGACGCCGGCGACGGGTCGGTCACGCCGCTGACCGACATGCCCGAGGCGAAGCACCGCTGGGGCGGGTGGAGCCACGACGGCGGCCGGTTCGCCTTCGCGTCGAACCGCCGCGACGAGGCGGTGTTCGACGTGTACGTACAGGCCCGCGACGGGACGGGCGAGGACGCCGAACTCGTCCACGAGGGCGACGGCTGGCTCTCGGTCGCCGGGTGGAGTCCGGACGACGACCGTCTGGTCGTCCACGAGGCTCACGCGAGTTTCGACCACGACCTCCACGTCCTCCACCTCGACTCCGGCGAACTGGAGCACCTCACCCCGGACACCGACGACGTGCGCTACCAGAGCGCCGAATGGGGACCGGACGGCGACGCGCTCTATCTCGTCACCGACGAGGACAGCGACACGCTGTATCTCGCCCGACTGGACCTCGACGGCGGCGGGATCGAGGTCGTCGAGGACGGCGGCGGTCGGGAATCGGACGACTCCCGACCACGTCAGGCCAGCGACCGGTCTGACGGCGAGTGGAACGTCGACGGCGTCGCGCTCGACGGGGAGACGGGCCGCCTCGCCTACTCGCGCAACGTCGACGGCTACACCGAACTCACCGTCGGCGAACTCGCCGGCGAGACCGACATCGAGGAGTTCCCCGACCCGGACCTGCCGGGCGGCGTCTGCGGCGGCGTCGATTTCGGGCCGGCCGCCGAGCGCTTCGCGGTCACCGCAAACGGCGACGCCATCAACCCGAACGTCTACGTGGTGGACGTAGAGACGGGCGCGGCCGAGCGCTGGACCGACGCCCCGACCGCCGGCATCCCGCGGGAGACGTTCCGCGAGTCGGACCTCGTCCACGTCGAGAGCTTCGGCGTCGACGGGCCAAGCCCGTCCGCTCGTGAGACGGAGTCTCACGGCGGACTGGAAGTGCCCGGCTTCTTCACGCTCCCCGAGGACGCCGAGGCCGGCGAGACGCCCGTCATCGTCGACATCCACGGCGGCCCCGAGAGCCAGCGCCGGCCCTCCTTCTACGGCGTCAAGCAGTACTTCCTGGACCGCGGCTACGCCGTCTTCGAGCCGAACGTCCGCGGGTCGTCGGGGTACGGTCGCGAGTACACCCATCTCGACGACGTTCGCAACCGGATGGACTCGGTCGCCGACATCGAGGCCTGCGTCGAGTGGCTCCGCGACCACGACGCCGTCGACCCCGACCGCATCGTCGCGATGGGCGGCTCCTACGGCGGGTTCATGGTGCTCGCCTGCCTCACCGAGTACCCCGACCTCTGGGCGGCGGGCGTCGACATCGTCGGCATCGCCAACTTCGTCACCTTCCTGGAGAACACCGGCGACTGGCGTCGCCACCTCCGAGAGGCCGAGTACGGCAGCCTCGACGAGGACCGGGAGTTCCTCGAAGAGATAAGCCCGATCAACAACATCGAGACCATCGACGCTCCGCTGTTCGTCCTCCACGGCGAGAACGACCCGCGCGTCCCCGTCGGCGAGGCCGAACAGGTCGCAGAGGAGGCCGAGCAACAGGGCGTCCCCGTCCGGAAGCTGGTCTTCGACGACGAGGGCCACGGCTTCACGAAACTGGAGAACCGCATCGAGGCGAACGCCGCCATCGCCGACTTCCTCGACGAGCACGTGTAGGGCAGGCGTCGCGCCGACGGACGGCGGCCAGACCACGTTCCACCCGCCCCCTCTCGAACCCGCGATATTGAATTCATCGTTGGCGAATCCGCAAATACTATCATCGTCGGACCGACAGGTGTGTGTGAGAGTCCCCGCTCTCGACTACCAGTTATGGCCGCGATCGAAACGAACTCACTGACGAAGCGGTTCGGCGAGAGCGTGCTGGCCGTCGACGACCTGGACCTGACGGTCGAGGAAGGCGAGATATTCGGCTTCCTCGGCCCGAACGGGGCAGGGAAGTCGACGACGATCAACGTGCTGCTCGACTTCATCCGCCCGACGGAGGGGTCCGCGACGGTGCTCGGCCACGACGCCCAGGCGGAGAGCGAGACGATCCGGCGGAAAGTCGGTGTTCTCCCCGAGGGCGCGGAACTGTACGACCGACTGACCGGCCGCGAGCACGTCGAATGGGCCATCCAGACGAAAGGCGTCGGCGACGACCCGGACGCCATCCTCGAACAGGTCGGCCTCGACCCCGACGACGCCGACCGAAAGGCCGGCGGCTACTCCAAGGGGATGGCCCAGCGCCTCTCGTTCGGGATGTCGCTGGTCGGCGACCCCGAACTGCTGATCCTCGACGAGCCGTCCTCCGGGTTGGACCCCAACGGCATTCAGGAGATGCGCGACCTCATCCGCGAGGAGGCCGCCGACGGCACGACGGTCTTTTTCTCCAGTCACATCCTGCCGGAGGTCGAGGCGGCCTGTGACCGCGTCGCCATCATGAGCGAGGGCCGCCTCGCGACGGTCGACACCATCGAGAACCTGCAGGACGACTCCGACGCGCAGGCCCGCATCGACGTGGAACTCGCCGGCGTCCCCGACCGCATCGACGTGTCGAACGTCGACGGGGTGGTCCGCGCCGACGTCGACGACGGCACGGTGTCGGTCGTCTGCGAGGACGCGACCGTGAAAGTCGACGTGGTGACGGCGCTCGACCGGCAGGCCGAGGTCGTCGACGTCCTCTCCGAGGACACCTCGCTCGAAGAACTGTTCAACACCTACACCGGCGGCGGCACCGTCGAGACCGAGTCGCCCGCGGAGGAGCCGAAAGCGGAGGTGACGCCGTGAGCGTCCTGAACGTCCTGCGGAAGGACTTCAAGGACGTCCGCCGGGCGAAACTGGTCTGGGCTCCGGCCCTGCTGTACACGCTGTTCATGCTCCTGTTCTTCTGGGGGCAGAGCCAGGGTCCCGAGCCGGACTTCTATCAGGTGCTGTGGGGGCTGGCCGGCATCGGCGGCGCGATGCTCGTGCCGCTCATCGCGCTGGTGGCGGCGTACCTTTCCATCGCCGGCGAGCGCGAGTCCGGTAGCATCAAGTTCCTGCTCGGGTTGCCCAACTCCCGCACGGACGTCGTCTTCGGCAAACTGCTCTCGCGGTCGGCGGTCGTCGCCGCGGGACTGCTGCTGTCGTTCGTCGTCGGCGTCGGCGTCGCGGCGGTGCTCGTCCCCGACATGCCCTTCGAGTACGGCGACTACGCGACGTTCGTCGCCGTGACCGTCCTCTACGCCCTCGCATACGTCGCCGTCGCGGTCGCCATCTCGGCGTCGACGTCGAGTCGGTCGCGGGCGATGGGGAGCGCCATCGGCTTCTTCTTCGTGTTCAACCTCGTCTGGAACTTCCTGCCGGTCGGTCCCGCGCAGATGCTGGAGTTCCTGGCGAACGAGTTCGACTTCGACGTCTCGCAGAACACTATCAACCTCATCTACAGCTTCAGCCCGACGGGCGCGTACATGAACTCGATGAAGCTCGTCATGCCCGACCAGTTCATGCGCGGCGTCGGGGCCATGGTCACCGACCCCCCCTTCTACCTGGAAGGCTGGTTCATGGTCGTCATCATGGCCGCGTGGGTAATGGTGCCGACCGTTCTCGGCGCGTGGCGGTTCCGGCGCGCGGAACTGGGCTGACCGGCGGTCAGATGACGCCGGTCTTCCGGGCCGCCTCGCGGGCCGCGCGCTCTTCGACGCCGTTGCCGAGGATCGTGTAGCGGTCGCGGATGCCGTGGGCGGTCGTCAGTGCCTCGATCACGGTTTCGTCGTCGATACCCAGTTCGTCGGCGGTCGTGGGCGCGTCGATGCTCGCGAGCGCCGCGCGGATGTCGCGCCAGATACCGCGGTCGCCGCCGGAGCGTCGGAGACGCTCCGAGATCCCTCTCGCTCCGCTCGAGGAACCGCCGTGGAGGTAGGCCGACATGATGGACCCGACGCCGACCTGGTGGCCGTGTAACGCCTGATTGGGCGCGGTACGGTCGAGTTGGTGCGAGAACAGGTGTTCCGCGCCGCTGGCGGGTCGGGAGGAGCCGGCGATGGACATGGCGACCCCGGAGGAGACGAGCGCCTTCACGACGACCCACGCGGACTCCTCCAGTCCGGGACGGACGGTGTCGGCGTTGTCGACGAGCATTTCGGCGGTCATCTCCGCGAGGGAGGCCGCGTACTCCGAGTACTCGACGTTTTTGAGCCGGTTGGCCAGCCGCCAGTCCATCACGGCCGTGTAGTTGCTGATGATGTCGGCACAGCCCGCGGTGGTGAGCTCCCACGGCGCGTCCGCGAGGAGTTCGGTGTCGGCGACGACGGCGAGCGGCGGTTCGGCGGAGACGCTGTGTCGGGCGTCGCCCTCGGGGACGGAACCGCGGCCGGAGACGATGCCGTCGTGGCTCGCCGCCGTGGGGACGGAAACGAACCCGCGACCGATGTCGTCGCTCGCCATCTTCGCGATGTCGATCGGTTTCCCGCCGCCGACTCCGACGAGGAAGCCGGGGCCGACCTCGCGCGCCCTGTCGATCACCGTCTGGATGGCGTCGAAACTCGCCTCCTCGACGAGGATCGTCTCGGGCTCGTTGCCGGCGTCGGTGAACGCCCGTGCGATCCGCTCGCCCGCTATCTCCCACGGCGACGGGCTGGAGACGATGAGCGGCGTACCGTGCAGGTGGAGTTCGTCGACGGCGTCGACCGTCCGGTCGAGGACGCCGTGGCCCACGACGACGTTGCGGGGCAGGCGGATCCACGTCGACTTGTCGAACATACCTGTGCCGTCTCGTCGGGGGGTAAAGGGGTTTGCCCTCGCCCGCGCCGGAGACGGTCCGCCTGCCGCGGTTCCGTCGAAGCGGCTCCCCCGAAGGGCAGCGGTGACTTCGGACAGCCTATCGCCCGAGCGGGCCGAAGGCTGAACTCGTCGTCCCCCTCCGTTCGACCGAGCCGCGGTCGGTGGCGGACGCCGTCTCCGCCATCGTGAGCGTGGCGGTCAGGTCGTCGACGGTCGCCTCGTAGTCGCCGGCCTCGACGGCCGGCCCGGCGAGGGCCGGCATGTCGCCGGGGACGACCGCCAGCGCGCGGAGCGGCGCGTCGATGGCGACCCGCTCGCTCTCGCCGGGTTCCAGCGAGACGCGGGCGCTATCGCGTGCACGCAGCACGAGGCCGCGCCCATCGTCGTCGGTTCCCTCCTCGGGAACGACTGGAGCATGGGCACCGAACCGCCGATACGCCGGCCGCCCCGCCCGCCGGAGACTACCGGTCGTTCCGCCGGGGAGTGCTCCACCTGCACCGCGGCCGGACCGTCGAGGCGTCGTTCGACGCCGCCCCGTCGACGAGGTGGGGGGCGACGCGCTCGGGGCCGCCGACCTCCGCCGGGTGACCGGCCGCGTCGTCGCGGTCCGGCAGGGGGTGGTCGCCCCGAAGAACGACGACTTCGGCGTCGAGAACGCCTTCGTGATAGACGACGGCGACGGGCGCGTCTCGGTCGGCGGCGAGGGGCGTTTCTGGAGGACTACACGGCGGACGGCGTGTCTCGCAGACCGGTCGAACGGGTGATGACGGCGTTGACGAGACGCTCCGCGTCTCGTTCGCATCTTGGAAATCGGAGATTTCCAATGGTCGGCGAATCTTCGATTCGCCTCGACACCAGAAATCTCCGATTTCTGGGGACGTCCTCAGAAACGCGGTGCGTTTCTGATGGGCTGCACAAGAGCTTCGCTCTTGTGAACGCTGTATCCCCACCCTACTGCGCTCCTTGTCCGCTGGCGCGGACTGCGGTGTCGTCCGAAAATCGGAGATTTTCGGGATCACGAGGATCTTCGATTCTCGTACGACTCCTTGAGGGCGGGGGCTTAGCGCCTGCAATCAGCTAAAGCGTGTCGAGCACGCCCAGCACGCGCTCCTCCGCCTCGCGGCCGGGGTCGTGTTCGCTCCCGTCGCGGTCGCTCTCTAAGTGGTCCTCGACGCTCCGGGCCATCGCCTCGTCGAGCGGAGTCGACTCCCACCCGAGAGCCGCTAGCTTGTCCGTGGCGAGGACGTGCGGGTAATCGCGGTACAGGACGAAGTCGTCGAGTTCCAGGCCCGCCGCGGCGAGTTCGCGCTCGCCGGCGTGGACCGTCTCGACCCCCGTACCGAGGCTCTCGGCGATCAGGTCGACCATCTCCTCCAGCGTGACCATGCGCCGGTCGCCGACGTTGTACGCCTCGCCCGGGTCGCCCTCCTCGGCGACGACGCGGACCGCGCTCGCCACGTCCTCGACGTACGCGCGGTGCCAGACGTTCGTCCCGTCGCCCGGCACCACGACCCGGTCGAACCGGTTGACGCGGTCGACCCAGTAGTCGAGGCGCTCGGTGTAGTCGTGCGGGCCGTACACGATGCAGGGACGGACGCTCATCGCGTTCACCCCGCGGTCCTCGGCCGCCGCGAACACCGCGCGGTCGCCCTCGGCCTTCCGCGGGCCGTACGTCGACTGCGAGTCGTCCGTCGCCTGCTCGTCGGTACACTCGCAAAGCGGCGTCTCGCCCTCGCGCTTGGGCAACTCCTCGCGGCCGTACGCCGACCCGCTGGAGACGAACACGTAGGCGTCCACGTCGTCGAAGACCCGCGTCGCCGTCCGCACCTCGCGGGGCTCGTACGCGACGCAGTCCACGACCACGTCGGGGTTGGCCTCGCGCCCTGCCGCCGCGAGGTCCCCGTCGTCCGTCCGGTCGCCCTCGACGTGGGTCACGTCGTCCGCATCGTCGAACGGGTTCTCGTGGTTCCCGCGGTTGAAGACGGTGACCTCGTAGCCGTGCTCGCGGAACTCGTCGACGACGTGGCGGCCGATGAAGCGCGTGCCGCCGACGACGAAGAGATGGTCCATGTGTGCGGGTGCGGAAGG
The DNA here is from genome assembly GCA_003023565.1 of Halobacteriales archaeon QS_9_68_17. Taxonomy (GTDB): domain Archaea; phylum Halobacteriota; class Halobacteria; order Halobacteriales; family Natronoarchaeaceae; genus Halostella. The sequence continues at coordinate 73,122 of PXSA01000021.1, forward strand.
CGACAGCAAAACGGTGGCGATCGCGGCGACGACCGGTCGTCCGGACCCGTGTCGCCCCGCGCCCCGGACGCCTCGTCGGACCGCGTCGTACCACCGGCCAGCTCGCCGAGGACTTCGCCGAGACGTTCCGGCGGCGTCACGCTAACCCGAAGAGCGGGTGAAGTCGCACGCTCGTTCTGCCCGCTATCCTGTACGGGGTGTATCGCCGGAACTGGCGGTTCCTGACCGCCGCGCTCGCGTTCACCGCCCTCAACCCGCTGCGTTTCCCTCCACCGGAGAGCGAGGATGCCTGGATGACCCGGGTGGTACTGGCCGAGCGGTGGTGGACCGACGAACTGGACCGGAGCGTGTCGGGTCTCTCGTACCCGGCCGTGCTGAACGTCGCCAACCTCGCCACCGCGGCGTACGCCGTTCTCGCGGCGTATCGCCGGCGACCACGCCGGACCGCCGTCGCGGGTGCGGCCACGATGGCGCTGAAGCTCCGGTTCGTCGCTGCGCTCGTCCGGCGGTACGACGCCCGCGCGGCGAACTCGTAGCGAGTCGGGCCTTTCAACTGTGCTCGACTCCCACCCTCGTTTGTGCCCGGAACGTACGTCCTCGTCGTGGACCTCGCCGGATCGGCGACTATCACCGTCGGCGCGCTCGGCGACCGCGAGTTCGACGCCGGAACCTACGCCTACGCGGGCAGCGCGTTCGGCCCCGGCGGCTTCTCGCGGGTCGACAGACACCGGGAACTCGCGGCCGGCGAACGCGACGCCAGACACTGGCATATCGACTACCTGCTCGGTCACCCCGCGGCGTCGCTCGCGGAGGCGATCACCTACCCCGACGCCGACCTCGAGTGCCACCTCGCCGACGCGCTCCCCGGCGAGCGCGTGCCCGGCGTGGGGGCCTCGGACTGCGACTGCGCTGCGCACCTGCTCGCGGCCCCGGACCGCGAGGCACTACTGACGGCGGCGCGAGCGGAGCGCGAGTGCGTCGTCGGATGACGTCTCTCGGACCGCACAGAACACGTACCCGATCGCGGAACCGTTTCTCGCATGCCCTCCGCTGATCCGATCGGCGACTCGGGCTGTCCGAAGTGCGACCACACCGAGGCGGACGTAGACACCGTCTCGATGACCGGCGGCGGCCCGAGCAAGACGTTCGACATCCAGAACCGGAAGTTCGAGGTCGTCTCCTGTACGAACTGCGGGTACTCGGGACCGTACCGGGTCAACCGCTCGGGGTCGAGCGACCTCGTCGACGTGTTCTTCGGGGAGATGGCCGCGGTATCCGGGCCGTTCGTCTTCGTCTTCCTGCTCGCGCCGATAGCGCTGTACGCGCTGACGGCCGCGGGGGCCGACGACACCGACACGTCGAGCCCCGGGCAACCCGGATTCGGGGTCGGCATCGCCGTCGTCGCGTTACTCGCGGCAGCAGTGCTCGCGGTTCGAAACCGATAATCGGCCCGTTCACCCCCCGCGGTGACCGGCCGGCCACACTCCTTTTCGGTGTTCGATCGTTCGCGCCCCGGGGTGCGTTTTCCCCGGGGGGCTATACTGTCAGACAGAATCAGTGATACATTCCGCCGGACGACGGTCCCGGCGTCACCGATGCGGGCCAGCAGGCCGGCGTCGTGGCCGAGGTACCGGGCGACGACGTAGGCCGGCAGCG
>PXSA01000022.1:0-59264 GCA_003023565.1 Halobacteriales archaeon QS_9_68_17
ATTTGGAGACCCCGGCCGGAGAGTAGTCGGCGGCTGTTCGGCTGGGCCTATCGCTTAGACCCCGCCCTAAACGACGGGGCTTCCGCTTGCTATACGTCATGTGGGTCCTCTCATCGTCGTCGGTCGTCGTCGCGTCGCAGTTCGTCGTCGATGTCCATCTGCGTGAAGTCGAAGAAGTCCTGCGCGTCCGGGACGGGCACGTCGATAACGTCCAGGTCGCGGGGCTCTCCGTGACTGTCGAACGCCTTCCAGTCGTCGCGGCCGTACGGCGCGCCGATGATGATGTGTGCCTCGCCCGATCCGAACGTCCGGAGGTCCGCGTCGCTCGGCCGGAGCACGCCGTTCGGGTGCGAGTGGACGGAGCCGAGCGACTGCACGTCGTTCGGCTTCATGCTCGTTTTCACCGTCGCGCTCACGCTGTTCGACTCGGTGCCCGGGACCACGACCACGTCGGTGATGACGGTGCCGTCCCGGTCCAGTCCCAGTTCGCGGGCGTCGGTCCCGCGGAGAAAGCCCATGTACTCGTTCGGGTGCGTGTCCTCCGACGCTTCCAGTGCGAAATCGAGGGTCTCTCGTGCGATCCCGAGGAGTTCGCTCGAACGGAACAGCGACCCGAACAGGCCCATATGACCCACTCGGGGACTCCGGGTGCTAAACGTTCCGGATGCGGCGTGAATCTTGATAAGGGTTTTACCCGGCCGCTGCGAAGTAAGTGCTAAGATGACTGCTGACGACGCCGGACGCGAGAGCGCCGGCGGCACCACCGTCTACGACCTCGCGCCGGACTGTACGATCGAGGCCGTCGAGGACGACGAACTGTATCTCGCGACCGTCAACGGAGTCGTCGACTACGGCGTCTTCGTCGACCTCTCGGAACACGTCTCCGGACTCGTCCACGAGTCGAACCTCTCCGGGACCTTCGCCGTCGGCGACGAGTTCGTCGTCGAACTCGACCAGATCCGCGAGAACGGCGACGTAGCCTTCGCGGCCGTCGACGCCGACGACTACGACGCCGTCGGCGTCGAACCCGAGTACGACGTCGCCGACACGGAGACCCTCACCGAACGGGTCGGCGAGACCGTCACTCTGGAAGGCGAGGTCGTGCAGACCAAACAGACCGGCGGTCCCACCATCTTCCACGTCCGCGACGAGACGGGGATCATCCCGTGTGCGGCGTTCGAGGAGGCGGGCGTCCGCGCCCACCCCGGAGTCGATGTCGACGACGTCGTCCGGATCAACGGCGACGTGGAGCGCCGCGAGGACGCCGTTCAGGTCGAGGTCGACTCCCTGGAGGCGCTCGACGGTGAGGACGCCCAGGCCGTCCGCGACCGCCTCGCCGAGGCGATGGAGGAGCGCGCCGAACCGCACGACGCCGAACCACTGATCGACTGGCCCGCGTTCGAGAAACTCCGCCCCGACCTCCGCGAAGTCGCGAACCTGCTCCGCGAGACGGTGCTCGAGAGCCGCCCCATCCGCGTCCGGCACCACGCCGACGGCGACGGCATGTGCGCGAGCGTCCCCGTCCAGTACGCGCTGGAGCGGTTCATCGCCGAGACCCACGAGGACCCCGAAGCGCCGCGACACCTCCTCAAGCGCCTGCCGAGCAAGGCCCCGTTCTACGAGATGGAGGACGCCACCCGCGACCTCAACTTCGCGCTGGAGGACCGCGCCCGCCACGGCCAGAAGCTCCCGCTCTTGCTGATGCTCGACAACGGGAGCACCGCCGAGGACGTTCCCGCCTACGAGAACCTCGCGCACTACGACATCCCCATCGCCGTCGTCGACCACCACCATCCGGACCCCGACGCCGTCGAGGACCTGCTCGACGCCCACGTCAACCCTTACCTCCACGACGAGGACTACCGCATCACGACGGGGATGATGTGCGTCGAACTCGCCCGGATGATCTACCCCGGCATCGAGGACGAACTCCGCCACGTCCCCGCCGTCGCCGGCCTCTCGGACCGCTCGAAGGCAGACGCGATGGACGACTACCTCGGCCTCGCCCGCGAGGAGGGGTACGACGAGGAGACGCTGCGGGACATCAGCGAGGCCCTCGACTACGAGGCCCACTGGCTCCGCTACGACGCCGGCCGCCACCTCATCAACGACGTACTGAACGTCGACTGCGACGACGAGGAGCGCCACCACGAACTCGTGGCGTTCCTCGCCGACCGCGCCCGTGAGGACGTCGACGAGCAGTTAGACGCCGCGATGTCGCACGTCAAGCACGAGGCACTGGAAAACGGCGCACACCTCTACCGCATCGACGTGGAGAACCACGCACACCGCTTCACCTACCCCGCGCCGGGCAAGACGACCGGCGAGATCCACGACCGCAAGGTCCAGGAGACGGGCGACCCCGTCATCACCATCGGCTACGGCCCGGACTTCGCCGTCCTCCGCTCCGACGGCGTCCGCCTCGACATCCCGACGATGGTGTCGGAACTGGACGAGGGCATCGTCGGCGGCGGCGTCTCCGGCGGCGGCCACCTCGTCGTCGGGTCGATCAAGTTCGTGCAGGGCCGCCGCGAGGAGGTACTCGACTCGCTCGTCGAGAAGATGGCCGCCGCGGACATCGACGAGGAGCTTTCGAGTACGGTCCAGCGGGACTGAACTACTCGAACTCTATCCTTCGCCGTCCGTACCACACCGCCCCCAGCGTCGCGAGCGCCAGCACGGCCGCGACGCCGCCGGGGAGCCGCCACGCGCCGCCGCGCCAGTCCGCGCGGAACAGGCGGGCGTAGTACGCGCCCACCTCGTCGCCGACGAGGACGAGCGCCACCTCGCGGTTCTCCCTGAGGGAGTTGTTGTTCCAGTTGACGCTCCCGAGGATCACCCGCCGCTCGTCTATCACGACGCCTTTCGCGTGGACCTTCTCGAAGCGGGAGCGCGGATCCACGACGCGGGCTTCTAGGTCGAGGCCCTCGCGCTCGGCGAGGTCGTTCAGCCAGCGCACGCGCTCGCGGTTCTGCTCCCGGACGTACCACGCGCCGGAGAGCAGTACCCGGACGCGGACGCCGCGGCGCGCGGCGTCGACTGACGCCCGCACGGGCGGGGTCGACCGGCTCCCGAAGGACACCTGCTCGACGAGGACGGACTCGTCGGCGTCGCGGATCTCTCTCACGATGCCCGTCTCGGCGTTGTCCGGCGCGGTCAGGAGTCGGACTCGTTCGACCGAGAGGTTTCGCGGGGCGAAGCGTTCGGGGTAGGACGCTCTGCTCGCGTTACTACTCACAGGGTCGATGGACACCCGGTGCTGGTCCCAGGGGACGGCGTCGCGGGCCGCCCAATCGGCGCGGAACACCGCCGCCAGATCCGCGGCGACGGCGGCGTCCCGGGCGAGCGCTCCCCACCCCCTGTTCGACCCGCCGCCGGTGCCCGAGGGCTTCCAGTTCTCGGTGAGCACCAGCGCCCGGTCGTCGACGACGGCGTACTTCGGGTGGTGGAACCGGTAGCGCTCGTGCTCGCCGCCGGCGACCCTGACAGCGGCCTCGCTCTCGGCGAGGCGGTCCAGCGCGGCGACCTGTCGCTCGCTCGTTCCGCCGACGGGGCTGTCGTCAACCAGAACGCGGACCGAGACGCCGCGCTCGGCCGCCCGTTCGAGTTCGCGAACCGCGCGCTCGGAGGCCAGCGTGTAGCCGGCGAGCAGGATCCGGTCGTCGGCGTCGGAGAGGACCCGCGCAGGGACAGCAGGCGAGTCCGGAAGCGCGAACGCCTCGACGTCCGCCGCCTCGGCGACTGCGGGGTCGTGGTCGCTCGCGCCCAGCGGGACCCAGCCGTCGGGCGTCCAGCGCTCTCCCTCCCGCGAGCGGTCGTACGTGACCGCGTCGACGGTCGCCGTCTCGTGGCGGAGCTCGACCGTCTCGCCCGCGTTCGAGAGTTCGAGGCGGTCGCCCAACGGCAGGACGGCGTGATCAGTCAGGGGACGCGCCGTCGCGGGATCGCTACTGAGGGCGACCCGGCCCTCGACAGTGCGGTTCGGCAGGCCGGCGACGGTCTCGCCGTCGGCCAGCGACCAGTTCGAGAGTTCCGTCCGTTCCGGGAACTCGACGACGACGTACTCGCCGGGGTCCCCGTCGGGGACGGGGTCCGGATAGAGGGCGACGATCCGCGGCTCTTCCGGAGGGCGGACCGGTTCGGACGCCGCCGGAACCGCGCCGCTCGCGGGGACGGCGAACGCGAGCGAGGCGACCAGCGCGGCGGCCAGCGTGCGCGAGAGCACGGCGCTGGTGGCCGCCCGTTCGGATATAAACCTGTGGCAGACAAGCCGCGGTCAGACCGCCTTCTCGGCCTCGGACTGCACGAGGTAGGCGCGGTCGTCGGCGTACTCGGCGACCGTGTTCAGCGCGCGCTCCGTGCCGATCTGGTTGAGCGCCCAGGCGGCGCTCGCGCGGACCGTGTTCGACTCGTCGTCTTCGAGCACGTCCGCGAGCGGTTCGACCGCGCGGGTGTCGCCGAGCAGGCCCAGCGTTCGGGCGGCGTGGCTCCGGACCTCCTCGTCGTCCGCGACGAGGTTGTCCGCGACGGCCTGCGTGGCCTCGCGGCTGCCGATCTCACCGAGCGCCTTCATCGTCACCTTCTGGAGGTTCGGGTCCCCCTCCTCGCCGACGTACTCGACGAGCGTGTCGACGGCTTCCTCGTCGCCGATCTTGCCGAGGGTCTCGATCGCGTCCTGGTCGCGTTTCCCCGCGCGCTGGAGCATCGGCTCGACGGCCTCCTCGGGGCCGAGGCGCTTCAGCATGTCGAGGCAATGCTCCTCCATGAACTCCGACTCCAGCTTCTCCAGCGCGAGCAGGACCATGTCGGCGCGGCCGCGCTTGGTCCAGACCTTCAGCGCGCCCCACTCCGGCGGGTAGTCCTTCCGGTGGTCGAGCACGTCGTAGAAGCCCTGCGCCTGCAACTGCTCGCGGACGGAGAGGTCGCTCCACTCCTCGGCGTCGTCCAGGTCGGAGAGCAGTCCCTCGGACGCCTCCAGCAGCGCCGCGACCGTGTCCGCGTCGTCGTCGGGGTCGAGGTCGGCGGTCTCGACGGCCGCGCCGGCGTCCTCCAGCGCGGCGGTGAGGTCCTCGATCGACTCGCTGGCGACGGTCACCGACTCGTCGAGGGTCTCGTCGACGCTCTCGACGAACGACTCGACCGCCTCGGCGGCCTCACCCTCGCCGCGCTCGGTCCACTCGGTGTCGGCGACGGTGGACTCGGCCTCCTCGATGTCCTCGACGACGTCCTCGGCGTAGGGGCCGCGCTGCTCTTCGAGTTGCGATTTGAGTTCCTCCGTCTCGCTTTCGATCTCCTCGGCCGGGTCCTCCTCGTCCTCGTCTTCGGCCTCGGGGAGGTCCGCGCCGTCGAGGTCGGCTTCGAGGTCCTCGATCTCGGCCTCGACCTCGTCGAGGTCGTCCTCCGTCTCCGCGGCCTCCAGTCGCTCCTCGATGGCGTCGAGGCGCTCGCGGAGGGACTCGACGGTGACGGCCGTCGCGGGTGCGGTTTCCTCGTCTTCGGGTGTCTCCTCTTCGGGTGTCTCCTCTTCGGGTGTCTCCTCTTCACCGCTCATGCGCTCACCTCCAGAGCGAAGCACCGACTAGGTGCGCGACGCGTAACGACTGTCGACGGCGCACTCGGGTTCATATGCCTGAAGCTGCGTCCGTACGTCCCCTAAGCGTTTCCTTTCTCGCCGGCCCCGCCGTCGCGCCAGTAGAACCGGGGACTGAGCGTCAGATACGCCAGCCCGAGGGTCAGCAGGGCGTAAGGAAACGTCATGCCGAGCGCCCGCGGGAAAAGCACCGCGAGCGAGTGGACGACGCCCATCAGGAGCGCGTCCCGAGCGAGGAGGTCCGGATACTGCACCGTCGAGACCATGAGATAGACGAACGCGGCAGTGCCCGCGAGCAAGACCTGTGGGTTCGTGGTCCCCGCGAGGACGGCCGACGCGAGGACCGTCGCCGCGAGCGTGCTCGGCGCGCCCTCGGTGTACCACGTCGCGGTGTCGTAGGCCGTGTACATCCCGAGTCGCGTGACGGCCATGGCGACGAACAGCGCCGGCAGACCGACGGCGAGCGCCGTCCGCGCGTTCGGCGTTCCGGTCGACAGGCGCCACGCCTCGCGGACGACGGCGACCACGACGACCGCCGGCGCGACCGCGAACGAGGCGACATCCGCGAGCGAGTCGAGGTACTCCCCGGCGGGCGACCCGCCGTACCGACGGGCGACGACGCCGTCAAGGCCGTCGGCGACGGCCGCGAGCAAGACGAGGCGGGCGGCGAGATGCGCGTCGACCGGCGCGACGACGACCGCGACGAAGCCGAGGGCGGCGTTAGACACCGTCACCGCGTCGGCGAAGCTGAGTTGCCCGACGAACCGGGGTTGCATACTCTCCGGGTTGAGCAGCGCCTCCTTACCTTTTTATGATCGGCGCGGCCGCGTCGGTCGCGGCTGGAACCGGCGGACATATGACGCCGACGACCCGAGGATGAGACATGAAGCGCCGCACGTACCTCGCCGGCCTCTCAGGGGCGGGCGCGGCCGGTCTCTCGGGATGTCTCGCGTCGATCGGCGTCGCCGGCGACACCTGCGACGGCGACTGTGACATCGGGATGACCGCGAAGGACTTCGACCCGCAGCAGTACGAGGTGAGCGTCGGGACGACCGTCACCTGGAAGAACACGAGTTCGAAGGGCCACACCGTCACCGCCTACGGGGGCCGGCTCCCGGAGGAGGCAGCGTACTTCGCCTCCGGCGGGTTCGACTCGGAACCCGCCGCGCGGGAAGGATGGAAGCGGAACGAGGGCGTCCTCACCAGCGGCGACACGTACGAACACACCTTCGAAGTCGCCGGCGAGTACGGCTACGTCTGTCTCCCGCACGAGAACGGCGGGATGGTCGGCACTGTCGTCGTCACGGAGTGACGGCCGAGACCGGGTCCGGTCAGTCGTCGTCGACCTCCACTTGCGTCGGCGAGATGTCGATCACGTACCGGTTGTCGGAGTTCCGGTCGCTGTCGTCACCCGGATCGCCGTAGCTCCTGTCGCCAGCGTCGGCGTCGTACAGGAACACCGCGTAGTCGGTGTGGCTCCCGTTCGCGCTGTCGAGTTCGACCAGGATGATCGCCTGGTCGTCGCCGAGGTCGAACTCGCCGCCGCTGTGGAGGTCGCCGTCGAGGACGCCCTCGATGCCGGGCTGCCACCACGCCGTCGAGAGGCTCGGCAGGTCGTCGCCGTCCCTGAAGATGCGGTGGTCCGACTCGGAGCCGTTGTCCGCGCTGTCGATTTCCCCGGACGTACCGTTACACGTCGTGTGCGCGTACGTCTCGTTGTCGTGTTCCGATTCGCGCTCGGTGGCCGACGCGCCGGAGCAGTCGATCGACCGCGCCGAGAACGACATGAGCGACCCCACGTCGATCCCGTCGACCGCGAACGCGAGCGACTCGTTCCGAGTCGGGTCGTTGAGAGCGTCCGCCGACCCCTCGGGGTCGACGGGACCGTCGGCCGCGGACGGGTCGAGCGCGTACGTCTTACCGCCGATCTTGACCTGCGCCTCGACCGTTTTGTGCTCGACGGCGCGAACGCGCTTCTCCGTGACGTCGCCGCTGATCTGGTCGAAGACGTCCTTCAGTCCGTCCGCGTTGTCGACGCCGTAGTACTCCCCGCCGGTCTCGTTCGCCCAGTATTTGAGGAGACTGGGGTCGATCTCTTCTCCCAGCCCTACCGTGTAAATGGTGATGTCCTCGTCGACGGCCCTCTGGACGCTCCTGTTCGTGTTATCGTTGAGGTACTCGGGGTTGTTTTCGCCGTCGGAGAGCAACACGATCACGTCCTCGCCGTCCGGCCTCGCCTCGTGCTGGTCTATCGCCTCCTCCAGCCCGGCGCTGATGTTCGTCCCGCCGGTCGCGGCGGGCGTGAGGCTTCGGTTCGTCGCAGTGAAGTTCTGTGTGAGCGACTGCTGAAGGAACGATCCGCTGTTGAACTCGACGGCACCGACGCTGTCGTTGTTCGCGTCGAGGGCACCGATGAAACTCTGGACGGCGTCGACCCGCTGATTCTCGGGGTCGTTCCCTTCCTTGTAGCAGTTCTGGAGTTCACCCGACTGCGTCCAGACGGACTCGTTCGGGGACAGGCTTAGTGTTTCACCTTCGAAGTAGAAGTCCTCGGTCCCTTCGTAGTAGACGCCCAGTCCGATAGGAACTACGTACTCGTTCCCGTTCACCGCGCCCCACTCGATCTCGCTTGCATTGGAGGGCTCCCACTCTCCCGATCCTTCCCAGTCACATCGCTTGTCTTCGTCGGCGCCCCAGCGGTCCGGTTTGTACAGCGGCCCCATCGATCCCGAACGGTCCAGCACGAACATCACGTCCAGCGGTCGACGCTCCGCGACGGTCTCGTTGATCGTCCGCTCCTCGGCGATCTGGGTGCCGACGAGCTCGATCGTACCGGACGAACTGTTGACGCGGAGCGCGTTGGCGTCCTCGTCCACGGAGACGACGCCGCAGCCGTTGCGGCCCTCGCCGTCCACCTCGGGGCACTCGTCGGCGTACGCCGGAACGCCGTCGTCGTCGCCGATGCTTAGGTTCCCGGTCCGTTCGTTGTCGTCGTCGCCGTTCAGTTTCACCGTGACATCGTACGAGCCGGCGCTGTCGGGGTTCGTCACCTTTCCGTCGTTACCGTTGCCGTTCTGGCTGCCGAACTCGACCGCGATCGTGTCGTTCGGGTGGACCGTCACCTCGTCGTCGAGCTCGAACTCGATGGTGTCGTCGCCGGTGTCGACGTTGAAGCTCTCTATGTGGTGCTTCAGGTCGACGGTGCCGCCGCCGGACCGGTACAGCTTGGTTTCCTCGTGGTTGATGTGGCCGTTGCCGTTTTTGTTTTCGAGGCCGGAGAGGTCGGTCTCGCCGTCCTCGTACTTGATCTCGATCGCCTCCAGAGTGTCGCCGGTGATCCCGTCGTCCGCCTCGACGTCGAACGTGAGCCTGTGGCTCGTGTCGGCGCCAGCGGTTTCGTTCACCGCGACCAGCAGGTCGTCCTCGCCGGGCATCCCGATCGCTTCCTCCCGACCCAGCGGGAGGTCGCGGACGACGACGGTCCGATTGGCGTCGAAGACGGTGACGTTGCCCGCGTCGCCCATCTGGGACTCGAAGTGTCGGCCCCACGCGTCGTAGTACGTGCTGTTCCTGACGACGATCTCCAGGCTGCGGACGCGGGTCACGTTCCCGTCGGCGTCGTCGCGGCAGAACATCTCCCGCTCGATGGTCGCCTGTCGTTCGAGCGACCGAGTGCGGTTCACCGATGCGGTGGCCTCGCCCTCGCCGTCGATCCGACCCGTGAGGTTCTCGGCGCTGAAGTCGAACGTGCGGTACTCCTCGCCACCTATCTCCTCGGTGCGGTAGGAGAGCGCCGGTGGCGAGACCATCGTGCTCCCGCCGTCGGTTCGCTTCCAGATGCCGCCGCCCTGGTACGCGACGCGCTCCCCGTTGTCGTTCTCGTACTGGAACGCGCTGAGCGGCATGTTCGCCGTGCAGTCGCTCCTGTAGGTCCGGTCGTCCGTCCAGCCGTGGACGGTGAAGACCATCTCGCCGTCCGCGACGATGGAGACGCCGTCGTCGACCTGTAGCTCCGTCGACCCCTCTCCCTGGGACGACAGCGAGGCGATATCGGAGCGGGCTTCCTGCATCGACATCTCCGCCGAACGTACCTCGTTGTCCTGCTTCAGTTCGTCGACCGCCATGCCGCCAGCGAGGGCCACGAGCGTCGCACCGAGAAACACCATTCCGAAAAGGATGGCGAGTCCGAGGACGTTCGATACGCCCCGATCCTTGGACGACCCCACCCGAGACGATTCATCTATCATTTTCTTTTTCTTCCAAGAAATTACTGTTCCCTATGTAATAAATTCACCGATCTAAGATAACCTAACATATGGGTCGAGGGACCGGAGAGGGAGTCGGGACGAGAGAACGGACGACGCGACCGCGGATCAGCGGAACGGCCGGGGTGACCCCGGGAAGCGGTCCCGGTCGTGGTCGGCCTCGAAGTCGAGGTCCGGGCCGACCGGGACGATCCCCTCGGGGTTCAGGTCGGTGTGGCTCCGGTAGTAGTGTTCGGTGATGTGGTTTAGGTCCACCGTATCGGCGACGCCCGGAAGCTGGTAGAGGTCCCGCAGGTATCCCCACAGGTCGTCGTAGTCGACGATGCGACGGCGGTTACACTTGAAGTGGGTGTGGTAGACGGCGTCGAAGCGGACGAGGGTCGTGAACATCGCGACATCCGCCTCGGTCAGGCGGTCGCCGGCCAGGTACCGTTGGTCGGCGAGGGCGTCGTCCCAGTGGTCCAGCGCGTCGAACAGTTCGTTCGCGGCGCGCCGGTACGCCTCCTGCGTGTCCGCGAAGCCGGCCCGGTAGACGCCGTTGTTGATGGGATCGTATATCTCGTCGATGATCCGGTCGATATCGTCCCGATACCCCTCGGGGTAGAGGTCCACGTCGTTCGCGGCGAACTCGTCGAAGGCGGTGTCGAGCATCCGCATGATCTCCTCGGACTCGTTGTTGACGATGGTCTCTCGCTCCCGGTCCCAGAGCACGGGCACGGTCACTCTTCCGGTGTAGTTCGGGTCGGCCGCCGTGTACACCTCACGGAGGTAGTCCGAACCGTGAATGCTGTCCGGCGTACAGCCCTCCTTCTCGGGGGCGAACTCCCACCCGTCGTTCCGGCGGTGCGGGTCCACCACGTCGACCGAGACGGCGTGGTCGAGGCCCTTCAGCGCCCGCGTGACCAGGGTTCGGTGAGCCCACGGACAGGCGAGCGAGACGTAGAGGTGATAACGGTCCTCTTCGGCCGTGTACTCCGCGTCCTCGTCCGCGCGGACCCAGTCCCTGAACGACGTCTCCTGACGGTCGAACTCCCCCTCATCGTTCGTCGCTTCGTACGCATCGCTTCGCCATTCGCCGTCGACGAGCATGTTCATGCCCGTTACTAGCCTTGCAGTACGGAAATACTCCGCGACGCCGGAAGCGAGAGTACGAGCGCCAGGGCGTAATACATATCTCCTATCTCTATAAATTAAGTACTCAAAATCAAAAATAATAAGTGGATGGACGGTATCTGGTTACTCGGGGAGATCAAAATGTGTATTCGATGGCTCGTGGGCGCGCTACTGATGGTCGTCCCGCCGCTCGGGATGATCCTGTTCGCGCTCGCGTAAGGAACCTGGGGAAACGGAGCGGGGGCTCGGGGGTGGAGAGTTCCGGGGACCGTCAGGAGGCAGCGGTCGCTACCAGTCCCCCTGGAACATCACGCGAAGCCCCGCTTTACTCGCGAGTTCCTCGATAACGACTTCCGTCGACGCGGCGTCCAACGTCGTGAGCAGACGGTACCCGTTCGACAGCGTCTCGTGGGCCGGCATCGGCGACCCGTCGGGATGGACCGGGTCGTGGTTGAGCACCGCCTTCCCGGGGTCGTCCCCGGCGTCCGGTCGCCAGGGGAGCGATATCCCGCCGTCGACGGCGTGTTGCTCGACGAGATACTCGACCGCGCTCGACAGCGTACCGGCGGGACTGCCGGTTCCGACCGCACCGACCGACGTGCGACCGTCGAAGAACCGAACGACGTACTCGCCGTCGCCTCCCGTCGTGGCGGCACGACCGTCCGGGGTCGCCTCCGACGGGGACTCGACTCGGTCGGTTGTCCCGTCCGCATCGCTTCCGCCCCTCTCGGTCGACCCGGATGAAGGCGCGTTCGCGTCGAGGGCGTCGATGAGGTCGTCGAGGAACGCGTCGACCGCCGAGGCGAGGTCGCCTTCTGCCGCCCCGTCGGCTGCCGCGACCAGCGTCTCGGTCAACCGTTCGGCGACCGCTTCGCGACGGTCCCCGAGTCGCTGTGCCGCCGCCGTTCGTTCCTCGTCATCGGGCGTTCGGGACTCGGCGGCCGCCTTCGAGTACTGCGCGACGACGTTCTCGCGGGCCGGGAGGTCGGCGAGTCGGCACCGCACTCGCTCGGCGTCGCCGTCGCTTCGCGCGAGAAAGACGAACGACCGGCCGTTCGTGAGGATCCCCCAGTCCACGCCGGCGGCCGACAGCGCCGCGTCGAGTCGGTCGACGCCCGCTTCGTCGAGCGAGTCGGCGCAGGCGGCCACGTCGACGAACACCGCCGGGCGTCCCTCGGCCCGGAGGGCGTAGTCGACGGGGTCGCGGTTCGCCGGCACCCGCACGTCGGCTTCGACCTCTCGACGGTGGACGTCCCAGCCGAGCACCGACAGGAAGGGGTGGACGAGTCGCAGTTCGGTGTTCCTGAGCGAGAGGTTCGACGCGCCGTCGAGGGCGTCTTGCGACCGCTCGACGTACTCCCGTAGATCCGTTCCGTTCATCGGCTACTCGTTGCGCCCGAACCGTAGAAGTAGCTACGGGTAGAAGAGGTCCGCGTGGTCGTACTGTCTGTCGCAGTCCGGGCATTCGTAGTCCGTGCCGTTCCCGGTTTCGAGGACGGTCCCGCAGTGGGGGCAGTCGGAGCCGTTCGTGAACGTCATTCCTCCGCAGGTGGGCGGCCGGTCGATAAAACGGTTTCCCAACGGCTTAAACACTCGTTACGTATCGCCGAAGCGACCGCGGACCTCGGGCGCGTTCTCCGCGGGTTCGACGCTGGCGAGCAAGGAGTCGACGACCCTGAGCGCGGCGAGCGTGGGGGATGCGTCGCGTAGATATCCGCCTTCACGTCTTCGACCGTCCCGTTCGGCACCTCGTCGGGGGCGACGCCGCGCTCCTCGGCGGCGACGCGGCGCGCGAGGTCGACGACCGGCGTGCGACCGCTCTCGGAGAAAAGCGCCGCGAGCATCCGCCGCCTTCGAGGCGATTCCAGAGCCTCAGCGACGACGCTGCCGGGTAGCGTGCAGGCGTCGTTCCGTCCCCCACTGTCCGGCGAATCGGTGGACACGGGCGGGTGTACGGTCCCCGTGTGTGAATACGGAATATCACGACATCGGTGGTTCCGGTCGCCCGCCGCGCCGAACGGATATTCAAGCGATCAGGTGGAGTTCGCGGCTCGCCGCGGAGGGTTCAGCGACTACGCGGGAGTAAACATCAGATGTCCGAACGGTCGGATCCGGATCGTTGCTCCGATAGCCGGTGCTAAAATACCGCCTCGTCAAGGAATTATCAGTTTCGATAATATCCGGAGAGCATTTATATACGTGTGCCGACTGTTTCAAGCATATGATAGGCGGCCTTCGAAAGCTAGTTCCGAAATTTGTAAGGAGGAGATACGTACTCAAGTTCGGTATCGCTCTCCTCGTTCTCGGTCTGTCCGTCGGTGCGATAGGTTACGTGGGAACGGCACAGATCCAGAGCGAAGTCACGTCGGACGTGAATCAGGATTACGCCGACCGTGCCCAGCAGGAAGCCCAGAACATCCAACAGTGGAACGAACGAAACAAGCTACTGACGGAGTCGGTCGCGACGTCTGACGCGGTCCAGAGCGGCGACCGGGACCGGATCAACAACGAGTTGAACCGTCGTCACGCGTTCCTCGGCGGCGAGACTATCAACATCGACTACGTCGACATGGCCAACGGAACCATCGAGGCGAGTTCGAACTCCCAGCGCCGCGGTCTGGCGTTCTCGGAGATCAACGAGCCGTGGACGAGCAATGTCGACGCCGGGACGGGCAACGACGTGTACGTCTCGAAGGTGTACACGAACGACGGCACCGCGACAGTGACGTACGTCCGGGCCATCCCCGGAAGTTCGGACCACGCGGTTGCGTACACCCTCAGCGCCGACATGTACTCGAGTCGCTTCCGGAGCGCCGACGACGACGACGTGCTGACCGTCGTCGCCGACACGGAAAACCGGATCCTCTTCGACGACGTGAACGAACACTCGGGCGTCGAGATGTTCGGGAAGCAGTACTCCGAGAACGAGACGCTGGTCACTACCGCTTCGAGCGAGACGGGTCGGTCCACGGTCATCGACGCTCCTACCGCGAGCCTCGACAGCCCCAAGTACGACCTGTCCGATATCGAACACGTCGTCGGCTACGCTCGGGTCGGCGACACGAACTGGGTCGTTCTCGTCCACGAGCCGACCGACAGCGCGTACGGGTTCGTCAGCGACGTCTCCCGGTACGGGACGATGGCGACGCTCGGCGGCGTCCTCCTCATTGGTCTGGTTGGTGCCGTGCTGGGCCGCAACACCGCCGCGTCGATGGACCGCCTGCGCTCCAAGACCGAGCAGATGGAGCAGGGGAACCTGGACGTGGAGTTCGAGACCCAGCGGATCGACAACATCGGTCGCCTCTACGAGGGCTTCGCCAGCATGCGCAACGCGTTCAAAGAGCAGATACGCGAGGCCCATGAGGCCCGAGCGGAAGCCGAGACGGCCCGCGCCAGCGCCGAACAGATGAACCGGCATCTGGAGGCGAAGGCCGACGAGTACAGTGCCGTCATGCAGCAGTGTGCCGACGGCGACCTCACCCGGCGCATGAACTCCGAATCGGAGAACGAGGCGATGACCGACATCGCCGAGGAGTTCAACGAGATGGTCGGCGAGATCGAAGACACCACCCAGCAACTCAAGAACTTCGCGAACGAGGTGGCGACTTCCAGCGAGGAGGTCACCGCCAGTTCCGAGGAGGTCAGCTCCGCGTCCGAGCAGGTCACCGAGTCCATCCAGGAGATCTCGGACGGGGCAGACCGACAGAACGACTCCCTGCAGTCCGTCTCCCAGGAGATGTCCGGACTCTCGACGACTACCGAGGAGATCGCGTCCTCGTCGAACGAGGTCGCGGACATCGCTGAGCGGACCGCGACGACCGGCCGCGAGGGCCGGCAGGCCGCGGAGGAGGCGATCGAGGGGATGCGCCGGATCGAGAGCGAGTCCGAGCAGGCGGTCGACGAGATCGAACAGCTCGAAGACGAGATGGAGCAGATCGACGAGCTGATCGATTTCATTACCGAGATCGCCGAGCAGACCAACATGCTGGCGCTGAACGCCAACATCGAAGCCGCGCGCTCCGGCGAGTCCGGCGAGGGGTTCTCCGTCGTCGCGAGCGAGGTCAAGGAACTCGCCGAGGACACCAAGGACGCCGCGGAGGAGATCGAGGAACGGCTCGAACGGATCCAGGCGCAGACCGAACGGACCGCGGACGAGGTCCAGAAGACCAGCACGCAGGTCGCCGAACACACCGACTCCATCGAGAACGCTGTGGACGCGCTCGAGGAGATCGCCGGCTACGCGCAGGAGACGAACTCCGGCGTGCAGGAGATCAGCGCGGCGACCGAACAGCAGGCGGCATCGACCCAGCAGGTCGTCGCCGTGGTCGACGAGGCCGCGACGATCAGCGAGGAGATGACCGCCGAGGCCGAGAACGTCGCAGCCGCCGCCGAGGAACAGACGACCGCGCTGACCGAGGTGTCGTACAGCGCGAGCCACCTCGCCGGACAGGCGTCCCGCCTCAGCGAGGCGCTCGACCGCTTCGACACCGACGCGGACGTCAGCGGGAGCCTCTTCGAAAACGACGACGAGGACCTAATGGACGACGGCGAGGCCGACGCGTCCGAGAAAGACGACGCGGCGGGTCCGGACGAGGCCGACGCGTTCGGGGGATCGACCTCGGACCCATCGAGGGCGAGGACTTCGACGTGTCCGCTAACCGGTCTGCGGACGCCGGATCGGTCGCGGCCAACCCCGCGACGTTCGACGACGCTGAGGACGGCGCGAACGACGAGACGGCCGACGACCCGGTCTCCGCCACCGACTTCGGCGGGGAGTCCGACCCGGTGACGCTCGACGACACCGTCGAGACGCCCGCCGACGGGGCCGCGTCAGAGACCGCTCGGGACGCCGCCGAGAGTTCGGACCGGAGGGGGGCCGACCCGCTCGCGACCCCTGTGTCCGACGAAGACGCCGCGGACGCTGACGCTACGGAGACGACGGACGACGACGCGGCCGGCTTCGACCAGTCCGACGTCGACGAGGCGGTCGCCTTCGACGGGGAGACGGCCGACGTTGACGACGCCGTCGAGGGCGACGCGCCCGACGACGCGCTGGCGTTCGAACCGTCCGGAGCCGACGCCGAGGCCGCGGACGATAGCGACGGGGACGCCAGCGGTGCAGAGACCGAGGAAGACGGACCGGCGACCGAGGACGGCGAGAACGCTGACGACGAGGGCGACGACATGTTCTCGTTCGTCGAGAAAGACCCCGACACGTAAGCGTCGATAGCCGACCCGGCTCTCCCGTTCTCCGGCTACGAAACTCCTCGTCTCGTTCTCAGTGACCGGGAGACGGTACTGCGCCGATCGATACCGACCTGCGACCAGGTGGTCCTCGGCGCGCGTCCGGCGTATCCCGGGGCACGTCGCCCGCCGGTCGGACTCCGTCGTCGGACCGGGGGAGGCGGCGTCGCGGTGGTCCGCGTGCTAACGACTCGCTCCGGGGAACAGTGTCGAGGCGTCGACGTATCAGCGGGTGATTCGGAACGGCGCGGATCCGACGTGTCAGGCCCCGGGGGAGCGCAGAAACGGCGGAAGCGGGGCCGCACCTGTCGGTGGGTGCGTGATGCGACGAGCGGCGCGTGTGTACAGCGCGAGGGACGGCGTCGTCAGTCGCGGCGGTAGACACGCAACCGGCCGTCGAGGACGGTGAACGCGGACTTCAGGTTCGGCGGGATCGTCTCGGCCTTGCCGATGACGAGATACCCGCCCGGGCGGATCGACCGGGCGATGGTCTCCAGAATGGGCCGCTTGTACTCGTTGTCGATGTAGATGAAGAGGTTCCGACAGACGACGAGGTCGAAGCCCGACTTGGAGTCGTCGTTGATGAGGTCGTGGTGTTCGAAGGTGACGTGATCGCGTATCTCGTCGCGCATCGAGAACGTGTCGCCGTTCCGGTCGACGAAACGGGGGTAATACGAGAGAAAGCTCAACTGGTCGTCGATGTCGACAGTCCTGGTGCTCTCGTAGACGCCCTCTCGCGCGTGGTTCAGCGACTTGTCGTTGATGTCCGTGGCGAGGACGGCGAGCTTCTCCTCGTCGACCCGCGGGTCGTCGTGGGCGAGCATCGCCAGCGAGTACGGTTCCCTGCCGTCCGCGCAGGCGGCGCTCCACGCGCGGATCGCCCCCTGGGACTCGGAGAGGTCCCGGAGGATGTCCTCGATCCCGTCCCAGACGTCCTCGTTGCGGAAGAAGCCGGTGACGTTGATGCTGAAGGCGTCTAACAGGGCCTCCTGCTCGTCGGCGTCGTCGCGGAGGAGCCGCAGGTACTCCGTGTAGTCGTCGGAGCCCGTCCGACGCATCCGGGAGGCGAGCCGCCGCTGGAGATAACTGTCGTTGTAATGACTCGTCGCGAAGGCCATCTCGTCCTCGATGAACGCGGCGAGTCGCGTGAACGACTCGTCGGCGCTCACAGTTCCGTCACGCCTCCGGCTTCCTCGTCGGAAGAGTTGATCGTCAGCACCCCCGTTCCCGCGTCGAACTCGACGGTGCGGCCGCGCTGGCCGCCGACCTCCTCGGCGACGACGGGGACGCCGAGTTTGTCGAGTTCCTCTCGCGCCGCCGTGACGTTGCGCTTGCCGACCGCCTCGCCGAAGCTATCGAACTCGAATATGTCGCTGCCGCCGGCGATCTTCGCTTCGACGTCCGTGTAGGTCGCCCCGCGCTCCACCATCTGGCGAAGCATCGCGCGGATCGCCGTGTCCGCGAACTTGCCGGGGTTCTCCTCGCTGGCGTCGTTGTCGTCGCCGTCCGGGAGCATCGCGTGTGCGAGGCCGGCGACGCCGACCGCGTCGTCGTACAGCGCGACGGCCAGACACGACCCGAGACCGTACGACTTCAGGGTCACGTCCTCGTCGGTCACGTAGAACTCCGAGATGCCGACCTGAACCGGGTCCGGCGTGGGCGCGCCGGGTTCGCTGCCGTACGTTTTCATGATGACTCGGCTTCGTCGACCGGGAACTCCGCCGTCGTCTTGGCGTCCTCGACCCGGTCCACGTCGAGGTCGTTCAGCGCGCGCTCCAAGTCCTCCTCGTTGGGGATGGCGTAGATGTCGCAGTCGAACTCGCGGCCCTCGGCCTTGATCTGGGTGTCGAAGACGAACGCGTACTCCTGGTCCTCGCCGAGGTTGATCACGACGGGGTCGATGACCGCCGCCCCCATGTCGTGGATGTACTCGGGCGTGGAGTGGTCGATCGTCGTGTCGAGGACGTTCGCCCAGCCGTCCAGAAACCCGCTCGCCATGATGTTGCCGAGCTCCTTGATGGCGCTCGTCCCCATCTCGCCGAACTCGTCGTCCGGCGGCGACGGCACCGTGGCCTCGACGACCTCGCGGGCGGACTGCTCGTCGAAGAGGAACAGGAGGTAGCCGCTCGGCGTCCCGTCGAACGAGAAGGCGACCCCGACGAGCTTCTCGTCTGCGATCTCCTCGGGGATCGTCTCCAGCGAGACGAAGTTGAGCCGCCGGATATCGACCGACGTCTCGATGCCGGTCAGCGTCGTCACGGCGTTCGCGACCTCCGTCGCGCCCTGCTGGGCGAGCTCGTCGAAGCCGACCAGCTTGTCGTACTCGATGCCGTCGCTGCCGTCGTCGCTCTGGCGTTCGAGTATCTCCGACATCGAGTCGTGTTCGGGCAGCAGGTAGTGCCGGTAGCCGATCTCCGTACCGACCGCCTCGATCCGGCTGTGAAACAGCAGGGCGAGGTCGTCCTCGCTCGGCGCGGTCTCCAGACCGCCGAAGAACGGCTCGGCGGTCTCGCCCTCGATGAAGTCGGGGGTCGACACGTCGATGACCGTGCCGAGTACGTCGGCCCAGCCGTCGATGAAGCCGTTCGTCATGATCTGCCCGACCTCCGTGACGGCGCTCTGGTCCATCTCGTCGAACTCGCCGGACGCCTCGTCCTGAACGAGCGTCTGGACGACCTCGCGGGCCGCCTCGCGGTCGAAGATGATGATCGAGTGGCCTTCGAGGCCGGCGCTGAGTTCGACGCGGACGCCGACCTTCTCGCGGCCGTCATTGATCTCGGCGCGGATCTCGGAGCCGCGCATGAAGTTGAG
Source organism: Halobacteriales archaeon QS_9_68_17 (assembly GCA_003023565.1). Lineage (GTDB taxonomy): Archaea > Halobacteriota > Halobacteria > Halobacteriales > Natronoarchaeaceae > Halostella. Next base: position 19,024 of record PXSA01000022.1, read on the forward strand.
CTTCGTCACGCCCACGCGCGTTTGGACGCCGGTCATGCTCGTGAGCCGACCGGCGGCGAGGCCCGCTCCCTCGCGGGCCATGCGGTAGAACGTGCCGAGCGCGTTGACGTCGAGTTTCATGACGGTCTCGCCTCGATGCTGTTGACCATTTCGACGAACTCTTCCAGGTCGGGGAAAGCGTAGATCTCCGCTTCGATCTCGTAGCTCGGGACGTTCATACTGGAGTCGAAGAACAGCGCGAGGTCCTCTCCGCCGAGCCCCGCCGTCCTTTCGACTACCTCGCCGGCCGGCGCGTATACGAGTTGCGGGGTGGCGATGTCTATCGTCCGTCCCAGCACGTCGGCCCAGCCGTCGATGAAGCCGCTGGCCATCATGTTGCCGAGTTCCTCGACGGCGCTTCTGGCCATCTCGCCGGAGACGCCGGAGAGGTCGTCGACCATGTCCGACAGCATCAGCGCGGTGATCTTCTTCGCGCTGGCCTCGGGGAAGAGGATGAGGATGTGGCCGTGCGGAGGCTCCATGAGACGGACGCGAACGCCCACCCGCTTGCCGTCGCCGAGTTGGGCCTTGATGTCCTCGATGTCCATGAAGTTCGTCTTGGTGACCTCCATCCGGGCGTCTTCGCCCGTGAGCTTGCTCATGTTGTCGGCGACGCCGTTCGTCCCGACTTTGGCCATCTCGTTGATGAGACTCAGCTTCCGAATGTCGACCATCAGACTCATAGTTGCCTCCTCGTGTGTGTGTTCGGTATCATAGTGACTCAACGTCCAGAATGTTGACCACGTCTCCCTCGCCGAGCACCGTCGCACCGCTCATGCCCGGCACGTCGCCGAGCACGCCCTCGTAGGGCTTCACCACGACCTCCTGCTGGCCGCGGACCTCGTCGCAGTGCAGCGCCACGGGACGGACGTCGTCGCGAACACTGACGAGCATCCCGTCTCCGTTGCGGTGGGTCCCGGGGGTGTCGAGCGTTTCGCCGAGTCGGACGAGGGGGGACTCCGATCCCTCCTCGTCGCCGCGGACGACGACCTCGCGGCCGTCGACGGTCTCGACGCCGCGGACGGGACCGATGTCCTCGACGTCCTTGATCGGGATGCCATACTCCTCGTCGCCGGACTTGACGAACAACACGTCCGCGATGGCGACCGTGACCGGCAGGGTCAGTCGGACCGTCGTGCCCTCGCCGGGCTCGCTGTCGACGACCACGTCGCCGTTCAGGTCCTCGACCGTGCTGGCGACGACGTCCATCCCGACGCCGCGACCGCTGACGTCGGTGACCTCCTCCGTCGTCGAGAACCCGGAGTGGAAGATGAGGTCGTACACGTCATCATCGGCCATCGCCGCGGCCTCCGTCTCGGTGACGACGCCCTGTTCGACGGCCTCCTCGCGGAGGCCGTCCACGTCGAGGCCGCGACCGTCGTCCTCCACTTCGATGACGACGCGGTCGCGCTCCCGACGCGCCCGGAGTTCGATCGTTCCGGTGGGGTCTTTGTCCGCCGCCTCCCGTTCCTCGGGCGACTCGACGCCGTGGTCGACGGCGTTGCGGACGATGTGGACCAGCGGGTCGCCGATATCGTTCAGGATGCTCCGGTCGATCTCGACGTCGTCGCCGTGCATCTCGAAGGTGACCTGCTTGCCCTGCTCGCGGGAGATGTCCCGGACGATGCGGGGCAGCTTGTTCGCCACCGTGTTCAGCGGGACGAGCCGAATGTCCATCACCGTGTCCTGCAACTCGCCGGTGATGTCTTCCAGTTCGTCCAGTTCGTCGTCGAGGACGGCCAGCGATTCGCCGCGCTCTATCGCCCGCCGCAGGCGGACGCGGGAGGTGACCATCCCCTCGACGAGGTTCATCAGGCTATCGACCTCGTCGACGTCGACGCGCACCGACTGTATCTCCTCGGTACCAGCGGACGGCCCGCCCTGGTCGACGGCCGAGCGGGGTTCGTCGCCCCGCTCGGCGTCGGCGACCGCGCCGTCGGACCCCGCGCTCGTATCGGCGGTGTCGTCCGCGTCAGCGGCCGCCTCGGTCTCCGCAACCGACGCGTCGGCCGCGTCGGCCGCGTCGCCGTCGGTCCCCCCGACGTCGGGGGACTGGAAGCCCTCGAACTCGTCGGCGGTCCCCGTCGACGTGTCGAACGCCGACCCGGAGTCGTCGAGGTCGAGGTCGTCGAACTCGCCGGTCTCGACGCCGTCGCCGGCGTCAGCGGCCTCCGCGCTCGCGGAGCCGTTCGCGGCGTCCGCGCCGCTGTCGGCGGTGTCGGTCTCGACCCCGCTGTCGGCGTCGTCGTCGCCGAAGCCGATGTCGCCGACGTCGTCGGTCGACGCGGCCGCGCCGTCCGTCTCCGAGGACTCGTCGTCGAGTCCCTCGCCGAAGTCGATGTCGCCGAACGGGTCGTCCTCCTCGGAACCGCTCGATCCGGTCCCGTCGTCGTCGGACGACGCGTCCTCGGGGTCGAGTTCCGTTCCCGTCTCCTCGGTGCCGGCGTCGGCGGTCGTTCCGCTCCCCTCGACCGCGTCGCCGTCGTCGCCGAACTCGATCTCGCCGAACGCTCCGCCGTCGGCGTCGCCCGTGTCGTCGCCCGCGTCGGGGTCGGCGTCCACGCCGGGGTCGTCCTCGACGTCGGTTTCGAGGTCGGCATCGGCTTCGGACTCGCCGTCGGGACCGAACTCGGCCTCGACGTCGATCTCGTCCTCGTCGCCGTCGAACGCACCGAGTTCGCCGCCCTCGCGAGCGTTCGCGAGCGAGGGCTCGTCGGAACTCGTTCCGTCGGCGTCCTCGCGAGACGCAGTCGAGCGAGGGCTCGATGAGCTCTGCTCGTCGGCGTCCTCGTGAGACACAGTCGAGCGAGGGCTCGATGAGCTCTGCTCATCGGCGTCGCCCCCGAGCAGTTCGTCGAAGCCGACCTCGTCGTCGCTGTCGAGTTCGTCGAACTCGAGTTCGTCGAGTTCGTCCTGCAACTCGTCGAAGCCGACCGGATCGACCTCCTCTTTGAGTTCAGCGAACGTGCTAGAGGCGTCTTCGACCTCTTCGTCGTCCGCCGCGGCCGGTTCGGACCCCGGTTCGGCGTCGGCCGCCGCGCCGGTCTCTGTCTCGTCGAGCAGTTCGTCGACGTCCGGCTCCCCGTCCGCTTCGTCGTCCGCGGCGGTCGAGACGTCGGGGCTTGTGTCGATGTCCGCGAAGGAGCCGGCGTCGCCGAGGTCGTCCAGCCCCTCCATGTCCTCGACCTCGTCGACCAGGGAGTCGAGGTCGTCGAACTGGTCGACTTCGTCGTCGGCGAGCAGGTCGTCAACGGACATGTCCGCAGAGTCGGACGCCTCGTCGTCGGTCGCAGTCCCGCCGTCGCCCGCGTCGGCAGACTCGGCCTCCGTGGCGATCGCGGTCGCGTCTGTGATGATCGCGTCCTCGACCGCGTCGACCGGTTCGAGCGCGGCGCTGATCGCCGTCTCGCCGACGGGACTGGCGAACGCGGCGTCGAACGCCCATCCGTGGTCACCGTCTTCGATGACGTCCTCGGTGGGGTCGGTGCCGAGGAGGTCGAAGGCGTCCCGGAGGGCCTCGACGACGAGAACGCCGTTGTTCACCTGGTCGCTCTCGGCGACGTCGAGACGGACGTGATACACGTCGTGGCCGCCGTCCGCGGGGCGGTTCACGGACGACAGCAGGTCGCGGACCTCGTCGTCGTCCGGTTCCGCGATGCCGTCGTCGTCGCCGTAGGCGCGGAGGGCCTCGATGGTCGCCGACGGGTCCGTCTGCGGTTCGCCGTTGCGACGGACCTCGTCGATCATCGCTTCGAGGAGGTCGACCCCCTCGAACACCCGGTCCATCAGGGACGGCGTGACCTCGACCCCGCCGGTGCGGACCGATTCGAGGAGGTCCTCCAGAGCGTGGGAGAGGTCGCTGGCGTCGGAAAAGCCCATCGCGCCGCAGTTCCCCTTGAGGGTGTGGGCGGTCCGGAAGACCTCTTCCATCGCCGCGTCGTCGTCCGGATCGTTTTCCAGTCGCAACAGCGCGTTGTTCAGTGCCGTGATGTTCTCTTCGCTCTCTTGAACGAAGTCCCTGACGTACTCATCCATGCGTATCACCGTTCGTAGTGGCCGCGTCGACGATCCCCCGCGTGAGGTCGCACACGTCGAGAACCGAATCGACGCAGCCGGTTTCGATCGCCTGCTTCGGGATGCCGAAGACGGGGCTCGACGCCTCGTCCTGGGCGACCGTCGCCCCGCCCGCCTGCTTTATCGCCTCGATGCCGGCAGCGCCGTCTCTCCCCATGCCGGTCAGGGCAACGCCGACGAGGGGGGTCGAGACGGCGTCCGCAACGGACTCCATCGTCACGTCTATCGCCGGACGAACGCCGTGGCGTCGCTCGCTTTTCGTCAGGCGGAGGCGGAGTTCGTCGCCGTCTTCCTCGGCCACGCGCAGGTGGACCCCGCCTTTGGCGACGACCGCCTCGCCGGGACCGACGCGCCGGCCGTGACTGGCCTCGGTGACGTCGTACTCCGAGAGCGTGTTCAGGCGGGCGGCGAGCCTGTCCGTGAAGCTCGCGGGCATGTGCTGGACGACCAGCACGCGCGCCCGGAGGTCCGCGGGGAGTTCGTAGAGGATGCGCTCGACCACCTTCGGGCCGCCCGTCGACGCGCCGACGACGACCGTCGGCGTGCCGTGCGATCCCGGGCGCTCGACCGTCACGACGGGACCCCCGCCTGCGATGTCGGGCGCGACGGTCGTCTCGACGTCCAACGCACCGTCGGCGGTACTCGTCCCGGCCGTCGTCTCGGCCATGGAGTCGGCGACCGCCGCCGTCCGCTCTGCCGATCTCGCGGCGGCGGACGCCGCGCGTTCGGCGACGATCGACGAGATGTCGGCCCGTTCGACCGCCTCGATCTTCTCGGTCAGTCGCGACTCCAGGTCGTCGAGGTCCGACAGGCGCTCCTCGTCCGCCTTCGCCATGAAGTCGACGGCGCCTTTCGCGAGCGCTTCGAGCGTGGCGTCGGCCCCGGCTTCCGTGTGAGCCGACAGCATGAGGATGCGCGTCGGACACGTCGCCATGATCTCGTCGACGGCTTCGATGCCGTCCATTCCGGGCATCTTCACGTCCATCGTGACGATATCCGGTTCGAGGTCGCGGGCGGTATCGACGCCGCTCTCGCCGTCGACCGCGCGATGGACCTCGTAGCCCTGCCCGGACAGGATGTTACCGACCACAGTTCGCATGAACTGCGAGTCATCGACAACCAGAACGCTGGTCATGCCGGGACGACGTCCTTGAGGGCCTTTCTGACGCTCGGCTCCTCGAACGGCTTCGTTACGTAGCCGTCCGCACCGGCCTTGACCGCGAGCTTCATCTTCTCGCGCTGCCCGACGCTGGTACACATGATGACCCGCGAGTCGGGATCGAGTTTCTTGATGGCCGCCGTGGCCTTGATCCCGTTACACTTGGGCATCACGATGTCCATCATCACGATGTCCGGATTCTGTTCTTTGTAGAGTTTTACAGCTTCGGCTCCGTTGGACGCCTCCCCGACGATGTGATAGTCGTCTTCGAGGATCTGTCTGAGGAGATTTCGCATAAAATGAGAGTCGTCCACTATGAGGACCCCTGTCGACATTCAGTTGATACACCAAGATTCGCTAGATGTAGCGTCACCATAAATGCTATCGCCCCGTTATCACCGGTGATAACCGGTGTAAGAACGCGGTAGCGGGGCGTAGTCTCTCCAGAACGGTCGTTTCGGTGATAAAATCGTGCGGGCGGGAGGAGAAAGGAGGTCCGGCGGTCACCCGGCGTGTTCGACCAGCAGGTCGACGTCGATGACGGAGATGCGCTCGGCGGGAGCGTCCGCCTCGTCGTCATCGTCCTCCGGCGGTATCTCGACGACGGCCTTGACGAGGTCACCGGCGGGCATCCGGAACTCCGATTCCTCCCGTCGGATCCGGCTGACCGGGAAGGACTCGACGCCCTCCACGGCGTCGACACGGATGGCCGCGCTCTGCTTGTCGGTAGCGCGGTCGAAGACCACGATGCGCTGGGCGTCGTCGGTCCCGGCCGCGTTCGACACCGGTAGCAAGACGCTGGGGTCGATGACGGCCGTTATCTCGCCGCGCAGGTCGGTAACTCCCTCGATGGCGTCGCTCGACCGGGGAACGCGCGTCCGCTCACCGGCCTCGACGATGCTTCGCACGTCCGCTACGTCCAGCCCGTAGGACTGCTCGTCGACCCTGAACACGAGGACGCGCTCGTGTTCCTCGGGGTCCTGGTCCTGTTCGCCGTCGTCTACGTCCGCGTGCTGTTCGTCGTCGAGGCTCACCTCGTCCACGCCGAGAAGCTCTTCTGGAAGGTTCGTTGACATCGGTTAGTAGAGTATTCGCAGTCAGACACAAAAACGTTGACCTCCGTATCTGTTATTTATCTGTTATTACTGAACGTATGAGTAAAGTTCACGGTCGTGTAACTCGACTCGGGCGGTATGACGAGCGAACGATGGATGCTGGCGTTCGACCTCGGCGACGAGACGTACTGCGTCGGTATGGAGCGCGTCGCGAACGTGGTCGAACGGGGAACGCTCGACCGGACGGACGGCGGACCGAAGTTTCTCGCCGGGCGGATGGACCTCTCGGACCGGGTCCTCCGCGTCGTGGACCTCAAGCGCCTGTTCGGCGTCACGACGACGGTGCGCCACACGGGAGATATCGAGGAGGGCGAACACGTGATAGCGTTCGGCTCCCGCGCGGACGGAAAGGTGGACGCGTGGCTGGTCGACGAGGTCCGCGACGCCGTGACCGTCGACACCGACGACCTGTTGGAGGCGAACGGACTGGCGACGCACGTCGAGGGGGTCGTCACGGCCGACGGCGACCAGTTCGTCTGGGTCGACGCCGCGGCGATCAACGACCTCTGACCGGGCATCGATACGTGCCATACGGCCGGAAGATTCAAATATGATAATTTAATACCTGTTCGAAAGGATGGCCGCCACCCAGACCGACGACGTCGATTCGAGGTCCCTCCTCTCCGCTCTCGGGAGCAAGTACAGCATCGAAATCCTCCACGCCACGCGCACGCCGACCTCCGCTCAGGAGCTGAGCGACGAACTGGACGTCCCGATAGCGACCTGCTACCGACGGATCGAGGAACTCGTCGAGGCGGGTCTCCTCCAGTGCGAGGGGCGACAGCTATCGCAGGAGGGCCGGCGAACCAACGTCTATCGCCGAACGCTCGACGGGGTCACGGTCGACCTCACCCGCGAGTCGCCGACCGTGAACCGCGAGGAGCGTTCCGAAGCGAAAAACCACATTCAGGACCAGATCGGTGGTTGAGCCAGCGGGATCCAAAGAGAAGACTGAAGTATTCTCTGAGGATACTCGGGGTATGACCGAACACGACGAGCGGCCGGGCGACCGCGACCCGCCGACGGGTGAACGCGTCCTCCGAGTCGGGCGCGACCGCCCGATCCGCATCAGCACGGGCCACCGCATCCTCCACCACGACGGGAAGTGTAGCCGTCCCCACGGCCACAACTACGAGATCACCGTCCGCGTCGCGGGGGAGCTCACTCCGGAGGGGTGGGTCGTCGACAAGAGCGATATTACCGGGGTAATATCCGAGTGGGACCACCGGTTCCTGCTCGAACGCGGCGACCCCCTCGTCGAGGCGTTCGAGTCCGCCGGCGACGGGGACGGCGTCGTCGTCCTCGACCACCCGCCGACGGCGGAAGTGATGAGCCGTCTGCTCGAACGCCGCCTCGCCGACCGCCTGCCCGATACCGTCAGCGACGTCTCCGTGCGGGTCCGAGAGACGGCGGAGCTCTGCGGCGGGGGGTTCTGAGTGCCCGTCAGCAGCGGGACCAGCGCCGCGGACGACGGCGACCTGCCGGTGAACGAACTGTTCTACTCGCTTCAGGGCGAGGGGAAACTCGCCGGCGTCCCCACGGTGTTCGTCCGGACGAGCGGCTGTAACCTCCGGTGCTGGTACTGTGACTCCTACCACACCTCGTGGGAGCCGACCCACGCGTGGATGGACCTCGACGACGTGCTCGCGGAGGTGCGCGCCCACGACCGCGCCGGCCACGTCGTCCTCACCGGCGGCGAACCCATGATGCACGACGCCGCCGTCGACCTGATAGAGCGACTGGACGACGACGGCTACCACGTCACCGTCGAGACGAACGGCACCCGCTTCCGCGACGCGCCGATCGACCTGGCGAGCGTCAGCCCGAAACTCGAAAACAGCACGCCGACGCCCGACCGCGACCCCAAAGGTGAGGGCGAATGGGCCGAGCGCCACGAGGAGCGTCGGGTCGACGTCGACGCCCTCGCCGACCTCGTCGACGCGTACGACTTCCAGTTGAAGTTCGTCGTCACTGAGGAAAGCGACATGCCCGAGGTGAACGACCTCGTCGAACGCGTCCGGGAGGCGGCGGGCGCTCCGGTCCGCGACGACGACGTCCTGCTCATGCCCGAGGGCGCGACGCGAGAGCGCCTGAACGAGACGCGCGAGCGCGTCGCCGACCTCGCCATGGACCACGGCTACCGGTACACGCCGCGTCTGCACGTCGACCTCTGGAACGACGCCCCCGGGACGTAACGACCACCCGTACTCTCCTACACACATGACCGACGACTCACCCGCCACGACCGACGAACCGACCGAGAAACGCGCCGTCGTCCTCGCTTCCGGCGGCATGGACAGCGCCACCGCCGCGTTCGAGGCGAAAGAGCGCGGGTACGACCCCTACCTGCTTCACACCTCCTACGGCCAGCGCACCGAGGACCGCGAGTACGAGTGCGCCCGGAAACTCGCCGACGAGACCGACGCCGAGGACTTCCTCCACGTCGAGACGGGCCACCTCTCGGAGATCGGCGCGTCCAGCCTCACCGACGAGGAGATAGACGTGGAAGATAGCGAGGTTCCGCGAACCTCGGACCGTTCGAGCGGGCAAAGCCCGCGAGAAGACGCGGACCCGGATGGCGACGAGGTGCCCTCGTCGTACGTCCCGTTCCGCAACGCCAACCTGCTGTCGATGGCCGTCTCCTACGCCGAGGCAAACGACTGCGACGCGGTGTTCATAGGCGCACACAGCGAGGACTTCTCCGGCTACCCCGACTGCCGCCCCGAGTTCTTCGAGGCGTTCCAGACCGTGGTCGACGTGGGGACCGAACCCGACACCGATATCGGGATGGTCGCGCCGTTCGTCGAGTGGTCGAAGACCGACGTCGCCGAGCGCGGCGTCGAACTCGGCGTCCCCTACGAGCACACGTGGAGCTGTTACCGCGAGAACGAACCCGCCTGCGGTACCTGCGACGCCTGCGCGTTCCGCCTACAGGCGTTCCAGCGCGTCGGCGTCCGCGACCCCGTGGAGTACGCCGAACGGCCCGAATACACGGAGTAGCTACGCCGCGTCTCCCTCTCTCGCGGTCGTCGTCACGTAGATGCCGCCCAGCACGACAGCACCGGCGACGACCGTCGCGGCGGACGGGACCTCCGCCAGCAGGACCATCGCGAGTAGCGTGCTTCCAACCGGTTCACCGAGCAGGGAGACGCTGACGAGGCTCGACTCGACGTGTTCGAGCGCCCAGTTGATCACGGTGTGGCCGAACACGCCCGGCCCGACGGCCATCCCGAGAAAGAGGAGCCACTCCCGGGGCGGGTAGTCGAGCAGGGGATAGCTCCGCGCGAGGACCACGACCAGCAATGCGGCCGCGCAGGCGACGTAGACGACGGTGACGTACGGGAAGAGGCTCACCCGCTGGCGGATCGACCGCCCGGCGAGGACGTAGCCTGCGGCCGTTACCGCCCCGAGGACGGCGAGCGAGTTCCCGAGGAGCGCCCGACCGGTCGTCGCGGTGCCACCGGCGTCGCCCAGCGACATCGCGGCGGCCCCGACGAGCGCCACCGCGATGCCCGCGACGGTGCGGCGGGTTACCCGCTCGCTCAGGAGGAGGTACGCGCCGGCCGCGACGAACAGCGGTTGCGTCTGGACGAGCGTCACCGAGGCCGCGACGCTGGTGTGGTTCAGGCTCTCGAACCACGAGGCGAAATGCACCGCGAGCGCGAGGCCGGCGACGACCGCCATCGCGCCGTCGCGCCGGGAGAGCCGCCGGAAGTCGTCGCCGTGGCGCGCGGCCGCCGCGGGCGCGACCAGGGCGGCGGTGAAGACCACCCGGTAGAAGGCTTTGACCACGCTCGGGGCCTCGCTCCACCGGACGAGGATCGCGCTGGTACTGACCGCGAGCACGGCGACGGCGAGCGCGGCCATCGGCGGCACCGGGGGGTCGCGGGCGTCTGCCATCATCGGTACGTCCTGTCGGGACCGCTTACCGATTGCGGTCCGTCACTGTCGTCCGGGCGGCAGGCTCCCTCGCGTTCGGCGGCGTACCGGTAGGAGACAGTCAGTTCGACGTCACCGGGGGCCTTCGAGCAACTCCTTCGTCTTCCTGTGCCGATACCGGAACATCGGTTCGAACCCGACCGTCGCCAGCGGTCCGACGGCTTCGCCGACGCTACCGCCGGGGAGTTCGTACTCGAGGTGGTCGCGGACGAGCGTCTCCCCGTCGTCCCCGACGAACTCGTGCGTGTGGACCCAGCGGTCGAAGGGACCGTTCTCCATGGCGTCCCGAAAGGTCGCGCGCCCGTCTCGGTACTCCCGGTCGGTGATGACGGAGGTCCACTCCTGACGCGGGCCGAAGTTGAACGGCCGCATCGACATCCGGATAGCCGTTCCCACCTCCAGTACCTCCGGGTTCGTGTTCCCGTCCGGTCCCGTGACCGACTCGATACGGAGGTTCATGAACGCCGGCGTCAACTCCAGAAGCCCGGAGATGGACGAGTGAAAGTTCCAGACCTCCGGTAGCGGGGCCGCGACGCGCGTCTCACGCTGATAGACGGACATGGATCGACCCAGGGACGATAGCGATAAAACAGGTGCGGTGAGAGAGCGCCCTTCCCGCCCTGGCCGTGCTCGGGGGTACGAGGGACGCGGGGGCCGTCACTTGAGACGTTCCTGTAGAAACGACGGGTGCGCCGCGGTAACACCGTCGATCTCGAGCAGTTCCTCGCTGATGATCTCGCCGAGTTCGTCCCCGTCCGACGCCCGGACCTCGGCCATCAGCATGTGGTCGCCGGAGGAGGTAAACAGCGCCTCGACCTCCGACAGCTGCTTCAGTTCCTTCGTCGCCTCGACGTAGCGCTCGCTCTCCACGTCGACGCCGACCATCGCGATGCTCTGACTGGAGAGTTTCTTCGGATCGATGTCGGCCGAGTAGCCGACGATGACCCCTTCCGACTCCAGTTTGTCGATGTACTTTCGAACGGTCGGCTTCGATACGTCGGCCCGGTCCGCGATCTCCGCGTAGGAGGCCTGCGCGTCGTCCTCGAGGACGGAGAGGATCCGGTCTTCCGTGGACTGCGTACTCATGTGGACATGTTTTGTTCCGACGGAAAAATATCTTTTGAACCCGAAAACACTCCGCCGACCGTTCGAACGGTCGAAACGACGTTGCAAGGATCGGCTGGCGATGCGCCGAGGTCGTCGAGAGGCGACGGCCGCCCTACTTGTGGCGGTCGAGCAGGTCCGCGCTGCGCTCCCACTCGTAGTCGTTGAAGTACCGCTCCGCGAGCGGTTCGTCGGGCATCTCGCCGATCGCCCGCTTCTCCTCCTGGTAGGACGGGCGCTCGTCGTCGACGTAGAAGCGACCGGTGAGGACCTCGCCCTCGTAGAGAGCGTCCTCCGCCTCGTACATCATCTCGGACGCCTCGCGGCGGTCGTGGATGTCGAAGTCGTAGTCGTCGCTGTCCTGGATGTCGACGTAAGGCACGTACTGCTTCGCGTCCTTGTTCCAGGTCGGACACTGGGTCAGGAAGTCGATGTGCGCGAAGCCGTCGTGCTCGATGGCCTCCTTGATGATCTCTTTGGCCTGGTTCGGGTTGACCGCGGCCGTCCGGGCGATGTAGGACGCGCCGGAGGTGAGACTCTGGGACAGCGGCCGGATCGGCGTCTTGGCGCTACCCGAGGGCTGGGTCTTGGACTTGTGACCCTTCGGACTCGTCGGGGACGTCTGGCCCTTCGTCAGCCCGAAGATCTCGTTGTTGAACACGATGTAGGTCATGTCGTGGTTCTCCCGGGCGGTGTGCACGAAGTGGTTCCCGCCGATGCCGTAGCCGTCGCCGTCGCCGCCGGCGGCGATGACCTCGACGCCGGGGTTGGCGAGTTTGGCCGCGCGAGCGACCGGGAGCGACCGACCGTGGATCGTGTGGAAGCCGTACGTCTCGAGGTAGCTGTTCAGCTTGCCCGAGCAGCCGATGCCCGTCACCGTCAGCGTTTCGTCGGGCGTCCGGCCGACTTCCGGGAGGGCCTGCTTCAGCGCCTTCAGGACGCCGAAGTCGCCGCATCCCGGACACCACGTCGGCTGCGGTTCGATACCGGGCGTGAATTCGTCCCTGTCGATGTCACGTTCTTCGCCGATCGCGTTGAATGCGCTCATGATCAGTCACCTGCTGCGGGTTCGATCCGAGTCCCGGTCGCGAGGTCGTCGGCGCTATCGTCGATCTGCGCCTCGAATCCCTTGACGACCTCGCCCGGTTCGAACGGATTGCCGTTGTACTTGAGGAGGCTGGTCATCTTGTCGCCGTAGAGGCCGAGTTCCTTCTGCGTCAGGCCGCGGAACTGCGCCGTCGCGTTCATCTCGACGACGAGCGCCTCGTCGACGCTCTCGAGGAACTCCGTCGTTTCCGTCTCCGGGAACGGCATCATGTCGCTAACGCCGATGGACTTCACGGAGCGGCCGGCGTCGTTCAGGCGGTCGACGGCCTCCTCGACCGCGCCCTGCTGGCTGCCCCACGTGATGATGCCGTAGTCGGCGTCCTCGGGACCGTGGTAGGTCTGCTGGGACTCGCGCTCCTCGTCGAGTTCCTCCCGGATGGACTCCAGTTTCTGCATCCGACGGTCCATCTGGTAGACGCGGTTCTCGGGGTCCTCGCTGATGTGGCCCGACGGGTTGTGCTCGTTACCCGTGGCGAGGTAGCGGCCGCCCTTCTGGCCCGGCAGCGAGCGCGGGCTGACGCCGTCCTCCGTCTCGTGGAGGAAGCGGTGGAACTTGCCCGACTCGTCGTGCGCGGCCTCGGCGATCTCGTCCTCGGTGAGGACGCTTCCCGGGTCGGGGTTGGGTTCGCGGTCGAAGAAGCTCGCCGGGAGGTTCGTGTTCTCGCCCGAAAGCTTCTGGTCGAAGACGACGATGGCCGGGATCTGGTAGTCGTAGGCCATCTCGAACGCCATCCGCGTCTGGTCGTACGCCTCGCCGACCGTCCCGGGGGCGAAGACGACGCGGTTGGAGTCGCCCTGACTCGAGTACAGGACGTGTTCGAGGTCGCCCTGTTCGGGCTTGGTCGGCATCCCCGTGGACGGACCGGCGCGCATCGCCTCGACGAGGACGACGGGCGTCTCGGTCATCTCGGCGAGGCCCAGCGGCTCGCTCATCAGCGCGAAGCCGCCGCCGGACGACCCGGACATCGACTTCACGCCGGCGTGGCTCGCGCCGACCGCGAGCGCCGCCGCGGCGATCTCGTCCTCGACCTGCTCGGAGATCCCGCCGAACTTCGGCAGGTTCTGGGACATGATCGTGAACACGTCGGTCCACGGCGTCATGGGGTAGCCGGAGATGAACCGGCAGCCCTCGTCGAGCGCGCCGTAGGCGATCGCGTTCGACCCGGACAGCAGGACCTGCTCCTCGTCGTGCTCGCCCGTGGGCACGCGGAGGTCGTGTTCGAAGTCGTACTCCTCGTCGACCTGGTCGTAAGACTCCTGCAGGATCTCGAGGTTCGCCTCCAGGATGTCGCCACCCATGGCGTCGGCCATCAGGTCCTCGATGTGCGTGAGGTCCATGTCCAGCAGCGCGGCCGTCGCGCCGACGCCGGCCGTGTTCCGCATGACCTCGCGGCCGTGTTCCTTGGCCAGACCGCGCAGGTCGAGGTCGAACACGTGCCAGTCGTTCGCCTCGGCGCGCTCCTCGAAGTTCGGCACGTCGTCGGCGTCGAGCAGGCCCGAGTCGTAGACGATGATGCCGCCCTCGCGGAGGTCGTCGAGGTTCTCCGACAGCGGCTTCGTCTCCTCGTTGCCGTAATAGGCGTTCTCCTGTGGGTTCCGGGCGAAGGAATCGCCGAGCGCCAGCAGGAAGTTGTACCCGTCACCGCGCGACTTCACCTCGTGCTCGGCGGCCCGGATCTCGACGTACGTGTGGCCGCCGCGGATGCGCGAGGGGTAGTGGCGATGCGTGAACACGTTCAGCCCCGCTCGCATCAGGGCCTTCGCGAAATTCTGGCTCGTCGAGTCGATCCCGTCGCCGGAACCGCCCGCGACTCGCCAGATGAGTTCGTTGTCAGTCATAGTTGTAGGTCCCGGCCCTTATGGGCCGCCAGTGTCCATTAGTTACCCATACCTCGACTAAAGCCTTTGCTATACATTGGCAAGGAACTATCGTGAAGGTTCTCTGCGTTCGACGCCGACGGTTCGTTCCCCTGGCTGCGAGTCCGAATGTTTATACATTAGACGTTTGTGTAACTAATCCCGAGACGAATGAAAGGAATCGTACTGGCCGCGCTGCTCGTTTCGACGACGGTTGGGACCCCTATCGCAGCATACCCTCCAGATAACGAAGTCCCGCTGGCAGACGCCGGACTCGACCAGACTGTCTCGCTCGGAACTACAGTGCTTCTCGACGCGACCGGTTCGCGCGACCCGGACGGCGCGATCGACGAGTACAGATGGCGTATCACGACACCGAACGGTTCCGTGACCACACCATCATGCGCGGACTGCAGCCGGACCGACTTCATGCCGTCGGAGACCGGCACCTACGCGGTTCGCGTCGCGATCACCGACGATAGTGGCGCGACGAGCAACGACACGCTCTACGTGAACGTCACACCGGGCGACTCGCCGTCGGTATCGCTGTCCGGTCCCGACGCGCTCGACGTGGGAGCGGACGGCGACTACTCCGCCCGAGTTCGACGCGGCGGCGCGCCCCTCGACAGAGTTCGTTGGAAGGTCGACGGGACAGTCGTTCGGACGCGGTCGCTTTCCGACGACGAACAGATGACTTTCGAACGCTCGTTCGGGACAACCGGTGACCGGACCGTGTCGGCGGTCGTGATCGACGAATCCGGGCGACGGGATACGTCGACCATCACGACGGAGATCGAGCGCTCAACGAGGCCGCGCCCGAACCCTGCCGAGCCGGACCAGCCGGATCCCGCTCCCGTTCTCCGCGGCCCGGAAGTCCTGACCGGTACGGAACCTTTCACCGGAAACTACACTGTCGAAACCCGACGCTCCTCCTCGTACGTCGACGAAGTCCGGTGGAATCGCGACGGCGTAGACGAAGGGGCGGCGAGAGGACTCGCCGTCGACTGGGAGCCCGGTCGTCACTCGCTATCTCCGACCGTAACCTACTCCGACGGCAAACGTACGGAAGCGCGATTCGAGAACGGGCGTTCGTCGGTCGTCGTCGACGCCCGACCGACGGCCTCGTTCCGAAAGATCGACAACGGCAGCACGCTCAGCGGTATCGTCAACGCGTCGGACGCTAACGGCAACCTCCAGCAGGTCTACATCGACGTTAACGGGAGAACCGTCCGAGAGTGGGACGCACGCGATAGTACGAGTTTCGGCAGAATTTACGAACGACATATCCTCTTCCGGGAACGCGATGTCTCGCTCGGCAGCGCCGAGAACGTAACGCTCGTCGCGGTCGACGCCCGCGGACAACGCTTTGAAACGACTCGCAACGTTACTCCCCGTGCGGACCCGGAGATCGTCAGTGCCGAGTTCGTCAACGGGCCGGTCGACTCCTACCACGACCGGATCGAGGCCGAACGATACGCTGCCCACCACGTGTTGAAGATTGACTTAGATGGGATGAGTCCTGGCGATGTTCGAGTATCTACTGATACATTCTCGGCAAATGTCACCGAAGTTGATACTATTGCATTTAACAAGCACAGGGAATATGACAAAAGAAACGATACATTGACAGTTCATACTTATTGGAGCGGGAAATCGCCCGACAATTACACCGTTTATTCGGACATGAGAGTGTTAGGGACCACTCAGGCAAATCATGATAGCGAGTCAGTATCATCAACTTTCTCAGTTACCCCTAGCCCACCAGAGATCAGAATCGACATCATGCATGGTGGTTACTTCGACCATATCAAAGACTATGGGAAAGTAATAGATGCTCGAAGGTCGTTTGACCCAGATGGTACTAAACTAAGATTCAGATGGGGTCAGGGAGCGCAAAAGACCACTACGAAGGGAATTGGAAAGCTCGACTCGTTTAAATTTGCCAACCTCACTGTGCGTGATGACTTTGACTTGGAAAGTGAAATTCCCCATAATTTCGCCCACTATTACACTCCAGACGTCCGACGAGTGAGAGAAGTGTCCGACGGCCCATACGATATGGGTGATTCAGTTCGATACGAAGTATATTCGGACCGCTTCCAGTTCACTAAAAACCTGTTTCATGAACGCCACGATGTGGACGTCACCGCGTCACATGGCGTTCAGTTACTGAAACTCGATACTAACGAAATAGATAAGAGGCGGGCAGAAACTGATCCAGATATCGATAAAAGTGGAGAACAGTACGTTGCAACGGTCGAAGTAAAAGCAAGAGCGTTGACTGAAGACAAGCCGGCACCGGACGTTGTTTTCTACAATCCAGTTAATCCAGATACGACTCGGAAAACCGTCTCTTTGCGGACCGATAGCCAGATCCTCGCCCCCGCCAAGTGGCAACGGACGAACATGACTATCGAGGACCTCTCGTACGTAGTGAGTATCCCGTACAGATCGCAGCGAACGGTCTCCTCCGCAGAGTTGCGCGATCAGTTACTCAACGATGGGTACCGTCTTGACGGCCGAGACGTGACTGGTTCCGAGTACGTTGTCGAGGAACGAAAGCAGGTAAAAGAGGCCCAGTACGAAAAAGAGACGAAATGGTTCCCGAGTAGAACCGGAAGAAGCCAGTTCCTCGAAATAAACGACGACTGGACGCTCGGAGAAAGAAGTGTAGAGCAGGAGACTCGTATTTCTACCGAAACGGAGTGGCGAAATTCCCACGGTGGACGCGGAGAATACACCGGTGAGACCCGACGGGTTCAAACGGAACCGGCGCAATATCGCACCCAGCGAAAGTACCGATATTCGACTCGCGTCGAGCGTACGAGAACAGTCACTGAGACTCACACAACTACTGTTCCAGATCCTGACGGATGGGGAACGATAGAATACACGTACGAAACGACTAGCGAAGAGAGTTACATTGAGACGGTCAAGAGATCCTACTGGAGTACGTCATCAAGGAATCCCTCGCACACCTTCACTGGAGCGACACGGCGTATCCAGAACTCCCCCGCACGGTACACCACGCAATACCAGTATTCGTATCGGACTGAACAGGTAGAGAACATCGTCCGATACAGTGCGACCCGACGGGTGCAGACTCAGTCTGCGGAGTATAAGTGGAAGACACGCGAAACTCTCTCAAACAAAGCTACTGCCGACCAAATGGCACGAACCAGTCCTAACGTGAGAATCGGCGGCCGACAACCGACTAAAGAGTGGATACTGAGCAAACAGACCGGAGTCAGAAATATCACTATACCAGATTATAACGATCCGAACAATGTCGTTCGAACGGAAGCACGTGTTTCTGGCGTCGTTGCCCGTATTTATGAACAAATCAACGGCGATGATCGACATCAAGAGTATATACGAGACTTCACTAAGAATTACTCTGGGCAGGGGATTGTAACTCCAAGAACAATAAAAGATGATTTACAAACTATAGGTGAAGAAAAAGACCCATGTCTCCCCAATGTGCAGCAGAGGTGTAACGTATGAGCGAGCGCTTCTGCATAGGTACACTATTGCTTCTGGTAATGTCCTTCTCCATAGGCGGGGTATTAGTTACCTCGGCAAGCAGTTCCGACAGCATATATAAGTCCAATGATACGGAGAACATGACGGATAATCATAATATCGAATATACGGTAACATTCAGCGAAAAGGAAAATCAGGTTGAAATTGAAGCATATAATCCTACATCTCGTAATCGCCTCACCGGGTTCGAACTGAGAGTTGACGGATATCGGAATCGCGACGAGAATCTCAATTTGTCCCCAAACGAAACCTGGAAAGCATCTTGGGATTTCTCCAATAGCATCGATGCTACTAAAAAGAACCATACAGTAAGATTTTCTATATTAGGAAACTCCATACATAAAAATTTCACTAGAGATATTCCGCTATCGAATTCGAGCAAAGTACCGACTCCCCGTATCACCAATGTCACGGTGACTAATGGAACAGTCTACGGCAACGAAACGGCGATCTTAGAGGTCACCATAGAGAATCCGGCGGATCAGCTGTACGGGTCGAACCTGATGGTGCACACGCTCGAGACGAACCACAGTCGCGTCGGGGGAGCGACTGCCGCCCCTAGGAGCACATCGACGGTTCAGGTTCCCTTAGACGAACCCCGGGGAGCAACCGTCGCTGGCGAGGTCCGACTGTACGACCGCAACCTCTCGGACGCGGAGGACGGCTTCGACCAGCGTGAGTTCGTCGGTCGCGCGGGCGAAGACACGCAAGTGTGGAACCGGACGTACGAACCGGTGGAACCGTACTGGGGGGAAAGTAGCGGGTATCGGTACGAGAACGAGACGATGGAGGAACGGATCGACAACGGTAACGACGAATCGTTAGACCCTGTCTCCGTGGGTGTCGTCGCCGGACTCGGGGTCCTTGTCGTAACCCTTCTGTCCCTCGCCGCCCGGCGACTCCGGTAACCGCTTACTCCTCATTCTCCGGACTGCTCGGGTGGTAGTTCGTGTCGTACTCGCCGGGCTGGTCGTCGACGCGGTCGGGGTTCATGCGGCCGGAGAGCAGCATGAAGTCGACGAGCGTCAGCGCGAGCATCGCCTCGACGACGGGCACGCCGCGGGGTGGGAGGACGGGGTCGTGGCGGCCGATGACCTTCTCCTCTTTCTCCTCGCCGGTCTCCCAGTCGACCGTCCGCTGTGACTTGGGGATCGAGGTGGGCGCGTGGAGCGTCACCTCGCCGTAGAGAGGTTCGCCGCTGGTGATGCCGCCTTGGAGGCCGCCGTGGTCGTTCTCGGCCGGGACCGGGTCACCTCTATCTCGCGGCTCCTCGCCGCCGCCGCCAGTGGTCGTTGCGCTCGTAGCCAGTGTACTCGCGGGCGTCCTTGCCGAGGCCGAACTCGAAGGCGGTCGTCGCGGGGACGCTCATCATCGCCTGGCCGAGGCGGGCCTCGACCGAGTCGAACCGCGGCGCGCCGAGGCCGCGCGGGACGCCGCGGGCCTCGAAATAGATGCTCCCGCCGATGGAGTCGCCCGCCTCCTGGTACTGCTCGATGAGTTCCTGCATCTCCGTGGCGGTCTCGGGGTGAGCACAGCGGACGTCGTTCTCCTCGGAGTGCTCCTTGATCTGCTCGAAGGAGACGTCGGGGGCCTCGACGTCGCCGATCTGGTTGACGTGGGCCTTGAGCTCGATGCCTTCGCGCGCGAGCAGTTTCTTGGCGACCGCGCCGGCGGCGACCCAGTTGACAGTCTCGCGGGCCGAGGACCGGCCGCCGCCGCCCCAGTTGCGCGTGCCGAACTTGGCGGAGTAGGTGAAGTCGCCGTGGCTCGGCCGCGGTGCGGTGATGAAGGGTTCGTACTTGCCGGAGCGGGCGTCCTTGTTCCGGATGACCATCCCGATGGGGGTGCCCGTCGTGTAGCCGTCCTGAATCCCGCTCTTGATGGAGACGTCGTCGGGTTCGCCGCGGCTCGTCGTGATCATCGACTGGCCGGGCTTGCGCCGGTCGAGGTCTTCCTGAACGTCCTCCTCGGAGAGTTCGAGGCCGGCGGGACAGCCGCTGACCGTCACGCCCATCGCCTCGCCGTGGCTCTCGCCGAAGGTGGTCACCTGAAACAGGCGACCGAAGCTGTTGCCGTTCATTACGCAACCGTCCGGGGGCCGGGCATTTAGATGTTGCAATACGCGCAAGCACCGACCGGACGGAGCGGCCCTTCGACCAGGGCGGCAGGTCTACGCTCGCAGGGCCGACAGCCGAACCGCAGCGAACGGCACGAGCATCTCGTGGGGGTGCAGGCCGCCGTGCATCCCGACCAGTTCGAGTTCGTCGGGCTCCGCGTCGTCGAACCAGGTGCCGAGACCGCGGTGCGTAAGGACGAGGTCGCCCAGTCGTCGCCGGAAGGTTTCAGACGCTTCGACGTCGCCGAACAGGCCACGATCCAGTACGTCTTCCCGGCGGAAAACGCGCGCATCGAGTTCGTCGAGCAGGTGCTCGCGTACCGGTTCGATACGGTCGGGCCGGAGGTGGAGGTGCACGTTCCGCGGACTCCCCGAACACCGGATCGGCGTGCCGTCTGCGTGCTGGCGGAGGCTCTCCGTGACATCCCCGACCGCACCGAGGTCCACGTTCCGCTCCGGGTCCGTGTCGACGTGACCGTGGTCTGCGGTGACGAGTAGGAGCGTGTCTTCGGCCGTCTCGTCGGCGAGGCCGTCGAGGGCTTTCCCGACCGCTTCGTCGACCGCCGCGAGCGCCGACTGATACTCGTCGGACTCGGTCCCGGCCTCGTGGGACGCGTGGTCGACGTGCGGGAAATAGGCGAACACGTACGACGGGTCCTCAGCGGCGGCGACCACATCGCGGAGCGTCGACGCCGTGTCCGCAGCGTTCCCGTACTCGTACGTGTGTGGTACCGTTCCGGGGTAGGCTTTGTCGAGTGGGTCGACGTGGTGCGATTCGATGCCGCGGTCGCCGAGTTCGGGGTAGAGCGGGTCGGCGTCGAACACGTCCTCGCGAGTCAGCCCCGCCGGTTCCTCGCCGTCCTTGGTCCGGAACGGCAACGCCTCGAACGCCTCGTCAACAGTCGGTTCGTACACGTTCCACCCGACGCCGCCGTGCTCTGCCGGGAGCGCGCCCGTGTGGAACGTCGTGATCGCGGCAGCCGTCTCGGAGGGGTAGATGGAGGTCAGCGGCGTCACGGCACCGCGTTCCGTCACGCGCCCCAGGAACTCGTGTTTCGCGAGATCACGCGTCCACCGTTCGAGGCCGAACCCGTCGACCAGGACGACGAGAACGGTATCGACGCCAGCGGTGTCGACGGTATCGAACACGTCGTCCGGGAGCGTCCGGCCGGTCTCCGCGCCGAGCAGCGACGTGACAGTGTGCGGGACGCTGGCGAAGCAGTAGTCCTCGTAGGCTGGAAAGAGGTAGCCGTCGTCCTCGTGGTCGTCCCGCAGGCGACGTTCGACCGACCTGCGGATCACGACTGACACGTCCGACGGGCGGCGCAAAAAGCCTGCGGGTGGCGTGCGAGCGGTTACCGAACGCCACTCACTCGTCCCCGCGGCACACGTCCGCACCGAGGTCGTACAGCACGTCGAAGAAGTCGGGGAAGGAGACGTCGACGTGCTCGCCGCCCTCGATCGTCGTCTCGCCGTCGGCGACGAGGCCGGCGACCGCCAGCGACATGACGACGCGGTGGTCCGCGCGCCCGTCGACCCGCGCGCCGACGAGGTCCGAGTCGCCGCCGTGGATCGTGAGCGTGTCTTCCTCTTCGGAGACCTCCGCGCCCATCTCCCCGAGCTCCTCGGCCATCGCGGTCACCCGGTCGGTCTCCTTGTATCGGACGTGCTCGCAGTTGACGATCTCCGTGACCCCGTCCGCGATAGCGCCGACCGCGGCGACGGTCGGCAGGAGGTCCGGCGTGTCGCCCACGTCGACGGTGGTACCGACGAGGTCCGAGCGCTCCGCCCTGATGACGCCCTCGTCGCGGTCCCAGTCGACCGACGCGCCCATGTCTTCGAGGATCCCGACGACGGCGCTGTCGCCCTGTGCGCTCGGGCGGGCACCCTCGACGCGGAGGTCGCCCTCGGCGGCGACGGCCCCGGCGGCGAGCAGGTACGACATCGAGGAGAAGTCGCCGGGGACGTGGTACTCGCCCTCGTCCGCGCGGTAGGACTGCCCGCCGGCGACGCTGAACCCGTCGTCGGTCTCCTCCGCTTCGACCCCGAAGTCGTCGAGCACCTCCAGCGTGATGTCGACGTACGGGGCGGACTTCAGTTCGGTTTCGAGCGAGAGGTCGATCCCCTCGTCGGTGACCGCGCCGGCCATCAGCAGCGCCGTGATGTACTGCGAGGACACGTCGCCGGGGATCGACACCTCGCCGCCGGAGAGCGCGCCGCCGACGACAAGCGGTGCTTGCCCGTTGCCGCGGGTGCTCTCCGCCCGTCCGCCGAGGTCCTCGATGGCGTCGAGCAGCGGCCCCTGCGGGCGCGAGCGGAGCGAGTCGTCGCCGGTGAGGACGGTCGAGCCGTCGGCCAGCGCCGCCGCGGCGGTGACGAGTCGCATCGTCGTGCCGCTGTTGGCGCAGTCGATGACGTCGTCCGGGACGTACGGCCGGCCGGCGAACCCGGTGACGGCGAGGTCGTCGCCCGGATCCTCTGCGGTGCCGCCGAACGCCTCGACGGCGCGCATCGTCGCGCGGGTGTCGGCGCTCCGGAGCGGGTCGTGGACCAGCGCCCCGTCCGCGTAGCCGGCGGCGAGGATGGCGCGGTGCGTGTAGCTCTTCGACGGCGGAGCCCTCGCTGCGCCCGCGACCGTCGACGCGGAGACGGTAACGTCCATAGCGGAAGCTTTCCCCGCACCGCTATCAGGCTACCGGAGTCGGCAGGTGTACCGCCGAGCGGTTGGTCGACGGCGGCAGTTTCCGGCGATTTCGGTTGGATCCACGCATGTTTTGTCGGTTCCTCGCGGAGTCCCCCGCATGGATCCCGACCTCTCCCGACTCGACGCCCATCTGGACGACGTCGACGCCGACGGCTACCTGGTCCACGACGACGACTCGGAGTCGAACCAGCTCTATCTCGCCGGCTTCGGCGCGCCAGACCCGTTCACGACGCTGTACACGCCCGACGGGATCTACCTGCTCGTGTCGGGCCTGGAGTACGGCCGCGCGAAGTCAGAGAGCCGCGCCGACGGCGTCGCACGCCTCTCCGATTACGATCACCGCGCGAAGCGACAGGAGTACGGCCAACACGAGGGGTTCTGTCGGACCCTCGCCGCGTTCCTCGAGGACCACGGGGTCGAGTCCGCGGCCGTCCCCTCCGGGTTCCCGGTCGGTATCGCCGACTCCGTGCGCGACCTCGGCCACTCAGTCCTCCCCGAGACCGACGGCGTTATCACGGCGATCCGCGCGGTCAAGACCGACGAGGAGGTCGAGCACGTCCGCGCCGCACAGAAGACAAACGAGGCCGCGATGGAAGCCGCGGAGTCGCTCATCGCCGCGGCGGACGTCGAGGACGGCACGCTCGTTTACGAGGGCGACCCGCTCACCAGCGAACGCGTGACCGAGGAGATAGAGGTGACGCTGCTTCGTCACGGCTGCGCCCTGGACGAGACTATCGTCGCCTGCGGGGCGTCGGCCGCGGACCCGCACGACCGCGGGAGCGGCCCCCTCGCCGCCGGCGAGACCATCGTCGTCGACATCTTCCCCCGGGACAAGGAGACGAAGTACCACGCCGACATGACGCGGACGTTCGTGAAAGGCGAGGCCGGCGACGAGGTGTGGGACTACTACGAGACGACGCTAAAGGCACAGGAGGCGGCCTTCGACGCCATCGAACCCGGCGCGACCGGTGCCGACGTCCACGACGCGGTCTGTGACGTGTACGAGACGGCCGGCTACCCGACGCTCCGGAGCGACGAGTCGACCGAGACCGGGTTCATCCACGGCACCGGCCACGGCGTCGGCCTCGACGTCCACGAGCAGCCGGCCGTCCACCCCGACGGCGAGGAGCTCGAACCGGGGCACGTCATCACCATCGAACCCGGGCTCTACGACCCCGAGGTCGGCGGCGTCCGCATCGAGGACATCGTCGTCGTCACCGAGGACGGCTACGAGAACTTCACGGACTACGAGCGGGAGCTAAAGCTGTAACCGGCGGACGAACGCGACGCCGGATCGGTGAGAGACCGCGCGTCAGTTCTCCGCCCGGGCGTCCTCGACCCACGCCGGCGGTTCGACCGTCACGTCGCCGAGCGCGGTGACGCGGTAGCTCGCCTCGAACGAGACCGCCGTCCCGTCGCTCGCCGTCCCCTCGGCGCTGACGTGGACCTCGTGAACGACGCCGGACTCGCTGACGAGGGCGTGGCCGGAGGCGTTCTCGGTCTCGAAGTTCTGGTTGCTGTCGTTGTACGCGGTCATCTCGTAGCGAACCAGGGTCTCGCCGTCGCGGTCGACGATTGCTTCCGCGGTGAAGTTACCGGTCGAGAGGAGGTCGTTCACTAGCTGGCCGGCGGTTTCCTGCCGGTGAGTGCCCTCGAACGTCCCGCTGGACTCCTGCACGCGGAGCCGGGTGTCGCCGTTCGCGGTCAGGTTGGCGTGCTGGTGTGTCGCGTTCTGATACCACTGGTTGTCCAGGTCCCCGGTCGCTATCGATCTGACCATCCGCCGGTCGTCGAGGCTGCTCCGGACGGCGTACGTCACGTTCCGACTGTTCTCGCCCCGGACCGTCGTCTGGTCGATCTCGATCCCGTAGTCGCTCTCGTTCAGCGTCGCCCCGTGGGCGGCGACCACAGCCTCCGCGTCGTCGATGCCGTCGGCGGACGCCCCGTCGGGATACTCGATATCCGAGAGCGTCAGTTCGGCCTCGGTCGTCCCCTCCTCGGTCGTCCCGTTCGTCTCGCCCTCGGGCGCGTCCGAGCCCATCAGACCCGAACACCCCGCGAGAGCGACGAGCGCGATCGCGGCTGCGACAGCCAACAGTCGTCGGTTCATACCAGTAGCTATCATCTCTCATTGATAAATCTGACGAGGGGTACGGACCTGATCGAACCCCTTTTACCCCGGTGCGAGCCTATTTTCGGTCTATGGAGGTACTGGTCGTCGGTGCCGGGGCGGTGGGCCGCTGGTTCGCCGACGCCGTGGACGCCGCGCCGGCGTTCGCCGACGTGGACCGCGACGCCGCGTCGGCCGCCGCCGAGGCGATCGGCGGTCGCGCCGTTTCACTCGACGGAACAGAGACGTTCGACGCCGTGTGTCTCGCGGTCCCTATTTCGGCCGGTGACGCGGCCATCGCCGAACACGCGCCGCGGGCTGATAGGGCGCTGGTCGACGTCACCGGCGTCATGGCCGGACCCGTCGCGGCGATGGCCGAGCGCGCTCCCGACCGGGAGCGCCTGAGCCTGCATCCGATGTTCGCGCCGGAGCACGCCCCCGGTAACGTCGCGGTGGTTCGCGACGCCGCGGGTCCCGTCACCGACGCGCTCGTCGAGGACCTGCGAGCGGCGGGCAACGACCTGTACGAGACGACGCCCGAGGAGCACGACGAGGCGATGGAGACCGTCCAGGCGAGCGCCCACGCCGCCGTCCTCGCGTTCGCGCTCGCGGCCGACGACGTGCCCGAGGGGCTTGCGACGCCGGTGTACGAGGACCTGAACGCCGTCGTCGACCGGGTGACCGGAAACGAACCGCGGGTGTACGCCGAGGTCCAGTCCACGTTCGACGGCGCGGACGCCGTTGCCGACGCAGCGACCCGACTCGCCGACGCGGACGGCGACGCGTTCGAAGCGCTGTATCGGGAGGCAAACGATCGATGACCGACCCGCGACAGACAACGGAGACACACGGACGATGAGCGACCAGCGGGAGGCGATCCGATCGAACGCAAAGTACCTACGCAACGTCAGGCCCGTCGACCCGGAGGAGGTCCGCGAGTACGTCGAGGGGCGGCCCCACCCCGCGGTCGTCAAGCAGGCGCTCCGCGAGGAGGCGTTCGACCTCGGCCTGATCGAGCGCGAGGACGGCACGTTCGTCCCCGTCGGCGAGGAGCCGGTCCGGCCGGCGTTCCACGGCGTGACCTCGTTCCCCGACGCGTACGCACGGGCGCTGGAGGACCTGCTCGTCGAGCGCTACGGCGCGGGGTGGCCCGAGGGAGAGAGCGGCGACGAACTGCGCGAGCGCATCCGGAAACTGAAGGACGCGTACTACCGCCAGCACCCCGTCGAGTACGACGGGGAGGCGACGCTCGGCTACGCGGTCTATCACCTGCCGGACTACTACGCCGCCGTCCAGTACGTCCTCGCGGAACTGTCCGAGGAGGGCTTGCTCCCTCGAACGCTCCGCGTGCTGGACGTCGGCGCGGGCGTCGGCGGGCCGGCGCTCGGCCTGCACGACTTCCTCCCCGACGACAGTCTGGTCGACTACCACGCCGTCGAACCGAGCGCCAGCGCCGACGTGCTCGAACGCCTGCTCGACGGGACCCGGCGGAACTTCCGCCCGACCGTCCACCGCGAGCGCGCGGAGGAGTTCGACCTCGGGACGGGAGGCGCGGGAGACGCGGAGAGCGGCGACGGCTGGGACCTGATCCTGTTCGCCAACGTCCTCAACGAGCTGGACGACCCCGAGGGAACGGCCCGCCGCTACCTCGACGCGCTGGCCGGGGACGGATCGCTCGTCGCGCTCGCGCCCGCGGACAGGAACACCAGCGTCGGCCTTCGGCAGGTGGAGCGCTCGCTGACCGACGACGCGGCGGTGTTCTCCCCGACGGTCCGCCTGTGGCCTCACGCCGAACCGGACGACACGGGCTGGTCGTTCACGGTGAAACCAGACCTCGACGCGCCGCCGTTCCAGCGCCGACTGGACGAGGACGCGACCGATCCCGAACACGAACCGGGCGAGTTCGTCAACGTCGACGTACAGTACTCCCACGCCGTTCTACGACCGGACGGCCGGCGGAAGGTCGACTTCACGCCGGACGCGTCGCGGTTCGCGAAGATGGCCGAGATGGACACCCACGTCCCCGACCGGATCGACCTCGTCGCGCTCAAACTGAGCCACGACCTGAGCGGTCCGGACGCCAATCCGCTGTTCAAGATCAGCGACGGGAGCGAGCGGACGGACAACTACGCCGTGCTGACGAAGGAGACGGCGCTCAACGCCGACCTCCGGACAGCCGACTACGGCGACCTCCTGACGTTCGAGGGGACGCTCGCGCTGTGGAACGACGACGAGGAGGCGTACAACCTCGTGGTCGACGAGGAGACCGCTATCGACCGCGTCCCGGTGTAGGAGCGGGCGACGACCCGCGCTCGACTCCCGGCGGCGTTCGCCGCGGGCCGAGCGAGCGGTGGGCTTTTCGCGCAGGCCTCCTAGTCGACGCGCATGGCGGAGAGCACGGACGACCGGCCCGAGATCCTCCTGACGAACGACGACGGTATCGAGAGCCCCGGCTTCCGCGCGCTGTACGACGCGCTGTCGGAGACGGGTAACGTCACCGCGGTCGCCCCGGCGGACGACCAGAGCGCGGTCGGCCGGGCGATGTCGAACGAGGCGGCGGTGACCGGACACGAACTCGGCTACGCGGTCGAGGGGACGCCCGCGGACTGCGTCGTCGCCGGCCTCCAGGCGCTCGGGCCGTATCCGGACATCGTCGTCTCGGGGTGCAACACCGGGGCGAACCTCGG
Organism: Halobacteriales archaeon QS_9_68_17; assembly: GCA_003023565.1. Classification (GTDB taxonomy): domain Archaea; phylum Halobacteriota; class Halobacteria; order Halobacteriales; family Natronoarchaeaceae; genus Halostella. The sequence goes on from PXSA01000022.1 coordinate 46,578, forward strand.
CGCGTACGTGCTCGGGCGCTCCGGCACGGTCAGCGCGGCGGTCGAGGCGGCCTTCTTCGGTGTCCCGGCCATCGCCGTCTCGCTGTACGTCCCCGTCGGAGACATCGAGTGGTCCGACTTCGAGCCCTCGCCCGAGGACTACGAGGAGGCGGTCCGCGCAACCACTCACCTCACCGAGAACGCGCTCGACGCGAGGCTGTTCGAGACGGCGGACTACCTGAACGTGAACGCGCCGATGTCGGGCGAGACGCCGGCCCCGATGGAGGTGACGGAGCCGTCGCACGTCTACGACATGGACGCCACCCGCGAGGACGACGTGGTCCGCCTCCACGACCGCGTCTGGGAGCGGATGGCCGAGGGGGACATCCCGGACCCGGAGGGGACGGACCGCCGAGCGGTCGCCGAGGGCCGTATCAGCGTCTCGGCGCTCACCGCGCCCCACACCACCGAACACCACGAACCGCTGGACGCGCTCGTGGAGACGTACCCCGGAAACGCGTAGCCCGGGACTGGTGCGTCCGTGCGCCGACGCGGGCCGTGGAGACGGCTCGCGGAAGTGCTTTTACGTCGCGGTCGTCCGTACCGTCGCGCATGTCACACGTCGAGATCGAGTACTGCGTCCCCTGCGGCTTCCTCGACCGCGCCGAAGACGTCCAGCACGCCCTGCTGTCCTCGCTCGGGGAGGACCTGGAGGCCGTCACGCTGCGGACCGGCGACCACGGCGTGTTCCGCGTCGACGTCGACGGCGAGACGGTGTTCAACAAGGCCGACGACGAGTTCGACGTCGACGGCATCGTCCGCGACGTACGCGAGCGTCTCTGACCGTCCGGGATCGCGTCCCGCCGTCGACACCGTTTCGATCGCTGTCGCCGAGAACTGACCCTGATCGACGGACCCGACACGGGACCGGCCGAACACCGCTACCGGCCGGTCTTCGGCGCGACAGCCGACGAGATGGCGGACCGGCTCGGCGACGACTCCACCGGCCACGACATGGACCACGCGTGGCGCGTGTTCGACCTCGGCGTCCGCATCGCCGAGCCCGTGGGGGCGGACGTCGAGGTGGTCGGTGCCGCCGCGCTGACGCACGACGTCCACCGCGCGATGGGCGAGTCGATGGACGTGCATCCCGAGGGATCGCTGGACGAGGTCCGCGCCGTGCTCTCGGCGGCGGGCTACCCCGAGGAGAAGGTGGCCGAGGTGCTCGACTGCGTGAAAGTCCACGACGAGTACGAGTTCCGCGGGGTCGAACACGAGGCCGAGAGCGTCGAAGCCGAGGTGCTCCGCGACGCCGACGACCTCGACGCGACGGGCGCAGTGGATACCGTCCGGACCTTCGCGTTCGGCGGCGTCGCGGGCCACCGCCCCCGGGACCCCGACGGCGAGGAGTACTCGGCGCTCGACCGCTTCGACGAGAAACTGCTGCAACCGCGCGAGGAGAGGCACACGGCGGCGGCCCGGGCGTTCGCCGAGGAGCGCCACGACTCCATGGCGGAGTTCGTCGAGCGATCCCGCGAGGAGTGGCGCGGCGAACTGTAGCGAGCCGTCGACCCCCGATCGCGGACGGCTCAGTGCTTGTGGGTGAACAGCAACACGTCGTCGTCGTAGGTCGTCACGCAGAGGTCGAGCAGCATGCTCAGTTCGAGGCTGTTGGGGTCGTCCTCGCAGACCACCAGGTCGTCGAACGGTTCGTCGCAGGCGGGGCAGGCGATGTTCACGGTGTTGCGGTAGGTCGTGACGCCGTCCGCGGACTCGTGGGGCGTCAGGGACGAGACCATCTCGTCGAACTCGCTTTCGTCCATGGCCTGCCGGACGCACCGATCCATCATAATACTTCGTCGCGGTCGTCGACGGGCCGGAGGGCACCGTCCTGCGGCCGTTCCGGGCGGCGGCGGTCACCGCGCCGGCGACCGAGTTCCGCGTCTCGTTCGACCGCTCCGACGACCGCTCGGCCGCTTCGTACCTGTCGTCCGGTTTCACGGTCGTGCGGCCGCGGCTCTCCCCGGTGACAGTCGTCGACCCGACGGTCGACTCCCGGGAGAAGTTCAACGACGTCCCGAACACCATCATGGTTTATACTCAATGCGTACCACGAGATCGGATACATGAGCAGTGAACAGTCAGAGGCCGGTTCGATACCCGCCGAAGAGTCAGCTATCGCCGAAGAGATCCCGATCACGCCCCGACTGATCGGAACGTCGATGACAGGGGGCTTGGTCGGCATGGTTCTGATGCTGCCCTTGCTTGCGGGTATCCCTATCGTACTCGACGTGTTCCGGACCGAGCCGATCCTGGAGTTCGCGTCGTTCGCGACCATCGTCGGGCTCGAGCCGTCGCTCATCGCCGGGATGGCGCTGTTCGGCCTCGGTGGCACGCTGTTTCTCCCCGTCCAGTTCCTGGTCGTCGGGGCGTTCCTCCCGCCGGATTCCCCGCGGTTCCTCCGCGGCGTGAGCTTCGCGCTCATCTACTGGATCGGGTTCATGCTGGCGTTCTGGCCCGGCGGGAGCCTGCTCGCGATCGGCCTGTTCATCCTCGTCTCGTTCCTGTCACACGTCATGTACGGCCTCTCGCTGGGGTACCTGACGGACAGGTGGGCCGAGATACCGCAGCACGCGGTGTGAGGGCACCGAGTAGGAGGACCTCCCGGCGGGCCTGGCGAGGGACGGGCATCATCACTGTTCGTCGCCAGCGACGGACCTCGAGTCGTTACGCCGACATCTCCCGATCCGACCACGTCCGCGGTCGACTCGAAGTACCGCTTCGGGCCGGACCACGCGCTCGCGCATCCCGTTCTGTACGTAGAACCCACTGATCGCCGCACTACTGTAGAAGGCTCACGGAGTCTGGTTTCATCGCCCCCCGGCAATTGAAAGACGGCGTCGAGGTGGAAGCTCGAAAGCGAAACCGCCCCCGTTTAGCCCATGTACGGTACGCGGTCCCTGTCGAAGCCACGCGACCGCGATGGGCGCGCCGTCGAGCAGGGAGCGGAGGAGGATATATCGGCAGGTGAACGAGTCAGGTGAACAATCGGCAGGTTCGCCTTCACCAGCATGTACGACACGTGCCGGGAAACAGTCAAACTCCAACAACCAGCTGAGATCGCCCGAGTGTAGCTCCACTCCCTTTCACTGCGGAAAAGAAGAATTCCTATTCATTGAAAACAAATCAGGAGTTTTAACGTCCTTCATGATACTCAGAAGATATATAGCTAGAAACACATGAGACGCCCATGGCCAGTGGAGGCGACTCCGAGTTCAGCGATGAGGAAATCAACGGGTATATGAATGAAGTCGTCATTCTGATATCGGGCTTCCTGCTGACGGTGTTTCTTGCCTTCCTCCTCGTCGAGTTGTTGATCGGGCCGATCCTGGCTTCTTTCATCCCGGCTTTTTCAGGGAACGTCATCAACTGCGTTTGGACCGGCACCGAGTCCGTATGTACCGGCGGACTGGGGGCTCGTGGGCTGCTGGTCGTCGCCGTCGGCCTCCCGCCCACCGTTCTCTGGCTGAATAACTATCAGAACAGGATCCGGCCCTACTTGGTTGCCCGCGGCATCGTGCCCGGGAACAACCAGTAAGCCGACTACATCGGTCGCCTGAGAGTTAGCACGGAGTGGGTCACCTCGCCGCATGGATGGGGTGGCTACCTCATGTCAGTACCGCAATCAATGTCTCGTGGGCTTTCATAGGGCACAAACGAAAGACGACACCCTCGTTGCCACTGTATCCCATGGAACACATCGGATTCGGTTGCGGTGTAATTCTTTCGCGTGGACCCTGAGGCTCACTCCGTAAGAGGGGTCTCCCGCACATCGGGAGACACCCGCACCTGCTCGACGCTCGCGGCGCGCCACTCCGGACCCATCCCGCGCAGTTCGACGGGGTCGCTGCCGGACTCCTGCCGCGCCGCCAGCGCCTCGTCGAGTACGTCTTCCAGGCGCGGCTCGGAAGTCGCCTTCATTCGGGAGAGCATCGTGTCGACCCGCACCCGTCTCTCCCCGGCGACGGTCACGACTCCGGCGGCGGACTCGTTTAGCCACTGCTGCCACACGCTCGACGCCGCCTGACGCGCATCGACGTCAGGGTCGGATGCTCAGCGGTTTACCGGAAACGCGTAACGGACTCGGCGGGACCGAGCGAACGCGCAGCGTTCGCGCGGGTCGACGAGTCCACGACTGAACGAACGAAGTGAGTGAAGGAAGTGGACTCGGCGGGATTTGAACCCGCGGCCTTCCCCGTGCCAGGGGGATGATCTACCGCTGATCTACGAGCCCTCGTGCGCAGTACATCGTAGCGTCGGATGTATTGATAAAACCGTCGGATCGATCGCACCACGACACGCGGTAGCCGTCCCGGGTCGAGCGCGGACGACGGATCCGGACCGAACCGGAGCGACGCCCGCCACCCGCTCGGAGTAGAAACCCTTTAGTCCCGGACGCGGGTACGGACCGACGGGAACAGCACGACCGCAAATCTGACACGCCGTCGGTCTCTTTCGACGGCTCGGGATTGCGGTAGTGCAGGCGCGAACGCGCCGATACTACAGCGGTCCGTGCGGTTCCTATCCTCAAACCATGGCACGAATGCACACCCGACGCCGCGGCTCGTCCGGTTCGGACAAGCCGACGGCGGACGAACCGCCGGAGTGGAGCGACGTCAACGCGGACGCGATCGAAGACCGCATCGTCGAACTGGCAGAGCAGGGGCACGACCCGAGTCAGATCGGGATGAAGCTCCGCGACGAAGGCGTGAAAGGCACGCCGGTCCCGGACATCAAGCTTGCGACCGGCAAGAAGGTCACGGAGATCTTAGAAGAGAACGACGCCGGCTCCGACCTGCCGGAGGACCTGCGGAACCTCATGGAGCGCGCAGTACGACTGCGCGAGCACATGGAGGAGAACCCTCAGGACCACCAGAACAAGCGCGCGCTGCAGAACACCGAGTCGAAGGTCCGCCGCATGGTCGACTACTACCGCGGCGACGCGCTCGACGAGGACTTCACGTACTCCTACGACGCCGCGGTCGACCGCCTCGAATAGATGTCCACCACGGGTCGAACAGCACAGTCCGACGCCGACGCGCTCGCCGCCCGGCTCCGCGAGGCCCCGTTCGTTCGGGTTCTCGCGGCCGCCGACGGCGATAGCGTCGCGGCCAGCGGCGTCGTGGCGCGCGCGCTCGACTGCCCGTTCCAGGTGAGCGTCACCCGGACGGTCGCCGAGCGCGAGCGCCGCGCGGCGCGGGTCGCGGACGACCACCCGGACGAGGCGGCCCTGACGCTCGTCGTCGGCGACGACGCCGAGGGCACGGCCGTCCCGGGCGTCGACCGCCCTGCGACAGTCACCGCCGTCGACGTAGCCCGCGGTCTGGGCGCGTCGCCGGACCCGGTGCTCTCGCTCGCCGGCGCGTTCGCGGCGGGGGCCGTCCCCGGCGCGGGCGAGAGCGCGAGCGTCCTCGCCGCGGCGGAGGAGCGCGGCCTGGTCGAACGCCGACCGGGCGTCGCCGTTCCCACCGCCGACCTGGCGGACGGGCTGGCGCACTCGACGCTCGTCCACGCCGAGTTCTCTGGCGACTCGACGGCGGCCGACGCGGCGCTGGCCGACCTCGACCTGCCGGCGGAACTCGACGGCGACGCCCGCCGCGCGGTCGCGTCGCTCGTCGCGCTGTCGGCCACCGGCGGCGAGGGGGTCACTCCCCGCGCAGCGGAATCGGTCGAGCGGAGCCTTCGCCCGTACGCGACGCCGGACGCGCCGTTCGCCACCGTCGGCGGCTACGCCGACGTGCTCGACGCGGTCGCCGAGGACGCCCCCGGCACCGCCGTCGCGCTGGCGCTCGGCCACGACGCGCGCGACGCCGCGCTCACCGCGTGGCGCGACGCGAGCGAGCGCGCCCACCGCGCGCTCCGCGAGGCGACGACCGGCCGGTACGACGGCCTGTTCGTCGCCCGCGACGACGGCGCGCCGGTCGCCACGACAGCGCGACTGCTGCGGGACTTCCGGTCGCCGGAGTCCGTGGCACTCGTCGTCGGCGACGGCGAAGCGGCGGCCGCGGCGACCGACGACCGCGGGATCGGCCCGGCGATGCGCGCCGGGGCCGCGGCCGTCGACGGCGAGGCGGGCGGCGACGCCCACACCGGCTACGCGCGGTTCGACCCGGACGGGGACGACGGCAACACGCCGGAGATGACCACCACCGTCGAGGGCGACGCGGTCGTCACGCGCATCGAGCGCGAGACGACCGGCGGCCTCCGGTCTACCGTCGACGACTACGTCGTCGATCTCGACGTCGCGACCACGGTAGCACAGCTCGGAAACGACTTCACCAACACACGATCATGAGCGAACGATCAGTCTCGAAGCAGAAGCAGGAGAAGCGGTGGTACACCGTCCACGCCCCCGAGCAGTTCGACCGGGAGCCGCTCGGTGACACCCCCGCTGACGAACCTGAGAAAGTACTGGGCAGAACGATCGAAACCACGCTCGGCGACCTCACGTCGGACGCCGGCGAGAACAACACGAAGCTGACCTTCAAGATCACGGACGTCGGCAGCGACGCGGCCTACACCGAGTTCATCAAGCACGAACTCACCCGCGATTACCTCCGCAGCCTCGTCCGCCGCGGCGCCTCGAAGATCGAGGCCAACATCACGGTACTGACGACGGACGACTACCGCGTCCGGATCCAGCCCGTCGCGTTCACGACGAAGAAGGCGGACGCGAGCCAGGAGAAGGCCATCCGTCGGACGATGATCGACCTCGTCAACGAGGCCGCCGACGAGCGCTCGTTCGAACAGCTCATCGACAGCATCGTCGAGGGCCGGCTCTCCAGCGCCATCTACGGCGAGGCGAAGACGATCTACCCGCTTCGCCGCGTCGAGATCCAGAAGGCCACGCTCGAAGCGCGTCCCGAAGAGGTCGCCGCCGAAGAGGAGACCGCGGTCGACGTCGACGAAGAGGAAGTCGAGGTCTAACCGACGCGACTTTTCTTCGCGGCGCTCCGACCGGGACCGACGTGTCAGCCGATGAACCGAATCTCGATCACGGTCTGGCGGACGTAGAGGTCGAGTTGGCCGCTATCGGGAGCGCACCTGTAGGTGATTTCGTCTCCAGTGGCCCCTTGGGCAACCCACCCCGCCTCCTCGAAGTAGTCGCTCCAACCCTCAGTCTTGCTGGAGTTGACGGTCACATTCACGTGGTCGACGGCGGCAGTGTCAGACGACGAGGTAACGCTCCGGTTGAGCGGGTATCGCAGGTAACGCCTGTCGAGTTCGGCGATGACCTGCGCCGTCCCGTCGGAGCTGAAGGCGGTGCCGTCGGGGGTCGACAGCGTCACGATGGAGACGACGGCGTGTGAACCTGAGCACTGGAACTCCGGTTCCGAGAGCATCACGCGGCGGCTGTCGCCGTCGCGGCGGAACACGGCACCGCTCTCGTACTCGATACGGGTGCCCTCGTACTGGTACGTCAGCGCCCCGACCTCGCCGAACGAACGGTTCCAGTTCGGTGCCGTCACGTTGACCTGTGTGTCTTCCTGAACGGAGACGGTCCCGCCCGAGAGGCGGAGTTCGCCGGACCGACCCTGGACCTGCCGGTCCTCGATGTCGCCGAGGTTGTCCGAGAGCGCGACGAACGCCCGCTCGGCGTTGCGCTTCTGTTCGCCTTCCTGATACTCGTCCAACGTCGAAAGCCCGTACGTGTAGGTGATGCCGACGCTCGTGATGATGAGCGAGAAGACGATCACGAACGCGATCATGTCGCTGACGGCTCTGTTTCCTCTCATTGTTCGTTCTCGATGGTTATCTCCGGGTCCGACCCCGGCTCGTTCTCGTACACGATGAACACGTCGCCGCCGTTGGCGGCACCTTCGACGACGTTCGTTCCATCGTCGAATTCCAGCGGCACGACCACGTCGTCGTTCAGTTCCGACGTAGACAGCACCAGACAGCCGTCGTGATGGTCCACGTAATTGACGTCGCAGACGGTCCCGTCCCGCAACCGGACCGTGTAACTCGACCCGCTCACCCGCGACGGGTGGTTCGTCTCCAGTTCGATGCGTTCGTCCGCGTCGGAGGTTCCCGCCCGGTCGACGCTGCTCATCTCCCCGCCGATGCGGTCGCCGATCGTGTGGAGTTCCTCCCGGGCCGCGTTCTCCCGTTCCCTGTCGAGGACGTTCCCGGCGGAGATGAGCAGCCCCGCGAGCAGGACCGTGGTGATCCCGATGGCGAGGGTGTGGGTGACGGCGATCGAGACGCCCCGGCGGTCGTCGTTGAAGCGTGTCACTGCGGACCCTCCCTGACGGTGACCGTCTGGTTGCTCTCGTAGGTGACCGTGCGGGACTCGAAGGTGAGATCGACGCCGGCCTTCAATATGATTACGTTAGCGTAGGGATCGTCTCCGTTTCTGACGTTGTAGTCCGGTCGGCTGTCGTAACCAGTTCCGTTGACGACGAACGAGTAATTACCGCTCACTCTATCGGCGTTCTGGAACTCCATCGAGTAAGGACCGGTGAGTACGTTCGTCGAGTTGAACGTACAACCGTTCGGCAGTGACCCGTTCGTGACGTTTACTCGGACGTAATCGCCGCTCATACTACAGATATTTACGTCGCTCCCCTGCGCCTGATTGAGCAGGAGTGTACTGCCGTCACTCGCGATCTGAATCTCAACTGGATCCTCGGCACCTTGCCCACGAAGTACGATCGTGTAGTTGAGGGACCCGACGTCGGTAAGCCCGCTGGTGCTTACGTTAGCCTCGAAGTGCGAGATATTTCTCGGGTCAGAGGAGGTTATCGGGCTCCACGACGTAGCGTTCGTATCGTTGCGGAACTCACCGCCGTCCTCTTGCACCACCCGCGTCCCGTTCACCGTACTCGATCTGTTGAACCGCACGTCGGCGTATTTCGGACTCGTGTCCGCGTACGACTCCGCGAGCAGTTCGCTGTAGGCCCCGGTGACGTTCTCGTCGACGTTCCCGACGAGTTCGTCGTTCGAACCGGTCCCGTTCTCCACGTGTCGCACGAGTTCCGGGGTTTCGCGCTCGACCTGTTGCTGGAACGTCGAGGCGTCCTCGACTTCCTCGACCGACCCGCTGGCGGCGAGGTTGTTCGTGAACAGGACGGTGTTGAACACCACGACCAGACTGATGACGATGAACGCGATGGCGACGCTCCCGACCAGCACTAGCTGGGCGCGGTCGTCGTCGGTGAGGGACGGCTCGGTCACCATACGACGACGCGCACCTCCACGACGGTGAACACGGGGCTGTCCGGGGCCGTGTCGTGCACCGGGAAGTCCTCGTCTTCGGCGGCTTCCTCGACGGTTCTGTCGGAGTTGGGCATGGGGTCGGTATCGTATATCGTCACCGTGTGCCGGGCGACGATCGCGTTGTCGGACGGGACCCCGCGATAGACCATGTTCCGTGACACGTAGTCGACGCCGGTATGGTCCGTCTCGTTCGCCACGCCGCGGTACTCGACGACGACGTTGTACACCTTGCCGCGCTGGTTGAACGTCTGATTCAGCATCGTCCCGAACCCCGTCGGTGGCGGACTCGCGCCGTATCCGATGTCGGAACGCGAGGTGCCGTTGTACAGGTCACTCCCGCTGCTGGAGTCGAAGTTCAACACGAGGAACTTCAGCGACCCGTTGTTCTGTGCCTGTTGGAGGATGTCGTCCGCCTGCATCTGGTGCTGCGCGCGGACGTCGCGGTCGACCGTCCCCGACGTCGTCGGCGTGATGATGATCGACTGGAGCGCGAACAGCACCGCCGTCAGGATCAGCATCGAGCCGATGAACCCCTCCAGCGTGAACGCTTGCGCGCGGTCGTCGTCTCGCTCTCGCATGGTCACCACACCCTCACGAGGAGTCGACACGCCGACTGGTTGCTCGACGCCGGGTTACAGACGTTACCTTCGTCGAACGTGACCACGCGACTGGTACTCGTGGACGGCTGGTCGCGGTACGTGTCGCCGCGGGCGAGTTTCGTGTCGCCGACGCTGTGGATCACCGACCCGTTCTGGGTCCTGACCGTCACGTTGACCTGCGACGTGGTCGGGAGCGAGTACAGTTCCTGGAGCGCGTCACCGCCGTTTCCGGCGTCGAAGAACCCCTCGACGCGGGAACTATCGAGCGTCGTCGGTTTGCCGTCCACCGAGTGGTTGTCCACGAACGCCGACGCGACGCGGTTCGACTGGGCGACCTCACTGTTCTGGACGTTCCCGTCGAACGGCGCGAAGATGGTCGGAATGAACGCGAAGACGAACGCAGTCGTCAGCAGGAAGATGCTGACCCCGACCGCGAAGTCCTGATTCGTCTGGGCGCGTTCGTCACCGATCATCCGACCACCGTCCACACGCCGAGCGCGATCGTCTGGAGGACGACGACGAACTTCAGGCCGCCCATCAGGTCCGCCTCCCGCATGTAGCCGCTGATCATGCCCGAGAGGATCGCCTGCAGGGTGACCGCGTGGAAGAACAGCAGCGACAGCATCTGCGTGTCGACGCCGCTGGTGAGTCCCTGCTGTCCGCCGCCGCCGGCCTGGTCGCCGAGTCCGGCCATCACGTCGAGGAACTGCGTCTTCAGGATAGCCATGACGGCGAGCAGCGTCAGATAGGTCATGATGATGATGACCATCTGCATCCGCGTCCGGGACTTCCGTTCGCGCTGGATGTCGTCCTGGTTCTCGCTCGCCTGCGCCGCGGTCGTCAGCACGGCCGTGATCTGGCTGGACGCCTCCTGCGATTTGCTGATAAGCTTCACCGTCCGAGCGAGGCGAGGGATGTGGTACTTGTTGTTGAACTCCACCAGCGCCGCCTTCAGGTTCATCCCGTAGTTGACCTTGGCGTGGATCTGTTCGAACTCGTATGCGAGTTTCCCGGAGGTCGTGTTCGCGACCGTCTCGAACGACTCCAGCAGCGTCAGTCCGGTGTCGTTCGCGGAGGACAGCTTCCGGAGGTTGTTCGAGATGTCCGAGAGGATCGCCGTTCGCGTCCGGATGTTCCACTCCCTGAAGACGGTCAGCGGGAGGACGACGATGTACGTCGGGACGTACACGTAGATGAACGTCCCCCAGACCGGCTGTTCGATCATCCCGTCGATCGAGGTCGGGGCCGACCCCGACGCGACGGCGGTGACGAGGATGACGAGCGCAGCCGGCACCGTCAGCGCGAGCGTGTACAGCGGGTTGTCGCGGAAAAAGATGTGCGGCCGCTTCAGCACCTTCTTCGTCTCGTGGGTCCCCTCCCGGCTCTTGATGCGGTCGAAGACGCTGTACTCGCCGGTGAACATCTCGATGAGGCCGAGGTTGAGCAGGCTGTCGTTGCTCGCGTTCTTCAGGCGGTCGCTGCTGCCGGCGGGTTCGAGGTAGCCGTCGCCGACCTCGTCCTGTTTGACTGTCGACACCATCACCAGGAACCCGACCCCGAGGATGGGGATGAGGCCGTACACGGTGCCGTACAGCATCGTCGTCTTCGCCTCGCCCATCATCCCCATGATGACCATGATGATGATGAGCAACAGCGGGAACAGCGAGAGGGTCATGTACATCTCGCCGAACAGCTCAAGCGTCTCCAGGGTCAGTTCCTGTTGCTGCTTCGCGGTCCGCATGTGTTTCTCCTTTTTGTCGTCGAGGAAGCCCTCCATGTCACCGCCGCTGTTGACGATAGAGAGCATGTCCGTCAGGAACTGGCTGAGTTCGTCGCTCGGCGTCTCCATCGACTGGGTCCGGAGCGCTGTCCGGTAGTCCGTGTCGAAGTACTCCGTCTCCTGCACGATGTTTTTGAACTCGTAGGCGACCTCGCCGTACGTGTCCTCGGCCTGCGCCATCGCTTCGAGGATCTCCAGCTGGTTCAGCCCCCCGACCGACAGCGCGTACATGAACGAGACGGCGTCGGGGAGGAGCATGTTGATCTCGCGTTCGCGCGCCGACGCGCGCGAGTACGGCACGGCGATGAGCGCGCCGAAGCCCATCCCGAAACCGATGGAACCGAGGACGACCCCCGTCACGAGGACGAGCGCCGGTATCTTCAGCGTCTGGACCAGCCACAGCAGCGTCTCGCTCGGGATCCGCGTGCCGAGGATGAGTCCGACCTCGACGACGCCCGTCGCGAACAGCACGTACCCGAGCAGGGTCCCGATGAGCCAGAGGAACCCGCCCGTGAGAAAGCCGATGCCGAGCGCCCGCGACAGGTACATCTCCACGGGGTCGGTCATCCGCGCCTGCGCGAGTTTCGTCTCGACGCCGGCGACGAAGTCGCTGTTCTCGCCGAACAGCATCTCGTACAGGGGGTAGAACGCGTCCCCGACAGGGCCGTCGCTGGACCCGATCGAACTTCCCGAGCCGGATTTCGTGTCCAGACTCATCGTTGGTCCTCGTCGTCGGAACCGCCGTCGCCGGACGGGGAGTCACCGTTTTCCTCGTCGTCACCGAAGATCGACCCGCCGTCGTCGCTCTCCTCGTCGCCGCCGAAGACCGACCCGCCGTCGCTATCGTCGCTGTCGTCGGCACTGAATATCGATTCGCCTTCGGTCTCCCCGAAGATCTCCTCGTCGTCTTCGTCACCGGCGTCCCCGAAGACCGACCCGTCGTCGCTACCGCCGCTACCCTCGTCGCTGAAGATCGACCCGCCGTCGCCACCACTCCCGTCGTCATCGCCGCCGTCGTCACCGTCGAAGAACGACCCGCCGTCGTCGAAG
>PXSA01000022.1:59488-60255 GCA_003023565.1 Halobacteriales archaeon QS_9_68_17
GTCGGCGGCGTCGCCGGAAGGCGTCGCCGCCGTTTCGTCGCCGTCCACCGGATCGCTGAACACCGGTTCGTCCGCGCTGTCGTCGGCGTCGTCCGGCGGACCCGCCGCGGCGTCGGCAGGCGCTTCCGCGTCCGGCCCCGGCGACTCGCTCTCGGCGCTCGAAGCGGGTTCCGCGCCGGCGTCGGCGGCGTTCTCGCCGGCCGCAGCGAGGGCTGGGGTCTCGTCCCCGTCGTCGGAAGGTTCCTGTTCGCCTTCGAGTTCCGGCGTGGCCTCGTCATCGGCGGCCGGCGGTTCACCGGCCTCGTCGTCCGACTCGTCGGCGTCTCCGCCGCTGACTGCTCGGCGTTCTGCCGCGCCCGCTGGTTCCGTTCCTCCCACGCACTCTGGCCACCAGCGGGCGGCAGGTCATCGCCATCCTCCACGTCATCGAGTCCGATTTGCCGCCGCTCCCAAATATGCCGACCTCCTGCGGGGTACCCCTCGGGGTCCTCATGGCCGGCGTCGAGGTCCCGATTCACCCGACCGGGGACCGCCTGCATGGTCGTTGACGACTCCCCGGTACTATCGCCACCAGATGTAAAATCGCCAGCCACAGGTGGAGAGTGAAAGTGGTCAGGCGGGGGAGCGCATGGCCTCGCCGATGCGGCCCTGGGTGGGTGGCGTAACATTATAGTGCGTCCGTAAACGACGTTTACGTACTGATGGGGACGAAGATGGTTCGCCTGGATGAGGACGTGTACGAGCGCATCAAGAGCCGGAAGCGCGAC
>PXSA01000023.1 GCA_003023565.1 Halobacteriales archaeon QS_9_68_17
CGTCGTCGTGGACCTCGCGACCCTCGACGATCCGGGCCGCGCGGCGCAGGTCGGGCAGGCGGGCGTTGGTACACGAACCGAGGAAGGCCACGTCGACCTCGTAGCCCTCCATCGTCTCGCCGGGCTCGACGCGCATGTGCTCCTGCGCGCGCCGGGCGGTGTCCTGTTTCTCCTCGGGCAGTTCCTCGGGCGACGGGATGGGGTCCGTGATGCCGATGCCCTGTCCGGGGGTAGTACCCCAGGTGACGACCGGTTCGAGTTCGTCCGCGTCGATGTGGACGACGTCGTCGTACTCGGCGTCCTCGTCGGAGCGGATCGACTCCCAGTACGGCTTCAGTTCCTCGAACCGCTCGGGGTCCTCCCGGAAGTAGTCGGTCCCCTCCAGCCACTCGTAGGTGGTCTCGTCGGGGTTGACGTAGCCGGCGCGAGCGCCGCCCTCGATGGACATGTTACAGATCGACATCCGCCCCTCCATGTCGAGGTTCTCGATGGCCTCGCCGGCGTACTCGTACACGTAGCCGACGCCGCCCTCGGTGCCCAGCCGACGGATGATCTCGAGGATGACGTCCTTGGCCTCGACGCCCTCACCCAGTTCGCCGTCGACCTGGATCTTGCGGACCTTCCGTTTCTCCATCGCGACGGTGCCGGTCGCGAGGACGTCCCGGATCTGGCTGGTGCCGATCCCGAACGCTAGCGCGCCGAACGCGCCGTGCGTCGAGGTGTGGCTGTCGCCACAGACGACCGTCTTGCCGGGCTGTGTGATCCCCTGTTCCGGGCCGATGACGTGGACGATGCCCTGATCCCCGGTCGTCGGGTCGGAGAAGTCGATGCCGGCCTCGCGGACGTTCTCCTCCAGTTCGGCCATCATCTCCTCGGCGGCGTCCTCCTTGTACGGGCGGGACTGGTCGGCCGTCGGGACGATGTGGTCGACCGTCGCGTGGGTCAGTTCGGGGAAAACGACCTCCAGATCCCGCTCGCGGAGCATGCCGAACGCCTGCGGGCTGGTCACCTCGTGGACGAGGTGGAGGCCGACGAACAGCTGGTCCTGCCCGGTCGGTAGTTCGGTCACCTTGTGGCGTTCCCAGACTTCGTCGTACAGGGTTCCCCGACTCACGCGAACCACCCCGTGGTGAGCGTGAGGTCGAAAGCGCTCGCTCTTTCGGAACTCATTCTTCGGCTACGTCTCCTGTGCCGTCGCCGTGTTCCCGACCCCGTTCGAAGACGCGGTTCGCACCCTCGCCGTGGGGGTCGTCGTGGCTCACGTCGCGCATCGCGTTTGCGGGCTGTGCGTCCTCGTCCGGCTCCGCTTCGGCTTCCGCTTTCCCGCCGTCAGACTCCGCCTGACGGGACCGGCGCTCCTCGCGCCGGCCGCCGTCGGCGACGACGGTCGGGCCGCGCCGGAAGACGTCGCCGGCGGGTCGGTCGTCGTACGGGTGCGTGTGGTCGGCGTTTTTCATGTCAGTCATCGGCTTTCACCTGTTCTCTGCCGCTCTCGGACTCGCTCTCCTCCTCGGCCCACGCGAACAGGTCGCGCAGGCGCGCTCCCACGTCCTCGATCTCGTGGTCTTTCTCGGCCCGCCGGAGCTGGGTGTAGCTCGGGCGGCCGGCCTGGTTCTCCGCGATCCACTCCCGGGCGAACTCGCCCGTCTGGACCTCCTCTAACGTCTCCTCCATCTTCTCGCGGGCGTGGTCGTCGACGATGTCGTCGCCCTTGACGAGGCCGCCGTACTCGGCGGTGTCGGAGACGGAGTCCCACATCTCGCCGAGCCCGCCCTCGTACATCAGGTCGACGATGAGCTTCAGTTCGTTCAGGCACTCGAAGTACGCCATCTCGGGGCTGTAGCCCGCGTCGACGAGCGTCTCGTAGCCGTGCTTGACGAGGCTGGTGACGCCACCGCAGAGGACGGCCTGCTCGCCGAAGAGGTCGGTCTCGACCTCCTCCCGGAACGTCGTCTCGATGACGCCCGCGCGGGTGCAGCCGATCCCCTCGGCGTACGCCAGCGCCTCCTCTTTCGCCTCGCCGGAGACGTCCTGATACACCGCGACCAGGCCGGGCGTCCCCTGGTTCTGCTCGTAGTTGCGCCGGACGAGGTGGCCGGGGGACTTCGGCGCGACCATCGTCACGTCGACGTGTTCCGGCGGCTCGATCTGGTTGTAGTGGATGTTGAACCCGTGGGCGAACTGCAGGGTGTCGCCCTCGTCCAGTTCGTCCTCGATGGCCTCGAAGACGGCGGGCTGAACGGTGTCGGGCACGAGGACGGAGACGACGTCCGCCGCCGCCGCCGCGTCGTCCGGCGTCGCGACGTTCAGTCCCGCGTCCTCGGCGGCCTCGCGCGAGGGGGAGCCCTCGCGAAGGCCGACGACCACGTCCACGCCGCTCTCGTACAGGTTGCGCGCGTGGGCGTGACCCTGGCTGCCGTAGCCGAGGACGGCTACGGTCTCGTCCTCGATCGCCGCGCTGTTCGCGTCCTCGTCGTAGTATACCGTCGTGGTGAATTCTTCCGTCATTGGTGTCGATAGTGGGTGAACGCGTTCGTCATCTCGTCTCCTCCGCGCCGCGTTCGAGCGCAGCGGTGCCGGTGCGGACGACCTCCAGTATCTCGAACCGGTGGAAGGTCTCGACCGCGGCCTCTACCTTCTGTCTGCTCCCCGTTATCTCGACGGTGACCGTGTCCTGACTGACGTCGACGGCCTCGCCGCCGTACATCTCCGCGACGGACTGGACCTGGTCGGGCTTGTCGCCCTCGACTTTGATCAGCGCGAGTTCGCGCTGGGTCGCGTCCGTCTCCAGTTCCGTCACGGAGACGACCGGGATGAGCTTCTCCAGTTGCTTTTTCGCCTGTTCGATGCCCGGTTCCGGCTCCTCGATGACGAGGGTGATCCGGGCGCGGTTCTCCTCCTCCGTCGGCCCGACGGTGAGGCTCTCGATGTTGAACTGCCGCCGCGAGAACAGTCCCGAGACGGCCGCGAGCACGCCGGGTTCGTGTTTGACCGTCGCCGACAGCACCGCTCGCCGGGGCTCCGGTTCGGCCTCGACCGCGGGGTCGATGCGGACGCCCTGGGAGTTGCGGCGGCCGTCCGGATGGGGTCGCTCGTTCGGCGACGGGCCGGGAAGTCCTCCCGACATGGTTACAGTTGCTCCAGGTGTTCGGCCTGCAGCGCGAACCGTCCGTTCTTCCCGCTGCTCGGCACCATCGGGAAGACGTTCTCCTCGGGGTCGATGTGGAAGTCGATGACCGCGGGACCGTCGTAGTCGACGGCGGCCTCGACGGCCTCCTCGACGCCGTCGTAGTCCGCGACGGTGAACCCGCGCGCGCCGAACGCCTCGGCGAGTTTCGCGAAGTCCGGGCACCAGGAGTACTCCGAGGCCATCCGGCGGCCCTCGAAGAAGCCGTCCTGCCACTGCCGGACCATGCCGACGTACTCGTTGTTGAGCACGGCGACGGTGATGTCCATGTTCTCGCGGACCGCGACGGACAGCTCCTGTATCGTCATCAGGAACGAACCGTCGCCCTCGAAGCAGACGACCGACTGGTCGTCGTCCGCGGCGAGGCGCGCGCCGATAGCGGCCGGCAGGCCGTAGCCCATCGTGCCCAGGCCGTGAGAGGAGACCCACGTCCGGGGCTCGGTGTAGTTCCAGAACTGGAACGCCCACATCTGGTGCTGGCCGACGCCCGTCGTGACGACGGTGTCGTCGCCGGTCGCCTCGTCCAGCACCTCGACGACGAACTGCGGTTTCAGCGGTTCGTCGTCCGGCGTGGCGTAGTCCATCGGGTACTCCGACTTCCACGCCTGCACCTCGTCGCGCCACTCGGCGTAGCGGTCGGACGGGTCCGGCCGCCGGTCCAGCTCGTCGTCGAGCTGGTCGATGACGCGGCCGGCGTCGCCGATGAGCGGGTAGTCCGCGTGGACGTTCTTCGAGACCTCCGCCGGGTCGATGTCGACGTGGACGACCTCGGCCTCGGGCGCGAACGAGTCGACGCCGCCGGTGAGACGGTCGTCGAAGCGCGTGCCGATGCCGAGCAGGACGTCGCAGTGCGTGATCGCCATGTTGGCGTAGCCGGTGCCGTGCATGCCGGCGACCTCCAGCGACAGGTCGTCGTCCTCGGGGTACGCGCCGATGCCCGGCATCGTCGTGATGACCGGTATCTCGTACTCGCGGGCGAACGCCCGCAGTTCGTCGGTTGCCTCGCCCTTGATGACGCCGCCGCCCGCGAGGATGACGGGCTTCTCGGCGGCGGAGATGGCGTCCGCGGCGGCCTCGACGGCCGCCTCGTCGGCCTCCTCCGGCGGGTTGTACGTGTCGGACGTCTCCGCCTCGCCGGGGTCGCGGTCGGTCTCGGCCTGCGTGACGTCTTTCGGCAGGTCGACCAGCGTCGGTCCCTGCCGTCCCTCGTCGGCCACGGCGAACGCCTCCCCGACCACGTCGCCGACGGTGTCCTCGTCGCTGGCGAAGTAGTTCGTCTTCGTGATCGGGTCGGTAACGCCCGTGGTGTCGGTCTCCTGGAACGCGTCGTTGCCGACGAGATCCGTCGGCACCTGTCCGGTCAGCGCGACCATGGGGTCGGAGTCCATGCTCGCGTCGGCGATGCCGGTGACGAGGTTCGTCGCGCCGGGACCGGACGTGGCGAGGCAGACGCCGGGGTCGCCCGAGACGATGCCGTACGCGTCGGCCGCGTGGGCGGCCCCCTGCTCGTGGGCCATCGTGACGTGGTTCAGGTCCGAGTCGTACAGGGCGTCGTAGACGGGCATGATCGCCCCGCCCTGAACGCCGAAGAGGTACTCGACCCCCGCGTTCTCCAGCGCGGTGACGACCGACGCCGCGCCGGTCCCCGCCGAACTCGCCGCGACCTCCTCGGCGTCGGCGTCCTCGGCGGCCGCTTCTGCCTCCGTCTGGGTCGTCGGCGGGACTTGCTCGCTCATCGGTCCGCTCCGCCGGCGCTCCCCGCCGGCCGGGCTGTCGCCGCGTGGTTACTCGTCGGTCGATACTGCCGTGTTGGTGGATGTGTACTGGACATTGCTGTGGCACGTGCTGGGTCGGAAATCGATGCGGACGCCGGTCGGGGAAGGGGTGATGCAGGGGCTAGTGAGCCCCTACAATGATCGCGAGAAGGATCGGCAGGACGGCCCCGTGGCTCGCGGACTGCGTGCGAGCGGTTCGCGGTGACCGTCTCATTGGTAGTTCCCTTGTGGCTGCCGTCGGTATAACTCTTGTGCGAGGTGCAACGGTCCCGCGGGGGCGACCCGCACGCCGCCCCGCGGACGGCGGGACGGTCTACCTGCCGCTGAGAGGCGGCGGCGAACCGGCCGGGCGTCATCAGGCGCGGACCTCCTGTTCGCGTTCGACGCCCTCCTCGCGAGCGAACTCCTTCAGGTCGCTCATGGTGACGCGCTGTTTCTCCGCGCCGTAGTCCTTGACGCGGCGAGTGACGGCGCGTACCTCCTCGTCAGACGGGGCGAAACCGGCGTCTTGCAGTCGCTCCCGTACCGAGTGGGTACCGGTGTGCTTACCCAGCACCAGTTCGCGCCGTGCCCCGACCATCTCCGGGGTCATGACGCCCGGTTCGAACGTGTCGGAGTTCTCGATGACGCCCGCGGCGTGGATGCCGCTCTCGTGGGCGAAGGCGTTGTCGCCGACGACGGGCTTGTTGCCCGGCACGTCGACGCCGGACTTCCCCTCGACCAGCCGCGAGAGCGCGGCGATACCGGTCGTGTCGATGCCGGTGTCGACCTGATAGACGCTCTCGACCGCCATGACGAACTCCTCGTAGGCGGCGTTGCCCGCGCGCTCCCCGATGGAGTTGATGCTGACCTGCGCCTGGTCGGCCCCGGCCTCGATACCGGAGATGGCGTTCGCGGTCGCCATCCCGAAGTCGTCGTGCGTGTGGACGTCGACCCGGGCGGTCGTGTGGTCACAGACCATCTCGATCAGGTCGTGGAACCGCCGCGGCGTCGCCACGCCGCAGGTGTCCGGGATGTTGATCCAGTCGGTGCCCGCCTCCGTGACGGCCTCGATGACCTCGATCAGGAAGTCCTCGTCCGTTCGGGTGGCGTCCATCGGCGAGTACATCACTTCGACGCCGGCGTCGGCTAATCGCTCGACTGCGTCGGTCGAGCGGTCGACGACCTGCTCGCGGGTCGCGTGCATCGAGTCCTCGATCTGGACGTCGCTGGTGGACGCGAACACGTGCACCATCTCGACGCCAGCGTCGAGGGCCGCTTCGATGTCCTTGTCGACGACGCGGGCCAGCCCGCACACCGTCGTATCCGTGCTGTTAGCGATGTCGCTCACGGCTTCGAACTCGGCGTCGGAGTTGACGGGGAACCCGGCTTCGATTACGTGGGTTCCCATCCGGTCGAGAGCCGCGGCTATCTCGCGTTTGTCCTCGTAGGAGAACGACGTGCGCGGCGACTGCTCCCCGTCGCGGAGCGTCGTGTCGAAAACTCGTGCGCTGTCTATCTCGCTAGTGGAATCTAACGTGCCCTGGAAGAACTCGATCCCCCCGGCCTGTACCGGAGGACGAACCCATGGACTGCGTGTTGCGCTTAGGCATGGTGTCTGCACTGGGTGTCTCTCCGGTATATAAAACTGTCCCTGTGACAGCATCAGTTAGATGTTTTATATTTCCTGACTGCGAGTCCGTTTCGGATGATCGCAAGACATAGACTACCTTACCGTCACCATATGTCCTTATACACTTCAGCAGTGTCGATGGGTTCCAAACGAGCCGGACGGTAGTGAGGTCGAACGTTCTCTTGATTATCGCATGAAAAAATCTGTCCGTCAACTCGCACGCGCTCTGGGGAGCCCGAACTGATCGGTTGGACAGCTCTCTGCGGAGCCCGAACCGATCGGTTGGACAGGGGAACTGGGGTGATCGGAGGAAGCGGCACCGAAGGGCGTGCCGTTCCTTGTGGAGTTCGGACGCGCGCTCCTCCCGCTCGTCGCGCTGAACGGCCTGTTCGGCGCAGCGGACGGCCTGCGGGAACCGGCGAGCACGGCGCTGTTCGCCGACGAAGGCAGCGACAACGGCGGTATCGCGAGCAGTTTCGGCGTCCGCGAACTCGTCCGGCGACCGGGGAGCATCGTCGCGCCGATGACCGGCGGAGTGCTGATGACCGGGGTCGGAACAGCGTGTGTGTTCTACGTCGGCGCGGCCGCGGCGTTCGGGGGTATCGCCGCCTTCATCGGTATCCTCGTCCGGAACCACGGTCGACAGGCCCTGTCGAAACAGTGAGAGGTTCAGCCCCCAACTAAGCCGCTGGACGTGCTACGTTCACGGGCATGACCAACGAAGAGGTCACGCGGCTACTCAAGAAGGCGTACGGGGACGAGATCGAGACGGTGATGAACTACCTGACCAACTCCATCGTGCTGGAGGGGGTCAGCGCGGAGGAGGTCAAAGAGAGCCTGGAGACCGACATTCAGGAGGAACTCGACCACGCTCGGATGCTCGGCCAGCGGCTGAAGCAACTCGACGAGCGCCCGCCCGCGTCCATGGACTTCCAGGCCAACCAGCGGAGCCTCCAGCCGCCGGAGAGTTCGACGGACGTCCTCTCGGTCATCCAAGGGGTGCTGGAGGCCGAAGAGGACGCTATCGAGACGTACCGCTCGCTCATCGACGCCGCGGAGGAGGCCGACGACCCGGTGACGGAGGACTATGCGGTGACGATCCTCGCGGACGAGGAGGCCCATCGCACCGAGTTCCACGGGTTCCGGAAGGAGTACCGGGGCGACTGACACCGCGGTCCGGGGAACGGATCCGACGACGCCGCGGTTCGAGGACGCGACCGACTCCCGCGGCCGGGCCGCCGACCGAGATGCCGGGAACGAGTGGGAGCGACTCGCGCTGCGGGCGGCCCGGCAACGTTCCGCGGAGGCGAGGGTTTTTCTCGGCCGGGGTGCACCCGTGGTGTATGAGCGATTTCAGTCTCGACCTCCAGTCGGTCGAGGACCACATCGAAGACGAGAACGGAGACGGAGAGGGGCCGAGCCGGATCGAACTCGGCGTTCTCGACGGGTCGACACGGGACCGGGACTGGCTCGACGCGGTCGACGACGGCGCGGTACTGGTCCTGAACGTCGACGGCGACGTGAACGAGTTGGCGGCCGGATTCGCGCGCGACGTCAAGGACGCTGGCGGCGAACTCGTCCACTTCCGCGGGTTCCTGCTCGTCGCACCGCCGGGCGTCCGGGTCGACACGGACCGACTGCAGTAGTTCGTCCCTCCGGCGCGGTCGTACCGGGGACCGCCGGGGGAACGATGCCGACCCACTCGCCGGGATCCGTCCGGTGGTCCCCTAGAAGTCGCTGGAAACCCTCTCTCTACCGACTGCTTCGACGTGATGCTCTGACTCGGCGTCGGTCAGGTATCGTCCCCGAGTTCGTTCCACGCACCGTGTTTGCTTCCGTAGGTGTCGCATCGCTTTCAGGGTCCGCTCCTCGGATGCCCCCACCCGACGTTTCCGATGCTTTCGCTGAGAGCGAGCGTGGGGGGAAGGGGCTACAGCGTCGACCTGGCGTCGGTTCCGTTATTTTCCGATGCGATCTCGGTAGTCGATGAATTATTTAGAAAACTTTCAGACCCTCAGTTCAAAAATAACCCACTAGCTTAGACCTAGTTTCAGTTTAGTTGGAATGCTTTATTAGCTTAGTTTCAGTCTAGTTAGAATGTTCCGTTGGTCTAGTTGGGATGTTCTAGGGATCAGGTGGGGAAACCGATCGTGTGTCTATTTATTGCGGGTTCGATCGCCGCTCAGTCGGACGGCGAGACCGCGACTGTGACAGGCCGAACCGGCGAGCGGACGAGTCTCCGCGTCATCGTGCACTACGGAGACGGTCGAATATCGGTGACCCGATACGGTTCGAGGAAACGCTGCGGCCGACGAGTCGGCCCGAGAGACCTCTCTCTCCAGCACGACCGCCTTCGGCGGGAAAGCGTCTTTGATAGGAAAGCGTCTTTGGTAGGAAAGCATCGGAAACGTGGGGTGAGGCGGAACGTCATTGTCATGAGTGTCCGCTGGGGAACACCCGGTTCGCTTCCACGCAAAGCATCGGAAACGTAGGGTGGGTGCAAACCGTTCTCTCACACCCCGGCAACGATCGCCGGTAGCATCGGAAATCCGGGGTGGGTGTGAACCGTTCTCGCACTCGTCGGCGGTCGCTCGGCCGGCGGCGGTCGCGCCGGCAGCATCGGAAACCCAGGGTGAGATCGGTTCGAAGCACCCGCTATGTACGGCTCCGAGACCCCGATACATCGGGACAGCGGGCTTCTCGGGCTACTTTCGCGGTCGAAGCATCGGAAACTCGGGGTGGGAGAAACCACGCAACTTATGTTCGGTGGTCCAAACGGGGGTTACGATGGGAAGTCGAGAGTCAGCCGATATCGCGAAGGAAGTGTTCGAGCAGGAGGACCAGGTCTTCGCGAACAAGCAGCTCCTGAGTATCGGACACGTCCCCGAACCCGACAGGATCGTCGGCCGCGACGACGAGATCCGCGACCTCGCCGAACAGCTCCGTGGGGCGATCGAGGGGTACTCCCCGGACAACGTCATCGTCTACGGGAAGACCGGGACCGGGAAGTCCCTCGTTTCGAAGTACGTCATGGGGCGCGCGCAGGACCTCTCGGAGTCGGACGTCGCGGTCGGCACCGCGTATCTCGACTGCTCGGAGGACAACACAGAGACGCAGGCAGTCTCCTCGCTCGCGAAGACGCTCAACGACGAAGCCGAGACCGACATCTCCGTCCCGCAGACCGGCCTCAGCACGTCGAAGTACTACAAGCGCCTCTGGCAGATCCTCGACCGCCGATACGACGTGATGATGGTGATCTTGGACGAGGTAGACCTGATGGCGGACGACGACCTCCTGATGAAGCTCTCCCGCGCGGAGGAGGCGAACAAGGTCGACTGCCACATCGGCGTCATCGCGATCAGCAACAAGATACAGTACGCCGAGAACCTGAACGAGCGGGTCAAATCGAGCCTCCAGCACAAGGAACTGTTCTTCCAGCCCTACGACGCCACGCAGCTCCACGAGATCATGCGCAACCGCGCGGACGCCTTCCAGGAGGACGTGCTCACCGACGACGTGATCCCGCTGTGCGCCGCGTTCGCCGCGCAGGAACACGGCGACGCGCGCAAGGCTATCGACATCCTCCGTCACGCCGGGAAGATCGCCTACAAGAACGGCTCCGACGTGGTCACCGAGGAACACGTCCGCGACGCCCAGCAACTCGCGGAGAAGGACCGCTTCCGGGAACTCATCGACGGCGCGCCGACGCAGGCCAAGACGGCCCTGCTCGCGCTTGCCGAACTCTCCCTGAACAACGACACGGAGGCGTTCCCCACCCGCGAGGTGTTCAAGCAGTACCGCGTCATCTGCGAGGCCATCGACATGGACACCCTCTCCGAGCGGCGCTTCCGAGACATCCTCAAGGAACAGGCGTTCCTCGGCATCGTCGACGTCGAAAAGCTCAACCAGGGACTCGCCGGCGGCGTCACGCTGAAGAACCGGCTGATCGAGGACCCGGACATCGTCCGCGAGATCCTCCTCGAAGACACCCGGATGTCGCAGTGGGCGGACGACGGACCGGAGTGACCGCCGCCGCACGCCGGTCCCGCCCTCCCCGGTCCTCTTCTCACGGGCTCTTTGCTCTCCGGTTCTTCCTCGCAGTTCTCGCCCGCTTCCCCGGTTCTCCCTTCGTGGCCCTCGCACCGCTCACACCTCGAACGTCTCCAGGTCGCTCGCGATGGTCACCTCGCCGTCGAACCGGCTTTCCACGGCCGCCGTCATCGCGCCTTCCTTCCCTCGCGTGTCCGGATAGAGATGCGTCAGGTACACGCGCTCGATGTTCCGACCGGCGAGCACGCCCGCCAGTCCCGACGGTGTCGTGTGGCCGTCACCGTCCGTGCCGTCCGGATACGCGCAGTCGTGGACCAGGACGGTAGACCCGTCCGCGGCCGCCACGACGGTCTCCGACGGGGTCGTGTCGCCGCTGAACGTGACTCCGCCCCGGGCGGACCCGACGTCGTCGCCGCTGTCCGTCTCCCCGTCGCTATCCGCTCTCACCCCGTCCCCAGGGAACCGATAGCCGAGCGTCGGGACCGAGTGGTCGGCCTCGAACGCGGTCACGTCGAACCCGGCGACCTCGACTCGGCCCGCTTCGATCTCCCGTACGGTCAGGTCCGCCCGTCCGCGAACGTCGTCGACCGCCAGCAGGTCGTCGAGCGTCTCGTCGATCCCCGGCGGTCCGACGACCTCGAACTCCGGCGTCCCCGCGAGCACGCGGGCCTTGACGATCGAGGGGAGGTCGGCGACGTGGTCGAGGTGCGTGTGGGTCACCAGCGCGGCGTCGATGGACTCTACGTCCACGTCCGCCTGCGGGAGACGCTGGAGAACGCCGCCGCCGCAGTCGACGAGCACCCGTCGCGATCGATCGTCGGACCCGACGAGCGCCCCGCTCTGAAATCGGTCGCCCGTCGGGAGCGCGGTACCGGTCCCAAGAAGAGTCACGCGCATGTGTTCGGCCTTTCGACGGAAGTTGGCAAAAACCTGGGGCCGGAGCGGAGTCGGCGTCCGGACGGCGAGAGGCCACCGACTCACCACCGCCGCCGGTCGAGAGTCGGCTCAACAGAACGTGAGGACGTGGTCGTCCGGGTCGGTGATCCGGACGTCATCCCCGATCATCGTCACTTCCGACGCGCGGTCGAGCACGGCGTCCACGGCGACGCCGGGGCTGTCGTCCGTGTCGAACCCCAGGTCCACGTGGACGCCGCCCCGGCCGTCTGCGATCCCCAGTTGCGGCTCCCAGAGTTCGAGGTCGACGGGGCCGCTCAGTCGGACGCGCCGCCTGTCGTCGCCCCGGTCGACCGTCTCGAACCCGAGCGACGTGTAGAACGCCTCCGCTCGGTCGAGTGCCGCCACTTCGAGCACGACCTCGAACATCCCGGTGATACCTTCACCCTTGATCTCACGCTGGCTCAGCTCGACGCAGTTCCCGTTCGGATCGTACAGGTAGAGGGACTTCGCCGACCCGAAGCGGTGTTCTTCGAGGTCGTGCTCTCGGGAAAGGCGGTCCCACCAGCGGTCGTATTCGTCTTCGGGGATCGAGAACGCGTAATGCGTGTGGACGCCGCCGCGCGGGACCTCTCGCGGCCGGCGGAGTATCAGGTCCGTCTCGCCCGCCCGCAGCACTACTTCGCGGTCGCCGTCGCGTTCCACCGGCAGATCCAGCGTCCCGGCGTAGAACCGTCGAGCCCGGTCCAGGGACTTGACCTCCAGCGCGAGCCACCGCAGTCCGCCGAGCATACCGTTGCTACTATCGGAAGGAACTTAGTTTGGAGCCCGAGCGGCACGGCCGGGATCCCCGGCGGCCGATCGCGGACGGGATCGGAACGCGGTTCGGCGCGCCGTGACCGTCTCGGACCCGGTCGCTCTCCACGTGACCGACGTTTATAGTTGTCGAGTACCTGGAAACCATCATGCCGTTCAAAGCTACGGAAGGGGACGCCGAAATCAGGGAGATAGACCGCTGGGACGGCGGCATCGGGTGGATCGCTCACCCCGACGAACGGATGCAGCGCGCGAGTCACGCCCTTGCGGGTGATGACGGCGTCTGGCTCGTCGACCCGGTCGACTGCGAGGGCCTCGACGACCTCGTGTCCCCGTTCGGCGAGGTGACTGGTGTCGTCGTCCTGCTCGACCGGCACAAGCGCGACGCCGCCGCGCTCGCGCGGCGACACGACGTGGCCGTCTCCCTCCCTCGACGGCTCCGCGGGGTCGCCGGCGACATCGACGCGCGGACGCGGACTTTCCGCGACACGCTGGGCGAGACCGACTATCGGACCGTCCCCGTGGTCGACAACGCGCTCTGGACGGAAGTCGCTCTGTACGACGCCGACTCCGGGACGCTCGTCGTTCCGGAAGCCGTCGGGACGGCCGATTACTTCAGCACGGGAGCCGCGGCGCTCGGGGTCCATCCCGCGCTCCGGGCGGTCCCGCCGCGGGCGGCGCTCGGCGAGCTTTCGGTCGAGCGAACTCTCGTCGGACACGGCGAAGGCGTCTTCACCGACGCGAGCGCCCGACTGGACGCCGCGCTCCGCAACGCGCGCCGGACCGCACCCGAACTCTACTTCCGGACCGTTCGCGACCTGCTCCCGGTGTAACGCCGCGCGACTGCGGCTCACTCGTTTCTCGCTGCGTCGCCGTCGAGAAGCGCCCTGTCGCCCTTCGGGATCCGGCTCGCGACCGCGGTGGACTGCGCCCCGAAGTCGACCGTGGCGTGGCGGACCGCGCTCTCGCCCGTCTCGTTCGGCACCGTTTCGCCACCGTCCGATCCCGCCCCCGGCGCGTTCGGCGTCCCCGTCACGAGCGCTACCCCCGCGACCGCAACTGACAGGACCAGCACGAGTGTGAGCGCGTCGACAACGTCGACCCGGTCGAACAGGTCCCTCCTCGTCGATGGTCCAGGTACGGTGGCGTTTCTCGGAGGGGGGTACCCGAATGCTGTCGTCGTCCCGCTGAAACTGTCACCAGCGGTGCTTGAGCGCCGCAGTCACTCGTCGGCCGACGCGTCGACGGTGGTCCCGTTCCGCACCTCGTCCTCGGAGATCTCCACGGTGTCGTCCCCGACCGCGTACTCTCCGGGGTGGGCGACCGTCACCGCGTACGTTCCGTTCTCGGCCCGCGCCGTTCGCTCGTACGTGACGGCGGTCCCGCCGATGTCGACCTCCGTCGCGGCGGTCACGGTCCCGTTCGTATCCGCCGCTCCGGTGATGGTCGCCCCGGGGACGACCGTGAACACCTTTCTGGAGCCGTCGTCCGTCGCGTACACGGCGCGGAAGTGGGCGGCGTTCGCGCCGTAGTGCTCGTGGAGTCGGCTGTAGAGCGTCTCGTCGCGCGACTCCCCGTTCGGCTCCCGGTCCGCGGTGACGACGTACTGCGCCCGCCCGTCGAGACGCTGGTACCAGGTGGTCTCGTCCGTCGCGACGAGGAACCCGTCGTAGTTCGCCCGAGCGTATCCGTAGGAGAGCGAGTCCCCGCTGGCGAGCGCGTTGTACATGCGGTTGCGGTCCCAGCGGCTGAACACGTAGCGCCGGTCCTCGGCCAGTCCGCGGGTCTCGGCGTCGTCCTGGATCCACGACGCCGCCCGATACGACTCCGCCTCGACGGTGAGGTCGTCGGTGAGCGGCGGGGTCAGGACCGCACCCAGTCCGGCGACGAGGACGGCGAGCGCGACGAGCAGCCCCAGCGACCGGCCGTCAGGGAGGTCGAGTCGGAACGACCGGTCGGTCGACCGACCGGTGTCGCCAGGCCGACTCCACGAGGCCGGACGTGTCGACGCCGCATCGGCGTCACCGTCCCCACCGAGCACCGCCGGGCGTCGCGCGAGGTCGACGACGCTCGCGAGGTGAACGAACCCGAGACCGGCGAAGACGGCGACGGGGACGGCGAGCGCGCCCGCGAAGCGGACCTGCGTCCCGCCGAGCGCGAGCAGTACCGACGCGTACGAACAGGCCGCCAGCCAGTCGAACCGCTCCCGCGCGGTGGCCGCCCACAGCCCCCACGCGACGTACGGGACCGCGAGGAACAGCGCGAACCCGAAGTAGAATATCGGCGCGAGCGGCCCGCCGAGCTCCGGGTCGAACAGCGACGCCGTCTCGGTGATGTCGCTCTGTCCCGGTTTCGTCAGGAGCCGGTCCGTCTCCTGCCGGAACTCCGTTCGAAAGTCCGGGAACCGCGTCCACGCACCGGCGAAGACTGCTCCCGCCGCGGCGAGCGACGCCCCGCCCCCCGCGTGCCACGGGACGCCGGCGCGGTGCGCGGCTTCCCCGGCGAACGCGACGGCGGCGACGCCGCCGAACAGCAGTGCGGGCGTGAGCGCGACGTAGCCCTCGTGCCATCCCCACGACTGGTGCGCGAGGCCGACGACCGCGGCGGCGAGGCCGACGCCGGCCAGCGTCGGGGCCAGTCCGCGGAGCGGTGACTGACCCGCCCGAACGTCCAGGAGGGCGCGACCGGCCGCGTAGAGGCCTATCGGTAGCACGAGGAGGGGACCGGCGTTCCAGGCGAGGACCTGTGCCGCCACGGCCGCGCCGAGCAGGAGCGTCCACGGTGCCGCGGCGGTCGCGAGGTCCCGTCCCGTGCGGTCCCTGTCAACCGCCGCCGCACCGACGAGCGCGTACAGCGCGACGCCGGCGAGCAGGTAGTCGAAGGCGTGGTGGTCGCCGAACCCGACGGCAGACCGGTACGCGTGGACCGGCGTCACGGCGAGGATCCCGACGGCCGCGATACCGACGCGGGCGTCGTCCGTCAGCCGGCGTGCGGTCCCGTACACAGCGAGCCCGGTACCGAGAGCGGCGACGACGGGATACCAGGCCAGTACGAGGTCCGCGGCGCGTGCGTCGCCGCCGACGGCGCGGACGACGGTCCACAGGGCGGCGACGAGCAGCGGTTCGCCGTTCCGAACGCCGTCGGGAACGGCGAACGCCGCGGCACCGCGCTCGGCGAGGCCGAGGAGCCAGTGTCGGTAGTAGTACGGGTCGTTCGCGAGGAGCACGACGTCGCCGTTCCGGAACACGCTCGGGTAGGCGGTCAGGCGGAACAGCGCGACGAGCGCCAGCGCGGCGGCGAGGCCGACGGCGGCGTCGCGGCGGACGGTCGGGAGGACGGTCCGAAGCGGCGACCCTAAGGCGCTTGCGTCGACGTTCAGTCCCGACGGGAACCCGGACCCGTCGGCCGACGACGCGGAAGGCCCCGCGTCGCCGCCGGACGCCGGGGCGTCTCCGCCGTCGAGCGCCGCCCGGACGGCGGCAGGGTCGGCCAGTCGGTACTCGTCGCCGTCGCTCTCGACGACGCCGCGGGAGACGAGTTCGCCGAACGTGCCGGAATCGACCGGCACGTCGTCGAACGTCCAGCCGTCGCGTCGCTCGTCGACCGCGAGAACGTCTCGGAGGGCGGGTTCGAACTCGGGGCGGTCCGTGAGGAGGTCGGCTATCTCCTCACGCGGTCGACTCATGTTCACGGCGAGTCCTCACACCCGCATAAATCCAACTACTCCGCGCGGCGTCGGGCCGCTACTGTGGCGTCTCGTCCGACGACGCGCCGGTCAAGCGCGAGGAGGTGCCGGCGACGGGGAGCGCGACGACAAGCACGCGGGGGTCCGAGGAGACGTAGAGGCTCGGCGTCGCCGACGACCACCGGTCGGTCGCACTGTCGTAATGGACGCACAGACCGAGGACGGCACTGACGAGAACGAGGGCCAACACGCCGCGGTCGACCGGAGTCATTCCGCCGAGTGCCAACGGCTCGGCCGTAGGTCTTCCGGGTTCAGACGAAAAGCAGCGCGCCGCCGAGCGCGGCGAGCGCGCCGATACCGACGCAGACGGCCCAGAAGTCAACTCGCTCGACGACGCGCATCAGCGCGTCGATGGTCAGGTAGCCGACGACCGCGGCGGTCGCCAGCGCGACCAGCGCGGGACCGAGTTCCACGCCCGGGACGCCGCCCTCGTCGAGGACGGCCACGACGCCCGCGCCCAGCGCCGCGGGGACGCTGAGGAGGAAGGAGAGGCGGAAGGCGTCCGGCCCGTCGTGGCCCCGCAGGAGGAGCGCACCGGCGGTCGTCCCCGAGCGGGAAACGCCGGGGAGCACTGCGAGGCCCTGAAGCGCGCCGACGAGCAGCGCGTCGACCAGGTCCGGCGAGCGGCAAACGGCGAGCGACCGGTCGTCCGCGAGACGCTGGAACGCGCCGGTCGCGACCAGCAAGACGCCGACGCCGACGACGAACGCCCCCCCGCCGAGTTCGCTCACGAAGCGGTCGACCACGAAGTAGGCGACCAGTCCGACCGCGAACGAGGCGGCGGTCGCGACGCCGAGAAAGGAGAGTTCGGCGGTCCCGTCGTCGAACGCGGCGCTCGGCCGCCACGACGGGACCCCGCGGAGCGCCGCTCGGAGCGGGGTTCGGTAGTAGACGGCCGCCGAGAACGCCGTCCCGACGTGCAGGAAGAGGGAGAACCGAACGGCCGCGTCGGGCGCAGCCCCCACGGCGGTGAGGAAGATGGCGACGTTGCCCTCGCTGGATATCGGCAGCCACTCGAAGACCCCCTGGAGGACGCCCGCGACGACTGCGACGACCGTGGCGCGGTCCATGCGGGACTCCGGTCGCCAAGCGGTCATAGGCCTTCGGGTTTTCCCGTAGTCTCTCGGCTGACCGGCGCGGGAGCGGACACGGTGTTAGTTCCCGACAGGGGCCGGTGAACCTTTGTCGCCGCCCGTCCTATCCCGACCGTGATGTACGCTACGCAGGGGCTCGTGACGGTGCTCCTGGAACTGGCCCGGGACGCCGAACCGTCGTCGATCACCGCGGGCCTCGCGGTGACACCCGCGAGCGACCTCGACGGCGCGGAGGACCTCCCGCCGGACACGCCGGTGTTCACGGACTTCTACCTCCCGAACAGCGGGGAGTCGGTTACGGCCGTCTTCGGCGTCGACCTCTCCACGCCGTCGCGCCAGACGCAGGGTCGGTTCGTCTCGCACCCGCAGGGCGACCTCGAACTCTCGCGGACCGACGACCTCCACGAGGCGGTGTTCGTCGCGGTGCCGCCGTGGGAGGAGGCGACCCTCGCGGCGTTCGACCGGCGGGGCCGCCGCCGCGACCTGACCGTGGTCGACGCGGAACCGCCGCAGGAGTCGCTCGCCTGACGGCGGCGTTCCCGCCGCGCCCCCGACACGACCGCCTACTCCAGGTAGCCCAGGTCTCGGAGCTGTGTGGTGATGTTCTCGAACTCGGCCTCCGTTAGCTCGCCCTCCTGCTGGTGCTGGATGACGATGCTCCGGAGGAGAAAGCGAACGAGGTCGCTCGTGCTCTGGAAACTCGTGCCCTCGATCGTCTCGTCGACGCGGTCGGCGAGGTCCTTCGGGATAGACACCGTGGTGTACTCGGTCATACCCCTCATGGGGAGCGGCCGACCGAAAGACTTTGCGACACGGGTAGCGGCATCGCGGCGGCTATGCAGCAGCGGGGCCGACCCGGGTTTGAACAGCTTTTTCCGATCGGCTGCGCGTACCGGCGGGTATGGGTGTACGGCCCCCGGCGGACGACGGGGAGGAACCGGCGGCGGTCGAGTTCGGTATCGCCGCGGTGGACGCCCGACTCGACGAGGTGGACGTCTCGTTCCCGGCGACTCGGGCGGACCTGCTGGAGGAACTGGACGGCGACGTGCCGTACGACGGCCGCGGCAGGACGATGCGCCTGGCCGACGCGCTGGAACGCACCGACCGGCGGGAGTTCGACTCCGAGCGGGAGCTCCTCGACGCGCTCCATCCCGTGTTCGAGGAGCGCCGCGGCTCGCCGATGAGCCTCCTCGACCGCGTGAAGGCGCTGTTCTCCTTCTGACCCGGTCTAAACTGTTATCCGTCGGTCAGTCGCCCGACCCGTCGGTCTCCGCCTCCGCCGCCTCGCGCCGGTCGGCCTCCGCGCGGTTCCGCCGCTCCGTCTCGATGCGGTCCATGCGGTGCATCTGCTCGCGGTGAAGCGACACGATCATGTCCGAGAGCACGCCGAAGATGAGCAACTGGACGCCGAACAGCAGGAAAAAGGCGGAGACGACGGCGATCACCTCGTGGCTCACGCTCCGCGTGAACCACTCGACGCCGACGTAGGCGGCCAGGACGCCGCCGACGAGGACGCCGGTCGCCCCGACGCTCCCGAAGTAGAACAGGGGGTTGTTCGTCTTCGCGAGGCGGTACAGCGTCAGGATGATCCTCCCGCCGTCCCACAGCGGGTGGAGGTTCGTCTCCGAGGACTCCGGCCGGGCCAGGTAGGCGATCGATACCTCCGCCATCACGATGCCGTTTTTGACGCACTCGACGGCGAGTTCGGTCTCGATGCCGAACCCCTCCGATTCGAGGCGCAATCGGTCCACCGAGTCGCGGGTGAACGCACGATACCCGCTCAGGACGTCGTACCGCTTCTCGCCGTGGATGTAGTGGAACGCGCGGTCGATGATCCCGTTTCCGAACTGATTGAGGCGGGTCATCGCGCCCTCCTCCATGTCGGCGAAGCGGTTGCCGATGACGTGTTCGGCGTCGCCGGACAGCAGCGGTTCGAGCATCGTCGGCGCGTCCTCCGGCCGGTACGTGCCGTCGCCGTCGAGCATCAGCACGTGCTCGCGGTCGACGTAGTCCATCGCCTCCTGGATCGCCTGTCCCTTGCCGGACCCGGACTGGACCACGACGCGAGCGCCGCGCTCCTCGGCGGTCTCTCGCGTGCCGTCGGTCGAGTCGCCGTCGACGACGAGCACGTCGTCGAAGCCCTGCTCGCGGAACCCGTCGATCACCTCGCCGATGGTCGCCGCCTCGTTCAGCGTCGGGATCAGGACACAGACGTCCCGGTAGTCCGCCATTGGCGTGGACTCCGCGGCAGAGGCGCAAAAGGTTTGCTTTCACGTGGTGCTGGGTTGTTCCCGCGCTCGATCGGCGTTCCTACGGCGGGAGTGTCTACGGCCAAATCGAACTGACATCGATAACTCGCGTGGTTTAACCGATCGGAGACGGACGCAAGAAAACCCGGACGGACTGCGGCCGGGGACCGAGGATTCGGAGCGGCGATCTGTCGTCGGCTACTACGGACTATCGCGGTCGCGGGCGAAACCCCTCTGCAGCGCCGCAAGACCGATGACCGTCGTCCGACCACGCGGGTCGCCGATCAGTCGTCGGCCACTGCACGCCGCCGACCGCTGTCTCGGCATAGACGCCTCGACCGATCAGTCGTCGGCCTGTCCCCGCCGCTCGCTCAGATGCTCCCAGATCTCGGTACACCCGCAACCGTCGGCGACGTCGCTGACGTGGTCGTCGGCCCTGCACGCTTCCGGTTCGTCTTCGAGTGTACCGTCGGACATAGTTACTCAGTTCGTGAGTAACCGATCGCTTCGCCCCGATATAAGGCTTTGGGTGGAACGCGAGATTTACGGTATCGGACCCGAAACCCGCTGTCAATGAGTACTCGTGACCCGTCGGACCTCCTCGAACGACTCGACCTGAAGGCGTACGAGGCGACGGCCTTGACGCATCTGCTGTCGGCCGGACGAACGACCGCGCCGGACATCTCCGAGGCGACGGGTATCCCCAAGGCGCGGATCTACGGCGTGCTGGATTCGCTCGCGGACTTCGGATACATCGAGGTGTATCCGGGTCGGCCGAAGGAGTACCAGCCCAAGTCTCCCGAGGAGATCCTGGAGCGGGCCAAAGAGAACCGCCGACAGGAGTACGAACAGTCCCGAAAGGAGATCGAGGACATGCGCGGGGAGTTCCTCTCCGAGTTCGGGCCGCGGTACGAACAGGCCGGCGAGGACCTCTCGCCGACGGCGGAGCTGTTCTACGTCGTCGACGTCGGCGACCCGAGCGAGTCCGAGACCCGGCAGCTCTACGCCTCCGCCGAGGCACACGTCCACGTGATCACGAACAGTTTCGAGTACTTCGACGGGGTCGAACCGGCGTTCAGCGACGCCGTCGACTCGGTGGACGCGGACGTGCTCTTCCTCCATCCGCGTCACCTCCCCGAGGAGAAACGCGAGAAGCAGGCGGCCGTCGTCGGCCGCCTCCTCGACCAGTACCCCTCGGTCGGCGTCCACTTCTCGGAGGAGCGACTCCCGTGGCGCGGGACGTTCGTCGACCCGAGCATGGAGTACGACTCGGGCAAGGCCATCTTCCTCGTCGAGGAGCGCGACGTACCGAACCACAAGCGACAGGCCGCGATCACCGAGAACGGGTCGTTCGTCGCCGGCATGAAGCGCTACTTCGATCTGGTGTGGGAGTACGAGAGCACCGGCGAGTATCCGCGGTGAGCGCTCGGCCCCCGCGCCGCCTTCCTCGCACGTCCTCTCCGCGCCGTCTCCGCTCCGCCTCCCCGCGTTTTCCCGCGTAAGGTCCGTCAGTGACGGCTCTCCGCTTCGCGTCCGCGTATCATCTCGCCGACGAAAGGCTTATGACGGTAGTTACTCACCTTCTGAGTAACTATGACTGTTCTCGTCACCGGTGCCGACGGCTACGTCGGTTGGCCGACCGCTCTCAGACTGGCGCGACGACTCGACGAGCGGGTCGTCGGCGTGGACAACCTCGCGCGGCGCGACTGGGTGGAGGACACGGGCAGCGTCTCCGCCGTCCCCATCCACGACGCCGAGCGCCGCTTCGGCGCCGAGCCGGATCTGAGCTTCGCCGACGCCGACCTCGCCGACAGCGACGCGGTGAAGCGACTGCTAAACGTCCACGAGCCCCACACCGTCGTCCACGCGGCGGCTCAGCCGAGCGCGCCCTACTCCCAGATCAACGGCGAGCGCGCGCTGTACACCCAGCGAAACAACCTCTCGATGAACGTGAACCTGCTCCACGGCCTGAAGGAGGCCGGTCTGGAGGACACACACTTCATCGAGACGACGACGACCGGCGTCTACGGCGCGCCCGAGTTCCCCATCCCGGAGGGCGGGTCCACGATGGAGAATCGGGGCGAGTCCGACGAAGTGCCGTTCCCCGCGATGGGCGGCTCGTGGTACCACGTCACCAAGTCCTTCGACAACGCGAACGCGCGCCTCGCGAACACGCAGTGGGGCCAGCCCGTCAGCGACGTCCGCACCGCCATCGTCTACGGGACCGAGACCGAGGAGACGAAGGAACTCGAACTGCCGACGCGGTTCGACTTCGACTACTACTTCGGCACCGTCGTCAACCGCTTCTGCGCGCAGGCGGTCGCGGGTTATCCGCTCACCGTCTACGGCAAGGGCGAGCAGCGAAAGCCGATGGTCGGCCTCCGCGACACCGTCGAGAGCCTCGCGACGCTGGTCGAGCGCGGCCACGACGGCGGGGTCGTCGAGTCCTCGGACTCGGAGGCTCGTCAGCCGGAGTCTGACGGTGGCGTCGACGTGTACAATCAGGTGACCCGCCCGGTCGCTATCGTCGAACTCGCGGAGACGATCCAGGAGGTCGGCGAGGAGTTCGACCTCGACGTCGGGATCACGCACGTCGAGAACCCGCGCGACGAGGACGAGGAACACGAGATGCGGATGGAAAACGAGAAATACGACGACCTGGTCGGCGAACCGCAGTCGCTGGAGGCGGGCATCCGCGACGTGCTGGCGACGCTGACCCGCTTACGGGGGGCGCGGGCTACGTCGGGAGCGCCCTGCTACCGGTGCTCCGCGAGGAGGGCCACGCGGTCACGCTCCTCGACGACTTCTCGCTGTCCTCGCCGCGGAACCTGGTCGACGCGCCGGCCGTGGAGTTCGTCCGGGGCGACGTCCGCGACGAGCAACCGATCCGGGAGGCGATGGAGGGAGTCGACGCCGTCATCCACCTCGCGGCGGTCACCGGCGCGGCCAAGACCCACGACATCCCGGAGCGGACCTTCGACAGCAACCTCGGCGGGACCGAGACCGTCCTCGCCGCCGCCGAGGACGGGGGCGTCGAGCGCGTCGTCCTCGCCAGTTCCTGCAACGTGTACGGCGAGACCTACGAGACGGACCTGACCGAGTCCTCGCCGACCGACCCGGGGAACCCGTACGCCGAGTCGAAGCTCGCGGCGGAGGAGGCCTGCTTCGACGCGGGCGTGGAGACGGTCGCGCTCCGGCTGGCGACCAACTACGGCTGGAGCCCCGGCGTCCGGTTCAACCTCGTCGTCAACGCCTTCGTGTTCCGCGCGGTGATGGACGAGCCGCTGACCGTCTACGGCGACGGGTCGAACTGGCGGCCGTTCCTCCACGTGCAGGACGCGGCCCGCGCGTTCTCGGCCGCGCTCGACTGGCCCGCGGGCGTGTACAACGTCGGGGAGGGCAACTACCGTATCGAGGAGGTCGCGGCGACCGTCGCCGACGTGGTCGGCAAGCCCGTCGAGACCGACTACCTCGAAGACGAGGACCCCGGGCCGTCCTACAGCGTGACGTTCGACCGGGTGGCGAACCGCGACTTCGTCCCCGAGTACGGCCTCCGTGACGGGATCCGCGACCTGCGGAGCCGATTCGAGTCACGATGACGCCAGCAGAGTCCGCCGAACACGGAATGACGGCGACCGAACACCTTTCCGATCCCACATTGAGAGACAAGACATGACAGAAACGAACACCGTAGGCGTGACCGGGGCCGCCGGCTACATCGGCTCCCGCGTCGCGAAGATCCTCCAGGACGAAGGCCACGAGGTGGTCCCCGTCGACGACTTCTCGGAGGGAACCGTCGAGGAGATAGACGGCAAAGCGGTCGAGGACGTCGACGTCCGCGACCGCGACGCCCTCCGGTCGGCGCTTTCCGGCGTCGACGCCGTGCTGCATCTCGCCGCCGTCAGCGGCGTGCCGGCCTGCGAGGACGACCCGGAACACGCGTTCGACGTGAACGTCGGCGGCACGGAGAACGCCGCCTGGCTCTGCCGGGAGTGGGGCGTGCCGCTCGTCTTCCCGTGTAGCATGGCCACTGTCGGCGACCCCGTCGAGTTCCCCATCTCGGCCGACCACCCGCGACGGCCGCTCAACTTCTATGGCCGGAGCAAAGCGCTCTCCGAGGACGACGTCCACCAGTTGGCCGAGGGCGAGTTCCCCGCGCACGTGTACATCAAGTCGAACCTCTACGGCCACCACGAACTCGGCGGGCAGACGGTCGGCAAGAACACGGTCATCAACGTCTTCGTCGACAAGGCCCTGAACGGGGAGCCGCTGACCGTCCACGAGCCGGGGACGCAGGCGCGGGACTTCATCCACGTCACGGACGTAGCTCGCGCGTACGCGCTCTCGCTCGACGAACTCGTCGGGAGCGAGGACGGCGCGACGACGTTCACGCTGGCCAGCGGCGACGACCGGAGCGTCCTCGACATCGCGGAGGTCGTCCAGGGGATCGTCGCCGAGGAGCGCGGGCGGGAGGTCCCGATCGAGATGGTCGAGAACCCGCGCGAGAGCGAGACGGAAGTGAGCGACTTCACCGTCGACACCGCGGAGGCCGCCGACGCGATCGGGTTCGAACCGAGGTACGACATCGAACGCGCGGTCAGGGAGATGGTACGATGAAGGCCGTCGTCGTCGCCGCCGGCGAGGGGACGCGGATGCGCCCGCTCACCGCCGAGCGGCCGAAACCGATGCTCCCGGTCGCCGGCACGCCGATGCTCGAACGCGTGATGAGCGCCTGTGAGGGGGTCGTCGACGGCTACGTCCTCGTCGTCGGCTACCGCGCCGACGCGATCCGCGAGCACGTCGGCGAGGAGTTCCGCGGGCTCCCGGTCGGCTACGTCGAACAGGACGAACAGCTCGGCACGGCCCACGCCATCGGCCGCGCCGAGGAACACGTCGACGAGCGCTTCCTCGCGCTGAACGGCGACGTGGTCTTCGACCCGCAACTCGTCGAACAGCTCGCCGAGACGGGGACCACCGCCATCGCGACGATGCGGGTGGACGACCCCACGTCGTACGGCGTTGTCGGCACGGACGACGCCGGTGACGGCCGTCCGCGTGCGACGAGCATCGTCGAGAAGCCGGACGCCCCGCCGTCGAACCTCGTCAACCTCGGCCTGTACGCGTTCGACCCCGTGATCTTCGACTCCATCGAGCGCACCGGGATGAGCCAGCGCGGCGAGTACGAGATCACGGAGTCGCTGGAGACGCTGCTCTCCGACGACCACCCGGTCGCCGTCGTCGAACACGACGGCCGGTGGCTGGACGTCGGCCGCCCGTGGGAGCTTCTCGACGCCACGGAGGCCGAACTGGAGGGCCTCGAACCCCGCGTCGCGGGCGAGGTGGAGGAGCGAGCGACGCTGAAAGGCTCCGTCGCGGTCGAGGAGGGCGCGCGCGTCCGCGACGGCGCGTACGTCGAAGGCCCCGTCGTGATCCGGTCCGGCGCTGACGTGGGACCGAACGCGTACGTGCGCGGCGCGACGGTGATCGGGCCGGACGTCCGGGTCGGCAACGCCGTCGAGGTGAAGAACTCGGTCCTGATGGAAGGGGCCTCCGCCGGCCACCTCTCGTACGTCGGCGACTCCGTGGTCGGCCGCGAGGCGAACCTCGGGGCCGGGACGACGGTCGCCAACCTCCGTCACGACGACGAGAACGTCCGGATGGACGTGAAAGGCAACCGCGTCGACACCGGTCGCCGGAAGCTCGGCGTCGTCCTCGCGGACGGCGTGAAGACGGGCATCAACACCAGCCTCAACGCCGGCACGAAGCTCGGCGACGGGGCGATGACGCGCCCCGGTGAGAGCGTGATGGAGGACCGAGGTGAGTCGCTATGAAGGCGGTCGTCCTCGCGGCCGGCGAAGGGCAACGGCTCGAACCGCTGACGAACCTGCGGCCCAAGCCGATGGTGCCTATCGCGAACCAGCCGCTGCTGGAGTACGTCATCGACTCCGTCTCGGACGCCGGCATCGACGAGATACTGCTGGTCGTCGGCTACAAGCGCGAGCGGATCCAGACGTACTTCGGGGACGGTCACCGCTGGGGCGTCGACATCGAGTACGCCGTCCAGGAGAAACAGCTCGGCACCGGCCACGCGGTGTTGCAGGCAGAGGACCACGTGGACGACGAGTTCCTCGTGCTCAACGGCGACCGGATCATCACCGCCGACCTCGTCGAGCAACTGGTCGAGAAGCGCCGGGACACGGCGGAGACGGTGATGGCCGCCACCCGCGCGGACGACCCGTCGGAGTACGGCGTCGTCACGCTGGACGGTGACCGCGTCACCGGGATCACGGAGAAGCCCCGGGCGACGACGGCCCCGTCGGACATCGTCAAC
Organism: Halobacteriales archaeon QS_9_68_17; assembly: GCA_003023565.1. Taxonomy (GTDB): domain Archaea; phylum Halobacteriota; class Halobacteria; order Halobacteriales; family Natronoarchaeaceae; genus Halostella. Next base: position 25,754 of record PXSA01000023.1, read on the forward strand.
GCCGGCGTCTACGCCTTCGACCAGTCCGTGTTCGACGCGATCCGCGACATCAACCCCGACCCGACGGGCGAACTGGCCCTGACCGCGGCCATCGAGCGCCACCTCGACGACGAACCCGTTCGGGCGGTGCGCTACCGCGGCCTCTGGGTCGACGTCTCCTACCTGTGGGACGTCACCGCGGTCACCGCGCAGGTCCTCGACGAACTCGACGACCCGATCCAGAACGGCGTCGCCGACGAGGGGGCGCAGGTCGCGGACGACGTCCGGACCGGGTCGGACACGCGGGTCGGCGCGAACGCGACCGTCAGGCGGGGGTCGGCGCTCGGGAACAACGTCACGGTCGGCGCGAACGCCGTCCTGTCGAACGTCGTCGCCTTCGACGACGCGACCATCGGCGACGGCGCGGTCCTGAACGACTGCATCGTCGCGGAGAACGCGACGGTCGGGCCGAACACGACGGTGCCCGGCGGGCCGGCGGACGTGGTGGTCGACGGCACGTGCTGCGAGTCGGTCGACCTCGGCGCGGTCGTCGGCGACAACGCGTCGGTCGGCGGCGGGTCCGTCCTCGTCGGCGGCACCGTCATCGGCGACGGCGCGACGGTACAGGACGGCGTGACTGTCTCGGGGCGCGTCCCGACGGACGCGGAAGTGCGGAGGGGGTAATCATGTGTGGAATCATCGGCTACAACGGCACGAAATCGCCGCTCTCGGTCGTCGCGACGGGGCTGAAGAACCTGGAGTACCGCGGCTACGACTCCGCGGGCATCGCGCTGAGCGACGGCGGCATCGAGGTGTACAAACAGGAGGGAGAGATAGACGACCTCGAACTCCCCGAATCGACGGACGCCGCCTGCGGCATCGGCCACACCCGCTGGTCGACTCACGGCGAGCCGACGGACGCGAACGCGCACCCCCACACGGACTGTCCGGGGCGGATCGCGGTCGTCCACAACGGGATCATCGAGAACTACGACGCTCTCAAGGACGACCTCTCCGACCACGAGTTCACCAGCGAGACGGACACGGAGGTCATCCCGCACCTCCTCGAAGAGGTGTACGACGGCGAGGACCTGGTCGGCGCGGTGCAGGCTGTTGCCCCCCGGCTGGAGGGGAGCTACGCGTTCGCGGTGACCGCCGCCGACTCCGACGGCATGGTCGCCGCGCGGATGGACAGCCCGCTCGTCGTCGGTCACGGCGAGGACGGTAACTTCGTCGCCAGCGACGTGACGGCGTTCCTCGAACACACCCGCGAGGTGTCGTATCTCGAAGACGGCGACGTGGTCTCGGTCACCGCCGACGGCGTCACGGTCCACGACGCCGAGGGGACCGCCGATCGTCCCGTCCAGACAGTCGACTGGGAGGCCGACGCCGCCGAAAAGGGCGGCTACGACCACTACATGCTCAAAGAGATCCACGAGCAACCGCGGTCGCTCCGGCAGACGCTGTCCGGTCGTGTCGACGCGGTCGACGGCGACGTCGACCTCGACCTCGATATGCCGGAGCAGTACCTCCAGTCGGTCACGGAGATCCAGATCGTCGCCTGCGGCACGTCCTACCACGCCGGGCTCTACGCGAAGCAGCTGGTCGAGGACCTCGCGAACGTCCGCGCTTCCGTCCACGTCGCCAGCGAGTACGAGTTCAACGGCGGCCGCGACCCGTGGCGAACGCTCGTGCTCGCCGTCACGCAGAGCGGCGAGACCGCGGACACGCTCTCGGCGATGCGCGAGGCGGCCCGCGCCGGCGCGCGGACGCTCGCGGTCACCAACACCGTCGGGAGCACGGCCGCCCGCGAGGCCGACGACGTGGTCTACATCCGCGCTGGCCCGGAGATCGGCGTCGCCGCGACGAAGACGTTCGCGGCGCAGGTGACGACGCTCTCGCTGCTGTCCGTCTTCCTCGGACGCGAGCGCGGCAGGCTATCGGCCGACGAGGCGAGCGAGCTACTGGAGAACGCCCGGGGTCTTCCCGGCGCGATCCAGCAGATACTCGACGTCGAGGACGACATCAAAGGGGTCGCGGAGGAGTACGTCGACGGCGACGCCTTCTTCTTCATCGGCCGGAAGCTGGGCTGTCCGGTCGCGCTGGAGGGGGCGCTCAAACTGAAGGAGATATCCTACGCCCACGCCGAGGGGTTCGCCGCGGGCGAACTGAAACACGGGACGCTCGCGCTGGTGACGCCGGACACCCCGGTGCTCGCCGTCCTCACCGAGGGGGCGACCCCGCAGGCGACGCTCAACAACGTGAAGGAAGTCGAGTCCCGCGGCGCGCCGGTGATCGGCGTCTCATCCTACGACCCCGCCGAGAAGTACCTCGACGCCGCCTTCGAGGTGCCCGACCTGGGCCGTCTCGAACCACTGCTGGCGAACATCTACCTGCAGCTGTTCGCCTACCACGTCGCGAAGCTGAAGGGCCGCTCCATCGACAAGCCGCGGAACCTCGCGAAAAGCGTCACGGTGGAGTAACGCGTCCGATTTCTCCTCGTCCCACAGTTACGGGCGGAGCGCGGACGCGATCTCTCCCTCGTACCGCCGGAGTTCCGCTACCGTGGCGTAGTGCTCCCGCCCATCGACGGGGGTGTCCCGCCAGGGTGCCCACGGGAACGTCTCGACGTTCTGCGCCTCCGCGAATCCGATCACCTCGGCGAGGAGGGACCTCGTCGCCCGATACAGTTCGTCGCGCAGGACTCTGTACGTCCGACCGCCGATCGCGTTTCCGCCGAGGTCTTTCATCGTCACGTCGAGGGCTCCGCCGTCGTCGACGGCCGTCCAGTGAACGTAAGCACAGCTCCGCACACCGCACGGGCAACAGAACGGTTCGCCGGCGTACTCTCCGGCGGTTTCGAGCGCTCGAACGACCTCGTACTGCGCTCTCGCCGTGTCGACCACGTCGAACGTCGCGGGGAGCTTGTTAGTGTGTGTCAGTTCCGTCCCGTCGAGGTAGAGACGAACCGTTCCGTGGACGGTCCCGCCGTAATTCATCGTGTAGCCTTCGAAATCCTCGCCGGCCACGACGTGGTTTGGGTCCTCCGTCTCGAACGCGACCGACTCGACCCGTGTCGGATCTTCCGACGCGTCGTCGCTCATCGAGCGGCCTCCTTCGTGTCGTCGCTCGTCGGACGGAGCCGCTGTCTCACCACGTCAGCCCCTCGTACGCGTCCAGTTCGGCCGTGTCCACGTCGACCCGGCGGCCGTCGATCAGCACTTTGCGGGCCATCCCCGAGAAGTCGAGGTCCGAGAACTCCGGCCACTCGGTCGCGACCATCGCGGCGTCGGCCCCGTCGAGCGCCGCCTCGGCGGACGCGGCGTAGCGCACGTCGGGGTAGCTCTCGCGGGCGTTCTCCGTGGCGACGGGGTCGTAGGCGACGACGTCCGCGCGGCGCTCTTGCAGGTGACCGATAAGGTCCATCGCCCGAGAGCCGCGGACGTCGTCGGTGTCGGGCTTGAACGCCACGCCGAGGACGGCGACGCGCGCTTCCTCGGGGTCGACGTGTTCCGCGAGCAGGTCCACCATCCGGCGAGGCTGGAGGTCGTTGACCGAGACGACGGCGTCCAGCAGTTCCGGCTCGTACCCCCGCTCGCGGGCGAGCGCCCGCACCGCGTCGACGTCTTTCGGGAAGCAGGACCCGCCCCAGCCGAGGCCGGAGCGGAGGAACTCGGCCGAGATGCGGTCGTCGAGACCGACGGCGTCGAACACGTCGTACGCGTCGACGCCGAGTTCCTTGCAGACGTTGCCGAGCTCGTTCACCAGCGACACCTTCGAGGCGAGCATCGTGTTGTTGGCGTACTTGATCATCTCGGCCCCGCGCAGGCCGGTGTCGACGACGGTCGTCCGCTCGCGGAGGTCGGCGTAGAGGTCGCGGAGCAGGTCCCGTACCCACGCCTGCTCGGATCCGACGACGACCTTGTCCGGGTCGAGGAAGTCGTCGACCGCGGTGCTCATCCGCAGGAACTCGGGGTTCATCCCGAGGCCGATGTCCTCGCCGACGGTCTCGCCGGATGCCTGCTCGACGGCTGGACCGACCACCTCGTCCGTCGTCCCCGGCACGACCGTGCTCTTGACGACGACGGCGTGGCGGCCGTCCTTGGCGGCGAGCGCGTCGCCGAGCGCCGCCGCGCCGGCCTCCATCACCGCGAGGTCGATGCTGCCGTCCTCCTGTGAGGGCGTCGGCAGGCAGAGCAAAGTGAGGTCGGTGTCGACGACTTCGTCGTAGTCGGTCGTGGCGCGCAGGCGGTCGCCGGCGTTCCGCCCGATCCGTTCCTGCAGTCCCTCCTCGTGGATCGGTGCCTCGCCGTCGTTGATCGTCGCCACGACGTCCTCGTCGATGTCGACGTTCACTACCTCGTGGCCGAGGTCGGCGAGGCAGGGGGCGGCGAGAACGTTCATACCCGGTGTCTCGGGAGGAACCGGTTTGTGATTTCCGGTCCGGCGACCCCCCGGCTTACTGCTCGGCCGCTTCGGCCTCGTCGAGGCGGCGCTCGACCTCGTCGCGGTCCTCGGGGAAGCCCACGTCGACCCGCCAGCCGTCCATCCGGATCGCGTCGATGGTGCGGCCGGACTGGATCAGCAGGTCGCCCGCGTCGGGCAGTTCGTACTCGCCGCGGTCGCTCGGCTGGACGAGGTGACAGGCGTGGAAGATCGCGGGGGTAAACGAGTAGAAGCCGGTCATCACGAGGTTCGACGGCGGGTCGTCAGGCTTCTCCATCAGTTCGACGATCTCGCCGTACTCGTTCGTGTCGCAGACGCCGTACCGCGACGCCTCCGCCATCGGCACCTCCTCGACGAGGAAGGCGGCGTCGGCCCGCTCCTCCTGCTGGCGGCGGACCACGTCGCCGAGGTTCGCCCGGAAGACGTTGTCGCCGAGCATGAGGACGAAGTCGTCGTCGACGTGGGGCTCGGCCTGCAAGAGCGCGTGCGCGAGGCCGAGTTGCTCGCGCTGGTGGGCGTAGGTGATCGGCACGCCGCGGTACTCGTCGTCGTACCGCTCGATGACCTGCTCTTTCCTGTAGCCGACGACGACGACGAACTCGTCGACGCCGATGTCGACGAGGTTGTCGAAGACGTCCTCGACGAGCGGCTTCCCGTCGACTTCGACGAGGACCTTCGGCTTGTCGTCGGTGAGCGGGCGGAGACGAGTGCCCTTGCCCGCGGCGAGGATGACGGCTTGCATAGTGTCACGTAACCCCGAAGAGCGGAATAAGCCTTGTTATAGGTTCTCGGAACCGACGACTGTCGGTCCGCGTTCGCCCCGTTGCCACCCGCACGGACCGACATAGTTAACATCCTCTCCAGGGTTCACACGTCCACCCACAATGCGCGTCGGGATCGTGACACCGCGGTATCCCCCGCACTTCGCGGGCGGCGGCGAGGCCAGCACCGAACTGCTGGCCGAGCAACTGCACGGGGCCGACCGTGTCGACGAGGTCGTCGTGTTCAGTTTCGACGGCTCGACGACCGAAACCAGAAACGGGATCGAGGTCCGCCGCCTCCACGAGCTCTCGCCGACCGTGACGGAAGTACAGAACGTCAGGGCGTACCGCCTCCTGAGCCCCCACGTCGACGGTTTCGACGTGCTACACGCGTACAACATGGAGCTACACCCGACCGTCGGCGCGCTGTCGACGCGCCGGTCCCCGGCGACGGTCGCGACGCTCAACTCCTATCACTTCCTCCCCAAGTCGGTCTCCAACACGACGCCCGGCCCCGTCGAGCGGCTGTACGAACTCGTCGGTCACCCCACCACCGGCCGGGTCATGACGCGGCTGATGAACCGCATCGACGCGTTCGTCGCGATTAGCTCCGCCGTCAGAGACATCTACGGGGACCACGGGGTCGACCGGGACCGGATCGAGGTGATCCCGAACATGGTCGACCCGTCGTTCTCCCCGCCCGAGACCGAGGACGGCGAGGGGACCACGGTCCTCTACGTCGGCGAACTCTCCGACCGGAAGGGCGTCAGCGACCTCGTGCGGGCGGTCGGATCCCTCCCGGGGACGTACGACCTCCGCGTCGTCGGCGACGGACCGCTCTCAGGGGACTTGCGCCGACTGGCCCGAGACATCGGCGTGCGCGACCGTGTGACGTTCACCGGTCGCGTCGATTACGACCGGATCCCGGAACAGTACGCGCTCGCCGACGTGTTCGTCCATCCGGGCGTGTGGCCCGAACCGTTCGGTCGGACGGTGCTCGAAGCGATGCAGACCGGTCTACCGGTCGTTTGCACCGATGTCGGCGGCCCGGCCGACGTCGTCCGCGACCCGGAACTCCGGGTCCCGGCGCGCGACCCGGACGCCCTCGCGGCAGCCATCGACGGAGCGGCGACGGACCGCGAGGGAGTCGGCGAACGGAACCGCCGATACGTCGCCGAGGAGTTCTCGCCGGGATCCGTCGCGTCGCGAATCGTCGACCTGTACGAGGGAGTGGTCCGGTGAATTACTCGGACGTACTACCAGTAACGAAAAATAGATGCGGTCTCGGAATCAACCTCGCCGACATGGATGAGCCGAACGTGTTGCTTGTCGTTTTAGACAGCGTTCGAGCGAGAAACGTCGGTCTGTACGGCTACCACCGGGACACGACGCCGTTTCTCACGGAGTACGCGGACCGGGCGACGGTGTATCGACAGGCGAGGTCGCCGGGGATCCACAGCGTCGCGAGCCACGCGAGCCTCTGGACGGGGGCCGCCGTCGAGGAACACCGGGCGACCCGTCACGAAGACCGGCTCCGACCGGGCACGACCGTCTGGGAGTCGCTGGCGGACGAGGGCTATTCGACCGCGCTCTTCACTACGAACCCCGTCGTAGCTCACTCGTCTAACCTCTCCGAGCCGTTCGATGACGAGTTCACCGACGATTTCGTCGACAACTCCGAGAAGCTGTTCCCGGACGCGCACAGCCCCGCCGACGTCGTCAAGCACGAGGGCGTTTCCGGGAACCTCAAACGCTCCCTGCGCGACGACCGGCCGGTGCGGTCGCTGCTGAACGGCGCGCATCACTTCGCCGAGAAGAAACGGGGGCGACTGAGCGACTCCGTCACGTCGGCCGAACTCGTCGAGGAGTTCCTGGAGTGGCGAGGGTGCTCCGACGAGCCGTGGGCCGCCTGTATCAACCTGATGGACGCCCATTTCCCGTACGAACCCGCCGAGGAGTACGACCGATGGGGCGGGGACCGGCTCGCGGCGATCCACGCGGACCTCGAAAAACCCCCAGCGAACGAGTTCATCGGCGGCCGGCCGTGGTGGCAACTCGAAGCGTTCGAACACCTCTACGACGGCGCGATCCGGGAACTCGACGAGTACCTCGAACGCATCGTCACCGGACTCGAACGGCGGGGCGAACACGACGACACGCTCGTCGTCGTCACGAGCGACCACGGCGAGGGGTTCGGCGAAGGGAGTCCGCTGACCGGTCGAACGAGGCTCGTCGACCACAGCTGGGGGATACACGAAGCGGTGACGCACGTCCCGCTGGTCGTCAAGTACCCGGGACAGAGCGACCGGTCCGTCGTCGAAGACGCCGCCACCCTCACCCGATTCCGCGACACCGTCGACGCTGCCGTCGACAGGGTAGCTCCCCACGACTCCTTCGTGCCCGACGGACCCGTCCTCTCCTCGACGTACAGGCTCCGAAAGGAAGACGCGCTCATATTCGAGGGCAGTGACGAACGCGCGACGGACTACTACGGACCGTGGCGGGCCGCGTACGAGACGGCTGACGACGCCGTCTACAAGTACGCTCGAAGGGGGGACGACTCCCTCGTCGTACGGATCCCGAACGCTCAGGAATCGTCGAGTCGACGCGCGGAGGGCGCGAGGAAAGTGGAGTCGGCGTTCGACGGCGTCGACCCGAGGGACCTGACGGAATCCGATGCAAACGAGGTTTCGTCCGGCGTCGAGGACAGGCTCACCGAACTCGGCTACCTGCGGTAATCCGGTCGTTCGCCGACGCTTCCCGATGTCCCGTCCCGTTCGCGACGCACCGCCGGAGCGGTTACGGCTCTCATCTGATAATTCTGTCTTATGATCCCGGATCCAAGCTCCGATTGTAGAGGACAATATAAAAACCTCCTTCGTATTCCTAAAGACTCACAGTGTCGTATTAGGGGCTGGAGAGTGACGCTTGGGAAGAGCGGAGTGACAGCGGTCCGCGGTGGCAGGTCCGCTACGAGACCCGCGAACACCACCTATGTCGATGGTCTCCACTTGGATCCAGCAGACGTACAATGAGGTGCTGCGCGATAAGGTACCCCGAGTCTTCGGCGTCTACGCGGGTGTACCGGTCCGGAACGCGCCGATACTCGACCGCACGAAGAACCACCCGAACTACAAGCACGGCTTCCTGCGGAGCATCGAGGAGGGGGTCGACGACGGGGACACGGTGTGTCTCGTGGGGTTCGGTCGCGGCGTCTCGTCGGTGTATGCCGTCCGCGCCGGCGCTGCGGAGGTCATCGCGTACGAGGGCGCTCGGGAGATGATCGACGTCGGACTGGAGACGCTCGAGATACAGGGCCTCGAATCGCGAGTGTCGATACGGCACGCCATCGTCGGCGACGCGATCGATCTGTACGGGACGCCGGAGGGAGCGGGGACCGTCTCGCCGGCGGAGCTCCCGGGCTGTGACGTCCTCGTCCTCGACTGCGAGGGGGCTGAGACCGGCATCCTCGACGGCTTCGGATCCCCGCCGGACCGGGCCATCGTCGAGACGCATCCGCCGAAGGGAGCGTCCGACGGCCGCGTTCGGGAGTTGCTCTCCGAACTCGGGTACGCTACGATAGAGGCGAACGAGTACGAACCGGACCGCCCCGAGAAGAGCGTCCTCGTCGCGACCGACCCGCGGCGGGAACAGCGGGCAGCGACGCCGGACGCGGGAGTCGAGTAGTCGGCGGTCGAGGACCGTTCCCCCGAGAGTGACGCCCGTCGGACCGGGGCTGACCCGAAGGAAGCGCTTTATACGGCCCGAAATGTAGAACGAAAGCATGGTACATGCAGTCGGTCGCCCACCGGTTGGACCACCCCCACACGGGGGAAGCTTGGCCCTCCATCGCGACCGGGCTTCATCCCACGGAGCACGGCATCACCGGTCACGGGGAGTGGGACAGCCCGATCCTCACTGCGCTCTCGCGGACGGCGCACAAGCTCGACGTCAGCGGGGACATCCGGAGCAGGATCGGCGACGCGATCAAGGACAACACCGGTCAGGGGTGGGAGCTCAAGACGGTCGACGACCCGGCCTTCCTCGACGGGGAGTACCGGGCCGTCCACAACTGGCCCGGCGTCTACCGCAACGAGGCGCTTCACTACATCTGGGGGCTCTTCCAGAAGGTAAAGGACGGCGAGATGTCCGAGGAAACGTTCGTCCGCGAGTCCTACACCGAGGCGGCGAGCAAGTTCGGGTGGGTCCACGAGGCGATCGAACACGACGTGGAGGTCGCCGCCACCCACATCCACGTCATCGACGTCCTCGGCCACCTCCACTACGACGACGAGGAACGCTACCGCGAGGTGTACGAGAACGTCGACGCGCGCGTCGGCGAACTGCGGGAAGCGCTCGGCGAGGACGACGAACTCCTGGTCCTGAGCGACCACGGGATGGAGGCGACGTGGCTCGACGACGACAACCCCGGCACGCACTCGTGGCGCGCCATCGCGAGCACGACGGTCGATTCGCCGCCGGAGCACGCGCTGGACGTCCGGGAGTGGGTCGAGGACCGTTCCCCCGAGAGTGACGCCCGTCGGACCGGGGCTGACCCGAAGGAAGCGCTTTATACGGCCCGAAATGTAGAACGAAAGCATGGTAC
>PXSA01000024.1 GCA_003023565.1 Halobacteriales archaeon QS_9_68_17
CCCGCCGGTGATGGGCGCGGCCGCGTTCCTCATCGTCGAGTTTCTCGGCATCCCGTACGCCGAGGTGATCATCGCCGCGACCATCCCGGCTATCGTGTTCTTCTTCGGCGTCTGGGTGATGGTCCACCTGAAGGCGGCGCAGGAGGGGATCTCGGGGGTCGAGGGGGAGATCGTCGACGTGCGCGAGCACCTGAAACGCGGCTGGTTCTACCTCCTGCCGATCGGCGTCCTGCTGTACTACATCCTGATCGAGCGGCTGACGATCGACCGCGCCGCGTGGTTCTCGCTCGTGGCGATCACCGCGCTCATCGCCTTCGCGGCCGCGTACTCGCGGCGCGACCGGGGGCCACTGGTCGGCGGTATCGCGGCGCTGTTCGTCGTGACGTTCGCGTCGTACCTCGTCGCGGGCACCGACCCCCTCGGCGCGGTGGCGGCGGTCGCGTCCGGGTCGGCGGCGGGCGGCCTGCCGGCGACCGAGGCGCTCGGGGCCGCGCTCCAGCAACTGATGTGGATCACGCTGGTCGTCAGCCTCGCGACGTTGCTGGCCCGCCCCTACGGCGACTCCCCGCTGCTCGAACTCGACCCGGCCGTCGACGACGCGTCGGACCGCGCCGCCGGGGTCCTCTCGCGGGAGCGCCTCGCGAACAACCGCGCGTTCCGCGTCGGGACGTTCGTCGTGAAGGCGCTGGACGGCGGCGCGCGGACCGCGACCGCGGTCGTCGTCGCCGTCGCCGCCGCCGGCGTCATCCCCGGCGTCATCGGCGTCAGCGGCCTCGGCCCGAGCCTGACACAGGTCATCTACCAGGCGAGCGGCGGGTCGACCGGGTCGACCGTCCTGCTGCTGCTGCTGACCGCCATCGCCTCTATCATCCTCGGGATGGGGATGCCGACGACGGTGACGTACATCATCCTCGTCTCGATGCTCGGCGGGGCCATCTCGAAGGCCGGCCTCCCGATCCTCGCCGCCCACCTGTTCATCCTTTACTTCGGCGTCATCGCGGACATCACGCCGCCGGTCGCCGTCGCGGCGTACGCCGCCTCCGGCGTCGCGAAGTCCGACCAGTTCGAGACGGGCGTGAAGGCGTTCACGCTGTCGCTGAACAAGGCGATCGTCCCGTTCGCATTCATGTTCGCCCCGGGCATCCTGCTCATCCGGGTCGCCGACGGCGGCGAGGCGTCGGTGATCGGGTGGGCCGACGTGACCGACCTGAGCTTCTTCGTCCCCGAAGTGGTGGTCCCGGTGATCTGCCTGTTCCTCGGCGTCGTCGCGCTCGGCCCGACGGTGATCGGCTACTACTACACCACCGTCTCGCGCTCGACGCGGGCGCTGCTCGCCGCGGCGTCGATCCTGCTGATGGCACCGCTGGCGCTGTTCGACGCCGTGCAGGGGCTGCTCGGGCTGACGAGCCTCCGGATCGCCGCCGACCCCCTCCTCGTCGACCTGTCGCTCCGCGGGGTCGGCTTCGCGCTCTTCGCCACGCTGACGCTGCGGAACCGCCGCGCGATGGACGAGGAGCGGACGGAGGAGGCGGCGACGCCGACCGCCTGACCGTGCCGCGACCCGGCTATTCCTCGTCGCTCGCTCCCCCGTCGCCGCCCTCGTCGGCAGCCGACAGTCCCGCGTTCCGCTCCCGTTCCAGCGCCGGCGGAACGTCGCCCCCGCCGTAGCCGTCGAACCAGCGCGCGATGCGCTCGATGCGGTCGACGACGTGGGCGGGTTCGCCGCTCCGCGATAGCTCGTGGCCCTCGCGGGGGTACCGCACCATCCGTGTGTCGACGCCGCGCTTGCGGAGCGTCCGGTAGAGCAGTTCCGCGCCGCCGGCCGGCACCCGGTAGTCGCGGTCCGCGTGGAGCAGTAGGCGTCGGACGACCCGTAGAACGAGACGAGGTCGTACACGCCGCGCTGGGCGACGCCCGCGTCGAAGCGGTCGGTCTCGGCGAGCGCCCACGCCGTCATGTAGCCGCCGAAGCTCCCGCCGGTGACGAACTGCCGGTCGGCGTCGACGGCGTCGCGGTCCACCGCCTCGTCGACGCCGGCGAGCACGTCGCCGAGCGTCACGTCGCCCCAGTCGCCCTCGATGGCCTCGGCGAACGCCTCGCCGTACCCCGTCGACCCCCGCGGGTTGCACCAGAACACGGCGTAGCCGCGGGCGGCGAGCGTCTGGAACTCGTGCCACACCGTCCCGCCGGTCGACCACATGACGTGCGGGCCGCCGTGGACCTCGACGACGAGCGGGGACTCCCCGCCGTCCGCGCCGGGCGGGGTCAGCAGCCACCCCTGTAGCTCCGTGCCGTCGCGCTCGAACCGTATCTCCTCCGGCTGCGCGACCGCCCGCCCGTCGAGGTAGTCGGCGTTGATCCGGGTGAGCCGCCGCCGCTCGGCCCCCGCGGGCGTCGTCGCGAACACGTCGCCGGGGTGGTCCCACTCGCTCCGAACGTACGTTACCAGGTCGTCGCCGACCGACGCCGCGGCGACGTGGCCGCCCTCGCCGGCGACCACTTCGGGGTCGCCGCTCCCGTCGCCCGGGACCCGCCGGAGGACGACCGACCCCTCGTCCGGCGTCAGGAAGTAGACGCGCTCCCCGTCGGGGTCCCAGTGGAGAGCCGACTCCCGCTCGACCGTCCGGTCGAGGCCGGCGGTGAGGGTCACGGGCTCGCTCGCCGCGCCGTCGAGGACCCGCACCTCCGTCCGGCGCGTTCGACCAGGTCCCACGCGACGGTCTCGTCCGGGTCCTCGCCGCGCTTCTGCGCGTAGTACAGCGCGTCCCCGTCGCCCCACGACGGCGAGACGGCGTGGCGGTCGGCCGTCGTCAGCGCGCGGACGGACCCGTCGCCGAGGTCCAGCAGGTACACCTGCGACCACCGACCGTCGAGGTACTCCGCCCCGGCGCGGTACACCGTCCGGTCGATCACCCGCGGGTCCGGCGGGTCGGGGTCGTACTCCGGGGCGACCTCGTGGTCCCGCCCGGCCTCCCGGTCCGCCGCGCTCACCCGCTGGATGAACGCGATCCGCTCGCCGTTCGGCCCCCACGCGACGCCCGACACGCCGCCGACCACGCTCGTCAGTCGCCGTGCCTCGCCGCCGTCACCCGGCATCACCCACAGCTGCTGGCGGTCGCCCTCCCCGCGCGTGCTGGCGAACGCCAGCCTGTCGCCCGAGGGACTCCACCGCGGGTCGGCGTCGACGCCGTCGCTCACGGTGAACTGCCGCGCGTCGCCGCCGCCGAGGGGGACGACGTGCACCGTCGCCTCGTACTCCTCGTCGCCGTCCGGAACGGTCCGGACGAAGGCGACGCGCTCGCCGTCCGGCGAGACGCGGGGGTCGGACACCGTCGCGAGGTCGCGATAGTCGTCCGCGTCGATGGTCTCCATAGACACCATCGGACATCTCGACTGATATGCGTTGACGTGCCGGAAGGTGTCGTGGTGTAGCAGGCGACCGCCCCTACGGGTCCGCCCGCCCGCTCGTCGCGCTCCGGATGCGGTCCCGCAGGTCGTCGGCGTCGGCGGCGGGGACGCGCGCCTCGAACCGGACGCGCTCCGCGTAGTCGGCGTCGAACTCGACGCCCGCGCTCTCGAACAGCCCGCGGACCGTACCGGAGTCGTCGTACTCGACGGTGACCGAGACCGTCTCGTGGGGGTCGCGCTCGACGACGCCCGCGGCGTCGAGCGCGTCTTTCACGGCCCGCGAGTAGGCCCGCGCGAGGCCGCCGACGCCGAGGTTCGTCCCCCCGTAGTACCGGGTGACGACGACGGCGGCGTTCTCGGCGTCGTTCCCCTGAAGGACGTTCAGTGCGGGCTTGCCCGCCGATCCGGTCGGCTCGCCGTCGTCGCTCGACCACTCGCGGAACGGGTCGGCGCGGACGCGGTACGCGGGGACGTTGTGGGTGGCGTCCGCGTACTCCTCGCGGACCTCCTCGACGAAGGACTCCGCCGCGTCCGCGTCCGCGACCGGGGCGACGTGGCCGACGAACTCCGATCCCTGCACCTCGAAGGCGGCGCTCGCCCGTTCGGCGACGGTGCGGTACGTCTCGTCGGTCATGTGGGGTTCGCGTCGTCGGCGCTCGCGTCGTCGCTCTCGTCCGCGTCGTCCCGGGTCAGTTCGTCGTACAGCAGGGCGACGAGCACGGCCAGCAGCGTCGTCTCCGTGACCTTCGTCGCGAGCAGGTAGACGTCGCCGGTCAGGTGTTCCAGCAGGGTGATCAGCGGGTTCGCCGCGTGGTGGCCGCCGGCTTCCCACGCGTAGTTGCTCCCGTGGCCGCCGAGCAGCAGCCAGCCGACGATGTAGCCGAGCGTGAGCAGGATCCCCGCGGCGTACACCGCGTCGCGACGGAGGCCGCGGTACCACAGCGTGACGCCGAGGAAGATAGCGACGCCCGAGAGCACGAAGAGGGGCTGGCGAATATCGGTGAACGGGCGAGAGGCCAGCAGGTAGAGCGTCAGGCGCTCGATGCCGATCATGAGGTGGAGGCCGCCGGTGAGTGAGGCCATCAGCACGCCCGCGGACTCAAGCAGGTCCCGCGTCCGCCGTTCCATATCCGACCTACCGTCGGGCGCGACAATAGCGCGTCGATCCGTCGCGGGCTACTGCAACTCGATCTTCCGGACGAACGCCAGGTCGCTGATCTCGTTTAGCAGGTCGCCCGGGAGTTCGCCGCCCGTGACGACGTACAGGCGCGGTTCGTCGGTGAACTCGGGGTCCTCGCTTACCGTCTGGCGAATGGAGATGCCGCGGTCGGCGATGCGGCCGGTCACCTCGGCGACGATCCCCTCGCGCTCGGCGTCGGTCGGCGCGACCGTCAGGACGGTGAGGTCGAGGACCGGGGCCAGATCCATCAGGCTCGGAATGGCGGAGATGTTCTGGAAGATGCGGCGGAGTTCGTCGTCGGCGAGGATGGCGTCGGTCGTGGAGTCGACGACCCGGCGGTCGACGTCGATCTCTCGGGCGATCCCCGTGTTCGGGATCTCGATGCCGCCGGAGACGACGCGACCCTCGTCGTTGACGGAGAAGCCGCGTTCGAGCAGCAGGCGGATCACGGCCTGCTGGCTCGGGGACCCCTCGAACTTCTCCATGATCTCGTCGAACATGTCCCCGCGTACAGGCGAACTCGCCTTATAGGTACTGCAGACGACACGCCCTCGCCGGCGCAACGGCGTCCGGTCCGAGTTCGGGGATGGACCGCGGTCACTGCGCCGGCTGCCCCCGCGTCCAGCCGAAGGTGTTTACAGCTCGCCTTTCGTGCTCGGCGTGCCGGCGCGGCGCTCGTCGATGCGGGTCGCGTCGTCAAGCGCGCGGGCGGTCGCCTTGAACAGCGCCTCGATCTCGTGGTGGGCGTTCTCGCCGGTCACGTCGGCGTGGAGCGTGAGGCCGGCGTTAGTCGCGAGCGAGCGCAGGAAGTGCTTCGCCATGTGACTGGTCATCTCGCCGACGGCGGCCTGCGAGAACTCGCCGTCGAAACGGAAGACGGGCCGGCCGCTCACGTCAACGACGATGCCAGCGACGGCCTCGTCCAGCGGTACTCGTCGGTCGGCGAAGCGCTCGATGCGCGCGCGGTCGCCGAGCGCCTCGTCGAACGCCTCGCCGAGGACGATGGCCACGTCCTCGACGGTGTGGTGGTCGTCTATCTCCGGGTCGCCGTCGCACCGCACCGTCAGGTCGAACAGGCCGTGCTTGGCGAACGCTTCGAGCATGTGGTCGAAGAAACCGACCCCCGTGTCGACGGTCGACTCGCCGTCGCCGTCCACGTCGAGGGTCACTTCGATCTCCGTCTCCGCCGTCTCGCGGGTCGCGGCGGCCGTGCGCTCCGTCATACCGCCGCATTGTCGCCTCTGCTACAAGGCGGTTCCGCTCCCCTCGACTGCCTCGGCCGCCTCCCGCAGCGTGAACCGGCCCTCGTACAGCGCGCTCCCGACGACGACGGCGGCCGCGCCCGCGTCGCGGAGCGCGCGCACGTCGTCGATGGTGGCGACGCCGCCGCTGGCGACGACCGGGACGTCGACGGCCGCCGCGATTCGCCGGACGGGGCCGGTCTGGACGCCCTCCAGTCGCCCCTCCACGTCGACGTCGGTAAAGAGGATCGCGCCGGCACCGAGGTCCTCGTAGCGCTCGGCCGCCTCGGCGGGGTCGAGCCCGGTCCCCTCGGTCCAGCCGGAGACGACCACCTCGCCGTCCTTGGCGTCGAGGCTCACCATCACGGAACCGGGGCGGGACTCGCTGATCTCGGCGACGATATCGGGGTTCTCGACGGCGGCCGTGCCGAGGATGACGCGGTCGACGCCGCGCTCCAGCAGGTCGGTGGCGTCCTCGACCGTTCGGATGCCGCCGCCGAGTTGCACGTCCACGTCGACGGCGTCCAGCACGCGCCCGATCGCTTCGGCGTTCGCGCGCTCGCCCTCGAACGCGCCGTCCAGGTCGACGAGGTGAAGCGTTGCAGCACCCTGGTCGACCCAGCGCTCGGCGGACTCGACGGGGTCGCCGTAACGCTTCTCGGTGCCGCGCTCGCCCTGCACGAGTTGGACCACCTCGCCGTCCTGTACGTCCACCGCCGGGACCACCGAAAACTCGGGGAAGGGGTTCATACTCGAAACGGGGAGAGCGCGGGGCGTAAAGCCACCGTTGGCGGCGAGAGCGACGGCGGGGTCGCGTCGCCCCGGAAACGACGCCGTTTTGATCGGGGGTGACGTTCCGGACGAGGCGGAGGTACCGCGCGAGGGGGAAGCGGGGTCACTCGTCGGGTCGCTGCAGGCCGACGAACCCGGCGGCGAGGTGACGCCGACCGGCGGGGGAAAGACGGAAGAACTCGCCGCGAGCGACCTGTTCGATCCCGGGACGACTCCACGTGATCGTGCTCCGGGTGCTGACCCCCTCTATCCCGGCGCTCCTGTCGTTTCCGCCGTTCGAGTTCGCGCCAGTATGAGTCAGTGAAAACAGCAACTTCTAACAGTTAGGGCGTCGAACTAACGGAGTGATGCCCACGGTAGAATACCTCAACTACGAAGTACTGGACGACCACGGTTGGGAGATGGACGACGACGACCTCTTCGACCAGGCTGCCGACGCCGACCTCGACGACGAGGACTACGGCTCCCTCGACGTGAACGAGGGCGAGTACATCCTCGAAGCGGCCGAGGCCCAGGGCTACGACTGGCCCTTCTCGTGCCGCGCCGGTGCGTGCGCGAACTGCGCCGCCATCGTCAAAGAGGGGGAGATCGACATGGACATGCAGCAGATCCTCAGCGACGAGGAGGTCGAGGAGAAGATGGTTCGCCTGACCTGCATCGGCTCGCCGGACGCCGACGAGGTCAGGATCGTCTACAACGCGAAGCACCTCGACTACCTGCAGAACCGC
Organism: Halobacteriales archaeon QS_9_68_17; assembly: GCA_003023565.1. Lineage (GTDB taxonomy): Archaea > Halobacteriota > Halobacteria > Halobacteriales > Natronoarchaeaceae > Halostella. The sequence continues at coordinate 7,350 of PXSA01000024.1, forward strand.
GTCATCTGAACGGGACGTGGACAGGCGATGTCCACGGGCTCCGTCGCAGCAACGGACGTTTTTTCGCGGCGACGACGCGACCGGTAGACGCGGCTCTCGCACGCCTGCCAGCGCGTCGCGCCGTCGGCGCGGCCGTCACTCGACCCGCACGACGAGGTTCCGGAGGTCGTCGACGGTGTCCGCCATGGAGGGCGTGACGGAACGGTTCGTGGTATGACAGCCTCCCTGGGGTAAACGGAGAGGGACCGTCGGTCCCTCAGGCAGTCGGGCGTCGCCCGACGACGCCGGGGTTTCCCCGCGCTCGGGGTCGGGCCGGTCCCGACACCGACGGAGGCAAGATTCCGCCGCGTGGGCGTACTCCGGTTCGTGCTCGGTACGTGAGTCCCGTCAGGGGTGTGGCGTGTTGCGTGTCCCGACAGCAGCGACAAGAAGTTCTCCGAAAGGCGCTAAACGAGACTGACGTTTGATGGTGATGGGTTCGGTTCTTGCAAGGCGTGGATCACAGTCACGAGGCGATGACGCAATCAGGGACTGCTAACCGCTCCTGTGCCGAGGAATCCCCAACGCCTAATACGACTCGCATACAACAGACATACAATGCCCATAGACTTCGAGGAGTACGCACCTGAAGATGGTCGGATTGACCTCGCGGAGGGGACGAACGCTCACACCCTGCTGTCGTTCCTCGTCGAGCATCCGGAAGTCGGATTCACGCCTGCGGAGCTGCACGAGCAAACGAACGTTCCCCGCGGAAGCATCAATCCGACACTGGCCAGGCTCGAACGCGCCGGACTCGTC
>PXSA01000025.1 GCA_003023565.1 Halobacteriales archaeon QS_9_68_17
CACAGCGGTCCCAGTCTCCGCAGGCGTTGGATTCGGCCCGTCCCGTGCCTATCGGTTCGACGGGCCAGTTGCGACGAGACGGAGACTGCACGCGCTTGTGTTCGCGCTTGAATGCAGGCCGTGGTGTCGCGCCCGCCATACGCTTCGATATGAGCGATCGTGACATCAAGCTGACGGCGCGTATCCTCTCTGCTCGCTCCCGTCGGTCGCTCGCTGAGGAAGGGGCCTCGCGCCTGCTCAAAGGTAAACTGTCAGCAGGTACTCATCGTACATCGGCAACGCCTCGTAGCCGAACGCGGTCATCGCTTTCGCTGCCCACACGGTCCCCGCTTCCGCGTCGGCGAGCAGTTCGAGCCAGAGTTCCTCGGTCCGTCCGCTGACCCCGTCACCTGCCACTTGCCGACGAACTGCTCGCGTTCGAGCGCCTCCCAGTCTATCTCGCGAACCGCCTCGTCGTCCGTCGGCGGCAGGTCGTCGGCCGTGACCGCGTCCGGTCTCGTAACGCCGTGTGCCGAGAAGTACTCGTCCCCGCTGATCCTCTCCGAGTCGCTGACGTCTCTGCTTCGGAGCCAGTACGTCTCTCCGTCGTCGGTCTCGGTCGGCGACTGCAGTCTCGGTCGGCGACTGCATAATTCCGCTTCGGCGCGCCCGTATATATCTCTCTGCCACGCGGCGTGAAAGTGAAACGGTCGGAGCGACCGCCCGTCTCGACGCCGCACCGTCGACCGGAACCGCCCGAGTAAACAGGGCCGAGCGACGAAGGGGTGACATGGAGATCCGACCGTACGATCCGGACGACGACGAGCGCGACCTATGGGCACTCAAACGCGCCTTCGAAGGCGGTCTCGGCGCGAACACTGGCGGCGACGAGAAGGGAGCCGTTTACGAGGGCAAACTCACCGACGCGTACCGCGAGCGGTACATCGACTGGGTCGAGCGCTGCATCGAGGACGACCCGAACTGCGTGACCGTCGCGGCGGGCGACGACGGCCTCGCCGGGTACGCCTTCGTCCTCCCCGAGCGCCTGTCGATGATCTGGGACGCGGCGGTCCTCAACGAGGTCTACGTCGCCCCCGACCACCGGGGCACCGGCGTCGCCGACGAGTTGATCGAGGCCGCACTCGCGACGGCCCGGGACCAGGACCTGCCGCTCGACCGAACGGTGCTCGACGTCGACCCGAACAACGACCGCGCGAAGTCGTTCTACGACCGCTACGGCTTCGAGCGGTGGGGCGAGATGGTCGCCCGACAGCTCTGAAGCGGGTCGTCGGGAGCGCCTCGCCGACCTACGCCGTCGCTTCGCGGTACCCCTCGCGCCGGACCGTGTGACGGTGCCGGTCGCGCGCCTCGCCCGCCTTGACCGCCCGGTTACGAACCATCCCCTCGTACGTGCCGCCGAACTCGTCGACGTACTTCTCTATCGCGCGCCGCGATTTCTCGTTGCCCGCCCGATGCTCGACGGCGACCACGTCGAGGCCGAGACGGTCGAAGGCGAGTTCCACGAACGCAGTGAACTAGTACTACGGTGGCGCTGCGGGGATCGGGTTCGACCCCCGGCGTGTAGCGGCGGTCATTCGCCCCCGTTTGGGACGGTATCGGGGTCGTCGACGACGTCGAGGTTGTCCCGGATCCACGCGACCGCGTCGTCCACCTCCTCGGGATCCGTACCGGAGACTTTCAGACGACCGGGCGTCTCTCCCTTGTCGGGGTAGCTACCGACGGCGACGTCGAACCGCTCGTCGATGCCGTCGATGACGTCGCCGAGCGCGCCCTCGGGAGTCGGCGTCCACACGACCTCGGAGACGGCATCGCCGACGAACTCCTCGGCGACGAGGCCGAACATGGCCTGCATTTCGTCGGGGAAGCCGGGAAAGACGTAGACGTTCTCGACGACACAACCCGGTGCCCACCCGACGTCCGTCGAGAGGGGGCGGGCGTCCACCGGGAGCGACGCCGCAGCGTCGACGTCGAGGTCCAAGTCGTACTCTTCGGTCATCTCGGGGTTGGCCTCGCGGAAACGGCGGGCCTGTTCCACGAGGCGCTCGCGTTCGTTCCCGTACACGACCATCTCGCGACCGACGGCGTCGGCGACGGCTTCCATCGTCACGTCGTCAGGCGTGTCCCCGAGCCCGCCGGTGACGAGCACGGCGTCGAAAGCCGAGCGCCAGTCCGCGACGTACGTCGCGATGAGCGCGCGGTCGTCCGGGACGGTGAGGATCCGGCGGACTCGGCTTCCGCGACCGGATATTTCCTCGGCCAGCCACGAGGCGTTCGTGTTCGTCGTGTCGCCCGCGAGGATCTCGTCGCCGACGGTGAGGATCGCGACGTCCATGCGGGTAGATCAGGGCCAGCCGTCCCGTACCTCTTTCGACGGCGGTCCGGGCTCGCGTACAGTTCGGCGTCGACGACCTGACGATGGTCGGCGGCGGGGCGGCGGAGAGCAACGACGAGACGTCCGGTGGAGAGTCGTCGGTCCCCGCGCCGTTGCGCTGGGTCCCGTTGACCGGCGATCGGCGGGCGTAGCGGTGTTGTTCTCGGCGACCATCCCGGTCGCGCTCGTCGTCGTCGGCACCGTATGGGACCTAGAGATGGCGACGCCGGTGTGGGGGACCTGCTCGTGCTCTCGCTTCCGGTCATCGTTTCACGTCTTCGTGTCGCTCGCGATAGACGGCGGGGTGTTCCGTCGACGACGGTGTTCGCTGTTCGGCCCCGGCTCCTCTACGTCGGCGTCGCGTTCCTGGTGGCGCTCTCCCCGTACGTGCTCCTCAGCGCGTACATGCTCCGCATCCTCGCTGTCTCGAAGCACTCGCTGGACCCGGGTGGGTTCACCGTCGAGGGGTGACGTGCGCGCGGGGCGACGAGAGCGACGAAACGCCGTCCGCAACCACTAAACGCCGCTCACCCCAACTACGCGATAATGGTTGACTGGACGGAGAAGTACCGCCCCTCGACGCTCTCCGAGGTCCGCGGGAACGACAAGGCCCGCGACGAGCTGAAACAGTGGGCCGAGACGTGGGACGAGCACCGGAAGGCGGCGATCGTCCACGGGAGTCCGGGGGTCGGCAAGACGTCGGCCGCGCACGCGCTGGCGAACGACATGGGCTGGCCGGTGATGGAACTCAACGCCAGCGACTCGCGTACCGGCGACGTCGTGAACCGGGTCGCCGGCGAGGCGTCCAAAACGGGGACGCTGACGGCGGGCGAGGCCGGGCGACGGCTGCTGATACTCGACGAGGCGGACAACTTCCACGGTAACGCCGACTACGGCGGGTCCCGCGCCGTGACGAGCGTAGTCAAGGAGGCCGACCAGCCGATAGTGCTCGTCGCGAACGACTTCTACGACATGAGCGACAGCCTTCGGAACACGTGCCGGGAGGTCGAGTTCCGGGACGTCTCCTCGCGCTCTATCGTCCCCGTCCTCCGGGACATCTGTCGGCAGGAGGGCGTCGAGTACGAGGACGAGGCGCTGGAAGCGGTCGCCGACGACACCAGCGGCGACCTGCGGTCCGCGATCAACGACTTACAGGCGCTGGCCGAGGAAACCGAGCGACTCACGGAGGACGACGTGATCACCGGCGCTCGCGACGAGACCGAGGGGATCTTCGACTACCTCGACGACGTGATCAAGAACCTCGACGCGGAGGAGGCGCTGTACGCGTCTTACGACGTCGACGAGACGCCGGACGACATGATAAACTGGATCGAGGACAACATGCCGAAGGACTACCGCGGCGAGGAGCTCGCCGACGCCTACGGCTTCCTCGCGAACGCGGACCGCTGGCTCGGCCGCGTCCGCGCGACGCAGAACTACTCCTACTGGCGCTACGCCGGGGACAACATGACGGCCGGCGTCGCCGCCGCCCGCAAGGAGTCGAAAGGCGGGTGGACCCGCTACGGCCCGCCGAGTTACTGGTCGAAGCTCGGCCGGACCAGCAACACCAGGAAGCAACGCGACCGGATCGCCCGCGGGATCGCCGAGGGGTCCGGCACGAGCATCGGCACGGCGCGGCGGGAGGTCCTGCCGTTCCTATCGACGATGACGCACCACTGCAAGAACCGGGAGCTCACCGTCGCGATGGCCGCGGCCTACGACCTCGACGAGAGCGACGTCTCCTTCATCACGGGTAGCGGCGAGACGACGAACAAGGTCCAGAGCGTCGTGGAAGACGCACAGGAGCGCCGCGACGAGGCCATCGAGGACAACGCCGGCGGCGCGTTCGAGGGTGCCGTCCGCGACGCCGGCGACGATCCGACCCCGACGACCGAGGAAGCCGACGAAGGCGGCAGTTCGGACGCGGCAGACGACGCCGCAGACGAGGAGGTCGCCGACGCGGACGACGACCAGTCGGGCCTCGACGAGTTCATATGACGACGGCGTAGGCGACGAAGGTTTATAGAGCGAGAGGCGGCCAGACCCGCCGTGACCTGACCCCTGCCGCGGAGCGGTCAGCGATAGCGCGGCCGCCCGCTCCGCTCCCCGTCCAGCGCCGCCTGTTCGCCCTTTCGCCGCTCGACTCGGTCCCCGTGAGCGCCCTCAGAGATGACGGACGCAGGGAGGTGTTCGCGAAGTCCGGTCACGGCGTCCGTCGGCTCGTCGAGCGCCAGCGGCGGTACCGTGTGCACCGGCACGTCCGTCATCCGCTCCGTCTCGTCGGGGTTCGTCCGCTCTGCGACGCTCGCTCCTTCGTACTGGTTCAACACGATAGCGCGAACGTCGACGCCGCGACGCTGCAGTGCGTCCACCGAGAGGGCGGTGTGGTTCAGCGTCCCCAGTCCCGACCGCGCGACGAGGACCGCGGCGCAGTCGAGGTCGGCGACGAGGTCGATCACCTCGCGCTCGCCGGTCAGCGGCACCCGGAGGCCGCCGATCCCTTCGACGATCCCGACTTCGGCGGCGTCCAGTACGCGCTCGCAGCCCTCGCGGATCGACTCGTACGAGAGGTCGACGCTCTCGCGTTCGGCCGCCACCCGCGGCGCGAGCGGCGGTGCCAGCCGTTCGAGGCAGACCGCCGCCCCCTCGTCGCCGCAGGCCGCGGCGACGTAAGCGGCGTCGTCGTCGGGCGGGTAGCCGGTCTGTGCGGGCTTGACGGCGCGAGCGTCACGCCCTTCCTCACGGAGCCAGCCGGTCAGCCCCGCAGTCACGACGGTCTTGCCGATCCCCGTGTCGGTGCCGACGACGGCGAGCCTCACAGCAGTCCCACCTCCTCGCCGGCCTCGCGGAACGCGTCGAGGCAAGCCTCCACGCCCGCGTCTGAGTGGGTCGCCATCGGTGCGACGCGGATACGACTCGTACCTTCGGGAACGGTCGGCGGGCGGATCGCCGGTGCGACGACGCCCCGCTCCCGGACGGCGTCGGCGAGGGCGAGCGCGTCGTCCCGGTCGCCGACGACCACTGGGAGGACCTGCGTTTCGCCCCACACGTCGTAGCCGGCGTCTTCGAGGCCGTCGCGGAGGCGGTCGACGGTCGCCCAGAGCGCGTCGCGGCGCCCATCTGGACGTGAACGCGGTCTTCCAGCCCCTCGCGCTGGACGATGCCCCCGCCGCCGTCGTACAGACCGGTGGCGTGGGCCTCGTCGACCATGAGCCACGCCCCGTACTCCTCGACGACGTCGCAGAGGTCGGACAGCGGCGCGACCGTCCCGTCCATGCTGAACACGGAGTCGGTGACCACCAGCCAGGACTCGTCCGCGCCGCCGGCACCGGCCCCTCCGGCTCGATCCATCGCCCGGGCGAGCGCGCCGGCGTCGCAGTGGTCGTACACCGCGACGTCGGCGTCGGCGAGGCGGCAGCCGTCGACGATGCTCGCGTGGTTGAGTTCGTCCGAGAACACGGCGTCGGGGTCGAGCGCCGCGACCGTCCCGACGTTGGCGGCGTACCCCGAGGAGAACGCGAGCGCGCGCTCGGCTCCTTTGGCGTCGGCGAGCGCCCGTTCGAGGTCGCGGTGGACGCCGGTATCGCCGGTGACGAGTCGGCTCGCGCCGGCCCCCGTCCCGACCTCGCGGGCGGCCCGTGCGGCGGCGTCCTGCACGCGCTCGTCGGTCGTCAGGCCGAGGTAGTTGTTCGCCGCGAACACCCGCAGGTCGTCGCCGTCGAACGCGGGCGTGTCGGCCTTCGGGTCGTCGGCCACGCGAGAGCGCTCGGCGACGCGGTCGACCGGCTGGAGGTCCCGACGGAGGCCACGCCGTTCGCGCGCCGCGAGGCGGCCGGCGAGGTCGAACCCGTGCTCGCCGCGGCGGTCGGCGTCGGGCATCAGAACCCGGGCATCAGGTCTGCCGGGCCGAACACGCCGTACTCGCCGGCGCGGTTCCGCCGGACGCCCGCCTTCAGGTAGCCCAGTGCCGGTCCGTTGACGTTCGCGGCCATGCTGGTGTCGTCGTCCAGCCGGAACGTGTTCGTGCCGCGCTCGCCGTCGAAAGTGCGGCCCGTGACGCGGACGGTCGTCGTCGTGGGTTTCTCGTCGCTGCGCACGTCGAGGACCCCGCCGACGGTGACGTCCTCGGCGTCGCAGATGCCCGCGCGTTCGAGCAACACGTCGTCGGCGTGTTCCATGTCCTCGAACTCGATGACGCCGTCGTGCTCGTCGACGATCGCCTCGACCTCCTCGTCGGAGAGGTCGCGGGCGGTCTCGATGTCGTAACCGTCGAGGTGGGCGATGTCCTCGCGGACGGTGCCGCGGTTGTCCTCGTAGCCGGACTTGAGACCGACGCCCCACCGGATCTCCACCTCATCGACCGCGACGAACGACTGGGCGGGGAGCGCCGCCGCGCCGGTGAGGAACCCGGGCGTCGCGCCCGCGCCGCAGACGAACGTGATACCGCTGTCCTCGAAGGCCTCCGTGCGGTCGTCGAGCATCCCGATGACGCGAGAGCGCTTGAGCACGTCCACGAGCACGCCCCCGTAGCCCGCTTCCGCGAACCGGTCGGCGACACGGGGGATGAAGTCGTGTTCGAGGTTCGGCAAGGCGACCAGGACGGCGTCGACCGCGTCGCTCGCTTCGATGACGTCGTCGATCGGCGTCTCCGTCGGTTCGCCCCGTACCGAGGCCGCGACGCCGGCGTTCTCGCCAGTCTGCTTGACGCCGGCGGAGCCGTCCGCGGCGGCCGCGCCGCCGTCGGTCGCCACGTCGTCTTCGGGGCCGCTCGCGATGTTGCCCTCGGTCGCGTCGAGCAGTTCCTCCACGTCGAGACCGTCGCGGTCGACCGCGATGCCGTTGCGGTCGCAGGCCGCGACGGGGACGAGGCCGTCCTTGTCCCGCGAGACGTCGAGCGTCCGTCTGCCGATGCCGCCGGTGCCGAGTACCGCGAAGTCGATGTCGTCCATGGTCAGTCCTGTGTCGCGTTGCTGGTCGCCGTCCCGGCCGCCGTCTCGGCCGCCGCGTCGGCGTCGTCGGTTCGCTCCTTGACCCGTTCGGGGTCGAAGTCGTTCGCGTCGGTGTTCGGTTCCATGCCGGCCCGCTCCATCACCTCGATGTCGTCGGCGGGCGACTGGCCCGCCGTCGTGAGGTAGTCGCCGGTGAGGATGCCGTCCGCGCCGGCCTCGAACGGGAGATGCTGCTCGTCCGGATGATCTCCTCGGTCGTGATGTCCGCGGCCGGGGAGCCGTCGGCCGCGGCGGCGTCCCCGTCGTCCCGGTCGTCCCCCATCGGCGTCCCCGCGACCGGGTTGAGGACGTTTACGGGGAGCGAGGAGACGCCGACCTCCTGCAGGGCGACCGCCGCGTCGACGCGGTCGGTCGGGGTCTCGCCCATCCCGAGGATGACGCCCGCACAGAGGTCCATCCCCGCCTCCCTGGCGACTTCGAGCGTCTCCACGCGGTCCTCGAAGTCGTGGGTGCCCACGACTTCGGGGAAGTACCGCGGCGACGTCTCGATGTTGTGATTGTAGTGATTGACCCCCTCGTCGGCGAGGACGGCGGCCTCCTCCTCGGTGAGGATGCCGAGGCTGGCGTCGACCTCCACGTCGGTCTCGTCGCGGACGAGGCGGATCGCCTCCAGTACCTCCGCCCACTCGTCGGGGCGGTGCTCCTTCGAGACGCCCTTCTCCGCGACGACGATGCCGAACCGCTGGGCACCGTCGCGCTCGGCGCGTTTCGCGGCCTCCAGTATCTTCTCCGGACCGAGGAAGCCGTACGTGTCGATGCCGGTGTCGAAGTGGACCGACTGCGCGCAGAAGCCGCAGTCCTCCGCGCAGTCGCCCGCCTTGGCGTTCACGATCGAACAGGCGTCGACGGTGTCGTCGCCGAACTGCGACCGCACGTAGTCGGCCGCCGGCGCGAGGTCCTCGACGGGTTGGGCGATGAGCGCCAGCCCGTCTCGCCGGTCGAGTCGTTCGCCCGCGAGGACGCGCTCGACCGCGTCGTCGACCGTCCGGTTACCCGTTTCGTAAACCACGCTCTAGCGATCAGTTGACGACGATATAACAGTTAGGGTAGCCGGACGGCCCGCCGGTCGCTCGGGACGGCTTCGCGGGAACAGTCGGGGGTAGAAACAGCGATGACGGGAGTGGCAGAAACGCGACTGCCGGACGAACGACTGCAGAAAACGACCGACGGCTACCGCTGTCGTCCCGTGACCCCGCCGACCCCGAGGATGGAGACGCGGTGCTCGACCGTCTCTCACCTTCGCCGCCGAGATAACCAGCGCGGGGTAGAGGAGACCGGCGAGCGTGAATACGGCGGTGTACGAGTTGTTCGACGCTATCTTCTGGGCCGGGACAAGTTCGAATGCTGTTCCCCGGGACCGACGCATCGGTCGCTGTGAGTCGACTCCGATTCGGCTCTCGTGAACACGAACCGCGGCCGACCGACGGGGTCAGTCCCCGCCGGCGGGTCGACCGCCCGGCGGGTCAGCACGGGCGAGGCGGGCGTTCCACCGGAACGCAACGGCGGCCGCGCCGAGGACGGCGAGGTCGAGCGCCAGC
>PXSA01000026.1 GCA_003023565.1 Halobacteriales archaeon QS_9_68_17
CGGGCGGCGTGACGACGGCCACCTCGCCGACGCCGGCGACCTTCGCCGGGACGACGCCCATGATGGCGCTCGACGGGTACGCCGCCGTCCCGCCGGGGACGTAGACGCCGACGCGCTCGATGGGGCGGAACCGCCGGCCCAGTTCCCGGCCGTCGAAGTCCTCGCGCCAGTCCTCGGGGACCTGCGCCTCGTGGAACTCGCGGACGTTCGCCGCCGCGCGCTCGATGGTCTCGCGGGGTTCCCCGTCCAGTTCCTCGTACGCCCGCTCGGCGCGGTCCGTGACGTCGATGTTGGCCACCTCGACGCCGTCGAACTCCCGCGAGAACTCCCGGACCGCGACGTCGCCCTCGGTCCGGACGCGGTCGACGATGTCGCGGACGTCGTCCCGGACGGACTCGACGCCGGCGTCCCGGTCGAACAGCGCGGCGCGGTCGTCCGGCCCGAGGTCGGCGACTGACCTGACGTGCATACGGGCCGTTCGGTCTGCCGCGCGAAAGAGCGTTTCCCTCTCGCGCCGTCGGCGCGCTACGGGAACCTACCGTTTCGGCGAGTCACCACTCCGCGACCACTTCGTGCAGACACCCGCCGTCGGCGAGGTAGTACGAGTTGTGGTCGTTCACGTAGTCGACCTGGTGGTCCTCGTAGTTGTCGGGCGTCTCGCCCTCCGCGCCGTACCGCCCAAGCGCGCCGTCGAACTCGACGCCGCCGAACGCCGCCAGGACCCCGTCGTCGCTTTTCCAGAAGTTGTCCGCCTGCCCGACCTGTGTGGCGACGGCCGGACCGTACGCGCCGTCGACAGCGACCGTCTGGTCCTCGACGGCGGCACCGAGAAGCGAGAGGGAAGCGGGGCGGGTGCCGTCCCCCTCTCGGAGCGCGTCGAGCGCAGAGAGCATGGCCTGCGCGCCCAGGGAGTGGGCGACGAGTCGTACCGTCGTTCCGCCGGCTTGGCGCTCGTAGTCGTTCAGGAACGCCGCGAGTTTCGGCCCGTTGCGACGCGCGATCTCGGTGGCCGACCACCACTGGAACAGGCTCCAGTCGGAGTCCCAGGAGAACCCGACTACCGGCGAATCGTAGTCGTTCGCCCGCAGCCCGTCCGCAGTGTCACCGAACGTCTGCCTCGCGCTCGATTCGTCGTTCATGAACCCGTGGACCATCACCACGAGTTCGCTCGGCGGATCTCCCTCGTCGTAGCCAGGTATCCCGTCCGTGTCGAAGTCGGTTTCGTCGTGTCCCCCCGTCAGTTCGACCCCACCCCACCCGATGTCGAAATGCCCGCGGGTCGACACCTCCCCGGCGTGAGAGTGGGCCGCGGCGGTGGACCCGAAGGCGATCGTTCCAGCGGTACTCGCACCGATGATCTTGCAGAACTGTCGTCGTTTCATGACAACAGCCATCGTTTAGAATAGTGATGGATATGAATCCTTTTTCAATCGGTTCAAAAATAAGTCGGCTATTTACGAACGTTGAACGTGTTTCTGATTTCTTCGAGCAGGGGCCGCGAGACGGAGCCGGAGTCGGCGGACCGGCGTTCGAACACGAACGCCGACGGGACCGATTTCGACCGCGATTCAACACGATAACTGCATCGCCACGCTGTACATCGCTCCGACGGACTCGCCCCCGATCCGGTCCGCGAGGCGGTCGGCCTCGGCCGACAACGGGTCACCGAGTTCATCGGGGAGCGCCGACGCCGATTCGCGCGCCGCCTCGGCGTGGGCGTCGACGTGGCTCCCGGTCCACGGCACGGGGTCCAGCAGCGTCCGCTCCCGGTCGAACCCCCACCCGTACCCGGCGAACAGCCGCCGGAGCGCATCGGCCGGGTAGAACGTCAGCGCGGGGCGTCCGTCGGCGAGTTCGGCGGCCGCGTTCTCGACGGCGAAGAGGTCGCGCACCGGAGCGTCGTCGGGCGGCGGTTCGTAGTCGTCAACGACCAGATGACAGCCCGGTGCTGCGACGCGCGTCAGTTCCGCCGCGACGGCCGGAAGCGACGCGGGCGGGATCACGTTGAACAGCCCGTGAGCGGTGATCACCTCCACGGTGTCGGCCGGGAGCGGTATCTCGCGCAGGTCCGCTTCGACCACGGCGGCGCGCTCGGCGGCGTCGCGGCCGACCCGTTCGCGGACCGTCTCGGCGTGGTCGCTGTCGTTCGTGACGGCGTACACCCGGTCGGCACCCGCGGCGAGCAGTCCCGCGGTCGCGTTGCCGACGCCGGCCCCCGCTTCGAGGCAGGTCTTTCCCGCCACGGGGCGGTCGTCGAGGGCCGTCCGGACCGTCTCCGGAACGTCCATGCTCGGCTCCGGCGATGTTTCTCGGCTCAGTGGTGTAACTGTTCGGGCACGGGGCTGTCCTCGTGGCGCAGGCGCTCGACCAGCGAGCGCCGGGCCGCCTCGTCCATCCCGTCGTACCGTGCGGCGGCGTCCGCCACCATCGCGACGAGTTTCGGGTCGCCCGGACTGACGACGCTGGTCAGCCCGCGCGCGGCGGCGAAGTCGAACCGCTCGCGGATCTCGTCCGGCCGGTCGACGGGCTCGTACCAGTTCGCGTACGGCCGGTCCGCCTCCGGCAACTCGTCCGTCGACGGCCACGGCCCCTTCGCGAACGACTTGATGCCGAGCGTCCCGACCCCCTCCGCTTCCGCCCGTTCGAACACCGCCTCGTAGTCGTACTCGTCGCCGTCCTTGCCCGCGACCACCGGGTTCATCGGGAACATCACCGTCTCCAGGTCGTCGATGCGGTCCATCGCGTCGAGGATGAGCCCCGGGTTCCCGTGGCTCGTCAGCCCGACGTGGTCGACGAGTCCCTCGTCGCGGGCGTCGCGGAACGCTTCGAGCGCGCCGCCGTCGTCCGTGATGGTGTCCAGTTCCGCCTCGTACTCCAGCCCGTGGACCTGATAGAGGTCGATGCTGTCCACGCCGAGGCGGTCGAGCGAGCGTTCGAGCTTCCGACGTGCCCCCTCGTATTCGCGCTCCTGCGTCTTGCAGCCGAGGAATATCTCGCCGCGGTGCTGGCGGAGCTTCGGCCCGAGTTTCAGTTCCGCGTCGCCGTACGTCGGCGCGACGTCGAAGTGGTTCACGCCGCGGTCGAGCAGCAGTTCGACCATCCGGTTCGCGCCCTCCTGCTCCAGCCAGTCGAGCGCGATAGCCCCGAACGTCATCACGCTGCTCTCGTGTCCCGTGTCGCCGAGCGAGCGGGTCTCCATGGGTCGTGGTGGGCGGTAACGCACAAAAGGGTGTGTCTCGGCGAAGGCGGTGCGAGCGCCCCGCGACTCCGGAACCGTCGAGAGTTCCCCGTGTCGTTCCCGTCGGGCGTGAACGCTGAGTACCGGACCCGCTACCGACTCGCCGACGTTCGCAGCGCCGCCGCTACGGGCAGGTAGCGTCGCGAAATGTAGGCCCGGAACACTAACGACCGGCGTCACTCCTGGCTGCGTGCCGAGTCGGCCGGGAAACCCTCGTGCCGGGCCAGCGTCGCGCGCTCGCGACGCCAGAGTGTATCGCGCGCCCGGGTTCTCCGCGCTCTCATCGCTCCCTGACGGGATCACTCGGGCGGGGACTCGTGGCGCGCGTCCGACGGTAGGGGGTAGAGGGGTTAACCCCTTTCGGACCCCCGGTCGCCGCGTCAGACCGTGTACTCCGACTCCTCGAACTGGACGTACTTCCCGTCGCGGTACGTCCGCTTCGTTTTCTTGTACGTCGCGTACAGTTTCGCGCCGCGGAGGCCGCTTCGAAGGCTCGGTTTCAGGAGTCGACCGCTGTCCTCCCCGGCGAGCATGTCGTCGACCATGCCGAACGCGCGGTCCCAGTCGCCGGGTTCGTAGTCGGCGACGATGTCGGCGAAGGCGACGTTGCGGAGTATCTCGTCGCCGATGGCCGCCTTCCAGGCGTCGTTGTACCGCTCGATCGAGTCGGTCCCGGCGAGTTCGCCCGCGATCTTGCCCGTGCGGACGGCGACGTGGTAGCCGCCTTCGTGGAACGCCGAAGTGGTGCCCATCGCGCCGCCGGCGACGGCGACGTTGGCCGCCGTCGGCGAGTCGATGGGGCGGGTCGAGGAGATGGGGTACGTCTCCGTGCCGCCGGACTTCCCGCGGTCCTCGACGAGCGGGAAGTCCTCCTCGATGTCGTACTCGTCGCCGTACTCGCGTTCGAGCAGGCGGCGGACGTACTCGCCGGCGCGGGGAAGCTCCTCGTCGTCCTCGCGGAGCAGGTCGTACGCTTCGGGGTTCTCGACGTCGTCCAACGTCATCCCGATGGGCATCGTCAGGCCGACGCGGGCGACCGTGCCGTCGTTGGGGAACACCCACGGGTACGCCGTCTCGCCGGGCATCACGCCCCACCAGAACTTCAGGGTGTCCTCGTCGAAGGCTTCCTCGGGGACCGCCCGGTACTCCTGGTAGGCGATGTGGTTCGCCTCGGTCGATTCGAGGACGTCCGCGATCCGGCGGTCCGCCGGGGTGAACTGGTTCAGCACGCGCCCCGTCACGGTCCGCTGGGGGCCGTCCGCGAGGATCAGGTACTCGGCCTCGAACTCCGTCCCGTCGGCGAGCGTGACGCGATGCGTCGGCCCCGAGAGGTCGGTCTCGACGCCCTTGACGCTAGTGCCGACGCGGTACTCCGCGCCGGCGTCTTCAGCCCGCTCGCGCCACCAGTCGTCCATCCGGGCGCGGTGGAAGGTGAAGCCGAACTCGGGGTACGATGACTCGATACCCGTCCGGTCCAGCGTGCACGACTCGTTCGCCCCGAGGAAATCGACGTCGTCGAGTTCCCGCAGGATCACGTCGTCGGGGATCTCCTCGTAGTCGACGTCCATGATGTCGACCCAGTAATCGAGCATCCCCGCGGCGTCCGTCGAGTCCGGCCCGAGGTCCTCGCGGTCCTCCCGGCGGACGCCCTTCTCGAAGACGACGGCGTCAACGCCGTGTCGCGCCGCCTGTAGCGCCGCCACGGTGCCGGCCGGGCCACCGCCCACGACGGCAACGTCTGTTCGTTCCATACGCCCATCCGACTGGTTGCCCGATATTAAATTCCCCTGACTCCGGGGCGTTCGCCCGACCGACGCCGCGGCGGGCCGGCTCCCGACGCGCTCGACGCCGGGACTTTTGTCGGTCGGCGGCGCAGGATCGCGCATGTCCGACCACGACCACGTCACCGTCGAACGTCTCGACGGCGTCGGACGGATCGTCATGGACCGACCGGACCACCACAACGCATTGAACCGGGCGATGGCCGCGGAGCTCCGGGACGCCACCGCGGACCTCGTCGAGGACGACGACGTTCGCTGTCTCGTCCTCACGGGCGAGGGGTCGGCGTTCAACACCGGGGCGGACCTCTCGACGCTCGAGGGAGACGCGTCGGACGGCCGCCGACTCCGAGGGCTGGCGTCACGACTTCACGGCGCGGTCCGGAACGTCGCCACCGCGCCGATGCCCGCCGTGACGGGCGTGAACGGCGTCGCCGCCGGCGGCGGGTTCGGACTCGCGCTCTCGGGCGACATCGTCCTCGTCTCCGCCGAGGCTCGCTTCGAGTTCGCCTATCCGGAGATCGCGCTCTCGGGGGACGGCGGGTCGACGTACTTCCTGCCGCGGCTGGTCGGTCACCGCCGCGCCCGCGAGATCGCACTGCTTGACGAGCCGATCCCGCCCGCGGAGGCCGTCGATATCGGCCTCGCGACGGAGGTCGTCCCGGCGGACGAGTTCGACGACCGGCTCGCCGAGCTGGCGGCGACGCTCGCGGACGGGCCGACGCGGGCCTACGGCGCGACGAAGCGCCTGCTGAACGGAAGCTACGCGCGGGACCTCCCGGCGCAGTTAGCCGCCGAGACGGACAGCATCTCGTCGCTGGCGACCACCGCGGACTACGCCCGCGGCCACGCCGCTTTCTTCGAGAAAGAGGATCCGGCGTTCGAGGGGCGCTGAGCGCCTGCCGCCGGCGTCGGCGCTATTCGAAGGTCTCGGGGACGTCCGTCGGATAGACCGCCTTCCGGTCGATGTCGTAGGCGATCAGCCCGGCGTCGGCGATCTTGGGGAGGTGCTGGTGGTGCAGCGCGACGCGCATCCGGTCGACCGCGTCGGGCGAGGGGCCAGCGACCTCGCTTCCCGTCAGGTCGACGACTTCGCGAGCAAGTTCCGACAGGTCGACCGGTTCGCCGCGGTCGGTGCGGTCGGCGAGCACTGAAAGCGTCGCGCGACGGCGCTCGTCGGCGAGCACGTCGAACGTGTCGGACGACGAATCGGTCTCGAAAGCGGAACCGCAAGCGGCGGCGAAATCGGTGTGGCTGCTCATCGGTGGTTACTGTAGAGAAGTCCCTGTAGGGGTTAACCTCTGTCCCAACGTGGTTTGGGTCGGCGGTCGCGGGGTATCACCGACCGTCTCCGTCGGATCCCGGCGACTCTCCGTCGCAGCGTCGGCGGAACGGCTCTCCGTGCGGGACGCTCGCGGCCCGACCGGTTTCCCCCAACGGAAAACTCGACGGCGCGAGTCCGCTCTCTCGCCCATGACTACCCACCCGGCGTTCGCGGCGGGGTCGTACGCGCGGACGCGGGCGAGCGAGCGCGCCTTCGAAAACCTGACCGATCGTCAGCAGAGCGCGCTGGAGGCCGCGCTCTGCTCGGGCTTGTTCGAGTGGCCCCGCGAGGACGTCGCCGCGCCGCTCGGCATCGCCCCGGCGACGTCCCACCAGCACCTCCGGACCGCCCAGCGGCAGGTGTTCGAGTCGCTGCTGTCCGACCCGGCGTTGACGGCGGGGTGACCCGACCGCGGGAGGACCCGCGCCGGCGCGGCGGGGTCCCCGGGCAACGGCCCCGCGCGGAGAACCAGCGGCCATTGCTCCTTCGCGACCGATTTAACCGAGCGCCCGTGGAGGTTCGACTATGAGCGACGCTCCAGAGGTACTCGTCCTGCGGAAGGGGACCCACGGCGCGCCGATCGAACAGTACGCCGACGCGCTCCGGGAGCGGCTTCCCGACGCCGCCGTGACGCTGGCGCGCACGCCCGACGAGGAGCGCGGCCTGGTCGGCGATGCGCGCTACGTCACCGGGATGGAACTGGGCGACGACCTGCTCGGCCGGGCCGACGCGCTGGAGGTGTTCGCCTGCGCCTACGCCGGAACGGGTCACTTACCGCTCGACGCGCTGGAAGAACGCGGCGTCGCGGTGACGAACGCCTCCGGCGTTCACGGCCCGAACATCGGCGAACACGTCCTCGGCGCGGTCCTCTCGTTCGCCCGGCGGTTCCACGAGGGGCGGCGACGACAGCGGCGCAACGAGTGGCGCCACTACCAGGCGCACGAACTCCAGGGAAGCACCGTCACGGTCGTCGGGATGGGCGCTATCGGTCGGTCGGTCGCACGGCGACTGGAACCGTTCGGCGTCGACACCGTCGGCGTCCGCTACAGCCCCGAGAAGGGCGGGCCGACCGACGAGATGGTCGGGTTCGACGACTTCGGGGAGGTCGCGGCGCGCACCGACTACCTCGTGCTCGCCTGCCCGCTGACCGACGAGACGCGGGGACTGGTCGGCCGCGAGGAGTTCGTCACCCTCCCGCCGAACGCCGTCCTCGTCAACGTCGCGCGCGGCCCGGTCGTCGACACCGACGCGCTGGTGACCGCGCTCCGGGGCAACTGGGTCCGCGGCGCGTCGCTGGACGTCACCGACCCCGAACCGCTCCCGGAGGACCACGAGCTCTGGAACCTCGGCAACGTCCAGATCACGCCGCACAACGCCGGCCACACGCCGGCGTACTACGAGCGACTGGCCGACGTCGTCGCCGGCAACGCCGAGCGGTACGCCGCGGGCGAGGACCTGGAGAACCGCGTTATTTAGCGTTTCGTCACAAC
Organism: Halobacteriales archaeon QS_9_68_17; assembly: GCA_003023565.1. Taxonomy (GTDB): domain Archaea; phylum Halobacteriota; class Halobacteria; order Halobacteriales; family Natronoarchaeaceae; genus Halostella. The sequence goes on from PXSA01000026.1 coordinate 7,831, forward strand.
CAGTCTCCGCTGACGTATTCGAGGGTGACGTCGGACTGTTCGAAGTATCGTGACATCTCGTTGACGACGTTCACCTCGCGTGCGGACAGTGTCTGGTCCTTCTGGAAGAGGACGCCCGCCGTGTGCTCGACGCTTAGACCGGTGAAGAAATCGTCGTCCTGTGTGAGGATCAATCGGTCTCGTTCGCGGGCGTACCAGGCGATCGACTCGTCCTCGATACCGAGTCCGAGTTCGGCCACCTCGTCGAGTTGTTCGACGTCGTGGCCGAGCTTTCGGAGGTAGTTAACCGTCGCGCGCTCGACGTTCTCGTCTGCGAGGATCCTGTACGCCATCAGCCGCGGACGTCGTCCGGGTCGGTTGTCAGGTGTTTCTGGCCCTTGACGGCGGCCTCGCGCTGCCGTTCGACGGCTCGCATCTCCTGTGGATGGTCGTGGTAGTACGTGAGCGCCCGGTAGACGTCGGCCACGTCGATGTCGTGACGATCCGCGACCGTCCGCGGTTCGAGGCCGCAGTCCTCCACCTGCGTCTTGATGAACTGGACGGTGATCCGTCGACCTTTGAGATGTGGCTCGTCGTGTAGTTCCCGCACGATCCGTCTCGTCACCTGGCTCATACGAGTTCCTATGCCGCCATCGTACTTGGACGTCGGGTTCCGAAGAGGCTGCACAGCGAGGCAACTGCAGTTAATCCTACGTCGTCCGACGACTGGCCGCCGATAGCGATCGAGGGTGTGATCCGCCGGAGCAGCGACGGGTCGCGAGTCGCCCCGCGGTCGACCGGTCGTCCGCGCGATTCGGCCCGGGAAACGCCCGCGAGCGACCCCCTAACCATAACACCGGCGACGGTGTAGGGGGCGTGCTATGGCCGTCGACCGCGAGTGGTGGCAGGAGGCAGTCGTCTACCAGATCTACGCGCAGAGCTTCAACGACAGCGACGGCGACGGCGTCGGGGACCTGCCGGGGATAACCGCGAAGGTCGACTACCTCGACGAGCTCGGCGTCGACGTGGTCTGGTTGACCCCGGTGTACGACTCGCCGCTCGCGGACAACGGCTACGACATCCGCGACTACCGGTCGATCCACGGCGACTACGGCACGATGGAAGACTGGGAGCGTCTGCGGGACGCGCTCCACGCGCGGGACCTGCGACTGGTGATGGACCTCGTCGTCAACCACACCTCCGACGAGCACGAGTGGTTCGAGCGCTCCCGGCGACGCGAGGGGAAGTACGAGGACTACTACTACTGGCGGGAGGAACCCCCGAACGACTGGGAGTCGCTGTGGGGGGACTCCGCGTGGACCTACGACGAGGAGCGCGGGGAGTACTACCTGCACCTGTTCGACGTGAAACAGCCGGACCTGAACTGGCGGAACCCCGACGTTCGGGCGGACATCTACGAGATGATGCGCTGGTGGCTGGAGAAGGGCATCGACGGGTTCCGGATGGACGTGATCAATCTCGTCGGCAAGCCCGACCCGATCCCCGAGGACCCGGACGGGCCGCGCTGGGGCGGTGACCACTTCGCGACCCACGAGACCGCCCACGAGTTCATCCGCGAGATGGACGACGAAGTGCTGTCCGAGTACGACGTGATGACCGTCGGTGAGACGCCGCGCGTCTCGGTCGACGACGCGCGGAAGTTCACCACCGAGGACGGCCTCGACATGGTGTTCCAGTTCGAGCACATGCACGTCGACCAACACCCGGAGGACCCGTGGGCGCGCACCGAGTTCGACCTACGCGAGTTCAAGCGGATCATGTCGCGCTGGCAGACGGGTCTCGGCCAGGGGTGGAACAGCGTCTACCTCGGCAACCACGACCAGCCCCGAACCGTCTCCCGGTTCGGCGACGACGGCGAGTACCGCACCGAGTCCGCGAAGGCGCTCGCGACCTTCCTGCTCACGCTCGGGGGGACCCCCTTCCTCTATCAGGGCGACGAGATCGGGATGACGAACGTCCCGTTCGATACCCTCGACGAGCACCGCGACGTCTGGACCCACGACGAGATCGAGGCGGCGCTGGACACCGGCCGGATCGACTCGTTCGACGAGATCGCGGACCAGGTGAACTACTGGTCGCGGGACAACGCCCGGAGCCCGATGCAGTGGACCGCCGCCGAGAACGCGGGGTTCACGGCCGGCGAGCCGTGGATCAAGGTCAACCCCAACTTCCCCGAGATCAACGTCGCCGCCGCCCGCGGCGACCGCGACTCGGTGCTGTACTACTACCGCGACCTGATCGCCGTGCGCGCCGAACACGACGCCATCATCTACGGCGACTACAGCCAGATCGCGGCCGAGAACGACGACGTCTTCGCCTACACGCGGACGCTTGACGGCGAGCGGGTGCTGGTCGTGATCGACTTCGTCGGCCGGGCCGGCCGCTTCGCGCTACCGGACGGCGTCGAACGGGAGGGGCTCGAACTGCTCGTCGCCAACTACGGCATCGCGGACCCCGACCCGACCGAGATCGACCTGCGGCCGTGGGAGGCGCGGGTGTACCACGACGAGTAGCTACTCCCGCCAGGCGACCCAGAGGAAGAGGCCGCCGAACAGGCCGGCGACCAGCGCCGCCCAGTGGAGCAGCGCGGGCTGGTCGACGCTCCCGGCCAGCGACGCCAGCCCCGCGGCACCGGCGAGCGATCCGAGACCGAAGGCGACGAGCGTCGCGGTAAGCGCGAGCGACCCCGACTCCGCCGGATCGGCGCTCTCGGCGGCCCGGTCGAGCGCCGGCACGACCGCGTCGGCGACCGACTCCGGAAGGACCAGCAGACCGGGCGTTCCGAGGCCGGCGTCGTGGGCGAGGCGGACGACGGCGTAGCCGGCCACGTCCGTCCGACTCACGCCGGTCACGTCGTCGAGGTCGACCTCGCGGTCGGCGTACGTGAGCGTTCCCGCCCGCGGGTCGAACGCGCCGTCGCTCGCCAGCGACCGCCCCGCGAACGCGACGAACGGGAGGGCGAGAAACGCCGCCCACAGCAGCGGCGGTCCGGCGGCGAACGCGCCGACGATCACGACCGCGCCAAGCACCGCGGCGACGGCCGCCCCGACGGCGTTCAACTGCCGGAACTCCGCCCATTCCGCCGGTATCGGTGGCCGCTGGTCGGGGTCGGCGATCAGCGGGAGCAGGTACAGCAGCGAGACCGGCCCGCCGACCAGCGTCAGCAGGACCAGCAGGGCCAGCAGCCGGTAGCTCCCGCTCAGGATCGTCAGCGCGTAGAGACCCACGACCACGCCGACGAACACCAGCGCCATCCCGCCGAGGACGCCGATCTGTAGGTAACAGAAGGCCCGGGCGACCGCCGAGTCGGCGGGTCCGTGCGACCACGACGTTCTCCCGGCGGACATAGTTGTACGTCTGACCTACGGAAACAAAAACGCCCCGACCGGAGGAGGCTAGATGCGGCCGCGCTCGAAGCCGACTTCACCAACTGGCCGCGCTCGGCGTTCATGCCGAGCGTACGGGGGAGGGCAGGCGGTCGGAGCGTGTCCTCGCGACCGCGGGGTCTTCACGAGCGGCGCGAGTGAAGGCTCGTGAGGCCTCCGGCCTCACGGCAGCTCGCGCAAACTGGCGGACCTTAGCGAGAATCGCGAAGCGATCCTGGCGGCGGAAATCGAAAGGGCGACGCGAGTAGCGAGGGAGCGAAGCTCCCTCGGACCGTTCGAGCGGGCCTTCGGCCCGCGAGAAGAGTCCGCCGAGACCGGGCAAGGGCTTTCTGCGGGACCGATTGGCCTTTAATAGTCGAGGAACACGTCTCCGGTATGAGCAGGTTCGCGGAGGTCGACGACCAGTACGATCCCGACGCGGTCGAGAACCGCGTGGTCGACTACTGGGACGAGGTCGACGCCTACGAGAAAGCGACGCAACACCGGGAGGGCGAGGAGCCGTTCTTCTTCGTCGACGGCCCGCCGTACACGTCGGGCGCGGCCCACATGGGGACGACCTGGAACAAGACGCTGAAGGACGCTTACATCCGCTACCTGCGGATGCAGGGGTACGACGTCACGGACCGACCGGGCTACGACATGCACGGCCTCCCCATCGAGACGAAGGTCGAGGAGCGACTCGGCTTCGAGAACAAGAAAGACATCGAGGAGTACGGCGAGGAGAACTTCATCGAGGAGTGCAAGGCGTTCGCCGAGGAGCAGCTTCACGGCCTGCAGGGGGACTTCGAGTCGTTCGGCGTCTGGATGGACTGGGACGACCCGTACAAAACTGTCGACCCCGAGTACATGGAGGCCGCGTGGTGGGGGTTCAAGCAGGCCCACGAGCGCGGACTGGTCGAGCAGGGCCAGCGCTCCATCTCGCAGTGCCCGCGATGCGAGACCGCCATCGCGAACAACGAGGTCGAGTACGACGACGTCAAGGACCCGTCGATCTACGTGAAGTTCCCCCTGCGCGACCGCGAGGGACACCTCGTCATCTGGACGACGACGCCGTGGACGGTCCCGGCGAACACGTTCGTCGCGGTCGACGGCGACGTGACGTATCAGGCCGTCCGCGCCGAGAAGAGCCCGGACTCGTCCGCGAACCGGAGCAGCGAAGCCGCGGAGGATGGCGAGGAGGAGGTCCTCTATCTCGCCGAGGGCTGCGTCGAGGACGTGCTCCGCGAGGGCCGGTACGACGACTACGAGGTCCTCGAGGAGGTCACCGGCGAGGAGATGGTCGGCTGGGAGTACGACCACCCGCTGGCCGACGAGGTGCCCGACCACCCGTCGGGCGAGGACGCGCTGCAGGTGTACACGGCCGACTACGTGGAAGTCGACCGGACGGGCCTCGTCCACTCCGCGCCGGGCCACGGTGAAGAGGACTTCGAGCGCGGCCGCGAACTCGACCTCGACACCGTCTGTCCCGTCGGCGGCGACGGCGTGTACGACGACCGGGCCGGCGAGTACGCCGGCCAGTTCGTCAAGCAGGCGGACGACGACATCATCGCGGACCTCCAGGAGAAGGGGCTGATGCTCGACGCGGGGACGACCCACCACAGCTACGGTCACTGCTGGCGCTGTGACACCGGCATCATCCAGATCGTCACCGACCAGTGGTACATCACGATCACCGACATCGAGGACGAACTGCTTTCGAACATCGAGGACAGCGAGTGGCACCCGCAGTGGGCGCGCGACAACCGCTTCCGGGACTTCGTCGCGGACGCGCCGGACTGGAACGTCTCGCGCCAGCGCTACTGGGGCATCCCGATCCCGATCTGGACGCCGGAGGAGAGCGAGGACCCGTCCTCGGAAGGATGTGACGGGAGCATGAGCGACGTGGTCGTCGTCGGCGACCGCGAGGAGCTCGCCGAGCGCGTCGACCAGGACGTCGACCCCGAGGACGTCGACCTGCACAAGGGCACCGTCGACGACCTCACCATCACCGACGACGGGACGACCTACACCCGCGTCGGCGACGTGTTCGACGTGTGGCTGGACTCCTCCGTCGCGACGTGGGGCACCCTCGACTACCCCTCGAACGAGGAGGCGTTCGAGGAGCTGTGGCCCGCCGACCTCATCATGGAGGCCCACGACCAGACCCGCGGCTGGTTCTGGTCGCAACTCGGCATGGCGACGGCCGCGATGGGCGAGATCCCGTACGAGGAGGTGCTGATGCACGGCTACGCCAACATGCCCGACGGCCGCGGGATGTCCAAGTCCAAGGGCATCACCGTCGAGCCCGGCGAGGTCATCGAGGAACACGGCGCGGACCCGATGCGCATGTTCCTGCTCTCGATGAACCCGCAGGGCGACGACATGCGCTTCTCGTGGGACGAGACCCAGAACATGCAGCGGGACCTCAACATCCTCTGGAACGTGTTCCGGTTCCCGCTGCCGTACATGCGGCTGGACGACTTCGACCCCGCGGAGGCGACACTGGGGGACGTGAGTAACGACCTCGAACTCGTCGACGAGTGGGTGCTCGCCCGCCTCCAGTCGGTCGTCGACGAGATGACCGAGCACTGGGAGGACTACCACCAGGACAAGGCGATCGACGTCCTGCTCGATTTCGTCGTCGAGGACGTCTCGCGGTTCTACATCCAGGTCGTCCGCGAGCGCATGTGGGAGGAGGCCGACAGCGGCTCGAAGCGGGCGGCGTACGCCACCTTCTACGAGGTGCTGTCGACCGTCGTCGAACTGCTCGCGCCGTACGCGCCGTTCGCCGCCGAGGAGATATACGGCACGCTCACCGGCGACGACGGTTACGACACCGTCCATATGTGCGACTGGCCGGAGGTCGACGAGTACTGGCAGGACGAGCGGTTGGAGACCGACGTGGCGCTCCTGCGCGGCGTCGAGGAGGCCGGGTCGAACGCCCGCCAGCAGGCCGAGCGCAAACTGCGCTGGCCCGTCCAGCGCGTCGTCGTCGCCGTTTCGGGGCGGGACCCGGAAGCCCGTCAGACGGCGTCCGCCGCTGCCGACGACGAACGCCTCGCCGAAGCCGTTTCCCGCCACCGCGACCTGCTCGCCGACCGTCTCAACGCGCGTGCAGTCGAACTCGTCGCCGGCGACGAGGAGTGGGGCGAACTGGAGTACAGCGCCCGCGCCGATATGAGCGAACTCGGCCCCGCCTTCGGCGACCGCGCCGGCGAGGTGATGAACGCGCTGAACGAGGCCCGCGTCGACGAGCAGTCGCTCGACGCGCTCGAAGCCGCCGTCGGGGACGTGCTGGACGGCGAGGATCTCGCCGACGAGATGGTCGAGTTCGTCACGGAGACGCCCGAGGGCGTCACCGGCACCGCCGTCGAGGACGAGGGCGACGAACTCGGCGTCGTCTACGTCGACACGACGCTCACCGAGGACATCGAGAGCGAGGGGTACGCCCGCGAGGTCATCCGCCGCGTCCAGGAGATGCGCAAGGACCTCGAACTCGACATCGAGGAGCCGATCCGCCTCGACTTCGACGTCGGTGACGACCGCGTGGCCGACCTCGTCGAGCGCCACACCGACCTCATCGCCGAGGAGGTCCGCGCCGACGAACTCGGCGCGGTCGAGGACGGCCACCGCAAGGAGTGGGACGTCGAAGGCGTCGAGATGGAGATCGCGATCGAGGCGCGCGAGGCCGAGCGAAGCGAGGTCGCATAGCGACTTCGAACGGCGCAGTCGTGAGCCAGTGAGGCCTCGAAACGGGCGAGCGGCGACTGATGGGAGCCGCGAGCCGCTGGCGGCCGTGGAAGCGTCAGACTAGGTTCCGTCGGTACCGCGAGCGAACGGAGTGATCGAGCGACACTTTTCCGCCGAGGGGTGCGCGAGCGGACCCGAGGTGAAAAAGGTCGCGTCGGGACGTAGAGGGCGTGGAGACAGAGATAGCGGAGGCTTCGCGAATCCGTCTCCGCTGGAGAGCAACCAGGAACTACATTCAGAATCGATACTATCGTATGTTTGTTTTTTGTTATAACTATTGAATACATACGTGTAGCTGATTCATTCTTCTTTTTTAATACGTGTCTCTTCTTCCTTCAGTTCCAGTATTAATTGTAATCCGTGTTCTAACGAATAATCGTTTATCTTGATATCACGGGCTAATACTTCATCGCTATTTAGATAAATTTCGAACATATACTCACCAGGTGAAGATATATCAGTATTCAAATCAAAAGAACTCTCTGGTTGTATGGTTCTTGACAGAATCTCATTAGAATCTACCAATATTGTTACCTCGCTACTGTCTGGTTTCAAGTAATTCACTATCATATTTATACTATTATCATCGGATGTTTGAGTTTCCTTGGTTTGAACAGGAGTGGTGGTGTTGGATGTAGTATTAGTTTCGTCGTCATCAGTATTTGTACAGCCCGCCAGAGTTATCGACGCTGTAACACCAGACACTATGAATTTTCTGCGGTTCATATCAGGTAATCGTTGGAAGTGATTGAATACCTTTTGTGAGAATTTACCGCTATCGCATCAAGTCGAAGAACCCAGATCAAGCGTTTTCGAGAAAGGGAAGACGGAGCAGCGACGCAAACGAATATGAAAACTGATATCGATATTACTTCGCGTCGGGTTCGCCCGGGACGGCGGAGACGTCGCTGTCGCCGTCCGCATCGCCGGTCGACCCGTCGGCGTCGTCCGCGAACAGGTCGCCCGCGGTCTCGGCGTCGGTCGACTCGGTCGCCGCGTCAGACGATTCCGCCGCTTCCGCGCTCGCGGCGGCGCTCGGCGATCGCTTTTCGGTCTCGAACTGGTCTAACACCTGACTGAGGCGGGACGCCTTGCCGGCGAGGTCGCTCGCGGACTGGCTGACCTCGGTCAGCGCGGTCGTCTGCTCCTCGGCGGCGGCGGCGACGTTCTCCGCCTCGGCGGTCGTCTCCTCGCTGATCGTCGCCGCTTCGTCGACCATCGCGACGACCTGCTGGGTCGAGGCCGCCTGCTGCTCGGTCGCCGCGCTGATGTTCTGCACGCCCGTGTTGGTCTCCTGGGCGTAGCCGGCGATCTCTTCGAGCGCGTCGATCGCCTGCTCGATGGACTCGCGGTGGTCGTCGATGTGCGCGCTGGTGTTTTGCACCTCTTCGGTGGTGCGTTCGGTCTGGGCCTGGATGCGCTCGATGCGCTCCTCGATCTCCTCGGCGGCGTCTTTCGTCTCCGCGGCGAGTTCCTTGACCTCGCCGGCGACGACGGAGAAGCCTTTCCCGTCGTCGCCGGTGGAGGTGCGCGAGGCCTCGATGTTCGCGTTCAGCGCGAGCATGTTCGTCTGCTCCGCGACCTCCGTGATGAACTCGACCACTTCGCCGATCTGGTCCATTTCGTCTTCGAGCGCCTCGATCTCGTCGACGGCCTCCTCGGACTCCGACTCGATGCGGTTGAGGCCCTCGATGGCCTCGTTCGCGGCCTTGCGGCCTTCCCGCCCGGTGCGGGCCGTCCGCTCGGCGATCTCCGCGACCTCGTTCGACGAGGACGCGATCTCCTCGATAGTCGTCGAGAGACCGGACATCTCGCTGGAGACGGACTGCAGCGACTCGTTCTGCCGTTCGGAGCCGTCCGAGATCTCTTGAATGGACTCGGTGACCTGCTCGGACGCGGCGCGGACCTCCTCGGAACTGACGGTCACTTCCTCGCTGGAGGCGGCGACGACGGTCGCGAACTGCTTGACGCGGCCGAGCGTCTCCTCTATCGTCTCCATCATGGCGTTGAACTCCCGTGCGATCTCGGACATCGCCTCGTTCTCGCTCTCGGGGTCCATCCGACCGGTGAGGTCGCCCCCGGCGCACCGCTGCATGGTCCCGGCGTAGTCGTCGGCTTTCGTCTCCAGATGCTGGTTCATGCGGTCGGTGCGCCGGCGTGCCGCCTCGGCCTCCTGGCGGGCCTGTTCGGACCTCCGGACCTGGTCCCGGAGTGCGCCTCGCATGCTGTCGAACGACTCGTAGAGCCGACCGATCTCGTCTTTCCGGTGACTGTGGAGGTCGACTTCCAGGTCGCCCTCCTCCATCCGCCCGGCCTGCTTCCGGAGGTCGGTCAAGGGCGCGATCGTCTGGCGGCCGAGCACGACGCCGACGAACCCGAGCGTCAGGAGCGCGGCCCCGATGATGAGCAGGACGCTCTGTCCGACGCTCTGCTGGACGGCGAGGGCGTGGTCCTTGTCGACGGTCCGGATCGCGACCCAGTCGGTCGAGCCGACTTTCGCGTACGCGTGAACGTCGTTCGCCGACTGCCGGAACGCGGTGTCGCCGGTCGTTCGCGTCTCCGCGAGTGCCTCGCCGTGCAGTGACGAGTTGATCGACTCGTCGATCACCATCACGGTGTCGCCGTCCCCGTTGACGATCCGGGTGGCGTGATGCCGGTCGTTCTCCTGAATGTCGCTGAGGTGAGACTGGATGCGCGCGACGACGACGACGTACTTGCCCTCCTGGTTCGGGACGGCACTCGCGAACGCCATCACGGGTTCGTTGTCGAGCACGGGCGAGCGGTACGAGCGCGAGGCCATCCACACCGCGTCGTTCTCGCCGGCACCGGACGGCGGGTTCGCGGTCGCCCACGGGACTCCTTCGAGGGTGCCCGTTTCGATCCCTTCCATCGGGAACTCGGTGCTGGCCTCGACGACGCCCTCGTTGCTGTCGACGAGGTGGATGCTGATCACGTCGTCGCTCATCCTGTCGCGCCGCGAGATCAGATACTGCGCCGGCTGGTCGTTCTCCTGTAGCGGTTCGCCCGCCGAGACGGTACGCGTCTGGAGGTGCATCTTCTCGACCCACTCCCCGACGGAGTTGGCACGGAGTTCGCTGGTCTCTTTGAGGTTGTCCTCGGTGCTGCTGTGGACGGCGTCTTGCGCCTGCACGAAGCCGAAGCCGCCGACCATCGAGATGACGACCACGACGGCCAGGATCGAGACGACGAACTTGAGCGCGTACCGCCGCTGGATGAACGACGGGACGAGGAGGTCGGTGATCTTGCCGGGGAGGCTCCGCGACCGACTCCCGTCGTCGCGCCCGGGGTCGGCATCGAGCGATGCTACGTCGGCGTCGGATTCGGTGTTTTGCTTGTCCGGCATGGTGGTCAGGGTTCGGACGGCACCTCGACGTCCCCGTCGACGATCGCCGCTCTGGTCTCCTCGACGTCGGATTTCAGTTCGTCCGGGATCGCGGGGCCGAGTTCGGACCCGTACGCGACCTCGAGTCCGTCGTCTTCGAGGCCGAGCGGGACGACCGACCCGCCTTCGAACGCGTCGTCGATGACGCTGCCGACGGCGTTGTAGACGGCCGTGTCCATCCGTTTCGTCATGCTCGCGAGGATGACGTCGGAGTAGCGGGGGTTGCTCCGGGACTGGTCGGCGTCCACGCCGAGCGCGAACCGCTCGCGCTCCTGTGCGGCCTGGAAGACGCCGAGGCCCGTACCGCCGGCCGCGTGATAGATGATGTCGGCCCCGTCGTCGTACATCCCCTCCGCGGCCTCGCGGCCGCCGTCGACGTCGCCGAAACTGCCGACGTACTCCGTGAGTACCTCCACGTCCGCGTCCGCGTGTTCGACGCCGGCCGCGAACCCGGCCTCGAACTTCTGGACCACCGGCACTTCGACGCCGCCGACGAAGCCGACGGTCAACTCGTCGGGGCGGGTCGACCCGCGTCCCGCGCCGAACCCGACCGACGTCATCTGCGCCGCGAGCGATCCGACGAGGAACGACCCCTGATGGTCCTGAAACACGTAGCTTACGACGTTTGGCTCGTCCAGAACGGCGTCGAAGATCGCGAACTTCTGGTCGGTGTGACGCGGCGCGGTCTCCTGCAGCGCGCCGGTCTGGTCGAAGCCGATACAGCAGACGAGGTCGTACTCGGGGTCCGCCGATTCGGCGAACGTCCGCTGGAACTCCTCCATCTCGTCGGTGCCGTCCGGCTCTCGATAGTCGAAGGAGACGTCCCGCTCCAGCCGACTCCGCTGTACGCCGCGGTGTGCCGTGTCGTTGAACGACCGGTCGTCGAGACCGGCCGTCGCGTACACCATTCCGACGTGCGTGCCGGCGGTCGTTTCCTCGGCGTGGCGGTCGTCGGCGTGGTCGTCGTGACCGTCGCCACCGTCAGAACTCCCGAGAACGGTCTCTTCTACTGTCGCACAACCGGCGATCGACCCGAGGCCGGCCCCGGCGATGCCGCCCAAAACACGGCGACGCCGTATCGCTTTTCTCTCCTCTTCCATGGGGGCTCTACTGGAACCCTTGAACTTATATATACCGGCCTACAAGTTTTAACCCTGTAATAACCATATACGATATAGTTAGTTGAACGCGCACGCCGCGTGTAACAGGGTTCTGTGCCGTGTGACCTCTCAGCATGCTCGTCGGAAGAACCATACATATCGGCGAAACAGAATAAAGTTATCCGCCACGTCGCTCCCGCTCTCCTGGTTCTCCGTGCGCTCTCGGCGGCCAGTGGTCTCGCGGGGACGAGGACCGGTCCGCCGCGGTGGGCGGCCCACCGTCGCAGGCCGCGGACGCCGCGCTCGCCGCGCTCCTCGCGACAACGGCCTCGTTCGCCCGGCGTCGGGGCTAACGCGTCGGCGGGGTCCGCGAGTCAGGAGAGAAAAGCGCTCGTCACTCGACCGTCACGGTCAGTTCGCACCGGTCGTCGCCGTCGAGCTGGCAGGCGTCCTCCTCGATGGTCGCCGTCTCGTCGTACGTCGCGGCGATACCGCGAACGATGCCCTTTCCGAGCGCGCACAGTTCCAGTTCCGACTGGTAGACGATAGTCACTGCGTCGTCGCCGACGCGCTCGGTGTCCACGTCGGGTGGAGTCGTCTCGTCGTTGCTCCTCGCGATGTCCTCGTAGACGGACGGCAGGTGTTCGAGCAGGTCGACCGTCGCCCGGTCGTCCCGAACGTGGGCCTTGAACGTATCGAGGAGTTCGGGCACGAGGAACTCGCCGAAGTCGACCAGTAGCGTCTCCTCCGTGTGGCCGGTTCGTTCGGCGAGCGCCTCGACTATCGCCGTCACGTCCTCGTCCGGGTAGTGCGACACCGGCAGGTAGAGCTTCGGTTCGATGCCCGCCGCGTCCATGAGCTCGTCCCATGACTCGTCGGGCAGTTCCGTTTCGACGTACCCTTTCAGCGATTTGTGGATGATCCCGTGCATCGTCTACTCACTCGCGTCCCGCGCGCGCTTCGTTCACAGTCGGATCACCGGGGGAGCGATGCTTAAAACTCCCGCCTGGTCTGAGAGGTGGGTTAGGTTACAGGTACTCGGCGACGGCGCTCGCCGCGCTGACCTCGCTGGCCGCACGTTCGAGGGTGTCCGTGCCGTAGACGGCTTCGACGCCCGCTCGCGCCAGTTTCGTCGGCGCGTTTCGCGCCAGCAGGGGGTGGACGCAGGTGACGAACACGCGCGCCGCCCCGCGGTCCTGCAGGATGCCCACGGCCTCGCTCATCGTCGACCCCGTGGCGATGATGTCGTCGATGACGACGACGTCACGTCCCTCGACGGCGGCGTCGCCGGGAGAGACGTCCACCTCGGACCCCGAACGCCGGGTCTTCTCGAAGTGGTCCGTCTCGCCCGCGCCGTAGGCGTCGCGGACGGTCTCAGTGATGTCCAGCGCCCCCTCGTCGGGCGAGAGGAACACCGGTTCCGCGAGGTCCTCGGGCAGCGGTTCCGCCAGACACGCCGCCGCGTCGACCGCCGTCGCCGTCGGTTCGAACCACTCGGTCACGGCGTCCTCGTGTGGGTTCACGACCAGCGTCCGGTCCGCGCCGGTGCTTACGGCTCGCGCCACCGCCCGCGCCGACACCGGGTCGCCCGCCCGAAACGCCTCGTCCTGTCGCGCGTAACCCATGTACGGCACGACGGTGACGACCTCCTCGGCCCCCGCCTCGCGGGCCGCGTCCTGCAACTGGAGCAGTTCGACGTGGGCGTCGCTCGTCGGCGTCGACGCCACGACGACGGCCCGCTCCGGCGAGACGTCGCCGACGCGAGCGACCAGTTCGCCGTCCGGAAACCGTTCGAACTCCACCGGCGCGAGCGGCTCCCCATGGTCGGGTATCTGCGACCCTGGTTAAACCCGTTTTCGTTCTGCGGACCCGCGCGGCGCGGGAGCGGTTCCGCTACGGCACTGCGATGCCGCCGACCTCCGTCACGCCGAGCGGTTGAGACCGCCACCCGTCGCCCGCGTCCGCGAGGAAGGTGCCGTCGCCGGCGACGGCGTACACCGCGTCGTCGGCGTACGCGACGCCGGCGACCCTCCGACTGATCGGGACCTCGACGGGGGACCAGTCGCCGCCGTCGTGTTCGTACAGCGTCTCCGGCGTGGCGGCGTGCGCGCGGCCCGGTTCGCCCGGCGGGACGTCCCGGTCCGCGTCGACCGCGGTGAACTCCCCGCCGGTCTGTTCCATCCATCCCGCGCCGAGCGCGTAGATGCCGTCGCCGGTGGCGGCGAGGGGGGTGCCGGCGGCGGAGACGTCGCGGGCGTCGTCGAGACCGGTGTGCGAGAGGTCGTCGCCCCGGACGCGGTAGACGCCGTCCTCCGCGGCGACGAGGTCGCCGCTCGCGGCGCGGACGGGTGTGTCGGCCGACCCGACGGTGGTCCACTCGCCGGTTTCGGTGGCCCGGGCGACCGACCAGTCCGGGCCGACCGCGAGGAGGGCGTCGCCGTCGAACGCGACGCCGACGGCGGGACCGAAGCCGACGGGGTCGTACTCGTTCTCGTCCTTGACGAGCACGTCCGTCGGCGTCGCGACGGCGAGTTGTCCGTCCCGCGCGGCCACGTCGAGCGCGGTGCAGGCGTGGTCGATGCCGTACTGCCCGACCAGGTCGTCGGAGACGGAGACGCTGGCGACGCCCTGACCGGACGCGACGTACGCCGTCGTCTCGCCGACCTTGTCCCCGTACACCCGCTTCTCGTCGATGCTGACCATGTCGGTGCGGTGGCGTGCCACGACGGAAAACGTTCCGGCGCATCCGCGCTTCGCCGCGCCCCGCCGGAACCGTGCGGTCGAGGCCGCAGGTCCCGTCGCGCTTCGGAACCACTTTGAGGAACGCATCCACAGGTTTCCCTAATGAAGATATTCGGGTCGAGCGGAACACGGGGCGTGGTCAACGAGTCGTTGGGACCCGAGTTCCTCCTGCGGGTCGCGAAGGCAGCGGGGACGATGTGGCGGTCGGACCGGGTCGCCATCGCGCGGGACGCGCGGCGGACGGGCGAGATGCTCGCCGACGCCGCGGCCAGCGGGCTGGCGAGCGTCGGCACCGGCGTCGACCGCCTCGGCGTCCTGCCGACGCCGGGCCTGCAGGCCTACGCGGAGCGCGAGGGCGTTCCGGCGCTGATGATCACCGCCTCGCACAACCCGCCGCGGTTCAACGGCATGAAGCTGATCGGCGACGACGGCGTCGAGCTATCGGTCGACGAACTCGAAGCCATCGAGGAGCTGCTGCTCGCGGAGCGGTTCGAGACCGTCTCCTGGGACGAGACCGGCGAGACCCGGCGCGTCGAGGGCGCTCGCCGCGAGTACGCCGACCAGCTTCTCGACGCCGTCGACGTCGGGACCGTCGCCGACGCCGACCTCACCGTCGCGCTCGACCCGGGCCACGGCGCGGGCTCGCTCACCAGCCCCGAGTTCTTCCGCGAACTGGGCTGTCGCGTCGTCACCGTCAACGCCCAGCCCGACGGCTACTTCCCCGGCCGCGACCCCGAACCGGTCTCCGAGAACCTCTCTGACCTCGGCCGTCTGGTCGCCTCGACCGACGCCGACCTCGGCATCGCCCACGACGGCGACGCCGACCGCGCCATCTTCTACGACGAGCGCGGCGAGTACGTCGAGGGCGACGCCACCTTCGCCGCGCTCGCCGCCGCGGAGCTCTCCGCGGGCGACACCACCGTCTCCGCGGTCAACGTCTCCCAGCGCCTCGTCGACGTCGCCGCCGACGTCGGTGCGGACCTCGAACTCACGCCCATCGGCTCCACGAACATCATCTCGCGCATCCGCGACCTCCGCACGGAGGGCGCGACGGTCCCCGTCGCCGGCGAGGGCAACGGCGGCGTCTTCTTCCCGAACTACCGGCTGGCCCGCGACGGCGCGTACATCGCCGCGCGCTTCCTCGAACTCGTCGCCGAGCGGCCCGCCAGCGACATCGTCGCCCCCTACGACGACTACCACAACGTCCGCCGCAACATCGAGTACGGGACCGAGGACGAGCGCCGGGCGATGCTCACCGCCGCCGAGCGGCGCGCCCAGTCCTCCGACGCCGAACTCGACGTCACCGACGGCTACCGCCTCGACTACGGCGACGCGTGGGTGCTCGCCCGCCCGAGCGGCACCGAGCCGCTCGTCCGGATCTACGCGGAGGCCCGCGAACAGCACCGCGCAGCCGACCTGGCCGACGGGCTGGCCGAGCGGCTGGCGGACGCGAAAGCAGACGCCTGAGCGACGCGCGCGAGGGGTAACTGTTTTTGCGGACGCGGTCGCACGTCGACGCACGTTGACCAAGAGCCCTGGGTCGACTTCGGTCCGGTAGGCGGCCTGCCGCCGCCAGCGGACCGAGTCGGCCGGCTCGCCGGCTGTGGGCCTGCCGCCGACGCGACCGGAGCCGCGACCGGTCGACGGTCCGGCGGCGGGTTACGCTGATCGGCGCTCGGTTCGCGTCCCGCGCGAGCCGTGCGTGTCTCCCTTCTCTCGGAGCCGTCGCGACCCCGCGGGGCGCGGTCCGTCCTGTCCACTGACCGCCACAGCCGAAGCCACGTAGATGTCACTCACGACGCAGTCACGCACCACGTCCACACCGTCGAACAGCGACCGAACGACACGCTCTAAACGCGGTCTCGACGCCCGCTTCGCGCCGCGGAGGCGGGAGCGATGAGCCGCGCCCCGTACGAACTCGCCATGGAGTCGCGGGTCGAGGGCGCGCGGCCGACGTACCGCTTCGCGACCGCCGACGGCGTTCACTCGAAGCGGTCCTTCCGCGCCGCCGACCGCCTGCTGCTGGAGTCGCTCTGGGACGCCGACCCCGGTCGGCTCCTCTGTCCCGAGGCGAACTACGGCGTCGTCGGGACCGTCCTCGATGACGCCGCCGACGCCGTCACCATGACCGAGTCGAGCGCCAGAGCGGCCCGCCTCTGTGAGCGAAACGCCGCCCGCAACGACGCCGACGCCGCCGTCGAACTCGTCGCCGACTACGGCGGCCTCGACCGGGCGTTCGACGCCGCCGCGTACGCGCCGAAGCCCTACACCGCGCTGGCGGTCGGGAAGCGCCGGATCGCAGACGCGCTCGGCGCGCTCCGGCCGGGCGGCGGCCTCTACCTCGCCGCGGCCGCGGGGGCCGGGCTCTCGCGCTACGAGGACTGCCTCGCCGAACTGGCCGACAGCGTCGAGCGCGTGGCCGGGCGCGACGGCTGCCGGCTCCTCCGCGCGACGCGCCCCGAGGCCGTCGACGCCCCGCAGTACGTTACCTCCCGACGGATCGACGCGACCGTCGGCGGGGTCGATCTCCCGCTCGTCAGCGTCCCCGGGCTGTTCGCGGCCGGGCGCCTCGACCGGGGCACCCGCCTGCTGCTGGAGACCGCGACCCCCGAGGACGACGAGCGCGTGCTGGACCTCTGTTGCGGCTACGGGCCGGTCGGGACCTACGCCGCGCGAGTCGCCGACTGCAAGGTGTGGCTCAGCGACGACGACGCGATGGCGACCCGCTGCGCGGCGCGGAGCCTCGATGCGTCCGGCGTCGACGGCCGCGTCGTCACCGCCGACTGCGCGAGCGGCGTCGCCGACCGGACGTTCGACCGGATACTGTGCAACCCGCCGACCCACGCCGGCGACGGCGTGCTCGACGACCTGTTCGCCGGGGCGAGGGACGTGCTCGCGCCCGGCGGCGCGCTGACGCTCGTCCACCACCGGGACCTGGACCTCCGAAGCCACCTCGCGCCGTTCGACGCCGCCGAGCGGCGCGCGACCGGCCCCGAACACGTCGTGCTGACGGCGCGGTGAGGGCGGGGGCGACGGCCCGGCAGCGAGCGCGCCCCGTCAGTCGAGTCTGTCCTCCGGGATCTCGCGCTGGAGCATGAACGGGCCGCAGTCCGCCGCGGTGCGGCGGGCGACGGTGGCGATCCGGAGCACGTACGCGAGCAAGACGGCGAACGGGGCGACGGCGAGCGTCACCACGCCCGCGACCAGGGCGGTCGACAGCGCCACGTTCGCGGTCGCTCCGACGACCCCCGTACGAGAGGACGGTGAATCCGCCCCCGAGCAGGGCGGCGAAACCGACGTACAGCAGGGCGACCGAGAGGTCGGCGAGTTCCTGCTGGACGCACACCGTCTCGAAGTAGAGCCGGGCGACGTGGATGTCCCCGAGCAGCGCCTCGATCCCGTTAACGCGGTCGACGACGGCGTCCGGGAGGGTTCCCCTGGGCCGGGCGAGTCGTCAGGAGCGCCCGCACCGCAGCCAACTGCGACACGTCGTCGTAGTCGGGGGTCACCGAGACGACGTCGAACGAGCCGAACCGCGCGCCGTCCAACGCCGCGTCGGCGTGCTCGGCCTCGTCCACGACGCGGCCGGCGAACCCGCGGAGCCGGTCCCGCCGGTCGGGGCTGTCGACGGCCGCCGCCGCCTCCCGAAGCGCCTCGGCGCGGTCCCGGGCCGCCCGGACGAGCGTCCGCGGGAACGCCGTCGGCGTCGCCGGACCGGTCTCGATCCCGGCGTTCGTCTCGACCGTCTCGCGGAACTGGTCGGTCTCGTCGAGCCGGCCCCGGAACGTTCCCGTGGTCCCGAACTCCTGCGTGAGGATGAGCTGGTTGATCGCGAGCACGACGGTGATGAACGGGAGGATCCCGTCGAGCACGAGCCACCGCTTCGCTCGCGCGCGGACCGTCATCCGTCCGCGCGTCAACGCCCGGCGACTTGTCGGACCGACCCGGCCGCGGCGAGTGCCGGAACGGAGCCTCGGGCTACCGGTCCAGGTACGCGGTCAACGCCTCGCCCAGCGCGTCGCGCTCGGCCCGCAGGTCGGCGAGTTCGTCGGCCACGTCGCCGGCGGCCAGCCGCTCGCGCTCGTCCGGCCCCAACCGCTCGCGGGCCACGGCCGCGGTGCGCAGGCGCTCGTAGTCGTCGTCGCGGGTCAGCGCGCGCACGTCGCGGAGCCGCGCCACGACGTCCGCGGGCGCGAACCGGGAGACGAGCGAGACCAGCTCCCGCGAGCGCCACCAGAGGTCGTCCGCCGACGGCGGCGGCCAGCCGACGGTGAGCGGTTCGCCGTCCAGCCGTTCGAGGTAGGTCCGTCTCGTGGCGACCTGCCGCTTGAGCTCCGCGGCCTCGTCGACGTAGTGGTCGAGTTTCGACGTCGAGTAGTCGGCGTAGGAGAGCAGGGTCGGGACCGGCTCCTCGCCGGCGGGCGACGACCGGACGAAGTCGAGCAGTTCCGACGGCGGCGCGTCGAGGTCGACCAGCGGGAACTGGTCGGCGGCGACGGTGAAGTCAAGCACCGTTCGGGCGCTCTCCTCGTCCCGGAACGCGGCGAACGCCTCCCGGACGCCCTCGTCGTACGATTCGATCGGTTCGCGCAGGCGGTCGACGGGGGCGTCGAGGTCCGCCTCGCCGAGTTCGACCAGGCGTTCGAGGTGCGCGATGCGCTCCTCGACGGACTTCTTCCGCCGGGCGGCGTCCTTGCGGGCGTCGCGGTACGCCTGCAGGGCGTCCTCCCGTTCGGCCGGAAGTCGCGCGACCGAGGCGGCGGGCGCGAGCGCCTCCCGGGCGGCGGCGAAGTCGTCCTCGCTCAGGCGGCGCTTGTCGAGCGTGTCGAGCGCCGTCTCGAACGCGTCGCGGTGCGGGAACTCCTCGGGCAGTCCCCCGACGAGGTCGGCGACGGCGTCCTGGAACTCCACGTACGCCTTGAAGTCGCCGGTGCCGGTAGCGCTTTCCTCGTACCGGTCGAACAGGTCCGTCAGGTCGTCGTACGCCTTCGCGACCGTCGAGACGGTGTCCTCGCCGACCTCGTCCCTCTCCGCTTCGACCTCGCGGAAGGCTTCCTCGGCGGAGTTCAGGGCCGCGATGGGGTCACTCATTGCCCGTGGTTACTCGTACACGTCGTCGGGGTCGAACGCTCTCTCGCCGACGACATCGCCGTCGACGGTGCGGTGGAAACACGACTCGTAGCCGGTGTGGCAGGCTCCGCCCTCCTGCTCGACGAGGTAGAGCAGACTGTCGCCGTCGCAGTCGACGCGGACCTCCTCGACGCGCTGGACGTGACCGCTGGTCGCCCCCTTCTCCCAGAGTTCGTCCCGACTGCGGGAGTAGTAGTGGGCGCGCCCCGTCTCTCGCGTCCGCTCTAACGCCTCGGGCGTGACGTAGGCGAGCATCAACACTTCGCCGGTCTCTGCGTCCTGCGCGACGGCGGGGATCCGGCCGTCCTCGCCGAAATCCATCTCCACGGCGGTGGCGTCGGTCATGTCGGCGAAGAAGCGGTATGCGCGAATAGTTCTTTTGTTCGCGCCGACGCCGGGGCTGTTTTAGGGACCGAGCGCGGAGGCCGAGACATGAACGGCGACGCGGACGCGGCGGCCGACGAGGCGACGAGCGCCGACGGGGGGATACTGGCGGCACTGCGCGCGAACCCGGCGCTCGCGACCCCCCGACTGACGTGCTGGTCGGCGTCGTCCTCGCCGGAGTCGCCTTCGCCGCGCTCTGGACGCTCGCGTACCCCGTGTACGACGCCGTGCGGTGACGACGGGGACGCCGGACACCGCCGTCCGCGGCGTCTCCGACCGCAAGCGACACGAACATCGACTGGCGCTCCACGCAGTGACCCGAGACCTGATGACCGCGGACGATCCGGCGCACGCTTCGAGTTCTCCGGTGTCGAGACGCCGTAGGGCGGCATCGGTCGCCGGTCGCGACGCGTCGGGTCACACCGCGCCGGCCAGCCCCAGCAGGCCGAACAGCACGTCGCCGTAGGTGAGCGCGACGACGAGGCCGACGAACATGGGGACGAGGAAGGGGATACCCGGCGATATCCACACGTCGCTCTCCGCGGTCACGAGGTCCAGTCCGTCGCGCAGGTCGCTCGCGCTCGCGCCGTACGCGCCGTCCACGTCGGCCACGAACGCGTCCGCTCCCCACGGGTCGTCGAACGCCGGCGCGGCCGGGTCGCGCGCCTCGGTGCCGGCGTCCTGCCCGGTGCTCGGCGACCCGCCGTCCGCCGAGCGCCGGTCGTCGGAGTCCTCGACGACGGCGGAGGCCGCCGGCGCGTCGGCGGTCACGGCCCCGTCCGTCGGATCGTTGGGCTCGTCCGGGAGCGTCGCCGGGTCGCGGAGCGCGTCGGCGTTCTCGCGCAGCGTTTCGAGGTCGACACCGCGCCAGCGCAGGTACATCCGGAGCGCGTCGAGGTCGAGGCCGCCCCCCGTCGAGCCGTCGGCGCGTTCGAGGAGCCGACCGTGCGTCTCGGAGACGGCGTCGACCGACACCGGCCGACCGACGAACATGAGCGGGGAGAACCGGCCGGAGACGGCGTTTCTCGCGGCCAGCAGCAGCGGCGCGGCGAGGCCGAACAGCACCGTGTTCGTCAGGACGGTGAAAGAGAAGACGCGAACGTTCGTCGGCTGTAGCGGGAGCGCCGCGTTCGGGAGGAAGTAGACCGGGTAGACCGGAAACAGAAGGGCGATGACCATCAGCGCCTTCGCGTCGGCACCGCCGAAGCCGCCGGTCCGCCAGAACAGGTACGCGAGCGGAACGACGAGGCCGACGCTCACCGCGGTCGGAACGAGGAAGCTCCGCCACGCGAACTCGCTCGCGGTCCAGGCCGTCCAGGCGTCCCGGGCCAGCAACGCGAGCGCGAGCGCCGTCAGCGGTGCCCAGACCGCGTTCGGGACGCGCCGCGTCGCCACGTCGCGGTACGCCGCCCACGTGAAGGCGGGGACGGCGAGCAATCGCAGGAGGTCCGCGGGCGGCGACTCCTCGAGGAGCACGGTGACGGCTTCGATCACGTTCCGTATTCGGAGCCGTCGGCGTGATATATATTCCGTCCGGAACGGCGGGGGCGGGCCGGCCCTACAGCATCAGGAACGAGCCGGCGAAGAGACAGCACATGGCCACCGCCAGGTAGAACGAGGCCCCGAGGTCGCGGTGGACCAGCTGGTACGTCGCGGTCGCGCCGAGGACCAGCGCGCCCGCCCCGAGCAGTAGTTCGCCGAGTGTGAAGCTCATGTGTTCAGTTACCCTCCGACGACGGGTTAATCTTCGCAGTAATCACAGGAGATCGTCAGCCCGGCCGAGCCGAGGATCGCGCCGATACAGGACGCGCACGCCGGCACTAACCACCCTCCGGACCCAGCGCACGCCCCGCACGCGCCGATCGTTCCGGCGTACGCGCCGGCCGTCGAGAGGATACAGCCCCAGTCCGGGTTGTGACAGCCCAGGAAGTGGTCCTGCGTCGTGACCTCGTCGTCGGACGCAGGGGCACCGATGTCGAACTCTTCGGTCGTGACCGTCTCGCCGTCGGGGAACGATTCGACGACGGTCCACACCGACCCGTCAGCGGCCGTCCGATCCCGCGAAACCCGGCTGAGGGACACCTGTGTCTCGTAGTCGTCGTTGTCCGACCAGAACAGGTAGATCTGCTCGCTCCGATCGTCCGACTCGAACGGGACGACGACGGTGTGCCACGCGTCGGCGTCCGTTGCCGTCCGATAGGTGTAGGCGTCGCCCACGTCGGGCCGCACTCGACGGCCGGTCACCGTCTCTCGAAAGAGCGTCCGGGTTCGACGGTCACGCAGCGCGCTGGACAGCACTCGGCCGCGGTCGCCGCCGGTGACTTCCGTCACGTCCGCCTCTTCGCCGGCGGCTCGCGCCCGCTCTACGAGCGCCGGCAATCCCAGGGTCGCGGCCCCAGCGGTAGCGGTCCGTCTCAGGAACGACCGACGACCGCTTTCCTCTCCGTCGCGGCGGAGCGCGTGGAGGGCCTCCCACGTTTCGGCGCAGCCGCTCCCGTCGTCGACGGCCTCGTTGATCACGTCGATCGATTCGTCCGCTGAATCGCTGTTTCGTGACATCTGCAGAAATCTATACTCAAGGTGATGATATAAAGTTTATTTCGGAGAGGAATAGTTAATACATCAACCGATGGTCGCCGACTCCAACCGAATCCCGCTCCACGGACGACGTCCGAGGTCGCGGGCGACCTTCGCGTACGTTCGGCGTCGGCGAGGACGCACCGGTCGTTTTCGGGGCCATCCGGGTCCCGTCGTCGGCAACCCGAGCATCGTCGGGGACGTTCTTGCCGTTCCGGGACGTGGTCGAGTGGTACTGCGTCGCGTCCCGGACGCTGGCGGACCCGTCGGCGATAGAGACGACGGAACCGGTCGAACGCTGTCGACGGATCGCCGCGACCGATGCTCCGCGCACGTCCCCGTCCCTTCCCTGAACACAGGCGCTAAGGCCCCACCCTCAAGGAGTCGTACGAGAATCGAAGATTCTCGTGATCCCAAAAATCGGAGATTTTCGGACGACACCGCAGTCCGCGAAGCGGACAAGGAGCGCAGTAGGGTAGGGATACAGCGTACACAAGAGCGAAGCTCTTGTGCAGCCCATCAGAAACGCGCCGCGTTTCTGAGAACGTCCCCAGAAATCGGAGATTTCTGGTGTCGAGGAGAATCGAAGATTCTCCGACCATTGGAAATCTCCGATTCCAAGATGCGAACGAGACGCTTCTCATCTCGTTAACGCCGTCATTGACTCTCTTGCGTGCAATACAGCCGGTCCGCAGGCCCACGTTCAGTAACTCTCATGTCCCTACACAGTCTATACGTAATGCATGGGCCAGTTCGAAATCGCCGGCCACGAAGTCATGGACCGCGACGTGAAACCCACCGGCAACGGCGCTCACGTCTACGTCCC
>PXSA01000027.1 GCA_003023565.1 Halobacteriales archaeon QS_9_68_17
CTGGAGCGGCCAGCGCGACGAGCGCCGGCAGGACATCGAGATGCACGCCGACACGGTCGGCGACACGCTGATGAACGGGCTCTTCGGGACGCCGGATCCAGACGACGACCACGTCACACACAGCGCTGGCGACGAGACGCGACTCGAAGAACTCGCCGCGAAGGATCCACGGCACTGCTTCGCAGTGACTGCCCGCGCCGTCGCCGTCACGACGGACGAGACGGGGAGCCATATCGAGGCACTCGAAACCGCGCTGAACCCGGTCGGCAAGACGTGTTACTCGGTCGACGGCGGACGAGCCACCGGCGACGACGCCGTCGCCATCGCCCGCGACCTCCGCGACCGACGCGTCCACTCACTCTCCGACGGTGGCCTCCGCAACTGGCTGCCCGGCGCCACGTCGTTGACGCCGATCGTCGCGGACCCACGGGAGGTCCCGAACCTCTGTCTACTCGACGGGAGCGCGCTCAGCGCCGCGGGGAAACGGAGCCTTTCGCCGACGCCCGGCGAACGCACCACGCTTCCCCGACCGCCCGTCGACCAGGTCGGCCGCTATCGCGGCCCGGGGCTCCTGCTCGGCGACCCGCTCACCCAGGACGGCCATCCGGACATCGACTCGCTCCGGCTNNNNTCGGCAAGACCGGGTCCGGGAAGTCAACGAGCCTGATCAACGCGATGCTGACGAACCACGCCGCCACCGATGGTGCGAACGTTCTCGTCGACCCGAAAGGCGACGGAATGGCCCTGGAGTACATCCGGGCACACTATGCGAAGTACGGCCACGCCGAGGACGTCGTCTACTTCGACTGCTCGGCGGTCGTCCCCGCGTTCTCGTTTTTCGACATCCGGGACGAACTCGACGCCGGGGTCTCGCGGACGACCGCCGTCGAGGACACGGTCGACCACTACATCGAGATCCTCACGGGGATCATGGGGAAAGACCGCTTCGAACAGGCGGTTCGCTCGCCCGACATCATCCGGTATCTCGTGAAGGCGATGTTCGACCCCGTTCACGGCGACGACGCGTTCTCGCACCGCGAGTTGCACGAGGAAGCGCGCGTGATGCACGACCGCCAGTCGACGAAGGCGGTCTCCGACACCGACCTCGAACGGATGCTCGGCGGCGTCGCGGCCAACCGCTCGCGGACGTTCGACGAACTCATGCAGGGCGTCGCGAACCGGATGGAGAAGATCCCGGTCGACAAACGCCTCGGGACGATCTTCAACCACGTCGCGACCGAGGACGGGCCGCAGTTCGACCTGGCGGACTTCCTGAACGACGATGTCGTCATCATCTTCGACACGGGGGCGCTTCGCTCGGAAGCCCAGCGCGTCCTCACGCTGCTCATCCTCTCGAACCTCTGGACGGCACTCCGGCGTCGGAAGCGACGGCACCAAGACGAGGCACTCGCCGAGGACACGGAAGAACCAGCCGACGGCAGCGACGAGACGCCCCAGAACACCGGCGACGACCTGCCGCTCGTCAACCTCTACGTCGAGGAGGCGGCGAACGTCGCAGTTTCCGATCTCCTCAAGCAGTTGCTCGCACAGTCGCGGAGCTTCGACTGCTCGGTCACGCTGGCGATGCAGTTCCCCGGACAACTGCGGGAACACCGCGCCGACGTGTACGACGAGGTGCTGAACAACGTCTCGACGTTCGTCACGGGCAACGTCCCGGTCGACAAGCGACTCACGGAGCGGCTTGCCACCGACGACATGTCCCCGCAGGAGGTCGGCAACCGCCTCCGTGCGCTCGAACGCGGCCAGTGGCTCGTGAACCTCCCCGCGCCGTTCGGCGAACCGGAGCCACGGCCGTTCCTCGTCGAGTCGGCGTCGCCGCCGCCCGGCGACCCGGCAGGCCCGCGGCCGCTTCGCGACCACGAGCAGGCAGCGTTTCGCGACGTCGTCAGCGCGGTGCGCGACCGAACGACCGCGGAGTACGGCCTGACGCTCGGATCGCCCAGTACGGCCGGGACGGACGACGAGGACGAGGGCGAGTCCGTCGAGACGGACGACGTGGAGGTGACGGACACGAGTCAGCCGTCGATCATGCGCGTCGACACCGCCCTCCCGCACACGAAACGCCTCCCGGAACGCGTCGAGTACGACGAGGCGATCCACGCGCTTCGCTGTACGAACTGCGACAATCGATACGACCCCGGGCTGACGGGGATGAAGCGCGCGATCAACTGTTGCGGAACGTTCGACGACGTCGACCGCGATGACGTCCCCATCTGCAAGGTGAACCTGAAGCTGGGACCCGAGGAACGCGAGGCGTCGCAGTGGTCGGACAGACAGCTCATGTTCGTCCAGGCAGTGTACAACGCCCAGCAGCTGCGCTACGACCCGCTGGAGTACGACCTGTTGTACGACAGCATGATCCGCCTGCAGGAGTACGTCGGCATCGAGAGCAGCGCCGTGCAGGACCTCGTTGACGCGGACGTGTTGCGCCACGACACGGACCACCCGCACCGACTGTTTACGGTGACGCCGAGCGGCCGCGACGTGGTCGGCGAGAGCTACCGCCTCGGCGTCGACTACGGTCACGGCCAGGGCGACCTCGAGGAGTCGAGCCAGCACATCATGGCCGTCGAGGTCGCCCGACAGTATCTGGTGTCGGAGTATCTCGACGACCCGGAGTCAGATGTCGTCGAGGTGACGCCGTACTACGACCTGGAGGAGGTGTCGCTCCCGGCGTCCGCGTTCATGGCGCCCGATGCCGACGAGAGCGAAGCGGTGACCGACAAGTACGACCAGCGCCGTCTCGACATCGCCGCGCTCGACGAGAACGGTGAGGTCGTCGTCGCGGTCGAAGTCGAGCGGGTCAACAACGACATCAAACGCGCCGTCCCCGACGACTACGACAAAATCGCCGAGTGCAGCCCTGATGAAGCGATCTGGGTCGTGATGACCCAGTCCGACGGCCACGACGTTCTCACGGCGCTGAACGATCCTCCGGACGGCGAACCGCGCGTCGAGAAGACGTACGCCGAGACCACGCCGCCTCAGCAGTTCAGTATCGACACGCCGGGGTTGACGGCGATGTATCCGGCCGAATGGTTACGGGATCGGATTGACGAGAAATAGACCCGGATCGAAATATTCGCACTGGACGTTTTGCCACAAATAGGATCAATCGGTCGAACAGTGTCTGCACCGTCGAACGATCGTATCGGCATTTCTCTCGGCGCCGGAAGGACTTCATAATCGGTGTTCTGGCCCGCAAGGAGACGTACAGGCGTTCTGTAGAAGGCGAGCTAGGCGGATCGGACGGACAGTGCTGTCGGACGAGGGAATCCGAATCGGCCGAAACCGGATGAGGCCGCGTCTCTCGCGGGGATATGGACACAGGGGACCGTCAAGAGAGCGGAGTATCGCCCCGGAAAATCGCATTACGGGAACCGATTATGAGGATCTCAGCCACTCCCGAATCGCCACGGGGACAGTAGTTCTAGTCCCCTAACCGCGCCATAGATAGCCTTCACCGTCGCTTTTCGCCCAGTACGACATGTCGAGAGCACGGCGATATTTGTTTCCTAGTTCCGGATATCGGGTTGGATGCTGTTCCTTTAGCGGATGTTGAGGACGATTATGGACTCCTGTGGCCCTCAGTTTAACCGCGATAGCATTCATAATCGGTTCTCGTCCGGTGATTCTGGATATGGTATCGATAGTGAACTGAGCCTCGTACTACTCTATAGGTCGGAATTCAATGCGATCAGGCTACGTTACTTACGCCGACCCACTGGAACTTCCCGTTCCGTCCAGCCATCACGAGCGAGAAGTCTCGAATCGTGAGCTGGTAAAGCGGTCCATCAGCCGCCGCCGAAGAGACGTGTTCGGACGACTGGAATCCGTCATTGGTCGTCCGCATATATATCTGCCAACAGCTATCGCGACGGGTGTACCGCGGCTTCATTCCGAGTTCGAGCATTAACCGAAGCACGTCGCTGGCGAGTTCGTCACTCGCCGTGAAGTAGGTCCGTCGTTGGCTCCCATCGCCGGCGAGGAGGGTTTCCAGCAGCAGCCGTTTTTGATCGAGACTGCAGTCCCAGATGAACCGCGGGATTCGTTTCTTCTTTGACTCAGTCCCGCAGAGTGCCTCGAACAGTTCTCCGTACAGTGTAGAACTAAACGAGAACCCAGAATTACTCTCGTTGACCGTGATGCCCATCCGCTCGAAAAGATCCTTGATCGCGGACCGATGTTCGTCAGTTTTCTGCGCCAGTTTGACCTCCGCGGTATCGCTTGTCGATTGCCAGTAGACGGACCCCTCGCTGATGAACCAGCCAAGAAACTCGATAAAGTCGTCCCCATCAAATCGATAGGGGCGACGCCAGCACTTCGGACCAGTGTGGATCGTCGTTTCGTCCGCGGTCGCTTCGATAGCTGCCTGAAACTCCTTGAACGTCTCGGGATCGAAGTAGTAGCCCGCGTGGCTGTTCCGTCGAGAGGGAACACAACCGTCGGGAAGTGCGGCGCGGAAGGTATGACCGTGGTCGGCCGTCGCAGCACAGATCTCGTACTCGTCGACGAACTCCGTCACGTCGATGTCGTCGAGGTGCGAGCCTGACCGAAAGCGCCAGTCATTGAGAAATCGGTAGTCGTACCGCTCGTCAAGGTCACAAGCCCGAATGAACCGCGGTGTGGAGTCTGCCTTCGTCGCATAGACGATCCGGTGGTCAGGTGCCACTCGAAGATCCGACCGACGGGTTTCGATCGCGATAGTCCGATCGGTATCGGCGACTGGTTCCACTCGGACGACGGCTTTCGGTTTGAGGATCCCCGTGGTTGGGCTAAGCGCCAACACGGAATCGTCACGAGAGAGTTCGGATATTGTCGTCGGACCGGTAACCGTCATTACCTCGGTATCCGCTGCGAATCCTCCATCGGCAAGTTCGGTAACGGCTGACGGATCACGGTCAAGGAACGCGGTCTTATACTCCGTGTGCATCGACCAGAATTGGTCTCGTTTTCGTTTATGAATTCCCGGAGCATCCAGAGCGGCTACGATTGATGACAGCGCGAGTCCTCCGCGAGCGGCGTCCGCGACGACCTCCGGCCGCGCTTGAAGACTTTGCGGTCGGCGCGCGTCGAGGCGGGGACCGCTTACGAGGTGTCGTACAACCGGACCGCCGCGGAGGCGTGGGCGACGGCGAACTGCCCGAGCGGACCGAATCGCGACTTCGGACCGTGCGAAGCGGAAGACGGCGTGGTCGTACAGGAGCGCGCCGGCGAGACGGTCGTCCTCGCGGTTGCGTTCGACGTGCGCGTGACGACCGAAAGAGGGTGGTCGCGGTCGACACTGGTGGTGCGGGCGGCGAGCAATGCATACTGACCGGCCATAGGCACCGCCTCTAACTGTACGGACCGTCAGCGAGCGTGATCGAGGTCCGAGGACCCGCGTCCGGTTACGCTTCGACCGGCAGTGTAACTCCACGAGGGTTTCGACGGAACAGTGCCGCCGGACGACTGCCCCGTGCCGTCCCGGTCGCGCGGAGCGTCCGTCGCGACGGCGAGTTGCGACGCTCGGATCGTCGCCAGTCGCCTCCCCGTTCCGTTCTCGTTTCCCTCCGTTCTCCGGGTGTTCTGGTGCGGTCGCTGACGGTGATCCGTTCTGGCGGTGCGAACCCGTAGGTACACCTCGTGAGCTCCCCTGACCTACCGCGCTCGGGCCTACGCGGCCCTCGCTTGTACGGCGTCGAGGTAGACCGCAGGAGTGGAGACCGTCACCGGTCAGGAGAGTACCGCTGCTCGCGGCCGTTACGTCCGAGAGAACGTGAGAGGGTGCGTATCGCGGACTACCCGAACATCTGGCGCATCATCGGGTGCATCTCCATGAGCTGCTCCTCCGCGATCTCCTCGTACAGTTTGTACGTGATAGAGACCGTCAGCAACAGCCCGGTACCGGAGACGCCGCCGATGGTGCCGAGCATGTTCGCCATGACCGCGAGCAGGCCGACCAGGGCACCGCCGATGACGGTGACCTGCGGGATGTACCGCTCCATCACCTTCTCGATGACGCCGACGTTCTGCCGGAACCCGGGGATCTGCATCCCGGAGTTCTGGATCTGCTTCGCCGTCGCCTCCGGGCCCATGTCGGTCGTCTCGACCCAGAAGATGGCGAACACCGCGCCGCCGATGATCATGAACGTCAGGTCGACGCCGATGCGGATGAGCACCTGCCAGGTCTCCTGTGCGACTGCGCCCGACCACCACATCCAGTCGTCCGGCCGCTGGATCGGTGCCATGTAGTAGAACAGGCCGTTGACCGGCTGTCCGTCGGAGTAGACGCCGAGCCACCGCGGCAGTTCGATGGTGGAGTTCAGGATCCGCCCGAGGAACTGCAGGTTCGCCTGCAGCGCACGGACGAGGATCATCGGCAGGACGCTCGCGTAAATGAGCTTGACGGGGAAACGACCCCGAGCGCCCTTCACGCGGGCGTGGCTGAGGGGGATCTCGACCCGGACGCTCTCCGCGTACACGACGATACCGAAGATCAGCAGCGTCGTGATCAGCGCGAGGATCTGCCCGGGACCGAGCACCAGCGCGTACAGACCGGGACCGGCGATCGGCCCGATGCCGATGTTGCCGACCGCGATGTTGTACCACTGCATGAGCAGTCCCTCGGAACCGATCAGCCCGCCGATCAGTCGCTGGCTCACGCCGGCGATGATGAACAGGCCGATACCGCTCCCGACACCCCACTTCGAGATGATCTCGTCCATGAACAGGATGAGGACACCGCCGACGACGATCTGACCGAAGATGACCCACTGCGTGGCTCCCGATCCGAGCGTGCTACCGCCGAGATCGATCGTGCCCGCGGGCAGGAAGTTGCCGGCGAACACCATCGGGGCGGCCGTCAGCACCGTCATCACGACGACGAGCAGCTTCTGGAGGCCCTGGTAGAGGACCTGATCGCGCGGGTCGTTCGTGTCCAACCCGAGCAAGTTCGCGCCGCCGAGCAGTTGTAGAACGATGCTCGCCGTGACGATCGGTCCGATACCGACCTGCAGGACCGATCCCTGCGACCCGGCGAGGATCGAGCGGAACTGCTGGTAGATGTCGCCACCGCCGCCGGTGGCCAGGCCCCAGAGCTGCACGTTCGTCAGGAAAAAGTACAGCACCAGCACCCCGGCAGTCCAGCCGAGTTTACGCTTGAACGGCACGTGCCCTTCCGGTCGCTCGACCGAGGGCATACGCGTCAGGACCGGTTCGGCAGCCTCCTTCCATCCCATGTCTTACTCCTCGTCTTCGTCGGCCTGTGATACGTCTTCTGGTTCGGCTTCTGCTCGCGGTCCCTGACCGCTCGCATGGCCCGAGGCGCTTTGCGCCTCGCTGTCTTCCGCCCGGTCGCTGAGCACTGCCTCGCCGCCGGCCTCCTCGATGAGCGCGCGAGCGCTCGCGGAGAACGCGTCGGCGATGACGGTAAGCCGGCTCCGGACCTGTCCGTTGCCGAGTACCTTCACGGCGTCTGCCTCGTACCCGTCCTCGACGACCTCGCGCGCGTCGAGTTCGTAGCCGTCGCCGGTCTCCTCCGCGAGGCCGTCGGCGGCGTAGACGACGGCGTCCTCGTCGAGCTTCTGGACGTCGATCTCCAGGACCTCCTCCTGGACCGACTGGGGACGGCTGAAGCCGTGTTTGCCGAGCGGTTCGTAGTTGTGGAACTCGTGTTTGTCGCGGCCAGCGCGCCCGCGTCCGCCCCGGTGGCCGGCGCCGCGGCGGTTCTTGTGGCTACCGCCGCTGTGGGTGCGCGAACCGCGCTGTCGTCGTTTCTTACTGGTCATTGTTATCGCATCGCGGTGAGGAGACCGTCGATCTCCTCGGTCGTGTGTTTCCCGAGTTGGCCGCCTTCCTTCGTCGGGTGCTTGATACCCTCGTGGCCCTTCCGCGGGGCGTGCAGACGCAGCACCGGCGCGAGGCCCTCGTCGCGGAGCTTCGTCTCCTCGTCGACCAGCGCCGCCGCCAGCGACTCGACGTCGTCGTACCCGGTGTTCTCCGAGACCCACTCGTCGTCGACGTCGGCGTCGCCCTCGACCGGCTCCGCGCGCTTGCGCAGGAGCGTCTCGACGACCTCCCGACTCGGCTCGCCGTGGGCGACGTAGTCGTTGACCTTCGTGATCATCCCCTCGTACGCGGGGGTCTCGGGGACCAGCGCGCAGTGGTTCACCGAGTGGATGTTGAGCATCTCGAGGGTGTCCTGCGTCGCGCCGCTCATGTCGACTTCGCCGCGGATCTGCACGACTGCCTTCATCATTCGATCACCTCTCGCTTCTCGAACGCGTGCCGGGGGACGCGCGCCTCCGCCGTGTTACGGAGCGCGTTGAACGTCGCCTTCGCGAAGTTGACCGTGGTGCGAGTGTTCCCGGAACTGCGCGTCCAGGCGTCCTCGATACCGGCCAGTTCCAGCACGTTGCGGACCGTCTCACCGCCCGCGAGCCCCAGCCCGCGCGGGGCGGGGCGGAGTTCGACCTCGACGCTGCCGGCCTTGCCCGTGGTGCGCAGCGCGACCGTGTGGGGACGGCCGCAACCGCACTCCCAGGACCCGCAGCCGCGGGAGACGTCGATGACGTTCAGTTTGGCGATGCCGATGGCCTTCTGGATGGCCGCACCGACCTGGTCGTCGCGCCCCTCGGCGTAGCCGACGAAGCCGTCGCGGTTGCCGATGGCGACGACGCAGCGGAACTTCACGCGCCGACCGGAGTCGGTCATGCGCTGGACCATGTTGATGTCCAGCACTTCGTCTTCGAGCCCCGGGAGGAGCTGGTCGGTGACCTCCGGCTCCTTTAGCGGGAGACCGGAGTTGAGGGCCTCTTCCATCGTCGAGATCTCGCCCTCCTGTACGTGCTTGCCGAGCCGGGTGACGGGGTCCCACCCGTCGTTGTAGTCGTTGCTGCTCATAGCTCTTGCAGGGTGTCGCGCACTTCGTCGAAGTGCTCGGGCAGTTCGGTGGCGTCGAAGTCCCCGCCGTAGAGGGGCTCGTCGAGCTGTTCCGCGTACTCGGCGATGTGCTCGCCGCGGTTGCGCGGCCACGCGGCCAGCACGTCCTCGTTGTGAGGGATGTCGAGGCCAGCGTCTATCGCTCCTTCCTGCACGGCGAACACCTTACTGCCGGGGGTCGCCGTGTTCAGCCCGATGTCGAGGACCGCCTCCTCGAGACCGGCGTCGAGCGCGCGCTTGCCGGCGAGAAAGCCGGTCAGGTACGCGGCAGGGAGGTTGCCCGTGGGGGCCTCCCAGCCGTGGCCCTCCAGGTCGCTGGAGTGCGCGCTCGTGATCGTTTCGTCGCCGTCGGGACCGGGGGACACCAGCTGCGCCGTAGTGTGCTTGTTGCTCTTGCGAGCGACAAGCCGGGGTTTCCCGGATTTCAGCAGGCGCAACCTCTGATGGTAATCGGTCCGGACCTCTCGACGGCGCCGCATCGGCACCTTGTATCGTGGTCCTGTCGCCATTAGTGGTCACCGTAATGTTCGTCGATATAGTTCAACAGGCGCTGAACGCTGCGGAACTCGCCGCCGCGGGACTTGTTGTAGAGGTCCCGGTACTGCGAGGCCGTGATCTCGCCCTCGGCGCGGAGTTCCTTCAGCTTGGCGCGCTGTGCTCGGATCCGCTCCTGCCAGTCGTCTTTGGGGTCCTGCCGGGCACCGGCTTTCCCCTTGCGGGAGCCGGGACCCTTCTGGTGGCCGTACGAGCGCTTCCGCTGGCGCTCGCGGGCGCGACCCCGGGAGTTGCCCTGCGCTTCCTTCGCCTGAATCGTACCGTCGTCCACGAGCTCGCGGATGTCCTCGCGGGTGATCGCCTCCGCGATGTCGCCCTGGGCCTCGGGGTCGAACCAGACGCGGTTCTTCCCGACGTCCAGCACGTCGGCCGCGAGTCGCTTCTGTGCGGACAGGTCACTCATCGTCGGTTACCTCGACTTCCACGTACGTCGGATTGAGCACGCGGATGTCCTGGTCTTCCGCCTGTTCCTCGATGCGCTCGCGCTTTCGAGCGCCGACCTTCGAAGCGATGCGGACCGCCTCGCGGTCGCCGTCGACGCCGTCGAGGTCGTCGACGTTGTGGACGCGGACCTCTTCGAAGCCGCTCGGGTGCTTGCCGCGAACCTCGGTCGGCGTCCGGAAGCCGGCCTCCACGGTGTCGCCCTTGCCTTTGACGCCCTTGCGCTGCTTCGAAAGCTGGCCGCGGGGGCGTCGCCACGAGGTCGACACGCGCTTTTTCTTGTGGTGGTCCTGCCGATTGAACTTCGGCTTGCCGACGCGCCTGCGCTCGTCGAGGAGGCGCTCCTCCTCGTCGGAGAGATCCGGCGTCTTCTCGGAGAGACCGCGCGGGCGGAGTTCCGTCTCTACGTCCTCCGCGGGGGTCTCTTCCTCTTCCGTCTCGTCTTCGATCTCCGCCTCGGTCTCCTCGGCGACCTCGAGGTCGCCGACGTCGGCCTTGATACGGGCCGCCAGCGCGTTGCCAACGCCCTCGGCCTGTGCGAGTTCGTCCTGGCTCGCGCCCTTGACGTCCTCGACCGACTCGAAACCGGCTTCGCGGAGCGCGTCGGCCTTGCTCGCGCCGACGCCGCTGATGTCTTCGAGTTCTTCTGATTCGTCGTCTGCCATCTATCAGGCACCTCCTGCCGGCTTCTCGGTGATGTACACGCCGTCCTGGAAGACGCGGGTGTCCTTGTCCGTGACGCGCGTGGTCTGTTCGACGTCCGCGGCGGTCTGTCCGACCGCTTCCTTGTCGGGGCCGCGGAGCGTGATCTCCTCGTCGTCGACCTCGACGTCGGTGTCGCCGTGGACCGGCGTGCGTCGAGGGGCCTTCTCGCCGAGGAAGTTCTCGATGACGACCTCGCCGCCTTCGACGTTCACCTGCATCGGGAAGTGAGAGTAGAAGACCTCCATCTTGTACTCCCAGCCCTCGGTGACGCCGTGGAACATGTTCTCGACATGGCTCTCGAAGGTGCCAAGCGTCGACATGGTCTCGGCGTCGTCTCCTTCGCTCTCGATGACGACGGTGTCCACTTCGACGGCTTCTGCTCGCTGGCCTCGCTCGCTCGCACGGTCCGAGGCGCTTTGCGCCTCGCTATCGCCGTCTCCGTCTCGTTCCGTCTCCGATGGAACGCACTCGATGTGAAACGTCTGCATCGTCTCGACGACGACCCGCCCCGCTATCCCGACGAGGTCGGGGTTCGAGGCGTCCACGACCTCCACGCGGAGGCCGTTGAGTTCGTGACGCGGGAGCGTCTCGGGTGTCAGTGCCATTATTCTTCGTTTTCGTCGGCGGCCTCGCCGCCTCCGTTGCGAGGCGTCTCCGACGCCTCGCTCATGTCGCCTTCCTCGCGCTGGATCGTCTTGATCCGCGCGATCGTCTTCCGGAGCTCGCCGATGCGGCCGGGGTCTTCCGGCGCGCCGCCCGCCGCCTGCACGGCCTTCGCGTTGAGCAGCTCGGTTTCGAGCTCCCCGAGTTCGGCCTCGCGCTCGGCGGGGGTCATGTCGCGGATCTCCTCGGCGTAGAGGATCGCCATCAGGCGTCACCTCCGTCGTCGTCGTCCGCGTCAGCTTCCTCGTCCGCCTCATCCATCTCGTCCATTAGCTCGTCTGCTTCCTGCTCGACCTCCTCGTCGAGCTCCTCGAACTCCTCGGCGATCTCTTCCTCGTCGCCGCCGGGGACCTCGACGTCTTCGGCCTCGAAGTCGGCGGCCGCCTCCTCGACGACCTCCTCCTCGACGACCGCTTCGCCGGACTCCGCGGCCTCGTCGGTCTCGGCTGCGGCGTCGGCGGCCTCCCCGACGTCGCCCTCCTCGGGCTCGTCGAGCAGGGCCTCGACGCCCTCGTCGGCGTCGATGTCGTCGGGAACGAGGTCCGCGATGTCGGCGTCCTCCTCGATACGGAAGTCGTCGGGAAGCTGAGCCTCCGGCGGGATGATCTTGACGTCCACGCCGATGGTGCCGAGCTTCATGACGGCGACGCCCTGTCCGTGGTCGACGATGGTCTCGGCGGGCTCGCCGTTGTGCTTGATGTAGCCGTCGTTGAACTTCTCGACGCGCGAGCGAGCGCCGGTGACCTTCCCCGAGAGGACGATCTCAGCGCCCAGCGCGCCGGCGTCCATGATGCGCTCGAGGGTGGTGTGGCCGGCCTTCCGGAAGTACCAGCCGCGTTCGAGCGCGTTCGCGAGGCGGTCGGCGACGATCCGGGCGTTCAGGTCGGGCTCGTCGACCTCCTGAACGTCGATCTGGGGGTCCTCGAGGTCGAACCGGTCCTCGAGTTCCGTCGTGATCTTCCGGATGTTCTCGCCGCCCTTCCCGATGACCATCCCGGGCTTCTCGGCCTTGAGGACGATCTGGGTTCCCATCGGCGTCTTCGCGACGTCCATCCCGCCGTAGCCGGCGCGGCCGAGTTCCGTCTCGAAGAACTCGTCGATCCGGGAGCGCTGCAGTCCGTCTTCGATGAACTGGTGTTCGTCGGCCATTACTCCTCGTCCTCCGCTTTCAGGACCAGTTCGACGTCCACTTCGGGCGTGTTCCACGCCGAGGCGCGACCCATCGCTCGGGGCTTGCGGCCCTGGGACTCGCCGATCTTGTGGGCGGCGACGTGGTCGATGACCATCTCCTCGCCGTCGAAGCCCTGGTTGTCGGCGTTGTTGACGGCGTTGGTGATCAGGTCGAGGAAGGCCTCGCTGGCCTTCTCGGGGTAGCGACCCGCGTCCCAGCCGTCGATGTCCGACCGGTGGCCGACGCCGGAGTTGTGGGACTTGAACGGCACGGACCGGTCGCCGTCGATGACCGCCTGGAGGTACGCCTCGGCCTCCGCGGCGGTCTTGCCCTTGATCTCTCGGGCGATCGCCTTGCTGTGCTTGTGGCTCATGTGACGCTCCCGGAGCATTGCTTTCGCCGTCTCGTCCGGGTCCACGTCGACGCTGTAGTTGATTCCCATGGTTGTATCACTTCAGCGGCACGAACTTCGAGGAGCGGGTCGCGCCGATACCGGCCTGTCCGTGCTCGACGGAGGTCCGCGTGAGCTGGAACTCGCCGAGGTAGTGGCCGATCATCTCGGGCTCGACCTGCACGCGCTCGAAGCCCTGGCCGTTGTGGACGGCGAAGGTCAGGCCGACGAACTCCGGCAGCACCGGCATGTCGCGCAGGTGCGTGCGGAGGGGGTCGTTGGCCGTCTCCTCCTCGCCCCTCTCGCTGGCCTCCTCTCGGAGCTTCTCCTGCTGGACGGAGAGGCCGCGCTTGATGGTTCGCCGCTGTCGAGCGGGCAGCAGTTCCGCGACTTCCTCCAGGCTCATGTCCTGCAGCTCGTCTAGCGTGTGGCCGCGGTAGGTGAACTCACCTTCGCGGCCGGTTCGGTACTCGGAGTCAGACATCAGTTGTCACCTCCGCGACCCGTGCGCCGGGACGAGATGTCGCCGACCTTCCGGCCCGGCGGGGCGTTGCGTGAGATGCTCTTCGGTTTGCCCGGGTGCTGTCGGCCGCCGCCACCGAACGGGTGGTCGACGGCGTTCATCGCCACGCCGCGTACGTTCGGCCACTTCGTCCCGCGGGCTTTCATCTTGTGGTGCTTGTTCCCGGCTTTGACGTGGGGCTTCTCGGTGCGGCCGCCGCCCGCCACGACGCCGATGGTCGCTCGGCACTCGGGGTCGAGGCGCTTGGTCTGGCCGCTCGGCAGCTGCACGACGGCCGCGTCGACGTCGTGCGTGATGAGGTCCGCGCTCGTGCCGCTTGCGCGGGCGAACTTGCCGCCGTCGCCGGGCTGGCGCTCGACGTTGCTCACGGGGACCCCCTCCGGGATCTCGGCGAGCGGGAGCGTGTTGCCCGGCTTGATCTCCGCCGAGACGCCGACCTGGACCTCCTCGCCGACGCCGACGCCCTCGGGCACGAGGATGAGGCGGCGGTCGCCGTCCTCGAACTCGACCGCGGCGACGGGCGCGCTCCGGGCGGGGTCGTGCTCGATGTCGACGACCGTCCCGGCGACCACGTCGCTGTCTTCGGCCTTCTTGTGTGTCAGGTCCGCCTTGTAGCGGTGCGAGGGAGCCCGGAACGTCGGGCCGCCGCGACCGCGTCGCTGTCCTTGAATCCTGCGTCCCATGGTCAGAACACCCCGATGCGGGAAGCGACTTCCTGGGCGTCGTCCGCCTCCGCGAGGCGGACGGTCGCTTTCTTCCTGCTCTTCATGGTGACCTGCGTGTTGACCTTCTCGACGTCGATGTCGAACTGGTTCTGGACGGCCTCCTTGATCGCCGGCTTGGAGGCGTCGAGGTCGACGATGAACTGGAGCTTATTGTCGAAGTCCATCTGGTTCATCGCCTTCTCCGTGACCAGCGGGTGAACGATGACGTCTCGGCTCATCGGCTCTCACCTCCGTCGGATGCAGTCTGACGTGATCGGGACGCCCCCGCGTCTCGACCGCCGGTGGGAACGATGCGGTCGCAGCGCGCCGCGCGTGCTCCGGAACTCATCGCTCGGCCACCTCCTCGATGGCGCTCTCGGTGAACACCGTCAGCCGACCGCCCTCCGCGCCGGGGGCGAGGTCCTCAGCGTTGACCTCGGCCGCCGTCGCGACGTCGGCACCGGCGAGGTTGCGCGCGGCCTTCGACGGGCCGGCCTCGCTCGACGTGACGAAGAGGATCGACTTCGGCTGCTGGTACTTCCGGCCGCGGGCCTTGCCCTGGCCGGCGCGAACGGAGCGCCCCTCGTCGGCGCGCACGACGTCCTCGTGGACGCCGAGCGATCCGAGGACGTCGACGACCGCCTGCGTCTTGACGAGTTCCTCGAACGCGTCCCCGACGACGATGGGGAGTTCGAGGTCGTCGTCGAACTCGTGGCCGCGCCCGGCGACGAGTTCGGGGTCCGCCGTCGCCGCGACGGCGCTGCGGACGGCCTGTTTCCGTTCCTTGTCGTTGATGTTCAGCGAGCGATCCTTCTCGGACTTCGGCGGGTGTGCCGGGCGGCCGCCGACGGCTTGGGGCACTCGTCGCGCCTGACCGTTCTCTCGGGGCACGTGGGCCATACCGCGGCCGCTGCCGAACGATTCCGCGGGCGTCCGCATGCCGGCGTACTCGTCCGCGCCGTAGTCCTGCTTTCGGTTCGCCTGAGCGGCGAGCACGGCGCGCTTGATGAGGTCCGGTCGGTAAGCCGACTCGAAGACCTCGGGGAGGTCGAGCGTGCCGTCGTCCTCGCCGTCCAGGTCGCGAATGGTTGCTTGCATTGGTTATCCCTGATTCGATGCGGTAGAGACGTAGCGCACCTCGGGGTCGAGGCGCGGTTGGTCGTTCGGTCGGACGGCCGGTCGGAAGCGCAGGAGGCGCTGTTCCGGACCGGGGACCGACCCCTTTACGAGCGCGTACGGGCCGTCGACTTCGCCGTAGTTGACGAAGCCGCCGTCGACCGTCGCGTCGTCGCCCTCGCCGATGTCGACGAGGCGCTTGTTCAGTTCGGTGCGCTGGTGGTAGCCGGTCTGCCCCTGCTGGGGGACCGTCGAGCGCACGCGGGAGGGGTTCCACGGACCGAGGTTACCGATCCGGCGTCGCCATCCCTGGCGGGCGTGCTTGCCCTTCCGCTTCTGGACGCCCCAGCGCTTGACGGGACCCTGGGTACCCTTGCCCTTCGTGACGCCGCTGACGTCGGCGTACTCGCCGGCGCGGAACACGTCGTTCATCTCGTGTGCGCCGCCGTCGGCGACCAGACCGAGCGCGAAGTCGAGGCGGTCCTCGAGGGACCCACCGCCGACCCGCGTCTCCATCACGTCGGGTTTCTTCTTGGGGACGCTCGGCACGTCGTCCGGGACGGTGTGCGTGATGACCCGGACGTCGGCGACGTCGCCGGCGTCGAGCGCCTCGCGGAGCTCGTCCTCGGCGGCGTCGGCGTCGTGCTCCTCGGGGACGTCTAAGACGCGGTCGAGTTCGTCGTGGAACTCGTCGGTCCAGACCTCCGTGAGGGGCTTTTTCCCGTATGCTGTATCTTCGTACGCTCGCAGGGCGACGGCGCGCATGAGCGGCGTCTCCACGATGGTGACGGGGACGGTCTCCTCCATCCCTTCGCGGGGGGAGTCGGACTCGTCGTTGATCATCACCACGTGGGTCATGCCTGCCTTGTAGCCGGCGAAACCCTGGAGCGCTGGCTGTCCGTCGTCGTCCGGCCACGAGTTGAAGCGCGGGACTTCACTCTCCGCACGCTTGCGCGGACCGAACCCCAGCGAACCTTTGCGTGGTCTGCTTGGTTGTGGCATTGTTGTCTCACTCCGTGAGTGTGAGGCAGCCGAGCGCGGCGAACGTCGCTTCCTCCGTTCGCACGACCTCGCTGCCCTGATTCGGAATCGCGTTGACCCAGAGGTCGAACCGGCTGGGTGCGCCTGGTTCGACTGCGGGCGAGGCGTCCGCCCCGTCCGCGGTTTCGGTCTCGACGGCTCCCTCGTCGGGAGTCCGGGAGGCCCTGACGTCGTCGACGGTCAGGCCCTCTATCATCTCCGGCAGCCCTCTCTCGGGCGAACCGAAGGCGACGGTCATCCCGTCACCCTCGACCCGTCCGGCCAGCCGTCCGAGCCTCGACACGGTGAGCGGTTCACCGTGGCGCGACGTCGCGATTCGGACGCCGGCGTCCTCACGGCCGAGCGCTGCCGACAGGTCCGCGCGGTCGACCGAAAGCCCCGGAAGGGGTCGATCGACGATCTTCGCACGGACCGGCTCTCGCGAAGAGATCCTGATGGTCACGCGCTCCCCCTCGTCGACCTCGATTTTCGGCGGGACGACGAGGGAGACCGGGTGTTGCGTTCCGCAATTGACCCGAACGCGCCCTTCAGGTCCGACCTCGGTCACGATCCCCTGTCTTAACGACCCCGAACCGTCCGGTTCGGAGCCGGTCTGTGACGCCGCGCGGAGCGGCGGCAACACGCCCGCGTACTCCAGTTCGTCCCGCTTGCCCCACGCCTCCTTTCGGAGGTACGGGGGCGTTGCGGCGTACCGCAGCACGGGTTCGACGAACCCGCCGCCCCACCTGCGCTCGCCTTCCGGATCGGGGAAGACGGTCAGGCGGTCCGCCCGGAACACCGTCGCCGCGCGGGCGACGTAGCCGACCTTGCGAGTCGCCTCGCGTTTGTCTTCGGCTTCCCGGACGAGAGACGACGGCACGAGTACGCTGACGGTCATGCCGTGACGCTTCGACGCCTCGCCACTAGACTGTGCCGATGTTATCCGTCGGGGTCGTAAAAGAATAGCGGATCGGTTCCCCGCCTGCGTGGCCTTCACACGCCTATCCGCGGGCTTTCACGACGGTTTTCGTATGTGTTCCTGTACCGTGGTCTGCTGTCCCGAAGATGATCGACTTCGGAAGCCTTATACGACATCCGGCGGTTAGATAACGTTGCAACGGGCGCTGGTAGTGTAGTGGTATCACGTGACCTTGCCATGGTCACAACCGGGGTTCAAATCCCCGCCAGCGCACTTCTCTCGCGAACGATAACGGCGAGCGACCGCTGTGCGTGTCGCTCGCCTTCCATGAGCGAGGAAGTCGTTCGGCGGATCTGAGCAGACGAGACGAGCGCAGCGAGTCTCGACGAGTTCAAATCCCCGCCAGCGCATTTTTGCTGCGAACGATCCTGACGAGCACCGCGTAGCGTGTGCTCGCCGTCTCGTGAGCAGCAAAATCGCCCGGCGGATCTGAAGCAGGGAGTGGAAGGTGAGCGAGCGTCGCGAGCGAACGGGAACGACCGTGGTTCAAATCCCCGCCAGCGCACTTCTCTCGCGAACAACACCGACGAGCGACCGCTGTGGGTGTCGCTCGTCTCCCGTGAGCGAGGAAGTCGCCCGGAGATTTGAACAGGAAAGTCGCAGCACCGAGCGGAGCGAGGCGACCGTCTTTCCGAGTTCAGATCCCCGCCAGGGCGCTTCTTCCGCGAATAACATCTACAAGCGAGCGTCTCATCGCGTTACGAGTGTCGGTCAGGAGCCCTCGAAGAACCGGGCCACGGAACCGCCGATCCGGTCGATCTCCTCGTCGGAGAGTCCGTGGTGAACCGGGAGGGAGAGGACGCGGCGTTTCAGCCTGTCCGCGGACGGGAGTCCGACGTCGCGGTCGTCGAACGCCGGGTGGTCGTGGAGCGGCGTCTCGTAGTACGCGCCGGTCTGGATGCCGTCGGCGTCGAGATGCTCACGGAGCGCATCGCGGTCGTCCGTTTCGATGGTGTACTGGTGGTAGACGTGGCGACGGTCGTGTGGGTCCGACGGCGGGTCGACGGGGGTGTCGCGGAGGGCGTCGGAGAGACGCCGAGCGTTCCGCCGGCGGGCGTCGTTGTAGTCCGGCAGTTTCTCGAGTTGCGCCCGGCCGACGGCAGCGGCGATCTCCGACATGCAGAAGTTGTGGCCGAGCTCGGCGTACCCTTCCTCGGTCCGCCCGTGTTCGATGAACGACCGGGCGCGGTCTGCCACGTCCCCGCGGTCGGTGACGACCATCCCTCCCTCGCCGGTGGTCACGTTCTTCGTCGCGAAAAAGGAGAAGCACGCGGCGTCGCCGAACGATCCCACCGGACGTCCCTCGGACGCCGCGCCGTGGGCCTGCGCCGCGTCCTCGACCACCGCGAACCCGTACTCCTCGGCGAGGTCCAGCAGCCGCCCGACGTCGCAGGGGAGCCCGAACGGGTGAACGGCTATGACGGCGTCGATCGGCTCGCCGCCCCGCAGACGTCCGTCGAGGGCGTCGAGGTCCAGCGCGTACGTGCCCGCGCGGACGTCGACGAAGGTCGGTTCCGCGCCGCACCAGCGGACGGCGTTCGCGCTGGCGATAAACGAGAAGGTCGGGACCGCGACTCGGTCGTCGGGTCCGAGGCCCAGTGCTTCGAGCGCTGCGTGGAGGGCAGCGGTGCCGTTCGCAGTCGCGACGCCGTGCGACGCTCCGCAGACCGACGCGAACTCGGACTCGAACGCGTCGACTTCAGGGCCACGGGCCAGTCGACCACGGTCGAACACCGCGGCGATCCGGTCGAGTTCCTCCTCGCCGAGCGTCGGGTTCGCGAGGGCGATCATTCGACTGTCGCTCTCAACGAACGGGACTAAATGTTTCCGGGATGTCGGGGTCGAAGTTTACGCCGTCGCTCCGACCCAGGGTCCCCCGCTACCCGTGCTCCGAGGCCACAGAACCTGTATCACCCGAACTCGCGAAGCGTCGGCCGTTCGGTGACCGACTCCGAGGACGCCCGCCGCGGTGGAAGTCGGACGGGACGACGCCACCGTCACGTCGTCCCATCGCCCGATAAGCGGGATCCTGAATGCGCTCGCCGAATCCGGCTCTCGCCTCGACGAAGCCGCAGAGCCCCGGCCGCAAGCGGGGTTCCTCGAACGCGCGCCCGACCATCGGTCGCCCGAGGAGCGACCACGTGATCTCCCGTGTCCGC
Source organism: Halobacteriales archaeon QS_9_68_17 (assembly GCA_003023565.1). Taxonomy (GTDB): domain Archaea; phylum Halobacteriota; class Halobacteria; order Halobacteriales; family Natronoarchaeaceae; genus Halostella. The sequence goes on from PXSA01000027.1 coordinate 19,371, forward strand.
GCGCGACGCGAATGACGTTGTGGGGGTACGTCGATTCGAACGCCGGGACGTTCTCACAGTAAACAATATAACAATTTCGCCCGAAACGGTTCCCGTGCAACACAGTTGGCTCGCCGTTTTCGGCACGGCGCTGGTCCTGGCCCTGGCCGTCTTGGTGTCTCTCGCCGGGGTCCCCGGGCACGTCGACGGCACCGTCGCCGCCCTGTTGTGTCTCTTTCTCGCCGGCGTGGCGTTCGTCGTCGCCGGCGTCCGCGAGTACCTCCCGCTCACCGGGTCGACGGCACCGTGGTATCGGTTCGCCGGCGTCGGGGACCTGCTGCTCGCGCTCGGGATGCTCCTCAACGCGGTCCCGATGGTCCGTGCCGGCGACTTCACGCTGTTCGTCGGCCTCCTCAATGCCGCGGGGAGTCTCGTCATCGCGGCCATCGGCGTCGACTACTTCCGCGGCGGCGTGTATCTCGACACCGCCGCCGTCGAGTGATCGTCTGACGAGTTGGCTACATTTATATGCCCCTATCTCGTATTTCTGACCGTAGAGCGCTGGTAGTGTAGCGGTATCACGTGACCTTGCCATGGTCACAACCGGGGTTCAAATCCCCGCCAGCGCATTTCTCTCGCGAACGACAACGGCGAGCGACCGCCGTGCGTGTCGCTCGCCTTCCGTGAGCGAGGAAGTCGTTCGGCGGATCTGAGCAGACGAGACGAGCGCAGCGAGTCTCGACGAGTTCAACTCCCCGCCAGCGCATTTCTGTCGACGCAATCCGACGAGTGACGCGTAGCGTCACGAGATGCGGTTGCGAGACGAGATCGCCCGGAGGATTTGAAGCAGGGAGTGGAAGGTGAGCGAGCGTCGCGAGCGAACGGGAACGACCGTGGTTCAAATCCCCGCCAGCGCATTTCTCTCGCGAACGACAACGGCGAGCGACCGCCGTGCGTGTCGACGAGCGACGCGTATCCTCGCGGGTCGCGGGACGGATTCGCCGCCAGCGTGCGCCGACCCCTGTCAGAACACCCGCTGTACAACCCCATGGCCCGGTCCCACAGCCTGTCCGGGACGAGGTTCGGCAGCGGCACGGGTTTGGCCGCCGGGCCGACGAGATGCCGCGCGTCCGGCTCCGCGGCCGAGGCGGCGCGGACGACGGCTTCGGCCACGTCCTCGGGCTGGACGAGTCCCGGCGCTCTGTCGACCGCTTTCCGGTTGTCGTACATGTTGTACGAAACCACTCGCACGCGCTCGTGCGTTCGAGGTCGTTCTTGCGGGCGAGCGCGACGTTCCCGAAGTCCGTCTCGACGGGACCGGGTTCGACCAGCACCACGTCGATTCCGGTGTTCACCAGTCCCCCACGGAGCGTGTCCGAGGGCGCTTCGAGCGCGAACTTCGACCCGCAGTACGCGCCCTGTCCGAGCATCGCCGTGCGGCCGTAGACGCTGGAGATATTGATTGTCGTTCCGTCGCCGCGCTCGCGAATCGACGGCAGGACGGCCCGCGTGACGCGGTGGGGGCCGAAGGTGTTTACCCCGCGTGAGGGCCGACCGCTCGGACCGAGCGCCGGCGCGACGGCAACCGCTTTGACGCTCGCGCCCGACTGCCCGCCCATGACGACTGTCGCGCTGCTGTCGGTCGCACCGGTCATCGAGGACAGCATGGCGAGCGAGGTAGCCAAGGCCGTCGAGGCCCTGGAGGGGTTCGACGTGACCTACGAGACGAACCCGATGGGCACCGTCATCGAGGCGGAGGAGGCGAGCGAGGTGTTCGCCGCCGCCGAGGCCGCCCACGAGGCGGTCGACGGCGACCGCGTCAGCACGTTCCTGAAAATGGACGACAAGCGGACGAAAGAGCGCTCCGCGGCGGCGAAGGTCGGGGCCGTCGAGGAGGAACTCGGCCGAGAAGCGCGCGGCGACCGGGAGTAGTCACTCCCCGTCCCGCTCGGCCTCGATCCCGTCGAACAGCTCTCCGACGCGCCGGTCGATCTCCGCCAGTTGCTCGCCCGTTCCGTCCGTGTCGAGGTCCTACACACGGCTCTCACCGGCCCACCCGTCCGGCGTGGACTGGTCCGCGGAACACCCTATCGTCACGAGATAGTCCGCGTCGCCGATGTCGTCCGGAGAGATCCGCCGCGGCGCTCGGTCGGCGATGTCGATGCCCTCCTCGCGGAGCGCGTCGACCACCTCGTCGTGGACGCTGTCGGCGAGGTCGACGCCGCCGGAGATGACCGCCGCGTTCAGGCCGCGCCGGTCGCGACGCGCCCGGGCAGCGCCATCACGACGAGGAAGGCGACCGACACCGGCACGACGGCCGCGATCTGGTCGACCGACGCCCGGACCCACGGTAACTGCGAGGCGATAACGACGAACAGCGTTCACCCCGAGCATCGGGACCGGGAGCCACCCCATCGCCGTTTGCCAGCGCTCGCCCGCGGCGGACCGCTCCGCCCAGGCCTCGGTCGCCCCGCGAGCGTCAGCGGGAGCGCGATGGTCGTCGGGAACGCCTCCACGAAGGGACCGGCCTCGACGATATCGGCTATCTGCGACCCGTGAACAGCCAGAGGTACGACGGGAGCAAAACTAACTGGACCACCAACGCCGGCGTCGCCGCAGTGACCCGCTCGGCGTCCCCGCCGGCGAGTTCGGTGAAGGTGACCACGTGGTCGATACACGGCGTCAACAACACCGTGAACGCGCCGACGAGGCCGACCGGAGCCGACGGCAGGAACCGGGTCAGCCCTCGGGCGACGACCGGGACCACGGGGGAGTTCGTCCCGAGCGCCGCCGCCGTGAACCGGTCGTTCGCGAACGCGCGGCAGGTCCGGACGGACAGGATCCCGAGGAAGGTGACGTGCAGCAAGACGCGAGTTCCGGTTCGATGAACCGCTCGGCGGCCGATCCCGCCGCCGGCCGACCGACGGCGATCGCCACCAGCACGGCGACCGCATAGACCGCGACCTGGTTCCGTCGGACCCGAGCGTTCCAGCCCGTTTACCGATGGAAGGAGTTTGGGTCGGAAACGACCGTCGCTTCCGGTCGCCGGCGATGCGGAAGCGTCTCCGCTGGCGGACGCGGCTCAGCGGCTCGGTGCGACGCCACCGCCGCCTGCGACGACTGAAAACCCCCTTGTGCCGCGGGTTCGTTCCCCGGCACATGGAGAGTCTCAACCGGATGGCCATCGAACTCGTCGACGAGGCCATCGACTTCGCCGAGGAACTCGGCATCGGGGCGTACGAACTCGACAACGAGGCGACGGTGCTCGATTTCGGCATCGACGTCTCCGGCGGCATCGAGGCCGGACTGCTGCTCGGCGAGATCCAGACGGCGGGGCTGGCGACCGTCCAGACGCGGATGGACGAACTGGCCGGCGCGCCGCTGCCCCACGTGGAACTGTCGACCGACCACCCGGCCCTCGCCCTGCTCGGCTCCCAGAAAGCGGGGTGGGAGGTCAGCGTCGACGACTTCGAGGGCCTGGGGAGCGGCCCCGCCCGCGCCCTGGTCGCCGAGGAGGACGAGTACCGCCGGATCGGCTACCACGACGCCTTCGACTTCGCGGTGCTGGCCGTCGAAACCGGCGAGTACCCCGACGAGGCGGTCGTCGAGCACGTCGCAGAACTCGCCGAGGTCGAACCGAACGGCGTCTTCCTCGCGGCCTTCCCCACCGCCAGCGTCGTCGGGAGCGTCGCGATGGCCGCCCGCGCCGCCGAACTCGCCGTTTTCCGCCTCTCGGAACTCGGCTACGACTCGCTCGACGTCGTCACCGCCAGCGGGAGCGCCCCGATGCCGCCCGTCGCCGACGGGGAGGAGGCCGCTATCGGCCGGACGAACGACGCGCTGGCCTACGGCGGGCAGGTCCACCTCGTCGTCGAAGAGGAGTTCGACCGCTTCGACGAGGTGCCCTCGACCGCGACGGACGAGTACGGCACGCCGTTCGCGGAGATATTCGAGGGCCACGACTGGGAGTTCTACGACGTGCCCGAAACCGTCTTCGCCCCGGCGCAGGTGACGATAGACGTCGTCGGCGGCGAGACGCACGTCCTCGGCGAGCGAAACGTGGACCTGCTCGCCGACAGCTTCGACCTCTGACCGGGTGACCGGCGTGAGATTCAAGGAGATACCACCGGTCCCCGACTCGCTCGGTTTCCTCGACGACGCCCGGCGCGCGGTCCCGCTGGTGCCGGGGTCCGAGGACGACTGCTGCGCTCGGCTCCAGCGCCGGACCGACGTCCCCGACCGCGAGACAGCCCGGACGTGGCTCACCTTCCTCCGGGCGCTGGAACTGGCCGAGGAGACCGACGCCGGGTACGCCCGGACCGATCGAGAGGTCGACCGCGAGGCGCTCGCCGCGTCGTTCCGCGACCGCGTCTTCGGCGCGGCGGAGGTGGTGTCGCTGCTCTCGGACCACCCGCTCACCGCCGCCGAGGCGTTCGAGCAGTTCCGCCCCACCGTCCCGCAGTGGGAGCGCCACCGCAACCCGAAGACGTGGGAGGACGACTGGGCGGAGCGCGTGGAGCGCCTGCTGGAGTGGGCGGCGCTGTTCGGTCTCGCCGAGCGCACCGACGCCGGGTACGAAGCGACCTGAGTCCGTCCGATTTTTCTCGTCTCGCTCCCTCGGTCCGCCCGATGACCGCCGTCGACACCGTCCTGTTCGACCTCGACGACACGCTCTGTGAGTACCGCCGGAGCGGCGAGGAACTGCTCGCCGCCGCGTTCGACGACGTCGGCGTCGACCGCTTCTTCGAGGCGAGCGAGTACTACGCCCGCTACGTGGAGTTCATGCAGCGGACCGACTCGATGGTCGACCTCCGGCGTGAGTGCTTCGCCGCCATCGCCGAGGACCGCGGCCGCGACCCCGAGGTGGGCCGCGCGGTGGCCGACGCCTACGCCGCCGAGCGCGACCACGCGAACGTCCGGGCGCTGCCGGGCGCGGGCGAGGCGGTCGAGGCGCTCGCCGCGGACCACCGCCTCGCCGTCCTCACGAACGGCGCGCCGGGGATGCAGTCGGAGAAGCTATCGACGCTACCTTTCCGCGACGCGTTCGAGGCAGTCGTCCACGCGGGCTACGACGCGCCGCGGAAGCCGAAGCCCGACCCCTACCACCACGCGCTCGACCTGCTGGACGCGACGCCGGAGCGGGCCGTCCACGTCGGCAACTCGCTGTCGACCGACGTGCCCGGCGCGCACGCGGCGGGCGTCCGCTCGGCGTGGCTCTCGGACGGGTCCGACCCCGACCCGGTTCCCGACTACCGCCTCGATTCGCTCCGCGACCTCGTGACACCGCCGTGGCGGGGGTAGTCGGTCCCGCCGCCCGCGATACCGGACCGCGACCTACCGCCAGTCGGGTAGCGTGACGGCGTTCGACTCCGTCGTCGAAAGCCAGGCGTCGTCCCGCGCGGCGTCGGCGATGACGAGGTGCGGGCGACCATCTATCTCGTCGATCGCCGCCATCACGTCGCCCGTCGCTACCGGCCGGTCGTCGACCGGCTCCGGGTTTATATTCAGATAGTTCCTGTACTCCATCACGTCGCCCATTGCTACCGGCCGGTCGTCGACCGCCTCCGGCTCCGAGCTCATATTCGGACGTTTCCTATACTCCAGTATGAACATTTTGGTACCGATAGATATAGTGTACCGACGGCTATATAGATCGGTGATATCGGCACCGGACAGCCACCGATCGCGGCGTCCGACAGCGGATCCGTCGGCATGCGTCCCCGTCGCGCTACCGGGCCGGGGTCCGCGTCGCCGCTCGGTCGGCGCGGTCGACCATCCGATCGATGCGCTCCGCCGTCGGCGGTAGAGCCACGGCGCGCGGGACCGCGGCAGTTCCCGTCCAGCCCCGACGCCAGGCGCTTCGTGCCGGCGCGGTAGCTGACGTAGCCCCAGGAACAGCGCCGACCATACCGAGGACGAGCACCGCGGGACCCGGCCGCCCGGCGATCAGGAGTTTACGTCCGTGACGGTCCCGACGCCTTTCGACCGCCCCTCGCGGAAGACGAACCGCTGACCCTCCTCGACGAGGTACGGGCGGAACTTGAACCGGACCGTGACGTTCCCCTTGTCGCCGGGGAGCAACTGGCCGCCCTCGGGGTAGAACGCGGCGGCCTCGCTCACGGTTTCGAGGTGGACCACGGGCTCGTAGCCGTCCCCGATGCGGGTGGGGTGGTTGAGCACCATCACCTCGGCCTCGAACTCGCGGACCGGTTCGGGGTCCGCCTCGCGGGGGAGCAGTACCATCCCGCGCTCGATGTCGGCCTCGCGGACGCCCTTGAGCGCGATGCCGACGATGCGGCCGGCCTTCGCCGTGTCGACGCGGTGGTAGTGCATCTCGATGGAGCGCACCTCCACCTCGCGGAACGCGCCATCGGGCATCGGGCCGAGCAGGAGCTCGTCGCCCGCCTCGACCTCGCCGGACATGATGGTGCCCGAGGCGACCGCGCCGACACCGGTGACGGCGTACGTGCGGTCGATGTACATCCGGAAGTCGCCGTCCGTGCCGGCGGTCTTGGGGAGACGCTCGAACAGTTCGTCCAGTCGGTCTAACCCCTCCTTCGTGACGGCGCTGGTTGCGAGGACCGGGACGACGGAGTCGCCGATCTCCTTGACCGCGGCGTCGACCCCGTGTCGGTTCACCAGCAGGGGCGTCCGGTCGACGTCGCGGAGCATGCGCTCGACCTCGCGTTCGACCTCGGCGAGGCGCTCGTCCGAGACGGCGTCGGCCTTCGTGACGGCGACGATGGTCGGCAGTTCCGTCGCGAGCAGGACGCCGAGGTGCTCCCGGGTCGTCTTCGTCGGGCCGTCGTCGGCCGCGACGGTGAGCAGGCCGTAGTCGAGTTTCTGCCCGACGAGGCCGCGGATCGTCGTGCGGAGCCACGGCTCGTGGCCGACGGTGTCGACGAACGAGACCAGGCGCTCGGACTCCTCGACCACGCGGGCGCGGTCGGACTTGCGGTGCGGGTTGTCCATGCGGACCGGGCCGTCGCCGTCGAAGCCGTAGACGCCGTAGGAGAGGTCGGCCGAGAGGCCCCGCTCGACCTCGTGGGGCTGGACGTCGAGGTAGCCGCGGGTGCTCCCCTCGCCGTCGTCGGCCTGCCCGGTGACGAGGCTGCCGACCAGCGTGGACTTGCCGTGGTCGACGTGGCCGGCGGTGCCGATGACGATGTGCTCGTCGTCCGTGTCGAGCATCGCCCCCTCGCAAACGGTCGCGACGCCGACGATGCCCTGGTCGGCCGCGCCGTCGTCGCCGTCGACGCCCCACGTCTGGACGTCCTCGATGTGCGCGCCGGCCTCCTCGGCAAGCAGGCTCAGCACGTCCATCGACTCGGAGAACTCGTCGGGGGCGATGCCGGCGAGGCCGCCGTCGTCCGTGACGCCGACGACGTACGTCGCCTCGCCGTCGCCGGAGAGCACGCGGTGGCGCAGTTGCGCCGCGAGGCTCTCCAGACGGCCTTCGGAGAGGTGGAGGTCCTTGGTGAGGCGTTCCTTGAATTCGACGTTACCGCCTTCCCGCTCGCCGCGGTCCAGGGCCTGCTCCAGAACGGCCCGGTCGGGGCTCATACGCCTCGGTTGGGCCACGATAGACAAAAACCTTCGCGTCACCCGATAACACGGCTCACTCCGGGCGTGCTGGCGTCCCCGCGTCCGCCCGGCGACGACCGTATCCGCGCCTATCCGTTCCGTGCGGCGTCCGCACGGGCGTCGTCTTCGGTCAGTCGGTCGTAGGCGGCCGTCACCCGCTTGAACCGTTCCTCGTCGCCGCCCTCCGCGTCCGGGTGGACCTCCTTCACCTTCTCGCGGTAGGCCCGGCGCACGCGGTCCTCGCCGGCGTCGGGGTCGAGGTCGAGTATCTCGTAGGCCTCGCGCTCGCTCGGCCCGGAGGACGATCGCGGGGCGAACCCGCGTCTGCCGCCGCCGCGGGCGCGCCGGGAGTTCCGCCGCCCCCGCCGCTCGCGGGCCTCGTATCGCTGGCGCGCCTCGCGGCGACGCCTGCTCTCCTCGGCGGCCCGCCGCGCGCCAGCGCCGAACCCGGCGTCGCGGGACCGCTGGTACTCGGGGCCGGAGCGCCGCCGCGCCTGCTCGGCCAGTTTGCCGGTGCCCTGATACCAGAACACGTAGGCGAGGAAGGCGAAGGGGACTGCGAGGATCAGGACGAAGGGGTTCGCCCGCACCACCGTGAGGATGCCGAGCACGGCGGCTAACCCCGCGAACACCGCTGACAGTCCGACGAGAAGGGTCGCCCGTGACACGCCTACACGTTCGGACCGGAATCAGGTAAGCCTCCCGCCCTAGCTACAAGCGTCTCCCGGTGGTACGAGCGGTATGAGCATCAGCGGACTCTGCCAGGTCTGCCAGTCGCGGGAGGCACAGGCGCAGTGTGACCGGTGCGGGAACATGGTCTGTCGCCAGCACTTCGAGGACTCGGTCGGCGTCTGCGCCGACTGCGCGGCCGAGGCCGACGAGACCGGCGGCGAACGGACGTTCTAACGGGATTCGGGGCGCTCCCGAAGCACGGACCGGCCGATCCCGTCCACGTCGGTCGCGCCCGCGAGCGCCACCGTCAGGTCCAGGTCCGCGCGGAAGACCCGGCGACGGCCTCGACGCCCTCCCGGCCGCCGGGCGCTTCGGCCCGGAGGAGCGCGTACCGCGGCGACCGACCCGTCGGCCTGTCGGCCGCCGTGGTTCGAGACGACGACGCCGTCCGCGTCGTGCTCCAGTGTGAGGTCAGCGTCGGAGAACACGTCGAGGACACGAGTAACGATCTGATACATGTTCAGAAACATTCCACTAACTGCTGTTATCGGTACTGATTCAGCCGCCGCTTCAGGCGCTTCGCCGCCTGTCCGGCCGCGCGGTCGAAGTCCTTGCCGGCGTCTCGCGGGTCCCCCGGTCGACTGCCCGAGGCGCGTCGCGCCTCGCTCTCCTCCCCGGCGAAGACGATCCCCCGCGAGGAGTTGACGAGGCCGACGCCGTTCGCGAGGCCGTGCTCAACGGCCGCCTCGGCGTCGCCGCCCTGCGCGCCGACGCCCGGCACGAGAAACGGGAGGTCCGGCACCTGCTCGCGGACGCTCTCCAGTTCGTCGGTCGTCGTCGCGCCGACGACGAGGCCGACGTTGCCGTGCTCGTTCCACAGGTCCGCCAGCGCGGCGACGCGCTCGTAAACGGCCTCGCCGGAGGCGAGTTCGAGGTCCTGGATGTCCTCGCCGCCGGCGTTCGACGTGCGACAGAGGACGAACACGCCGCGGTCGGCGTTCGAAAGGAAGGGGTCGAGCGAGTCCCGGCCCATGTACGGGTTCGCGGTGATGGCGTCGGCGGTCGGTCCGTCGGCCTCCTCGTCGAGGAGTTTCGCGTACTGGCGCGCCGTGTTGCCGATGTCGGCGCGCTTGGCGTCGAGCAGGACCGGCACGTCCTTTCCGTGGGCGTACGCGATGGTCTCCGCCAGCGCGGCCCAGCCGTCGGGGTCCTCGTAGAACGCCGCGTTGGGCTTGAACGCGGCGGCGTGTTCGTGGGTCGCGTCGATGGTCCGGCGGTTGAACGCCCACCGAGGCATGTCGCGGTCTCGCAGGTGCTCGGGAAGTCGGTCCGGGTCGGGGTCGAGACCGACGCTCACGACGCTGTCGACGGCGTCGATACGGTCGGCCAGTCGGTCGAAAAAGTGCATACCGCCGCTTCCGCGGGGCCGTACTACAAGGTTCCTATCTTCCGCTTTTCGAGGCCCGGGACCGTCGCGTCGGGGTCTTCGAGCGCGTCCAGTCCGTTCCCGACGGTGTAGACATCGTCGCCGTCGGCGCAGGGGAGGACAGTCCGGAGGTCGTCGTACAGGGCGAGACACACGATGGGGCGGTCGACGACCTCCTTCGGGTCCGCGCCGGGTTCGGTCCGCATGGTCCGTTTCGTGAACGCCGGTTCGAGGCAGTAACCGTGTTCGTCGGCCCGCTCTCCGAACAGTCGGTACTTCTCTCGGGCCGTAGCGGTCGCCTGACGACTCCGGTCGTCCGCGTCGAGATCCAGCCGCTTCCCCCGGATCCCCACGTCGAAGTCGGAGATGTAGTCGTCATCGTCCAGTTCCTGCAGTCGCGCCACCACCGACTGCTGTCCGTTGTGCGTCCCGTACACCGGTTCGCACAGCAGTAGCTCCACGCGCTCAGTTCCTTTCACGGACCCCCCTCTCCCATTGCGGATTGCAGCGAAGCGATACTTGGTTTTCCCCGGAGATAATCGCCAGTTCAACAGGGTATACTGAAGCGGCTGGCTTGCCTACGACACCGCACATGCCGCCCAGAGCCGTCGTGTTCGACCTCGATTACACGCTGGCGGTGCCGGACCGCCACCGCCAGACGCTCCTGAACGAGGCGACGGCGTCGGCCGGCGCGTCCGACATCGACCGCGACGCGTATCTCGGTGCACACAGGGAGAACCTCACGGGCGAGACGCGCGAACCGATCTTCGCGGACCTCCTCGCGGACCGCGACGCGGACGCCGACCCGGCGGAACTCGCCCGGGCCTATCGGCGCACTATCGCCGACGCGCTCCGACCGGTCGACGGCGCGGCCGGTCTGGTTCGGGAACTACGGGAGCGGTACCGGGTGGGTCTGCTGACGAACGGCCCGGTCCGCGCCCAGCGGGATAAACTGCGGACCCTCGGCTGGGAGAACCTGTTCGACGCCGTCGTCGTCACCGGCGACCTCGACGCGGGCAAACCCGACGGCCGCGCCTTCGAGGCCGCGCTGGAGTCGCTCGACGCCGCCGCCGGCGAGGCGGTGTACGTCGGCGACGAGGTCGAGGCCGACGTACACGGCGCGAGCGCGGCCGGACTGCGGGTCGTACAGGTGGTCTCGCCCGACGGCCCCGCCCCGGACCCGGCGGCGGACGCACACGTCGACCGCGCCGAACTCGTCGCCCGACTACCGGCAGTGATCGCGGCGCTCGATTAGGCGACCGCTTCGGTGACGGCCTCGACGGCGTCCACGGCGCGTTTCACTTCTGCCCCGTTCTCGACGAACACGAGCGTCCTCGGCGGTTCGACCGCTTTCGGACGGACGCGCAGGCCGCGCTCGCCCGCGACCTCGGCGGCCGCGTCCTGCCCCTCGCGGAACTCGACCCGCGCTCTGTCCTCGTGGACGTACACCTCCGCGAGTAGCTCGCCACGGGACTCCTCGGGCGCGTGGCGGGTGCGGGCGTCCTCCCAGCTCCCGTCGACGGCGCGCTCGATATCGTAGGCGCGCTCCCCGTCGGGTGATCCCTCGACCGACCGGTCGGGGTTGACGACGGCCAGCGTGTCGAGGATACCGTCGACGCGGCCGTCCACCTCCGAGGCGAGCAGTTCGGCGATACGGCGGCCGTCCGCGACGCTGTCTTCGACCATGGTCGTCACTCGGAGGTCGCGCTATATCAGTCGGTTGGACGGCGGCGGGCGGACCGGCCGGGGATCGACGGTTTCGCCGGCGCTCCGACATTTAACTGGTCGCGTTCGAAACGTTCCCACGACATGGCGCGCACGACAGTTTCACACGAGGACGGCGTCGTCTACGAGTTCGCACCGGACCTCGACGGCGTGTACGAGGCGACGCCCGGGGAGCGACTGACGATCGAGACGAGAGACAGCCTCGAAGGAGCGGTCCGGACCGAGGACGACGTGGTCGAGTCGGTGCCGGAGGAGGTCAACGCGGCGACCGGACCGATCGCCGTCGAGGGCGCGGAACCGGGCGACGTGCTTCGCGTAGCGATCGAGGAGGTCCGCGTCGCTGAGGACCGCGGCCGGGTGGTCACCATCGACGGATTCGGCCTCCTGCACGACCGCGAGGAGATCGAGACGCCGCGGACCCGCATCACCCCGGTCGAGGACGGGGCGGTGACGTTCGACGGGGTCGAGGTGCCAGTCGAACCGGTGATCGGTACCATCGGCGTCGCGCCGGCAGCGGAGTCGTACTCGACGCTGATCCCGCACGACCACGGCGGCAACCTCGACACGACGGCGATCACGGGCGGGAACGTCGCGTACTTCCCGGTGTTTCAGGCGGGCGCCATGCTCGCGATGGGCGACTGTAAGGCCGCCATGGCCGACGGCGAGATGTGCGGCACGGGGGCCGAGACCGCCACCGAGATCGACGTGACCGTCGACGTGGTCGCGGCCCCGGCGACGTCCATCGATCGACCGGTCGTCGAGACGCCCGACGAGTGGACGGTGCTCGCGAGCGCCGAGACGATGGAGGAGGCCTGCGAGACGGCGAACCTAGACGCGATGGAACTACTCGCCGCCGAGCACGGGTTCGACCCGACGGACGCACACCTCTTTTCCAGCCTCGTCGGCGGTCTGGAGATCAGCCAGGTAGTCGACCCGCTGGTGACCGTCCGGAACGCGATCCCGAAGGAGTACCTCGACGACCCGTTCGACCGCTAATCGCCGAGTCCGTCGAGCGCCGACGCCGCCGCCCCGTCCACGTCGAGACCGCGACGGCGAGCGTAGACGACCGCCGCCGCCTCGACGGTCACGCCGAGTTCGTCCTGGAGACGGTTGATATCCGCGACTGCCCCCTGCTTTTCCACGCCGTCGGCGACTACCTCGTCGAGCACCTGCTCGAACGTCGAGCGCTCCCGAAGGACCGACTCGTCGGGGACGAACTCCGCGGGGACGGTCACGTCGTCGGCGTCGAACCGCGTGACCACGTCGCCGTCGTCCCGTTCGAGCAGCCCCCGCCCCGTCGCCACGTTTATCAGTCGCTTGGCCTGGTCGGGGGAGAACCAGTCCCGGTCCAGCGACAGCGCGACGACGAACTCGTTCTCTCCCATCCGCTCGACTCCCCGCTGGCGAAACGGCGCGGCGACTGCCGTCCGAAGGCTCATCGCTACCAGCACCCGTCACCGTCGGGGTAAAGCTACCGGTTCGTCGACGGGGAAGTCGTGCGATTCAAGTAGCTGCTGAGTCTCGTATCGGGTATGACAGACCAGGGACGCTCCACTCGCAAGCGTACGGGCGGCCGACTCCGACCCAACTCCGACCGCAAGAAGCACCAGCTCGGTCGCCACCCGACCGAGACGCAGGTCGGCGAACCGAACCTGAAGACGACCGACGCCCGCGGCAACACGACCAAGACCCGCGCCCTCGCGACGAACGTCGCGCAGGTCGCCGCCGACGGCGAGACGGTCGAGGCCGAGATCCGGGACGTCGTCGAGAACCCGAGCAACCCGAACTACGTGCGCCGGAACATCGTCACGAAGGGCGCTATCATCGAGACCCCCGAGGGCCGCGCTCGCGTCACCTCCCGCCCCGGGCAGACGGGTCAGGTCAACGCCGTCCTCGTCGACGACGAGTAACTGCGCCGGTTCTTCCCTCTCGACGCCTCCGCCTCTGAGCGGCAGCTGTTCGTAGCGGCGATCCTGTCTGACACTCTCGACCGTTACTCACAGTGGCCGCGCTGGCGTACGCGAGCGACGTCAGCAGACGGGGAAGGGCAGGCACTCGAAGCGTGCGCCGGCTACCGCCGGCGCTCGCGCAAGCTAGCTGCCTGGACCGACGCCCGAGGCGGAGCCGAGGGCGTCGTGGAGGACATTGAAAGGGCGCAGCGAGCGCCGCCAGGCGCTCGCAAGGGCTTTCAGGGCCGTGGCGCGGCCTTCTGTAACGCCGTCTCCGCGATGTTGCCGCCGTAGTCGGCGCTCCGGGAGAGCGAGTCGACGACGAGGCCGAGCAGTTGCGCCTCGGCGGGGTTGAGGTCGCGGAGGAGTTCCCGCAGGTCGCCGGTGTGCTCGTCGATGTCGAGGATCGACTCGCGGGCCTCGTTGGCGAGGTCGGTCGCCCGATCGGGGTCGTCCATGAACAGCGCGTCCATCGCCCTGTTGATCACGGCCGAGGTGTCCTCGTGGGTCGCCTGGAGGCCGTCGGCGACGCCGTCGGGGACCTCGTCGAGGTCGAGGCCGAGGTGGGCGACCTTCGCGGCGTGGTCGGCGATCCGCTCCAGTTGACGGGCGCTGGAGTGGTAGTCGAAACACACCTCGCGGGGGAGGCCGAGTTCCTTCGCGGCGCGGGGGGAGCGAAGCGTCGCGCGGAAGATACGCGAGACGACGAACCAGAGGCGGTCGACGTCGTCGTCGCGTTCGATCACGTCGCGCGCGAGGTCGTGGTCGTTTTGAACCAGTGCCGTCACGGCGTCTTCGAGCATCGACCGCGAAATGAGCCGCATGCGCGTGACGGCGTTCTCGATCGATAACTCCGAGGAGTCGAGCAGGTCCTGCAGGACGACGCGCTCGCTCGTCTCTTCGAGCACCTCGACGCCGACGAGCCCCTGGACGGCGTCGCGGATGGCGCGGCGCTGGTCCGTCGAGATGCGACTCGCCTCCAGCGCGATGATGTCGAACCCGCTGACGTACATCGTCATCACTGCCCGGGTGAGCTGTTCGCCCTTCAGGTCCGAGACGTCGAGCGTCCCCTCGGTGCGCTCGCTGACGCTCCGCGGCGTCAGCAGGAGCGAGTCTTCCTCGGGGTAGAACTCGACTTCGCTCCCGGCGCTGATGCCGTTGTCGGTCGCCCACGACTTCGGAAGAGAGACGGTGTACGTCGATCCGCCGGTGACCTGAACCTTGCGGGTCTCCATATCGTGACCTACGCATACCTCACTATAAAACCGATCGTTTCTATATACTCGCGAGGGGCCGGACGGATATCGGGGCAGCTCGGTACCCAGTGAGCGGTCTCATCACCGCCGTGAATACGGAAAGATGGCGATCGTCGTTTTCACTGGAGACGCATATCTCCAGCACGAATGCGCCAAGCGGCGGTAGTCTCGCGGTCCGGGTCATGGCCGAGAATCCCATCCGGATCAGAGACGTACATAGTACTATATAGCTATCATAGTAGGGTATTTATCGCCCATCTACTCACCTTCGGGTGATGCCGGAAGACACGTCACGTCGACCGCCTCGCTTCTCCAGGCGGGGATTTCTGGCGGCGGGAGCGGCGGGCGCTGCCGGCTTCACCGGGTGCGCCCGCGTGTTGGGAGACGAGAACAGGCAGGTAAACGTCGCGGGTAGCAGCACGGTGTTTCCGATCGTCGAGGCGATCGCCTCCGACTACACGCAACGGAACCCGACGGTGAACGTCTCTATCAGCAAGACCGGCAGCGGCGGCGGGTTCTCGAACTTCTTTTGTCCCGGGATGACCGACCTCAACAACGCCAGTCGGCCCATCGCCGACGAGGAGGTCCAGCAGTGCGCGGACAACGGGACCGAGCCCGTCGAGTTCGTCGTCGGGACGGACGCGTTGACAGTCGTCGTCAACCCGGAGGCGGACTGGGTCGACTGCGTGACCGTCGACGAGCTCCGCCGGATCTGGGAGGCCGACGGGGCCGAGACGTGGAGCGACGTCCGGGACGATTGGCCGGACGAGGAGTTCGAACTCTTCGGCGCGGCGACCGTCAGCGGGACGTTCGACTACTTCCGCGAGACGGTCATCGGCGAGGGGGCGAACCACCGCGGCGACTACTCCGCGACCGAGAAGGACCGCACCATTGTCCGCGGCGTTCAGGGGAACGAGTACGCGATGGGGTACTTCGGCTTCGCGTACTACAGCGAGAACCCCGACTCGATCAAGGCGGTGGCGATCGACGACGGCGAGGGCTGCGTCGAGCCGTCGCTGGAGACGGCGAAGGAAGGCACGTACCGGCCGCTCTCTCGACCGCTGTTCACGTACGCGTCGAAGGAGTCGCTGGCCAACGACACCGTCCGCGACTTCGTCCGGTTCTACATCGAGAAGGCGGCGACCGACCTCGTCTCCGACGTCGGCTACGTGCCGATCACCGAGGGGACGCGCGACGAGAACCTGAACAGACTCGAAGAAGCCGTCGAGGACGTCGAAGGATGACCGCAAACCACGACGGCGAGGTGCGGGGATGAGTAACGCGGGCACACCCGACCTGTCGCGAGACGACGGGCGAACCGGACGCGAGTTCGTAGTGAGGATGGCGTTTCTGGCCTGCGCGTTGCTCTCGGTTCTCACGACTATCGGTATCCTCCTGACGCTGTTGAGCGACTCGGTGGCGTTCTTCTCGGAGGTCTCGCCCGTCGAGTTCCTCACGGGAACCAGGTGGAGCCCTGCGAACGACCCGGTGCAGTTCGGCGTGCTTCCGCTCGTCTCCGGGACGCTCGTCGTCACGTTCGGCTCCGCGGCCCTCGCGCTGCCCGTCGGACTGCTGACCGCGGTCTACCTGAGCGAGTACGCGAGCGACCGGACGCGCTCGATACTGAAACCGGCGCTCGAAGTCCTCGCCGGCGTCCCGACGGTCGTGTACGGCTACTTCGCGCTCGTCTACATCACGCCGGCACTGAGCGTCGTCTTCCCGGCTATCGATACGTTCAACGCGCTCTCGGCGTCGATCATCGTCGGCATCATGATCATCCCGATGGTCTCGTCGATCAGCGAAGACGCGATGAGCGCCGTGCCGGACTCGCTCCGTAACGCGAGCTACGGCCTCGGCGCGACGAAGTTCACCGTCTCGACGAGCGTCGTCGTCCCGGCGTCGATGTCGGGCATCGCCTCGTCGTACATCCTCGCGCTGTCGCGGGCCATTGCTCGTCGACCTGACCGACCCCGCGGGCGTCTTCCTCAACTCCATCCAGACGATGACCGCGGCGATGGTTCAACTGGGCGCGAGCGACGTCACCGGCCAGTCGCTCGCCTACAAGAGCCTGTTCGCGGTCGGCCTCACGCTGTTCGTCATCACCTTCGCGATGAATCTCGTCAGTGAATGGATCGCCGCACGCTACAGGGAGGAGTACCGATAATGGCGACCGATACGGGCGAACGGACGGAGTTCGAACCGGTCAGTCGCGCGAAAGACGTCGCGTTCGAGTACCTGACGCTCGGGGCGACTCTGCTGGGCATCGTCGCGCTCGCGGTGTTGCTCGTCTACGTCGCCGCCGACGCCGTCGGCTGGCTCGACTGGCAGTTCCTCACCAACCCGCCGCACCCGTCGCCGGAGGTAGCCGGGATCTTCCCGGCACTCGTCGGGTCGATCTTCCTGATGCTGCTCATCGCGCTCATCACGTTCCCGCTGGGCATCGGCGCGGCAGTGTATCTGGAGGAGTACGCGCCCGACAACCGCCTCACGCGGTTCATCCAGCTCAACATCGCGAACCTCGCCGGGGTCCCCTCCGTCGTGTACGGCCTGCTCGGTCTGGGGCTGTTCGTCCAGTTCGTCTCGCTGGGCTACGGGACCCTGCTGGTCGCCGGCTTCACCGTCTCGCTGCTCGTTCTGCCCATCGTCATCGTCTCGGCGCAGGAGGCGATCCAGTCCGTCCCGGACTCGATGCGGCAGGCGTCTTACGGGATGGGCGCGACCCGGTGGCAGACGATCAGAAACGTCGTGCTGCCGGAGTCGATGCCGGGCATCCTCACCGGGACCATCCTGGCGCTGGGCCGGGCCATCGGCGAGACG
>PXSA01000028.1:0-48851 GCA_003023565.1 Halobacteriales archaeon QS_9_68_17
CGGGGCGGAGGATCGCGCGGTCGAGCATGTCGAAGCGGTTGGTGGCGGCGATGATGCGGATGTTGCCGCGGTCCTCGAAGCCGTCCATCTCCGAGAGCAACTGCATCATGGTGCGCTGGACCTCGGCGTCGCCGGAGGTCTTGCTCTCGGTGCGTTTGGCCGCGATCGCGTCTATCTCGTCGATGAAGATGATAGACGGCTGGCGCTCGGAGGCGAGTTCGAACAGGTCGCGGACGAGCCGCGACCCCTCGCCGATGAACTTCCGGACGAGCTCGGAGCCGGCCATCTTGATGAAGGTGGCGTCGGTCTCGTTCGCGACGGCCTTCGCCAGCATCGTCTTCCCGGTGCCCGGCGGGCCGTGCAGGAGGACGCCGCTCGGCGGCTCGATGCCGGCCTCCGCGAACTGCTCGGGACGGACGAGCGGTTCCTCGACGGCTTCGCGGACCTCCATCACCTGCTCGTCGATGCCCCCGATGTCCTCGTAGCGGACGTCGGGGCTCTCGTCGATCTCCATCGCCTGTGCGCGGGCGTCGGTCTCGTTGTCGAGGATCGTCTGGACGCTGAAGGAGTCGTTGACGGCGACGCGGTCGCCGGCCTCTAGCGTGTCCTGCATCCGCGGGGAGACCTCGGTGAGGACCTCCTGGTTGTTGCCGTGCTGTTTGACGACGATCTCGTCGTCCGAGACCTCTTCGACGGTGGCGACGTACAGCGACGACGTCTTGAGCTTCTCGTTCTCGCGCTCCAGCTTGTCGACGTCGGCACGCAGTTCCTGCCGGCGGGCGTCGGCGGCGTCTAGCTGTTCGGTCAACTCGTCGTGGACGTCGACGATCTCCGCGAAATGCTCGCGGAGCGCTTCGATGCGCTCCTCGTCGCTCATCTCGGGGTCGAGGTCGAGGCGGGGTCTGTCGGGGAGCGAGGGGCTGCGTGACATCAGTTACAAACGATTAGGAAACGCTCCATAAATGTGCCTTTGGGTCGCGGTCGATACTGGAGCCGGATCGGTGCCGACACTGGCGTCAGATCAGCGACGCCATCTCGTCTAAGTGCTCGTCGTACTCATCGAGCGCTCGCTGGACCGGCTCCGGCGAGGACATGTCGACGCCGGCGTGGCGGAGCAGGTCAAGCGGGTACTCGCGGGAGCCGCGCTGGAGGAACTCGATGTAGCGCTGCGTGGCCGGCTCGCCCTCCTCCAGGATGCCCTGGGCGAGCGCGACGGCGGCGCTGATGCCCGTCGAGTACTGGAACACGTAGTACGCCCGGTAGAAATGCGGGATGCGCATCCACTCGCGGGCGATGCGGTCGTCGACGACCGCGGGGTCGTAGAACTCCGTCTTGAGGTCGCGGAACAGTTCGTCGAGTCGGTCGGGAGTGAGCGCCTCGCCCGCCTCTTCGAGCTCGTGGACGCGGTGCTCGAAGTCGGCGAACATGGTCTGGCGGTACAGCGTCGACCGGAAGCGTTCGAGGTACTCGTTGAGGACGTGCCGGCGGAACTCGGGGTCCTCGACGGTGTCGAGGAGGTGATGGGTCAGCAGCGCCTCGTTGACCGTGCTCGCGACCTCGGCCACGAAGATCTCGTAGTCACTGTACACGTAGGGCTGCTCCTCGCTCGTGTACTGGGAGTGCAGCGAGTGGCCCAGTTCGTGGGCAAGCGTGTACATCGAGGAGATGTCGTCCTGGTAGTTCATCAGGATGAACGGCTGGGTGTCGTACGTGCCGCCGGAGTACGCACCGGCCTGTTTCCCCTCGTTCTCGTACACGTCGACCCAGCGCGACTCCAGCCCGTCGGCGACACGGGACCGGTAGTCCTCGCCGAGCGCGCCGAGCGCCTCGACGATGTGCTCTTTGGCCTCTTCGTACTCGACGTCCGGGCTCTCGGACTCGGTCATGGGCATGTAGAGGTCCCACATCCGGAGTTCGTCGACGCCGAGCGCCTCGCGCTTGAGTTCGGCGTGGCGGTGGAGCGTGTCGAGGTTCCCCCGCGCGGTGTCGACGAGGTTGTCGTACACGTCGACGGGGATGTTGGGACCGTCGAGCGCCGCCTCGCGGGCGGTGTCGTAGTTGCGGGCGCGAGCTTCCTTCACGTCGGCCTTCACGCTGTTCTTGTACGCCGCGCCGACGGCGTTTCGCACCTCGCCCCACTCGTCGAAGAACCGCTCGTACACCCCGCGGCGGAACTCGCGGTCGGGGTTCTTCTGAAGCTTCGTGAAGTTGCTGAGGGTGATCTCGACGGTCTCGCCGTCGGGGTCCTCCACGGCGGGGAACCCCATGTCGGCGTTCGTCAGCATGTCGTACACCTCGCCCGTGCCGTGGGTGACCTCGCCGAGCTCGGCGAGGAGCTCCTCGACCTCCGCGGAGCGGGTGTGTTCTTTCATCCGGAGGACGTCATCGAGGTAGTGGTCGTAGCGGTCGAGGCCGTCGGTCGACGCGACCATCTCGTCGAGCCCCTCGCGCGAGAGGGTCTGGACCTCCGGCTCGATGAAACTCGCCGCGCTAGCGGAATCGGCGTGTAGCGACTGCGCCCGGGCGGTGAGCGCCTGATACTCCCGATCGCGGGTGTCCTCGTCCCGGCGCATGCGGGCGTAGGCGTACACCTTCGACACGTCGCGCATGATCTCGTCGCGCAGTTCGAGGACTTCGAGCAGCGTCCCGCCGTCGTCGGCGACGCGGCCCTCGTAGGCCGACAGCCCCTCGACGCGCTCGGCGACGTCCTCGTAGGTCGACTCCCACTCGTCGTCGGTCGCGTACACGCTCTCTAGGTCCCACTTGTACTCGGTGTCTATCTCCGAGCGCTCCGATACCGAACTCATGACCGACCCTAGGGGCAGTCCCGAGGTAAGACTTATCGTTCATGATTCTTTTCCGGCCGGCGCTCGGATCGGGAGCCATGACGGAGACGGACCTCGACCGCGCGCTCGGCCGCGCCTGGCGCGACGACGCCCCGTGGGCGGTGCTCTCCCGCCTCGCCGAACTGCCGAACCGCCTCGGCGGCCACGAGGGCGAGCGCCGCGCCGCGGACGTCGTCGCGGACGCGTTCGCCGACGCCGGCGTCCGCGGCGTGACCGAACAGACCTTCCCGATGACGCGATGGACCCGCGCCACGGCGTCGCTCTCGGTCACCGACCCCGTCGAGCGTACTTTCGAGACGACCGCGTTGCCGTACTCGCCCGCCGGCGCGGTGACGGCCGACCTCGTCGACGTGGGGTACGGCACGCCGGAGGAGATAGACGCGACGGACGTCGACGGGAACGTCGTCGTCGCGAGCACGGACACGCCGCCGGACCGGCGCTTCCTCCACCGAATGGAGAAGTACGGCCGCGCGGTCGACGCCGGCGCGGCGGCGTTCGTCTTCGCCAACCACGTCGAGGGGCAGCTGCCACCGACCGGCGCGCTCCGGTTCGACGCCGCGGGCGAGATACCGGGCGTCGGCGTCTCGAACGAGGCCGGCGAGTGGCTCCGGGAGTACGCCGAGCGCGGCGCGACTGTCAGCGTCGCCGTGGACGCGGCGACGGAACCGGGCGAGAGCCGGAACGTCACCGGCGTCCTCGGCCCCGACACGGGGGAGGAGATCGTCGTCCTCGCGCACTACGACGCCCACGACGTCGGCGAGGGCGCGCTCGACAACGCCTGCGGCGTCGCGGTGCTGGTCGGCGCGGCGCGGGTCCTCGCCGAACTCGACCTCGGTCGCCGCGTGCGCGTCGCCGGCGTCGGCTGCGAGGAACTCGGACTGATAGGGAGCGAGGCGCTCGCGGACGCGCTCGACCTCGATAGCGTCCGCGCCGTCGTCAACGTCGACGGGGCGGGCCGGTTCCGCGACCTCCGAGCGTTCACGCACGCCTCCGACGCGGTGAGCGACCTCGTCGCCCGCGTCGCCGACGAGGCCGGCCACCCCTTCGTCGAGAAGTCGGACCCGCACCCGTTCAGCGACCACTGGCCCTTCCTGCGCGAGGGCGTGCCGGCGCTCCAGTTACACAGCGAGAGCGGCGAACGTGGCCGCGGCTGGACCCACACCCGCGCCGACACCCGCGACAAGGTAGACCGCCGGAACCTCCGGACGCACGCGATGCTCGCCGCCCTGCTGGTATGCGAACTCGCGGGCGCGGATGACCTCCCCCGCGTCGAGGCGGCGTCGCTCCGTGAAGCGTTCCGCGAACAGGCCTACGAATCGGGGATGCGCGCCGCCGGCGTCTGGCCCGACGAGTGGGGTTAGAGTCGGTCCGTTACCTCCCCGGCAACCCGCGCCCGCGTCCGCCACTCCGCCCGCTTCCCGCCGAACACCGCCCGCGCGCTCGCCGCGGCCTCCTCGTCGACCGCGAACGCCAGGTCCGGATACTCGGCGTCGACGAGCACCAGCGGGTGCGCGGGCGCGGGCGGGACGCCCTCGTGGCCGGGGAGCGGGTCGGACGCGAGAACGCGCTCGGTCTTCTCCGTCGCCGCCTCGCCGGTCGCGACCGCGCGGACCAGCGAGACGAGTCGGCGGACCAGTTGCCGCGCGAACCCGCCGGCACGGAACGTGAGCACGAGGTAGTCGCCGTCGACCGCCATCGACGCCGACAGGTCACGGACCGTCCCCTCGTCGTCGGGCGTCAGGTTGTGGAAGTCGCGCTCCCCGCGGAGGGCGTCGAGCGCGGTCCGCGCCCGCTCCGCGTCGATGTCCGGCGCGTACAGGTAGTAGACGTACTCTCGGGCGGTCGCGTGGTGGGTCGCGTGGAACCTCGCCGGCGCGTCGGCCCGCGCCCACGCCCGGACGCTCGCGGGGAGTTCCCCGTTGAACGCCGCGGGCGAGAGCCAGTCCGGCGCGTCGAACGCGACCGTCTGGGCGACGGCTGAGACGCCCGCGTCGGTCCGCCCGGCGGCGGCGTAGCCCGGCGGCGCGTCGCTCGACAGGATATCGAGGTCGCGCAGGGCGTCGAACAGCGCGCCCTCGACCGTTGGAACGTCGGGCTGGCGCTGGAACCCGTGGTACGGTCGGCCGTCGTAGGCGATCCTGTAGGCGTCCATCAGCGCCGCTCCCGCTCCAGATCGCGCTCTCCGGCGGGCGGTTCTCGCCGGTCGTCGGTCCCTCGCCGCTCGACGTACTCGCGCGCCTCGCCGACGCTCTCGGTCGCCAGCAGGTCCTCCAGCCGTCGCTCGTACTCCATCTCGTCTATCTCGCCGCGGGCGTACCGCTCGCGGAGCGTTTCGAGGGCGGCCGACTCGTCGCCGTCGTCGCTCGCTCCCGCCGCGTCCGTCTCTCGGCCGGTTTCGGCGTCCGCGTCTTCCTCCTCGCCGGTCTCCAGTTTCTTCGACAGAACGTCTGACAGCGGCAGCAGCACTGCGAACCCCAGCGCGAAGACCAGCCCGGCGAACCCGAGGTCGAAGAAGGCGGCCGTGAGTCCCGCGCCGAGGACGAGAAACACCACGACTTCGGGGTCGAGGACGAAGTCGATCGCGTTCCGGACGTTCATGTTCGACGGTACCAATGCACGGAACAAATAACCACCCCTAAGTGAGCGTCGATTCGCGAGGTCAGCGATCGGACCCAAAGTAACGACCATAGATACGCAGTACGAACCACACGGATACTGAGAACATCAGCGTGCGCGAAGACGTCTACGAACGCTGAAACGCGAGAAACGTGCCGACGAGAGCTTCTCGGACATCATCGAGCGGCTGGCCCGGGGCGGCGAAGAGGACCATCCCCTGTTCGACCTCGTCGGGACGCTGGACGACGAGGAGGCTGCGCGAGTGCGAGATGCGACGACGGCGTTTCGAGACCGGGTCGACGGCGAGACGTCTCCCGGGACGTGACCCTGGATTCGACGGTTCTGGTCGACCTGACGGCGAACGACGCGGCGGCCGTCGCGAAACTGGAGGAACTCGTCGCCGACGGGGAACCGCTCGCGGTCTCGGCGCTCACCGTCACCGACGTCGGGACCGGTCTCCGCGAGGGGTCCGCACGGAACGCGTTCGGCGACGTGCTAGCGGGTGTCACTGTCGTCGCGTTCGACCGCGACGCGGCGAGCCGCCCGGATCCAGCGCCGCCTCGAAGCCGACGGACAGCGGACCGGCGCTGTCGGCGCGATGACCGCGGCGACCGCGCTGGAGCGAGACGACGGCGTCGTCACGGGAAACGTCTCCGAGTTCCGGCGTGTCGACGGCGTTCGTGTCGCGCCGTACTAGGCGATGTCCTCGTACGTCGGCGCGTCGTCGTCGCCGGGGAACTCGTCGACAGGCACCTGCGTCTGGTCGCCGCTCGCCATGTCCTTGATGGTCAGCTCGTCGTTCTCCAGGTCCTGTTCGCCGACGATGACGACCGTCTCGGCGTTGACCGAGTCGGCGTAGTCGAGTTGCGCGCCGAAGCTCCGCCCGGCGACGTCGCTCTCGACGACGTGGCCGCGCTCGCGCAGGTCGCCGGCGACGCGGGCGGCGACGGGACGGGTGTCGCCGACCTGCAGGACGTAGTAGTCGGTCGCGAGCTCCTCGTCGGGCCGGACGCCGGCGCGCCGGCAGAGCAAGGAGAGCGTCGCGTGGCCGGGGGCGACGCCGACCGCGGGGGTGGGCTGGCCGCCGAAGCTCTCGATGAGGTCGTCGTAGCGGCCGCCGCCGAAGATAGAGCGCGACACCTCGCCGGTGGAGTCGAAGCACTCGAAGACGACGCCGGTGTAGTAGTCGAGGCCCCGGGCTGTCTCCAGCGACAGCGTGCAGTACTCGCGGACGCCGAAGTCCTCGGCGGCGTCCAGCACGTTCTGGAGGTTCGTCACGGCGGCTTCGACGCGGTCCGTGCCGGCGAACTCGACGAGTTCGTCGAGGTCTTCGGCGTCGACCCGGAGCAGGTCGTCGAAGCGCTCGGCCTGGTCGTAGGAGAGGCCGGCGTCGGTGAGCAGGCCGTGGTACTCCGCCTTTTCGAGCGTGTCGCTCTTGTCGACGGCACGGATGGCCGCCTCGGTGTCGACGTCGGCGTCGCCGGAACGCGCTGCGTTCCGGCCGGCTTGCGAATCCGGGGATCCGCAACCGTCGAACGACTCCAGCAGCCCGCCGAGGATGTCGCGGTGGGAGACGCGGAAGTCGAAGTGCTCGCCGGTGAGGCCCAGATCCGTCATCGCGTCGGCGGCCCACGCGAGGATCTCGGCGTCGGCGGCGGGGTCGCTGGAGCCGAAGACGTCGACGTTCGTCTGGTAGAACTCCCGGAACCGGCCCTGCTGTGGCTCTTCGTAGCGCCAGAACGGCCGCGTCGAGAACCACTTGATGGGCTTCGACAGCTCCTGTTGCTTGGCGACGACCATCCGAGCGACCGTCGGCGTCAGCTCCGGGGTCATCGCCACGTCGCGGCCGCCCTGGTCCTCGAAGGAGTACAGTTCCTCGACGATGCCCTCGCCGCTCTTGTCGACGTACATCCGCGTCGATTCGAGCGCCGGCGTCCCGACCTCGCGGAAGCCGTAGCGGCGGGCGGTGTCTTCCAGCGTGTCGATGGCGTCCCGCCGGGCGCTCATCTCGCCAGGGTAGAAGTCCCTGAACCCTTTGAGTCGCTCGTACATGTCTCCCGGTAGCGCGGGGGCGCGCTTGAAACCTGTTATCCGCGGGCGGCCGCGCCGCCGCGGAGGGTCACTTCCGGACGCCAGTGACCCGCGTCTGGTCGTGGTCGGGGAACACCTCGGCGACGGCCTCCTCGCCGTGGCGCTCGGCGAGTAGCGCCCGGAGTTCGCCCTCGTAGTCCGCGCGCCGGATCTCCTCGCTGGGGCCGACGTCGAGTTCGAGGGTGGCGTCGACGACCCTGTCGACCGCGCCGCGACCGAAGCCCGACAGCGGCGCGATGTAGTCGACGCCGTGGCGGTCTTCGAGGCTCTGGGCCTCGGCCCGGGAGACGGTCGGCACGCGGTCGTCCCGTCGCGTGCCGTCGGCGACGGCGTCGAACTCCCGCTCAGCGAGGCGTTCGAGGGCGTGTTCGTGGACGCGCTGGATACCGTTTCGGGGGTAGCCGTCCTCGTACATCCGGTCGACGGCCTCGACGGCGGCCTCGCGGTCGAGGTCGAGGCGCTCGAAGGGGAAGCCGACCGTCGCCGCGGTCTCCTCGGCGTGCGTCCACTCGTCGGTGACGCCGAAGCAGCCGGTGACGAGGGTCACGTCGTAGAACTCCTCCAGCAGGAGCGCGGCGAGCGTCGAGTCCTTGCCCCCGCTGTAGAGCAGCCCGAGCCGCATCTCAACGGCGCTTGATGTTGAAACTGTTCGAGTCGGGCTTGAGTTCCTTGAGGAGTTCCTTCATCTTCTCCTCGTCTATCTTCCCCTGAATGCGACCGCTCTGGGCGAGCGCGACGACCTGGCGCTCGACCTTCTCACCGAAGTCCGGCTTGCTCATCTTCACGGAGTTCAGTCGCTTGCGCGCGCCGTCGGTGAGATGCTGCCGGAGGACCGCCTGCTTCTGGGCGTCGGCCTGCTCCTGCTGGCGCTTGCGGGCCTCCTCGTTGCCGCCCTGCTGCTGCTGTTGCTCCTTGAGCTGTTCCATCTTCTTGCGTCGAAGCTCGTCGAGTTCGTCGTCGTCGGGGCTACCGCTCATAGGAGCCCATTGCGTTGCTGGCGGCAAAATCATTACGGACGAGAGGGATCAGCCGACGACGGCCGACGAACCGCGCGCAGCGAGTGGTCGGACGGAGAGAACAGAGAGCGCGAAGGAGAGCGTCGACGGTCGGTCGCGTCTATCGACGGGAGGTCGCGTACAGGACCGGACCGACGATGAGCAACACGATACCGAAGTAGCGAAACTGGATGGGCGCTTGGCTGCTCGGGGTTATCAGGAAGATGAGGCCGAAGACGAGCACGTTCAGCGACAGCACTCTCTGTGATTTCAGCGGCAGCGACCCGAGGATCGACAGCACGAACAGCAGAAAGATGGCGTGCCCGATGTTGTAGTCGAGCAGGAAATTGTCGAGCGCCTGCAGCGGTATCTCGGTCATCCCTA
Source organism: Halobacteriales archaeon QS_9_68_17 (assembly GCA_003023565.1). Lineage (GTDB taxonomy): Archaea > Halobacteriota > Halobacteria > Halobacteriales > Natronoarchaeaceae > Halostella. Next base: position 8,933 of record PXSA01000028.1, read on the forward strand.
TCGGACACTGCCGCCGATTCGGTCTTTAAACTTGTTATTCCGACTGGACCGGCCCCGTGATCTCCATGTGTCGGAGCCAGACGTACCAGACCACGAACGCCATCGTCCCGAACCCCAGCGCCCATGCGAGCGATCCGAGCGTCCCGTACCCCGCGCTGGTCAGGAAGTAGTTCGCCAGTCCCGGGAGGACGACGCCGGTCGCCAACACGACTCCGAACGCGACTTTCTCGGAGACCACGGTCACACACCCCCTCGCCGACACGTCGGTATCATAGCGGTGGATTGGTGGTCCAGCGAGGTGAATCCCTCGGTTTCGAAGGCGAAGGGACGCACGGTGGAGCGTGCGACACGGTGCGTCCGTCGTGGATCCCTATCATCATAAATACAAACCGTCGTTTCTCGGGCTAATACATCGTTTTACACGGGTTAAACGTCGTATATACTCCACCGGCGGAGAGGTCGGTCACTCGCGACCGGTCAGCGGAAGCTTACCCCGCGACCGCGTTCGACCGCTTTCCCGATTCGTGCGCCCCGCTGCCCGCGATCCGACCGAGATATGGCGACGTCGCGGCGACCGTGGCCGCGAGCGGTGACGAGTATCCCGAGGCTCTGCTGTCGGTGGTCCGCGAGCACCGCCCGGCCATCGTCCCGGTCGGATACGACTCGATGACGGCGATAGATTCGGTCCGCCTGCCGCGGGACGCGAACTGCTGTCTCCCCTCGTCATCGTCGCTGGCGACGGCAGTCGACAAGCGTCGAACGCTGGCCCTCGCCTCGCATCCGGGCACCGACACGCCGGCCGACGCCACCGTCTACGGCCGCTTCGGCGACCCGGCGTACCGCGACCGCGCGACGAAGATCCTCGATTCCGTCGCCGGCCCCCGGACCGACCGCGGCGGCTGGTACTACCGCGACCCGCCGGACGCCTCTCATCTCTCGATGGATGACTTCCACGACGGGTTCGTCGCGGAATGCTTTCCGATACGCGGACGCGGTCGACGACCGGTACGCGGGCGTGATCAACGACGCGCTGGCGTTCTACCGGACCGTGTTCGACGCGTCCGGCGCGCCGGACTGGGACGAGGAGTCGGCGTCCTCCCGGGACGTCCACGCCCGCGCGCAGGGCGTTCTGACGTTCTCGTACGCGGGCGACGACGGGTTCGCCCGCAGGATCCTGAACCGGACGCTCGGCGAGCCCTACGGGGGGTTAGCGGGTTCCGCTGCCGCAAACACCGCTACTACACGAAGCGCGTCACCCTGATGCGCTGGCGTCAGGCCTGGACGTGTTACGCGATGGCGAAGCATCTGCGGGTGACGAACGGCCTGGGAAGTGACGTTCCCGGGTTGCTTGCGCCGGCGCGGTGAGCGGGTCGCGTCGGAACATCTTCCCGCCGGTAAACGGCGGCTACGGAGTTCATCGGGGACGTAGTTACATATTAATTTTATGCACAGAGCGTAATATCAGATATGGTATGAAGAGACGGAGGTTTCTGCGCAGCGGTCTGGCCACGGTTGCGGGAACCGCTGTCGGGATGCGGTTACAGAGCCCCCGCTGGGAGACGAACAGCGGCGAGACGAGCCCCATCGCCGACGGCCCCCCCATCGGGCTGGAACCCGTGGCGACCGGGCTGGAACAGCCGGTCGCGATGGCGTTTCCCCGCGGCGATCCGTCCGTCCGGCTGATCGCGGGGAAGTCCGGGGTGGTCTACCGCCACGACGGCGACGGGTATCAGGAGGAGCCTTTCCTCGACGTTTCGGACGCGATGGCAGAACCGGAGAACTGGGAGATGGGGTTTCTCGGCTTCGAACTGCATCCGAACTTCGCGGACAACGGGAGATGTTACGCCCGCTACAGCGCGCCGGTGCCCGACGACCTCGACCGGTTCTCGCACGTCTTCGTCCTCTCGGAGTTCACCGCCACGGACGACCGCCGCCGGGTGGACCCGACCTCCGAGCGCGTCCTCCTCTCCCTGCCCGAGCCCGGACCGAACCACAACGCGGGCGCGATCGAATTCGGCCCGGACGGCTACCTCTACGTCGCCGTCGGCGACGGAAGCTCCGGCGACCTCGACGCCGGCCCCGGCCACGTCGATGACTGGTATCTCCTGAACAGGGGCGGGAACGGACAGGACGTCGAGGAGAACCTGTTCGGGAGCATCCTGCGCATCGATGTCGACGCCGACGAGGACCCCTACGGCGTCCCGAACGACAACCCCCTCGTCGGCGAGGCGGGGCTCGGCGAGCAGTGGGCCTGGGGGTTCCGGAACCCCTACCGGATGTCGTTCGGCCCGGACGGTCGCCTGTTCGTGGGGGACGTGGGGTCGAATCGCTTCGAGGAAATAAACGTCGTCCGCCGCGGCGCTAACTACGGCTGGAACGTTCGTGAAGGCACGCGCTGCATCTCGAACCGGTACGCCGCTTACGCCCTCGCGAAACTCCCCTTCGCGCGGAACAACGTGCCCGCTTGCCCGTCGGTGACGCCGGACGGCGACCCGCTCGTCGACCCCGCCGCCGTCTACCCCCATCGCCGCGACGGCGAACCGTTCGGTCAGGCCGTCATCGGGGGCCACGTTTACGAAGGGGACGCCGTCCCGGACCTCCGCGGCGAGTACGTGTTCGCCGACTTCGTGGGCGACGGCCGTGCCGCGCGGTTGTTCGCAGCGTCCCCGGACGACGAGCGACCGTGGACCCTGAAGCAACTCCGCCCGACCGTCGACGGCGAACCGTTCCAGAAGTACGTCCTCTCGTTCGCAACCGGTCCCGACGAGGGGCTCTACCTCCTCACGTCGCGATTAGCGCCGGAGACCGGAACCGTCTATCGGGTCACGCCGCCGTCGTGACGGCCGCTCGCCGCCCCGGTCCGGGTGCCCCACGGCGCATCCCACGTTTCTATCGCAGCGCTTAGTTATCACTGGAAAACACTGGCTCCCAGCGGTTCAGTTCGACAGTCATAAGGAGCGTCTCGAACGGGCGCTCGACGGCGAGGCGTTCGCCATCGCGGTCGTCACGGCGACGAAGCCCGGCTTCTACAAGCAGGCCCCGTCGTTGCCGTCGCGCGGGACCGCGGACTGCCGTGTTTCATCATCCACACCGGCCAGCACTACGACGACGTACTCGGCCACGGTCTGGCCGAGTACGACATCGAACCGCACATCGGCGTGGATATGCGGATCCGCGGCGACCTCTCGACGAAGACCGCGGACCCGATCACCCGGACGAAGACCCTTCGGATCACTCCGAAGAGGAGTGCCCCGACATCACCGTTCTCCCCATCGTTCACGGCGACACGCACGCCGGCGTCTTTCCGCAGGCGTGGGCCTTCGCTACCGACCGGTTCGTGGCCCACAACGAAGCGGAACTCCGGGGCATGATGCCCTCCTTCGAGAGCACCGCGGACCCCGCGGCGTTCGCCGTCGACCGGTTCGAGGGCGACTGGACGCTCACCCGCGCCGAACCCTTTCCCGAACAGTACGACACGTTCGTGGGAAGCGCGGCCTCGATACACCACGGCGAGAACGTGGGAGAGCGCATCGTCGAGTTCCTCGACGCCCGCCGCAACGACAAGGTGTTCGAGTGTGCGTCCGCCCGGGCCGGGTTCGACACCGCCGACAGGGGGTTCGACTACCTGTAGCGCTCTACTGAACCGACCGCGGGAAACAGCCGTCCGTACCGCTGCGGCCCCGCCGACTGACCGCTCGCCTGCACTGTTCGCTCGTCGAACGGTCCCTCGCGATGCAGAGGATCGACTCTCCCGCCTCCGTAGTCACGGAACTGGGAACCTTTCCTCGGCACCAGAACTCACACTTGCGAGTGGCGAGATCCGCAGTTCGAGAGAGCCGGGGGACACCAGCAGACAGAGCGACTCTACGAGATCGAGGGAGTCCGGTCAGGAAGCGACCGGTCCGAGGATGGGCCAACGCGGATTTGAACCACGCCCAGACGGTCCACTCCCTTCGGTCGTGGCTGCGTCTGGTCTACTTCAAAATCCGCTCGGGTAGACGATTTGCGGCTCACGGCGTTGCGAGCACACGCTACGCGGTGCTTGCGAGTAGTTCGCCGAAAAAGTCATGGGCCAACGCGGATTTGAACCGCGAACCTCCCGGTTATCAGCCGAGCGCTCAACCTGATTGAGCTACTGGCCCGAGCGAGCGCACTCGGTGATTGTCGGTAGGTACGTTTAAGCGTTTCCTTCTCGCAATGCCCGACACCTCGCCGCCCTCGGTGTGTTATCGGGGTGCATCGTCGTCGTCGAACTCCACGTCGTAGGCGTCGTCGCCGAGGTCGTAGGTGTCGTCGGCCGCGTCGCCTTCGTCGGGGTTCGGGAAGCCGAACGTGTACACGTTGCCGGTGGCGAAGCCGCCGGTCCTCTCCTCGACGTAGGGGCGGACGACCCAGCGTCGCAGCGCGCCGCGAACGAGCGCGCGCGTCGGCGGGAGCGCGAGCAGGAAGCCGATGGCGTCGGTGACGAGTCCCGGCGTGAGCAGGAACGCGCCGGCGGCGATGAGCAGGCCGCCGTCTAACAGTTCGTTCGTCGGGACTTCGCCGTTCGCGAGGGTGCGGCGGAGCTTCCGCATCGTCCGTCGCCCCTCCGCGCGGACGAGTAGCATCCCGACCAGCGCGGTGAGCACGACCAGCAGGACGGTTTCGAGGCCGCCCAGCAGCGCGACGGCGACGTACACGAGGAATATCGCGTCGGCCAGCGGGATGAGCAGCAGGGCCAGCAACCACCAGATCATACTCTCCCTTCCATTGCCGGCCTCAAAACCCTTTATCCGGACGACGGGCGGGCCGCGCCCTCGCGGTCGGCCCGGGCGGCGGTCTCCGCGAGTGCGAAGCCCTTACGCCCCGGCGAACCTACCCCGGGGTATGGACGACAGCGCTGCGGACACGCGGGTCGAGTGGCGCGAGTGGGGACCCGACGCCTTCGCGGTCGCCGGCCGAACGGGCAAACCGGTCCTGCTCTCGCTTTCGGCGACCTGGTGTACGCACTGTCACGAGATGGACGAGACGACGTACTCCGAGCCCCGGATCGCGGCCAACGTCAACGACGGGTTCGTTCCGGTCCGCGTCGACGTCGACCGCCACCCCCGGGTCGGCGAGCGGTACAACATGGGCGGGTTCCCGTCGACGGTGTTTCTGACGCCGGGGGGCGAGGTCCTGACGGGCGCGGGCTATCTCGGTCCCGATGGGATGCGACAGGTCATCGACAGCGTCCGGCAGATGTGGGACGCGAAGGGGGCGGCCGCGGGAAGCGTCCCGCGCTCGGTGCAGGGCAACGACACGCCCGCGGGCGAACTGTCCGACGGCATCGAGGGGCGGATGGTCGGCCAGCTCCGCGCCGCTTACGACGAGACCGCGGGCGGGTGGGGGACCGACGCGAAGTTCCCCATGCCCCGCACTATCGAGTTCGCGCTGAAGCGGGAGCGCGAGCAGGCGCTGCGCTCGCTCAACGCGGTCAGCGCGAACCTGCTCGACGACTACGCGGGCGGGTTCTACCGGTACGCCACCGAGAGCGACTGGAGCGGGATCCAGTACGAGAAGGTGCTCGACACGAACGCCGCCATCCTGCGGGCGTTCGCCAACGGCTACCTCTACACGGGCGGGGACGAGTACCGCGAACCCGCCGAGCGGACGCTGGAGTTCCTGACGACGACGCTGTGGACCGGGGAGGCGTTCGCCGGCAGCCAGTCCGCCGGCGCGAGCGCCGAGCACTACGCGCTCGACCCGACCGAGCGCGACGAGGCGGGCGAGCCGTCGGTCGACGACACCGTCTTCGCCGACTGGAACGCCGTGGCCGTCGACGCCCTGCTCACGTTCCACGCCTACACCGACGACGAGCGCGCCCGGCAGTACGCCGAACGGGCGCTCGAACACCTGCGCGAGCACCTGATCGACGGCGACCGCGTGGTCCACTACCGCGACGGCGAGGAGACGGGCGAGCGCGGCTTGCTGGCTGACCACGCCCGCGTCGTCGCGGCACTGGCGAGGGCTCACCAGGTGCTGGGTGCGGACACGCTCTCGCTGGCCGAGCGCCTCGCCGACTACGTCCTCGAGGACCTCCAGTCGGCGGGGTCGTTCACCGACGGGCCGGCCAGCGGCCCAGCCCTGCTCGACCGGCCGCTCCGCCCGCTCGACGCGAACGTCGAGTTCGCCGACGCGCTCCTAACGCTGCACGCGCTCACGGGCGAGAACCGCTACTACGACGCCGCTCGCGACGCCGTCGAGGCGTTCGCGGGCGCGAGTGACCGGTTCGGGCCGCGGGTCGCCCACTACGCGACCGTCGCCGCGCGCCTCCAGCGCGGGTCGCTCACCATCGCCGTCGCCGACGACGCCGGGTCGGACCTCCACCGCGCCGCGCTCCGCATGGCCGACCACGAGAAGGTCGTCGTCCCGAACGACGCCGGCGACGAGTTCGAGCGAGGCAACGCCTACGTGCTGACGGACGGCGGCCCCTCCGAGGCCGCCGCCACGCCCGACGAACTCGGCGACCTGGTCGCCGACCACGCCCGTTGAGTTGTAAACCACGAACAAACGTTCGGTGCGTTTTTGGTTCTTCGGTCTGAGACGGGTACGTATGGCGAGTCTGAGGGACCTCGGGCTGTCGGAGTACGAAGCGCGGGCGTACCGCGCGCTGCTCAACACCGGACCGACAACCGCAAAGGAGTTGTCCCGAGCCAGCGACGTACCGATGGGCCGCATCTACGACGTGTTAAACAGCATCGAGCAGTACAACCTCGTTCGGAGCCAGACGGCTAGCCGGCCGAAGAAGTACGTCGCCGTCGAGCCATCGACGGCGCTCGACCGACTGCTGGAGGACAAGAAGCGGGAACTGGAGGAGAAGGCCGCCCAGTACGAGAGCATCGTCGACGAGCTCAGCGACGAACTCGACGCCGCCGAACCGGTCGAAGAGCAGTTCTGGACCGCCGCCGTGGGCGAGGAGGAGACGGCCGACCTCCTGATCGAACGCCTCTCCTCCGCGGACCGCCGCATCCGGATGGCCGCTTCCCACGAGTCCCCGCAGTTCGACATCAGCGAGGTCGGCATCCGCATCAACGAACGGATCGGTGCGGCGCTGGACCGCGGCGTCGAAATCGACCTCCTGATGACCCCGAAACTGGTCGATTCGCTGCCGAAGGAGGTCGGCAAGCGCTACCGCCAGGAGATGTCCGACCACCCCGACTACGAGGTCAGGACGACCGAGACCATGGGTTCCTCGTTTTACCTCCTCGACGACGTGGAGGTGTGCATTCAGGTGCCGAACCCCCTCGACACCGGCGAGGCGTTCGCGATGATCGACCTGAAAGACCCCGAGTTCGCCACCAGCATCCAGGAACAGTTCCAACCACGGTGGGAAGAGGCCAAGCCTCTGACGATCTGAAAGCCCTCTCTCGGCCCTGGCGGCCCTCGTGTCGCTCTTTTCGGCCGTTCGCTCACGACGCGTCGCGTCGTTTCGGGAGCTTCAAGCGCCGGCGCGGACTCGAATGCACCGGTAGCTTCGTCTCTCGGCGACGGCCGTAGCGCCGATCCGGGACCGAACTGGTGACCGGTCCGGTCGGAACCGAACCGATAGCGGTGCGTGCCGGAACCGCCGTTCGCAGAGATAGAAGAGAAACGCCGTTACCGGTCGATCTCGCCCGCCGCCTCCAGTTCGCGCCGGATCGTCGCGACGTCGAGCTGACGCTCGGCGTGGGCGTTGTGCTGGTGGATCGACTCGTCATTGGACTGTTTCATCGTGACGACGGCCTCGTCCGGCAGGTCGGGGAACTCCGCGACGACGCCCTCGGCCATGTCGCGGACGCAGTCCTCGACGAACTTCGCGTCCGCGTGGGCCTCATAGGTCATGTGGTCCTCGTCCGGGCGCTTCGCGAGGTTGTAGATGCGGGCGGACATGGAGTCGCGAGCGACCTCGATGAGGTCGTTGAGGTCGACCGCCGGTGCGCCCTCGCTCTGAACGGTGAGGGTGGCGTGGCCGCGCTGAGCGTGGCCGGCCTGCGGGACCTCCTGTAGGAACTCCTTGACCTCGCCTTCCTCGACGCCGAGGCCTTCGAGTTTCTGCCGGGCGCGCTCGCTCATCATGCGCTGGGAACAGGGACAGACGGTCATGCCGGTGACGCGAGCGCCGATCTCCTCGCTAGTGCCGTCCTCGGTCGCCGTCGCGCTGGCGATGATGTCGACGGTGCCCTGCGTCGACTTGCCGCTCTCGGGCGTCTCGTCCTTGACGACGTACTCCGCTTCCATCGACACCTCGGCCTTGCTGGTGTAGTCGTGTTTCTCCAGCAGTCGCTCCGCGGCGTCGCCGCAGACGTCCTCGACGCGGTAGGTCTCCTCGCTCACCGCGTCTTCGAGGGTCTCGTCGATGACCTCCATGTTGCGGGACATGTCCGCGCCCTTCCGCCAGCTAGGGAGGTCGACGAACACTTCGAACTCGGCCATCAAGACGATCGGTCGCTTACCGTTCCGCGCTATCTTCACGAGTTTCTCGACGCCGGTGACGCCCACTTGACTCAGGCCGACGGTCACGTCGGGCCGGGACGCCTGTACGTCCGGCAGTTGCTCACTCATCACGCGGTCTTAGGGAAAGCGAGCGATTAGGCCTTTCGAAACCGGGTGTCTTGCCGCCCCCGCCGGCGGAACCCCGCGCAGCGGTCAGGCCAGTTTCTCCAGCGCCCGGAAGAAGTCGACCGACGGACCGGCGATCCGTACGGGGCAGTCGGCCGTCGTGATCCGGACCGTCTCCGGCAGGGCGAGCCGTTGCTGTCTCCGCCCGTCGCTGATCGCGTAGCCGGCGGGCGCGTCCGCGACTCGCACCGTCACCTCGCAGTCGTCGCTCGCGACCAGCGGCGGCATCCCCTCGGCGGCGCACATCTCCGTGACCACCAGCGCGTCCAGGTCCGGGCGGACAAGCGGTCCACCCTCGCTCAGGTTGTACGCCGTACTCCCGGTCCGGGTCGCGACCAGCACGCCGTCGGCGTGTCCGTCGATGTACGTCGCGCCGTCGACCTCGACGGTTATCTCGGCTCCGTTGCCCGGTCCCCGCTGTTCGCCCTGCACGACCACCTCGTTGATCGACGGTTCGAGCGCCCAGCCGTCGCCCTCCGCCTGCAGCCGGGGGACTTCGCGGTATCTGACCTCGCCCGTCTCGCGGAGGTGGTCGACCGCGTCCTCGACGGCGTCGACGGCGTCCGCCGGGGAGACGGCGTTCAGGAACCCGACCTCGCCGAGGTTGACGCCCATGATCGGGGTCGACCCGGCACCGCGGGCCGCGTACAGGAAGGTCCCGTCGCCCCCGATGCTCACGACGAGGTCGCGCTCGCGCATCCGCTCGACCGACACGCCGTCGACGGGGAGGTGTTCGGCGGTCGCCTCGTCGACGAACGCGTCGACGCCGTCAGCCCGGAGCGTGCTCCGGATCTCCTCGGCGAGTCCCGCGGCGCGCTCGTTCCCCTTCTGGGCGACGATACCGACGTCCATGCAACGGCGTTGCCGGCGCTGGGTGAAAAACTCCCCGTTGGGCAACAGGGTTATTTGTTCTCAGTGGCGTAGACATTCGTATCACACGCGCGACCCGTCAGGGCTGCGCTACTCGTCTCGACATGGAACCGAGCACACTCCGTGCGAACCCGGTGCGCGCCGCCGCTACCGGCGGGACTGTCCGCCGGTCCGGCGACGCGGGGTGGTCGGCGTGAGCAACGAGATGGAGGACTGGTTCGAACGCGCGATCCAGAGCGAGGAGGGGGCGGCGGGAGACGACACCGACATCGATGCTGACGGCACCGACGCCGACGGCACCGAGGCCGACCCGACGGCCGCCTCGACAGACGAGGGCTTCGAGTCGGGCGATCCGACGGACGAGAGCGATCCCGCGGGCGACGGCGACGTGCCGGACGATCCGTTCCCCGAAGACGACGGCGCTCGGCGTCGACGGCGACCCCGCGGCCGACGACGGGGTCGGGACGGACGACGGCCTCGACGGCGGCGACTTCGGTATGGGCGGCGACGACTTCGGTATGGGCGGTGCCGCCGGCCTCGCCGACGAGTTCGACGACGAGGACTTCGAGTCCGAACTCTCCCGCATCGAACTCGGCATCGAGGGGTTGGACGACATGATTCAGGGCGGCGTCCCCGAGCGCTCCCTGATGGTCACCATCGGTAGCGCCGGGACCGGGAAGACCACCTTCGGCCTACAGTTTCTCAACCACGTGCTCGAACAGGGCGAGCGAGCAGTGTACATCACGCTGGAGGAGAGCGACCAGCGCGTCATCAACAGCGCGACCGAGAAGGGGTACGCCTTCGACGAGTACGTCGACGAGGGCCGCCTCGCCGTCGTCGACATCGACCCCGTCGAGATGGCCAACAGCCTCACTTCGATCCGGAGCGAACTCCCTCGACTCGTCGACGAGTTCGGCGCGAGCCGGCTCGTAGATATACGACTTCACGAAGAGCCTGAAGAACGCCGGCGTGACGACGATGCTGACCAGCGAGGCGAGCGAGGACAACGCCTACGCCTCCCGTCACGGCATCGTCGAGTACCTCACCGACGCCGTGTTCGTCCTCCAGTACGTCCGCCCCTCGGACTTCCGGGAGACCCGCCTCGCCGTCGAGATCCAGAAGATCCGCGACGCCAACCACTCCCGCGAGACCAAGCCCTACGAGATCACTAACGAGGGCCTGAGCGTCTACCGGCAGGCGAACATCTTCTGAACGAGCTTTTGCGCTGTCGTTCGGAAATCGCTCTGCGATTTCCGTGATGACGAGACGGCGGAGCCGTCTCGATCACGGCGTGACGAGCGGTCCGCCGCGGGCGGACACGCTTGCAGTCATCGGCGAAAGTTCGACGAAATCCTCTTTCTCCTCGCTCGCTACGCTCGCGCCGTTCAGTCGTCGGACCGTCCCGAGAAGTGCGCTGCACTTCTCGTGGGCTGCGAAAACCGCCTCGCGATCTTCGAACGCTCACTCGCCGCACTCGTTCGCTCGCGGCTGCAGTGCGTGCGGACCGCCTGCCCTTCCCCGGCTCCCGGGACGCTCGGCGCGTGGCCTCGCGTCGCGCTCCCGGCCGCGGAGTTCGGAAACCGTTCTCCCACCGTACACGTCAGTCACCCCGTGTACTCGCCTCGTCCTTACTCTCGCCCGTGTTTCGTGAGGCACTTCGAGAGGCCGATGAGTTCGACGGGTTCCGAGTTGTCCGGCGAGTAGACGACCATCTGGCCCTTCTCCATGTACGGCACCTTCCCCTCCAGGCTCGAGGGGATGTTCACCGAGGAGATGGCGTCCTCGTCGCCGAGGTTGAGGACGACGGTGGTGTTTATCTGCTTGAACACTGAGTCGGCGATGTCCTGCGGGTCCTGCGTGATGAGGAACAGGCCGAGGCGCTCCTTGCGGCCCTGCTTCGCCGCGTCGGTGAACTTGCCGATCACCTTGCGGGCCTGCACGCTCTCGGCGTCGGTGAGGAAGTTGTGCGCCTCGTCCATCCCGACGACCAGCGGCGTCTCCTTGATGCGGTCGTACGTCGGCGCGTTCGACAGCTTCTGGTCGATGAGCAGGCTGGACACCGCGAGGACGATGACCTCCGTCGCCCGCGTGTCGTTGACGTGGTAGGTGGGGACGACGGTGAGGCCGCCGGGGCGGACGAGTTCCGACACCAGGTCCGTGATGGGGCGGGCGTCGGCGTCGAACACGTCGCCGAACCCGCGGACGCGCCGCGTGACGGCGTCGAACGTCGCCTCGTGGACGCGGCCGCTCTCGTCGAGTTCCTCCCGCAGCGCCGGGTCGTCGAGGAACGAGCGGAACTGGTCGTACGTGCCCTCGTCGCCGTACTGCCGGAAGAAGCGGTCGACCAGCACGTCCAGCGCGTTGAACTGGTTGTCGTTCAGGCTTCCGCCGGCGATGAGCCAGCGGTTCGACCGCACCATCGAGAACGGTATCGTGAACTCCACCTGCTCGGCGCGGTGGTGGTCGGCCCCGTAACTCGTCCCGTCGACGACCGGGACCAGCGCCTTCGTGTCGTCGTGCCCGCCGTGGGCGACCCCCTCGCGTTCGTAGCGCCGCCGGTCCTCGGCGGTGATCTCGGGGTTGTCGTCGTGCATCTGCGCGTACTCGTCCTGTGGGTCGAACTGCACGACGGCGGCGCGGGCCTGCCGGCCGTCCTCCATGTCGTAGGTCCGCTCCTCGTCCAGGAACTGCCGCAGGACGTTCTTCGAGGCGTGGGTCTTTCCGGACCCCGTCCCGCCGGCGACCAGCGTGTGCCGGAAGGCGAGCGGGTCGCCGTCCTCGTAGTCGTCTTTCAGGCGGTAGTCGATGGTCGGCGGCTCCGCCGCCGTCCGGACCTTCTCGCCGCCGACCGAGAGGTGCCCGAGGAAGACGCCGTCGTCCGGCATCTTCAGCCCCGTCTTGATCTCGGAGGCGTCGGTCGCCTCCCGGACCGGCGTCTCGGGTTTCGGCACGCGGTCGGTCATCCGCCGCTTCAGTTCGCCGTCGTCTCGCGGCTCACCGCCGCTCGGCGTTTCCGCGGAGTCTCGGGAGACTTCGTCTCCCGATGGTCGGGAACCCTCCGATTTCCCTTGACGTTGCTCCGCGCTTTCCTCGTAGAGGACCGCGACTGGCTCCAGCGACGCGAGGAACTTGTAGTCGGCCTCGTCGATGCCGTCCTTGCGCATCGCGCGCCGGGCGTGGATCTCGGTCGCGTCGTCACTCGCGTACTCCTGGACGTACTCGAGCGCGGTGATCCGACAGAACAACTTCTCGCCGGTCGAGGCCCCGCGCCCGCCCTCGTTCGGGTAGGGGACGAGCAGGTACTTCCCGATGCGGACGTTCGGGCGGTTGTCCGCGGTGACGTACGCCCGCAGGGTGGTCTCGTCTTCCGCCTCGCCGATGCAGAGCCCCTCGGAGACGGCGACCGTCCCGATGCCCCGGTCCTCGCCGGCGACGGTCGCGTCGACCTCCTCGAACGCGTCGGCGTCCGCGCTCGCATCGCCGTCCGCGGACGCCCCGTTCCCCGATACGTCGGCGGAGGACGGCTCCTCCGCGTCGTCGTCGGGGTCGTACTCGGTGTAATCTCCCAGGTCGGCCATACGCCTGACATGCGAACCCGCTGTTAAAACCTTTCCCACGTGCGGCGGGCGGACCGGTGGACCGCGACTGGATCCGAGGGGCTCTCCACCGATTCGGCGCACCCGTGGCCTTATTCGTTCCCCGTCCTTACTGTGTGTTATGCTACTAGTTCGCGGCCGCGCCGGCGGCACCGAGCTGACCGGCACCGTGTACGAGCGGGGCGAGCGCGCGCCGTCGTTCAAGGGCGCGCCCGACGAGGACGCCCCGTACGTCTGGGTTTGCGACGAGTTCTACGAGGTGGAGAGCGGCGGCACCACGCAGGAGGTGAACGGCCGCGAGCTACGGATCGCCTTCGAGTCGCCGATGCCGCGGGGGTTCGACACCCGCGAGCAGGCGCTCGCGGCGGCGAAAGACCACGTCCGAACGCAGTTCGCCCGCATCGGCGTCGACGGCGGCGACGTCGAGATAGAGGTCCAGAAAGAGGAGCCCGGCGCGGAGGTGTAGGACGATAATCGGGGCAGGGGTCTCACTTCTTCACCGCGGCGTCGCCCGGTACGCCGCCTCGGTCCGGGACTCGTAGTCCGCCCGGTCGTCGGGCGTGTAGTCGGCGATCTGTCACTCGAACACGGACTCCCACGCGCCGCCGTCGTCTCTCATCACCGCGAACGACGTCCGCCCGCATCGACAACCGATTCGCCCGATCGGCCGTATCTTCCCGTCCGGCCACTGCTCCGCGCCGCAGTGCTCGCACTCCGCGACCACTCTGCGGGGCGCATCGCTCGTCACGTTCGGAACGGCCAGGCGCGGACCCGGCCCGCGGTCCGACGCCGTCGACCCGACTCCCTCTTCGTCCTCCGGAACGGCGAAGTCGCGTCCACCGCACTCACAGCAGCCACCCTCGGCGAGCGGTTCGGCGGCAGCGCCGTCGCGTACGCCCGGTTGTCGGTGCCCGCAGTCGTTGCGTTCTCCCATTACTTGTTTCGATCGAAACACCCGACACTCGCCGCGGTCGAGCGTTGCACCGACCGCCTGTCCCGCGGTCGAACGTCTGCCGGTCACTCGTCCCGCCAGCGAACGTCGTCGTAAGTCCGCAGTTCCTCGGAGTCGAGGCGATCCTCGAACGTCCGGCGGAGCGACCGCTTCTCCTCCCGACTGATCCGGGCCAGCGCGTCGGCTTTGTGGACGGCCGCTGGCGGGCCGCGGGTCCCGTCGTCGCCGGCGAACGCGTACGGCGCTTCGACCTTGTACAGCACGTCCTCTCGCGGGTCGTAAACGACGAAGAACGTCACCTCGTACGCTTCGGGGTTCATCTCGCGGTCGATGCCGAGCGCGTCGCCGTCCGCGGCGAGCGTTCGGTCGGAGCCGCCGCGCGAGACGAACCAGTCGGTGAAGGTCAACTGGTCCGTCCGCCGTCCGTCGCCGTTCGACGCCGCCCCGTCCGGCTCGCGCTCCAGCAGGCGCGTGAAGAACGCGGTGTCGTCGACCCACGGCGCGGGCGCGCCCTTCTCGCTCGCGACCCGGGTGATCAGCTTCGCCGAGGGGTTCTTCACGAAGCCGACGAGCGGCGTCCCCTCGTCGGCGAACCGCTCGACGAGGCGGACGTAGTTCTCGACGATCGCGCGGGGCTTCGCGTCGTGGGTCAGCTCTCGAAGCTCCGCGTCGCGGTCCTGCCAGTTCAGCAGTTCCTTCGGGTACAGCGGCCCGTCCAGCACGAGGAGGTCGGACACCGCCTCGGCGTGTTCCAGCGCGTGACTGCTCTCGGCGAGATACAGCGCCAGCGCGTGGACGACCCCTTCGGTGAACCGGCTGACCCGCGGCGCTTGCAGGACGCGCCGACGGCTGTACCCCTCGTCGTAGCGCACCCAGTCCTCGGGCAACTGGACGGTCACGTCGCTCGCGTGGACGGTCGCGACGAGGCTCCGCGACCGGTGGAGGTCGAGGTCCGAGGGGCACCCGCTCATCGCTGCCTGGGCCACGTCCAGCACGAGGCCGTTCTTGAACGTCGTCGGGTTGATCGTTCCCGAGTCGAGGCCGTGGACGGTGGGAAACGGCGGGTCCTGTAGCGCCGCGGCCTCCACGTCGATACAGCGCCGGCGCAGGTCGTCGACCGGTTCGACCACCCGCCGGCCGTCGTGGACCAGCGGGTCGAGGTAGTTCTCCCACACGTCGGCCGCGAGGTCCCGGTGGCACCCTCATTCGGGTCGACCGAGAAAAAGCCAGCGGTCGGCGGCGTCAGTCCTCGCCGGACTCGTAGTGGTCGCCGGCGGCCTCGGGGATGCGGGTCTTGCCGACCAGCGCGAGCACGACGATGACCGTCACGAACGGGATCGTCCGGATCAGCGAGTCGGGCACCGCGAACACGCCGACGGTCTGGAGGCGGATCTGGATCGCGTCCAGCCCCGCGAACAGGAACGTCGACAGCATCGCGCCGATGGGGTTGTAGTTGCCGAACAGATACGCCACGATGGCGATGAAGCCCTTCCCGTTGACCATCGTCGGGCCGTTCCCGGTGAACTGCCCGATGTTGAACGCGAGCGACGCGCCGCCCATCCCCGAGAGCACGCCCGAGAGCAGGACGGCCGCGTAGCGCACGCGGGAGACGGTCACGCCCGCGGTGTCGAGCGCCTTCGGGTTCTCGCCCGCGGCGCGCACCCACCGGCCGAACGAGGTCCGGTTGAGGGTGTACCAGCAGACGGCCACCGCGAGGAACATCAGATAGACCGCGGGCGTCGCGTCGAACAGCGCGCCGAAGACCGGGATCTCGGCGAGCACGGGGACGGTGATGGTGCTGAACGACTGAACGCTCGCGGTGTTCGGCCCGTTGTAGATGACCTGCGAGGTGAAAGGGGCGAGACCGAGCGCGATGAGCCAGACGGCCAGTCCCGCGATGATCTGGTCGGCGCGGAACTCGATGCAGACGACGGCGAAGACGGCGGCGAGCAGCGTCGAGGAGACGACCCCGACCAGGAACCCCGCCCAGAGCGACCCCGTCACGTCCGTGCCGTAGACGGCGGCGAACGCCGAGATGATCAGCAGCCCTTCGAGACCGATGTTGATGACCCCGGACTTCTCGGCGAAGATCCCGCCGAGCGCGGCGAAGACGATGGGTGCCGCGAGACGCAGGGTGCTCGACAGCGCGGACTTCGAGGCGATGATCCCGAACAGGGCCGCCGCGTCCGACCCCGGCGCGACGACGGAGACGACCCCAAGCCCCGCCAGAGCGAACACGGCGACGATGGCGATGACGGTGCGTCCCGAGAGGCCGCCGAACCGGTCGGCCAGTCCGCCCATCTCCTCAGTCATCGTCGGCACCTCCCGCGGGAGCGGGCGTCTCGCCGTCTCCGGGGCTGGCCAACCGCCGGCCGGCCATCCGGAAGAACTCGGGCATCGCCACGAACAGGATTATCAGGCCCCGGAGGACGCCGACCAGCTGTGGCGGGACGTCGGTTGCGAAGTCGACGACGCTCGACCCCGACTTCAAGACGCCGAACAGGAAGGCCGCGAACACCGCGCCGATGGGGTGGTTGCCGGCGAGAATGGAGACGGTGATGCCGTCGAACCCGTACGACGGGATCCCCGTCTGGAAGTTCCCGAGCACCATCAGCACGTACACCGCGCCGCCGATGCCGCCGAGCGCGCCCGACAGCGTCAGCGAGGCGACGACGGTCCGGGCGGAGTCGATGCCGCCGTACTCGGCCGCCTCCGGCTGGAGTCCGGACGTGCGGATGTCGTAGCCGAACGGCGTGTGTTCCAGCAGGTAGTACACCCCGCCGACGAACACGAACGCGACGAGCAGCGCGAGCAGCGAGAAGTCGAGTCGCGGGTCGAACAGCACGGTCGGGAACGTCGCGTAGTCCGGCAGCGGCACCGTCTGGTTCGCCGCGCTGTCCGGGTCGCCGAAGTAAGCGTTGATGAGATACAGCGCGACGAGCGAGGCGACGAAGTTGAGCATGATCGTCGTGATGACCTCGTTCGCGTCGGCGTACGCCTTGAGCGCGCCCGGTATCGCGCCGTACAGTCCGCCCCCGACCGCGCCGACGAACAGGCCGAACGGGATGAGCACGACCGTTCCGACGACGCCCGAGAGGAGGGGAGCGACCCAAAGCACCGCGAGCGCCGACGCGAGCGCGCCGACGACTAACTGTCCCTGCGTGCCGATGTTGAAGATGCCGGCACGGAACGCGAGCGCGACGGAGAGACCGGTGAACACGAGCACCGTCGTCTCGCGGAGCGTGACCGCGAACTGCGGGTTCAGCGGCGACCACCCGCCGCTCAGTGGGTCGCCGAGCGCGCCGAGGAACAGTCGGTCGAACACGAGCACAGGGTCGTAACACAGCGTCTGGCCGCCGAGCGTCAGCACCGGCGTCCGGCAGGTCGCGATGAACCCCGAGACGAGGATGATCCCCGTCCCGACGAGTATCGACAGCGCGAGCGCCGCGAACGCGATGAGAAACCGCTCGCCGGCCGACGCCTCCGTCAGCGCGACCATCGAGTCGCGAAGCCGGTCGATCCGGCCCCCTCCGTCCCCGTCGCCGGCGCTCATCCGCTTACCTCCAGCCCACCGACCTCGATGTCGGGACGCTGCCCGGCCATCAACAGGCCCAGTTGCTCCTCGGTCACCGCGTCGGGGTCGACCACGTCCATCAGTTCGCCCTCGTAGATCACGCCGAGACGGTCCGACAGCGACTGCACCTCGTCCAGTTTCGAGGAGACGAGCAGTATCGCCTTCCCCTTCGCCCGGAGGTCGTTGACGCGGTCGTGGATGAACTCGGTCGACCCGATGTCGACGCCGCGGGTCGGATGGGACGCGACGACGAGTCGCGGGGCGCGGGCGAGTTCGCGGCCGACGGCGAACTTCTGCTGGTTACCGCCCGACAGCGATTCGGCCTCGACGTCGGCGTTCGGCGGCCGGACGTCGTACTCGTCGACGATGGTCTCGGCGTGGTCGCGGGCTCGGTCCCAGTCGATGCGCCCGCGGTTCGCGTACGGCCGGGTGTGCTGGCTCCCGAGCAGCCCGTTGCCCACGAGGTCGAACTCCATCACCAGCCCGCGCTCCTGCCGGTCCTCTGGGATGTAGGCCATCCCGGCGTCGGTGCGTTCCTGCCGCCGGGCATTGGTGAGGTCCTCGCCGTCGAAGCGGACGCGCCCCTCGTCGGCGGCGTCGAGGCCGGTGATCGCCTCGACGAGTTCGGACTGGCCGTTCCCGTCGACGCCGGCGATGCCGAACACCTCGCCCTCGCGGACCTGGAGCGAGACGCCGTCGACGGCGCGAACTCCGCGCTCGTCCTCGACGACCACGTTCTCACACGAGAGGACGGTGTCGCCGGGGTTCGCGGGCGGTCGGTCGACGTCCATCAGCACTTCTCGTCCGACCATCATCTCCGCGAGGTCGTTTCGGGTGACCTCGTCGGCCGGCACGGTCCCGACGTTCTTCCCGTCGCGGAGGACGGTGATGTCGTCGGCCGAGTTCATCGCCTCGCCGAGCTTGTGAGTGATGAAGACGATCGTCTTGCCCTGCTCGGTGAGTTCCTCGAACACTCCGAAGAGGTCCTCGACCTCCTGCGGGGTGAGAACGGCGGTCGGTTCGTCGAGGATGAGCACGTCCGCACCCCGGTACAGCGCCTTGAGGATCTCGACGCGCTGTTGCGCGCCGACCGAGAGGTCCTCGATGCGCGCGTCCGGGTCGACGCCGAAGCCGAACCGCTCGGAGAGCTCCGCGACCTCCCGGCGAGCGCGCTCGTCGGTTGCCGAGCGTGATGTTCTCGGCGACGGTCATCGGGTCGACCAGCATGAAGTGCTGGTGGATCATGCCGACGCCGGCGTCGATCGCGTCGCGGGGTGAGTCGAACTCCTGCTTCTCGCCGTGAACGTTCACGGTGCCCTCCTCCGGCTGGTACAGGCCGTAAAGGACGTTCATCAACGTCGTCTTGCCGGCTCCGTTCTCGCCGAGCAGGGCGTGAACGGTGCCGCGTTCGACGCGGAGGTCGACGTCGTCGTTGGCGACGACCCCCGGGAAGCGCTTGGTGATCCCGTCGAGGTAAACGGCACCTGTCATGCCACCCGGTATATTCGGGGAACGCTTAATAGTACGGTTTCGGGACCGGCCGGACGTGGCGGTGTCAGCCCTCTCAGGGGCTGTCGGGAACGTCGATGTCGCCCGCGATGATCTCGTCACGGACCGAGGCGACGGCGTCTTTGACTTCCTGGGGGATCTCGCCGCCCAGGTCCTGCCCGTAGACGGCCTCGACGCCGTCTTCCTCCAGTCCGAGCGGCACGGTTCGGCCGCCCTCGAACTCGTCGTTGACGGTCTCCTCGACGGCGTTGTACACGGCGGTGTCGACCCGCTTCACCATGCTCGCGAGGATGACGTCGGCGTAGGACTCGGCCGTGACCGACTGGTCGCGGTCGACGCCGATGGCGAACCGGCCCTGCTCCTTTGCGGCCTCGAAGACGCCGGTGCCGGTGTTGCCCGCCGCGTGGTAGATGATGTCCGCGCCGGAGTCGTACATGGAGATGGCCGCCTCCTTCCCGCCGGAGGGGTCGTTGAAGTCCCCGACGTAGGAGGTCTGTACCTCGACGTCCTCGCTGGCGTGTTTCACTCCGCTGACGTAGCCGGCCTCGAACTTCTGGATGAGGTCGGACTCGATGCCGCCGACGAAGCCGACGTTCGTGGAGTCGGACGTCGTCGCGCCCGCGCCCGCTTCGAACTCCATGCCGGTGAGCTGACCGGCCATCAGCCCGGTGAGGAACGACCCCTCGTGTTCCGCGAAGACGTACGAGGCGACGCTGTCGGCGTCGACGACGGTGTCGACGATCTGGAAGCTCTGGTCCGGGTACTGTTCGGCGTTCTCGCTGAGCGCGTCGCCCTGCAGGAAGCCGATACAGGAGACGAGGTCGTAGTCCGGACTCGTCGACTGGGCGAACTGCTGTTGCTGGCTGCTGAACTCCGACACCTCGCCGGGCTGGACCTCGTCGTAGTTGATGTCGAACTCGTCGGCCGCGTTCTGAATACCGGTCTGCGCCTGGTCGTTGAACGACCCGTCGCCGAGGCCGCCGGTCGCGTACACCATGCCGACGTTCGCGTCCACGTCGTCGCCACCGCCGCCGCCATCGTTGCCAGTGCATCCCGCGACGCCAGCGAGTCCGACCGCACCGAGACCGCTAACGAACCGCCGTCTGTTGATATCCATAACGGCCCTTGTGACTACTATCTATCTTAAATTTATCGATAATCGCGGGTCAGATGAGGGAAAACGAGATCGCGGGTCGATCCCGGACACACGCGGTAGCAGGGTTGGCACGGTTACAGTCCGCGAGCGGCCCGTACCACACGTCGCGGATCCGTCGTGGCTACCCGTAGCGCGTCCGCCGACCGTGCGAACCGACGGACGAGACGGTCCGCGAGGCCGGTCGACGCGACGACCGCAAGCGAAGAGTAGTTACCGGGCGCACGCGACGTGTCGCGTATGAACGCGGCGATCATCGTCCTCGATGGGTGGGGAATCGGCGATCACGACCGGCGCGACGCCATCAGAGCGGCTGATACGCCGAACTTCGACCGATACGCGGAGGCGGGCGCGTACGGGACGCTGACCGTCATGGGCCGGCGGGTCGGCCTCCCGGACGGCCAGATGGGCAACAGCGAGGTCGGCCACCTGAACATCGGGGCCGGCCGCGTGGTCAAACAGGAGTACACGCGCATTGCGGACTCCATCGAGGAGGGCACGTTCCACACGAACGACGCGCTTCAGTCGGCGTCCACGTACGCCAAGGAACACGGCGGGCGGGTCCACTTCATGGGTCTCGTGAGCGACGGCGGCGTCCACTCCGACTACGAACACCTGTTCGCGCTCATCGAGATGGCCGCCGAACGGGGTGTCGAGGCGGTCACGCACGCGTTCACCGACGGCCGCGACACGGACCCGACCGGCGGGGCGGGCTACCTCCGCGAACTGGAGGAGGTCGTCGAGGAGCACGGCACCGGCGACGTCGCGACCGTCACGGGACGCTACTACGCGATGGACCGTGACCAGAACTGGAACCGGACGAAGCGCGCGTACGACGCCATCACGCGGAGCGCGATGAGCGATCGGAACTCGGAGAGTTCTGATGACGCCATCGTGAACCGCGAAGCCGACCACGAGTCCGCCTCGTCCATCGCCGCCGTCGAGGAGTCGTACGACCGCGGCGACACCGACGAGTTCGTGGAACCGACGCTGGTGCGGGGTCAGCCAGCCCTCGAAGGCGCCGACGAACGGCGTTCGTCGAGCCATCGAGGCAAGCTCGATGACGGCGACGCGGTCGTTTTCTTCAACTACCGTTCCGACCGCGCCCGCCAGCTGACGCGGATGCTCGCGGACATCGACCCCGTCTGGGAGTTCGAGACGTCGCCGCCGGACGTCGAGGTCGTGACGATGACCCAGTACGACAAGACGTTCGACCTGCCGGTGGCGTACCCGCCGCACCAGCCCGAGAACACGCTCGGCGAGGTCCTCGCCGAACACGGCCGCACGCAGCTGCGGATCGCCGAGTCCGAGAAGTACCCCCACGTCACCTACTTCCTGAACGGCGGGCGCGAGGTGGAGTTCGACGGCGAGGTCCGCGAGATCGTCGAGTCGCCGCCGGTCGCCACCTACGACATGCAACCGGAGATGAGCGCCGAGGGCGTCACGGACAACGCCATCCGCCTGACCGACGCCGACGACCCCGACGCGCTCGTCCTGAACTACGCCAATCCGGACATGGTGGGCCACACCGGGAACTATCAGGCGGCGATCACCGCCGTCGAGACCGTCGACGAGCAACTGGGCCGTCTCGTCGACCACCTCCGGCGGCGCGGGGCACACGTCCTCGTCACCGCGGACCACGGCAACGCCGACGACATGGGCACCGAGGAGGACCCCCACACCGCCCACACCTACAACGCCGTCCCGCTGGTCTATCTCGACCCCGAGGGGACCGACGGCGGGCGGCGCGTCCGCGAGGGCGGGACGCTCGCGGACATCGCGCCGACGGTGCTGTCGCTGCTCGGCGACGAGCAACCGGCCGCGATGACCGGCGAGAACCTGCTGGAGTAGTTACGGAGCGGCCCGATCCTCCTCCACCGGCGGGAGGGCGAACGAGAGCGTGACGGACGCGACGGTCGCGACGAGCAGGCCGGCGGCGACCGCGACCCCGACGTCCGCGAACGCCCCCGTGAGCATCGAGACCGACCCGACCGAGAGGCCGACCCCGAGGGCACCCTCGTGGGTCCCGCCCGGAGAGCCGTGCCTCTACTGCCTCGTTCCGGGCGAAGATCACGAGGAGCACGCCCGAGGTAGCTCTCGAACGGGACGTACGCGACGGCGGCGAAGGGTACCCCGCCGAACGCGCCGAACGCCTTCGCGACCAGTTCCGTCCGTCCGTTTCCGTCTTCCGATCCCATGTTCCCCGCTTACGTTCCCTGCGCTCGACCGTTCCCGAACCGCGAGACGTCGCCGGCGTGAGGGGCACCACTATACGGTCTCGGTCCGAACCGTCCGAACATGTGGTCGTTCGAACGCCCGGAGTTCGACACCGACGTTCGGAAGCGGGTCTTCGCCCACGTGGAGCGCCACGGGACGGTCGAACCGTCGACGGTCGCGTCGGCCATCGGGGTCGACCCCGAGAGCTTCAATCACCACGTCACCGTGCTCGAGCGCGACGGCTATCTGGAGAGCGTCGACGGCGACCTTCGGGTCGCCCGCGACCCGGGCGAGGCCGAGGAGCATCGAGACCGACCCGACCGAGAGGCCGACCCCGAGGGCACCCTCGTGGGTCCCGCCCGGAGAGCCGTGCCTCTACTGCCTCGTTCCGGGCGAAGAACGTCGTCGAGACCCGGATGTTCTTCGTCGGCACCGTCGGCGACGAGGTGGTCGGCTGGGCGCACGTCGAAACGCCGGAGATAGCGAAGCTCGCCCACACCGCCGAACTCACCCTCGGCGTGATGGAGGGCTACCGGCGGCACGGCATGGGGAGTCACCTCCTCCAGCGCGCGCTGGAGTGGGCCGCGTCGAACGGCCTCGAAAAGGTGTACAGCAGTCTCCCCTCGACCAACGGCGTCGGCGTCGACTTCCTGCACTCGCTCGGGTGGGAGACGGAGGCGGTCCGCGAAGGCCACTACCGGGTGGACGGCGAGTTCGTCGACGAAGTGATGCTGGCGAAGCGCCTCGACCGGGGACCGTGACCCGCCCTAACCGGTCCTGAACGAGTAATCGAGCGAGGCGGCGGAGTGGGTGAGCGACCCCATCGAGACGACGTCGACGCCCGTCCGCGCGTACGCGGGCACGTCGTCGACCGTGATCCCGCCGGAGGCCTCCGCGAGCGTGTCGGTCTCGGCCTCGCGCAGCAGTTCGACCGCATCGGCCGTCTCCTCCGGCGTCATGTTGTCCAGCAGGACGATATCCGCGCCCGCGGCGGCGGCCCGCGGCGCGTCGGCCGGGGCCTCCACTTCGGCTTCGACGTTCGTCGCGAACGAGGCCGACTCGCGGAAGTGCCGGACCGCTTCCTCCAGTCCCATCTCCGCGGCGTGGTTCTCCTTGACCATCACCATGTGCGAGAGGTCGAGGCGATGGGTGTCGCCGCCGCCCGCCGCGACAGCGCGCTTCTCGACGCCGCGGAGGCCCGGCGTCGTCTTGCGGGTGCCCGCGATAGCGACGGCGTCGGTCGCCTCGCGGGCCGCGTCGACCGCCGCCCGCGTTTTCGTCGCGACGCCGGAGGCGTGGCCGGCGACGTTGACGGCGACGCGCTCACCACGGAGGACGGACTGGGCGTCGCCCTCGCAGGAAAGCACGGTGTCGCCCGGGTCAACGCGGTCGCCGGCGTCGACCCGCGGTTCCGCGTCGACGCCGAGGTAGTCGAACACCGCTTCGGCGGCGTCGAGGCCGGCCGCGAGGCCGGTCTCTTTCGCCACGAGGCGACCGGTCGTCTCGCCGGGCACGTCGTTGGTGACGTCGTGGTGGCCCAGGTCCTCCCGTAGCCAGCGCTCGACCTGCAGGTCGGTGACCGGCACGGTCAGTCCCCCGCGGTCACGGGTTCGTCGGCGGTGTCGAGGTAGTGGCAACCGACCGACTCCTCGTTCTCCGCCGCGGCGCGAGCGACGAGGAGGGCCGTGACGCTCGCGTTCCGCAGTTCGTACAGGTCCCGCGCGGTGCGGGTGCGGACGTAGGCGTCGACCTCGCCTTTGAGTCGTCGGAGGACGGCAGTCGCGCGCCGGAGGCCGTCCGGCGTGCGCCGGATCCCGACCTTCTCCTCCATCACCCGACGGAGGCGGGTGAACTTCTCCGCGGCGAACCGCGGCGGCAGGTCGGGGTCGCTATCGAGTAGCTCCGGCGGCTCGCTCTCGACGACCTCGTTGCCGACAGCCGCTTCCCCGGCGCGCAGGCCCCAGACGAGGCCTTCGAGGAGGCTGGTGCTGGCGAGGCGGTTCGCGCCGTGGACGCCCGTCCGCGCGCACTCGCCGACGGCGAACAGGCGGTCGAGGCTCGTCCGCCCGCGGTCGTCCACGTCGACGCCGCCACAGAGGAAATGCTCGCAGGGGTCGAGGGTCACCTCGCCGGTGGCCTCGCGCTCTGCGGCGACGGCGCGGGCGACCACGTCCCGCGGCGCGAGTTCGGCGTCCGCGTGGTAGTCGGGCATGAACCGCTCGCCGTCGCCGTTCCGGAGCAGCGCGCCCTCGCCGCGGACGGCCTCGCTGACGAGGAAGGCGTCTTCGCCGTCGCCGCTCGCGGACGCCGTCGGGTGGAACTGCACGTACTCCATGTCCGCCACGTCGGCACCGGCCAGCGCGGCCATCGCGACCCCGTCGCCGGTCGCGCCGGGCGGGTTCGTCGAGCGCCGGTAGCAGGCCCCGATGCCGCCGGTCGCCAGCACCGTCGCGCCCGCGAAGACGGGGTCGCCGCCCGGCGCGGAATCGAGGAGCGCGCCGTGGACGCGCCCCTCATGGGTGATCAGGTCGAGCGCCGCGGTGTCGTCGCGGATCCGGACGTTCTCGTGACCGTCGAGGTAGTGCAGGAACGGCCGGAGGACGTGCCGACCGGTGCTCGCGTCGACGTGAAGGATGCGATCCGCGGAGTGACCGGCCTCGCGGGCGAAGTCGTAGCCGGCACCCGACTCGTTGTCCGCCTCCGGCCGACCGCTCGTCGAGGTCTCCTCGACGGTGTCGAAGTCCACGTCGAGCGTCTCCACCAGCACGTCCGCGACGGCGGCGGGCGCGTTCTCGACGAGCACGTCGACGGCGTCGGGGTCAGCCGTGCCCGCGCTGGCCGCGACGATGTCCTCGCGGAGCGACGCGGGGTCGCCTCGGGTCGTCGCGATGCCGCCCTGCGCCCAGTCGGTGCTCGCGTCCTCCGGGCGCTCGGCCTTCGTGACGACGAGGACCTCCGCGCCCTCGCGGGCGGCGGCGAGCGCGGCGCTGCACCCGGCGATGCCGCTGCCGACGACGAGCACGTCGGCGGTGGTGCCGTCCGTCATGCGATGTCGAGCATCCGGTCCATGGCCAGTTCGGCCAGTTCCTTCTCGCCCGGCGCGACCTCGATGACGTTGCGCTCGCGGCCGGCGACCAGTTCCTCCAGCACCCACGTCAGGTAGTTCGGGTCGATCTGGCGCATCGCGTTGCAGTCCATGCACGCTTCCCCGCAGAGCGGGACGACGTTCACCTCCGGATGCCACCGCTGGAGGTGGTTCGTCAGGTGGACTTCGGTGCCGATAGCCCACGTCTCGCCGGGGTCGGCGTTCGCGACCGTCTCGCAGATGGTCGCCGTGCTCCCGGCCACGTCGGCGGCCTCGACGACCTCGCGGCGGCACTCGGGGTGGACGATCACGTTCGCGTCGTCGTGGTCCTCGCGCACCTGCTCGGCGTGGTCGACGCGGAACCGCTCGTGGACCTGGCAGTACCCGTCCCAGAGGACGATATCGCTCTCTGCGACCTCCGCAGCGTCCTTCCCCTCGGGGTCCCAGGGGTCCCACTCGGCGACGCTGTCCTCCAGGCCGAGTTCGTACGCGGTGTTCTCGCCGAGGTGCTTGTCCGGCAGGAACAGGACGGTGTCGCCGTTCTCCAGCGCCCAGTCGAACACGTCCGCGGCGTTCGACGACGTACAGACCGCGCCGCCCTGCTCGGCGCAGAAGGCCTTCAGGTCGGCGTAGGAGTTCATGTAGGTGATCGGGACGATGTCGTCGTCCGGGGCTGCCGCCGTGATCTCGGCCCACGCGGCGTCGACCTGCAGCGCCTCGGCCATGCCCGCCATCGGACAGGACGCCTCCATCGACGGGAGGATCACCGTCTGGTCGTCGTCGGTGATGATGTCCGCGCTCTCGGCCATGAACGTCACCCCGCCGAACACCACGTAGTCGGCGTCCGCCTCGGCCGCCTCGACCGATAGCTGGTAGGAGTCGCCAACGAAGTCGGCGTGTTCGACGATCTCCTGTCGCTGGTAGTTGTGGCCCAGTATCACCACGTCGTCGCCCAGCGTCGACAGCGCCGCCTCGATCCGTTTCGTTCGCTCGTCGCGTTCCAACTCCCTGTACTCGGGCGGTAGCTGTTCAAGGTTGTCGTACTTGAACAGACTGAGGTCGGTCTCGATGTCCGTAGTTTCCATTTCCGGCATTGTTCGATTTCTGTGGTTGTTCCTAGTCGGATGCGTACGTTGAAAAGATTTTTTGTTCAACTATCCCGTCGGCGACATTCACGAGTCGACGCGGCATCGATTGGGGAGGATCGGCTCTATGTGTCTGGTTTCGAAGTCACTTTGGTCTGTCTCCATGATCTCCGATCGAGCGACGCTGACGGCGGTCGACGGCACGGCGAACGAGTGCACCGACGCGACGACGACCACGAACTGCGAACGCAGTTCGCCGGACCCGCCGGTGACTGCCACGACGAGCCGACCCACGCTCAGGCCATAGAGGGACGACCGGACCGGCGAGTCGTTCGACGTCGCCCCGCTCTCGCCGTAGTGCAACGGACAGTACGCGGTCCCGGCGATGCCCGGAAAGCGAACCGGGTACGGCCACGCAACGGCGGCGTAAAGCGTCAGATCGACCACCACACCGGCGAGGAGGACCGGGACAGCAAGGGAGAGTATCCGGCTCTCTCGAAACGATCGGTGTGCGCGGCGGTAGGCCGCTCGAACCGGCCGGCGGGCGCGGTCGAACACACGGTCGCTTCGAGTTTTCCGGTTGGAAGCTTCCCGAAACTATTCCCTGTCGTCGTAGACGAACTCCCCGTCGACGACCGTCGCGAGCACGCCGATGTCCCGTATCGCGCCCTCGTTCTCCCACGGCGACGCGTCGAGGACCGTGAAGTCCGCCGCCGTACCGACTTCGACCGTTCCGAGGCGGTCCTCGTCGAACCCGGCGTACGCCGCGCCGCTCGTGTACGCCCGGAGCGCGTCGGTCACGGAGAGGCGCTGCGGCTCGGTCGGCGCGTTGACGGCGCGGTGGACCCCCTCCAGCGGGCCGAACGGCATCACGTCGCTCCCGAACGCGAGGCGAGCGCCCGCCTCGACGACACGGCCGAGGCGGTTCGACCGTTCCCGGCGCTCGCGGCCGAGACGGCGGTCGTAGAGGCCGTCCTCGTCCGCCCAGCGGTGGAAGTTCGGCTGCATCGAGGCGACGATCCCGGCCTCGGCGATCCGCTCTATCTGCTCGTCGGTCGCGAGTTCGACGTGCTCGATGCGGTGGCGGGCGGCCTCGGGGTCGTCAGTCGCCTCCAGCGCGGACAGCGTCTCCTCGATGGCCCCGTCCCCGATGGCGTGAACCGTCGCCTGCAGGTCAGCGTCGTCGACGTCTTTCGCGAGGGCGCGGAGTTCCTCGGGGTCGACGACCCACTTGCCGGTGCCGTCGCCGTCCTCGTACGGCTCGAACAGCTTCGCCGTGCGGCCGCCGACGCTCCCGTCCGAGAAGGACTTGATCCCGCCGACGCGGACCATCTCGCTCCCGTGGTTCGGCCGCAAGCCCGTCTCCCGGACGGCGTCGAGGTGGTCGCTCCAGTAGTTGATCCGGACGCGGAGGTGCAGGTCGCCATCGAGCGCGAGTTCGCGGTACGCCCGCGGGGCGTGGGAGTCCCGCACCATGTCGTGGACCCCGGTGACGCCGAGTTCGTGTGCGCGGTCCCGCGCCGCGGCGATCAGTTCGCGGGTCTCCTCGGGACCGGCGGCGAAGTCCTCCCGCGCGGCCTCGACTGCGTCCTCGACGACCACGCCCGTCGGTCGGCCGTCCGCCGTCTCGACGTCGCCCTCGGGCGGATCGTCTCCGAGTCGCTCCAGCGCCGGGGCGTTCAGCGACGCCGTATGCATGTCGACGCGGACAGCGGCGACGGGGCGCTCCTCGCTGACGGCGTCCAGTTCCTCTCGCGTCAGGTAACCGTCGTCGGGCCAGTCGCTCTCGTCGTAGCCGAACCCGAGGACCCAGTCGTCGCCGGCCGGGTCGGCGTCGACCGCGCCGTCGCGGGCCGTGGCCACCAGCCGTTCGATGGCCTCGTCCCTGCTCTCGGCCCCGGAGAGGTCGGCGTGGAGGCGGTACTTCCCGACCTGCTCCATGTGCGTGTGGGCGTCGACGAACCCCGGCAACACGACCGCGCCGTCGAGGTCGACGACCGTCGTCCCGACGTCTTCCAGAAACGCGACCTCGTACTCGCTGTCGACTCTGACCACCTCGCCGTCGCGGACCGCGACCGCCTCCGCGGTTCGGTCCGGATCGGTCAGCGTGTGTACCTCCGCGTTCGTGAGTATCAGGTCCGCGGCCTCCGTCATACGAGGCAGGGCGCGGGGCGGGAGCAAAACGGTTGGGGTAGCGGCGCGGCCGCGGAGAGTAGCAATCCTTAGGGCGTCGCCGGCCAACGGGGGGAGTATGACCGACGCTGCGGACCTCGCCGACCGCGTCCGCGAGGGCGACCTCCGCCTGCACGAACTCGACGACCACGCCGACCCCGAGACGGCCGCCGCCGCGCGCCGCGAGATAGTCGCCGCCGAGACGGGCGTCGACCTCGACGCCGTGGGCGACTACGCGTTCGACGCGGCCGAGGCCGAGTCCGCCGTCGAGAACATGGTCGGGGCCGCCCAGGTACCGATGGGCGTCGCCGGCCCCGTTCCCGTCGACGGGGGCGCGGCCGAGGGCGAGTACTACCTGCCGCTGGCGACGACCGAGGGCGCGCTCGTGGCGAGCGTCAACCGCGGACTCTCCGTCATCGCCGACGCCGGCGGCGCGACGGCCCGCGTCACGACGTCCGGGATGACACGCGCCCCCGTCTTCCGTGTCGACGGCGTCGCGGAGGCGAGCGAGGTCGTCGAGTGGGTCGGCGGCAGCGCCGACGCCCTGCGCGAGGCCGCCGAGTCGACGACGAGCCACGGCGAACTGGAGGCCGTCGACCCCTACGTCGTCGGCGACGCCGTCTACCTGCGGTTCGTCTACGACACGAAGGACGCGATGGGGATGAACATGGCCACCATCGCGACGCGCGAGGCCGCCGGCGTCGTCGAGGAGGAGACGCCCGCCGACCTCGTGGCGCTGTCGGGCAACCTCTGTTCGGACAAGAAACCGGCCGCGATCAACGCGGTCGAGGGCCGCGGCCGCACCGTCACGGCGGACGTGCTGATCCCCCACGAGACGGTGGCCGACCGCCTGCACACCACGCCGGAGGCCATCGAGGAGGCCAATACGCGCAAGAACCTCGTCGGCAGCGCGAAGGCCGGGAGCCTCGGGTTCAACGCTCACGCCGCGAACACCGTCGCCGCCGCCTTCCTCGCCACGGGACAGGACGCCGCGCAGGTCGTCGAGGGGTCGAACGCCATCACGACGGTCGACGTGCGGGAGGACGGGCTGTACGCCTCCGTCAGCGTCGCCTCCCTCGAAGTCGGCACCGTCGGCGGCGGCACGAAACTGCCGACCCAGTCCGAGGCGCTCGACGTGCTCGGCCTCAGCGGCGGTGGCGACCCGGCGGGGTCCAACGCCGACGCGCTCGCGGAGGTCATCGCGACCGGTGCGCTGGCCGGCGAACTCTCCCTGCTCGCCGCGCTCGCCTCGCGCCACCTCTCCAGCGCCCACGAGGCCCTCGGGCGATAGCGGTTAGTTTCGCTCGCGAACCGCCGCGGCCCTACGTCGCTTTGCGCGCTCGCCCAGTCGCGAAGCCCTCTGCCGACGGAACGGTTCGAGACCCGTCCACTTTCACTTTCACCGCGGGGGGCTGGCTGGCGCTTATTCTCGGTCTGGCCCACGTTTCGAGTGACGCCCGACCGGGGAGCACCGGCGGGCGCGAACGATGGCTCACGGTCGCCAAGCTACTGCTGACCGTGATCGTCACGCTCGTCGGCCTCATGGAGACGCTCGGACTGCTATGAGCGGCCGCGCTCCAGCGCCGCCGCCGCGAGGCCGACCCGGACGGTGACGGCCGACGCGTCCGCTCCCGTCAGTCGCCGACCGACGGTCGCGACGCGTCGTCCCAGAAGTAAAGACCGGTCCCGACGACCACCGCCGCTATCCCGGCGGTCGGGGCGATGCCGGCGAGCAGGCCGGCGAAACCGAGACCGATGAGGCCGTAGCCGACGCCACTGAGCACGCGCTCCTCCACGACCGCGATGCGGACCGCTATCGCCTCGAATCCGAGGAGGACCAGTACCGTCCCGAACGCCCCCGTCGCGCCGCTGACCGCCGAGAACGTCCCAGCGACGACGACCAGACTTCCGACGAGGACGGCCGCCCCACCGACGGCCGTGATCGGCCACCGGTCGACCTGTTCG
Source organism: Halobacteriales archaeon QS_9_68_17 (assembly GCA_003023565.1). Lineage (GTDB taxonomy): Archaea > Halobacteriota > Halobacteria > Halobacteriales > Natronoarchaeaceae > Halostella. The sequence continues at coordinate 39,730 of PXSA01000028.1, forward strand.
GGTAGCGGCAGGTCGTCCCGCTGGACGGTGAGTCGCCCCCCGATGCCCCCGATGATGAGCACCGCCGCGACGAGGATCCCGCTGGTGGTCACACTCGCTGTCACCGACGCGAGCCCGACCGTTGCGGCGTAAACGGAGCCGATCAACTGTTCCATACGATCGTTTCTACCCGATGACGTATTATACTATTGCTGTGCTAGTGAGTATCATTCAGAACACATCACGACCGACACCGTCGGCTGTCAGAGGAGCCGGTAGCGACCCTTCGACTCGGAGACTTCCCCCCGATGGACGAGTTTCGGCAGGGCATCGCGGACGTAATCCGCCGGCACGCCGCGTTCCTCCGCGTAGGCGACCACCTCGTCCTCTGACGGGCGGTCGAGGCTGCGGAGCGCGGCCAGCACCGTCTCCTTACGGCTCCAGCCGCCGCCTCCGGTCCGACCCGACTCCGCACGCTCCGCGGCGTCGGCCACCTCGCTCGTGTCCACGCCGGCCTTATCGAGGTACTCCTCGTCGTCCATCCCGGCCTCCTCGGCCTGCTCGCCGAGTTCGGCGAAGGAGTCCATCCCGGCGAACGTCTCGCCTTCCCCCTGCCGGTTCGCCAGCATCGACGCGCGAACCTCGCGAGCGTGGTCCTCGTCCTCGGTGCTGACGAACTCCCGGAGCTTCGAGAACTGCCGGCGCGTCCCGCAGCGCGGACACTGCGAGGTGTCCGGCCGCCCTTCGACGATCCAGAGGGCGCTACAGTCGCTGCACCCGACCACGGCGTACATGGCCGTTCCTCGGTGTCGGTGCCAGTTGAACGTTCCGTCAGTTGACGACGTCGATGACGGTCCGGAGTACCGCTCCGAAGAGGACCTGAACAGGGAGGCATCGTTGAAGAACGGCACCATCGGCGGGGTCGGAACGCCGACCGACAGGACCCGGAGCGGCCGGACGAACGCGACGTGGACGCTCCGGACCAGCGCGCCGAACATCGCGCTGTAGCCCGGGTGGACGACCCGCGCCACGGACCGGAACTCGGTGCCGAGCGGAAGCACGGAGCCGACCGCCGCTTCCCTGACCGGGTCCGCCGCGGCCGGTGTGTCGCTCTCTCCGTGGCCGCTCGCCGCCGACGCCGAAGTCCCACTCGCTCTGCCCTGACGCCAACGCTTAGGTGACGCTCCCCCGTACGCCGGGGTATGGAACGCGTTGCCGTGGCAGACCGCGACTCGACCGAAGCCGTCGACGGCGTCCACCTGTCCCTGCTCGCCGGCGCGGAGGAGATGAACGTCCAGCACTTCGAGATCGAACCCGGCGCGACGGTGCCGGCCCACAGCCACCCCCACGAACAGACCGGCTACGTCGTTCGGGGGACGCTCACGTTCGTCCTCGGCGACGGCGAGGAGATAGCCGTCGGAGCGGACGACTCCTACGCCATCCCCGGCGGCGAGACCCACGCCGCCGAGAACCGCAGCGACGAACCGGTCCGCGGAATCGACGTGTTCAGTCCGCCGCGCGAGGACCCGGACTGGCAGGACTAACCGTTCGACGGCCCGTCGTCGGACCGGCGACAGATATATCAGTTCGTCGGGCCAGTCTTCGCTCGATTCCGACTTCGATGACCGCTCTTCCAACCCTCGCGCCGGTAAACCGACGCGTCGTCCGCGTAGCGCCGGCAGACGACACGCCGACCGACGCGCTCGACGCCGCGGCCCTCCTCGAACGGTTCCGCGACGCGGGGGACGACGAGCCGGTCCTCGTCTACGCGGCGGCGGTCGACGACGAGGCGGTCGATCGTGTCCTCTCCGCGGGCGGGGACTACTTCCCCGCCGGGACCGACACCCCCGATCGCTCGCTCCTCCGCGAACGCGTCCGGTCGCTCGTCGACGCCCGGCGGACCCGTACGGCTCTCCGGCGGGAAGCCGACCTCCTCGAACGGGTCCCCAGCGTCGCCGGCCGGGACCTCCGCGGTCCGATCGGGATGGCACGGGCGTCCGGAGACGGTCCGCGAGCGAACGGCCCGCGACAGCCTCGACCGGATCGAGTACGCGATAGACCGGACCGCCGACCTGTCCGGCGGCGTGCCTGCGCTCGTGCGGGCCGGTTCCGCGGTGACCGATCCGGAACCGGTCGACCTGACCGCCGTCGCCGAGTGCTCGGGGGCGGCCGTCGCGGACCGGCCGGTCGACGTGCGCGTCGCCGAGGTCCTCCCGACGGTGTCGGGCGGCGTGACCCGGGTCGCGAGGCTGTTCGAGATCCTCTACGCGAACGCGGCGGACCACGGGCTCCCGGACCCGGTGGACGGGTCCCTTACGGTGCGGGTCGAACCCACCGGGACCGGCTTCCGCGTCGCGGACGACGGTACCGGGATCCCCGAGGACGAACGCGAGGCGGCGTTCGACTGGAGCGTGAGTACGGCCGACGACCGCGTCGGTGTCGGTCTCGCCGTCGCCGACGCGATCGCCGAGGCGCACGGGTGGAGCGCGACGGTCTCGGAGGGTTCCGAGGGCGGGGCGCGCTTCCGGTTCGCGTTCGACCGCGCCCGGAGGCTCGTGAACGACGAACCGCCCGCGCAGTGAACCGGCCGACGGGTATATTTAGCGGTACCGAGTACGACCGATAATCACAACAGGACGGTTACGCATGGACAGCCAAACCGAGTTTCAGGAGACGACCGATACCGAAGTCCTGCTCGTCAGGCTGAGAGAGGGCGAGGTGACCGAGACGCTCGAAACCGCCGGCTTCGAAGCAACGATCCGCTCCGGTTCTGACGACGTCCCCGAAGCCGTGGCGGCGGCCGACCCGGACTGCGTAGTCGTCGACCACGACCCCCCGGTCCTCGACGCCCGGACGGTCCTGGAGCGGATACGCGACGCGGGACACGACCAGCCGTTTCTCCTTTATTCCCCGGAGATCGACGACGCCGTCGTCGAACGGGTGCTCGCCGACGGCGGGGCCTACCTCTGCGAGCACTCGGACACTGCGGACCGATCGCTTCTCCTCGCGCGCGTCCAGTCGCTCGCGGAGTCGTACCGGAGGGAAAAGTGGATCGGACTCCGGGACCGCGCGGTTGACCAGGCCCCGATCGGGATCACCATCGCCGACGCCGACGACCCCAACGAGGAACTCGTCTACGTGAACGACCGGTTCGAAACCGTGACGGGCTACGACGCGGACTTCGCCGTCGGTCGGAACTGCCGGTTCCTCCAGGGGCCGGGCACCGACCCGGCGACCGTCGACAGGATCAGGGAGGCGATCGACGCGCGGGAAACGATCTCGGAAGTCGTGCTGAACTACGACGCCGACGGCACCCCGTTCTGGAACCAGCTGGACATCGCGCCGGTGCGCGACGAGAGCGGCGATATCACGCACTTCTTCGGCTTCCAGAAGGACGTCACCGAGCGACAGGAACTGAAGCGGGACCTCCGTCGACAGCAGGAACTGCAGGAGCGCTTCACCGGGATCGTCAGCCACGACCTCCGCAACCCGATCGGCCTCGCGCAGGGTCACCTCGCCCTCCTGCAGGAGGAGTACGACGACGAGAGCTTAGACCAGATCGATTACGCGCTCGAACGGATGCTGACGCTGATCGACGACGTGCTCGAACTGGCCCGTGGCGGCACCGCCGTGGGGGACCCGTCGCCGGTCGATCTCTCGGCGGCGGCCGCCGCGGCGCGAGCGACCGTCAGGGACCAGCGAGTCGGCGTCCGGATCGACGACGACCTCCCCCACCCGGAGGGCGACCCGGACCGTCTCACGACGCTGTTCGAGAACCTCTTTCGCAACGCGACGGAACACGCCACCGACGACGGAGAGCCGGCGACGGTCCGCGTCGGCCGGTCCGAGCGGGGGTTCTACGTGGAGGACGACGGTTCCGGGATCCCCGAGGACGAGCGCGAGTCGGTGTTCGAGTGGGGGGTCACGTTCGCAGAGGACGGGACGGGGTTCGGTCTCGCCATCGTCGGCGTCATCGCGGAGGTCCACGGCTGGGCCGTGACGGTGGGGGAGGGGTCCGACGGGGGCGCGCGCTTCGAGTTCGAGTTCGACGGGACGCCGACGGTCTGATAGGGACTGCTGTAACTGTTGACCGGTGTCCGGCGACCCGGGTCGCCGAAGCACCGAAACGACTCACAGCAGTTCCCATGAGCCGTCACTCGACGCCGGACTGCCCGCTCCCGTCGGCCAGCGCCTTCTCCATCGTCACGTGCGGGATCCCCGCCTCCTCGAACTCCTCACCGACGCGCTCGTAGTCGAGGCGGTCGTAAAACGGCGCGGCGTGGGTCTGGGCGTGGAGTGTGACCCGGTCGTACCCCCGTGTCGCGGCGACGCCCTCCACCTCGCGCATGATCTCCCGGCCGTACCCCTCGCCGCGGTGCTCTCGTAGAACCGCCACGCGCTCGACCTTGGCGGCGTCGTCGCCTTTCTCCCGCAGTCGCGCGGCCCCGGCCGGGTCGCCGTCTCGATACGCGACGAAATGAACCGATTCGTTCTCGTACTCGTCGGCTTCGAGGTCCTCCGGGACGTCCTGCTCGTCGACGAACACGGCGTACCGCACGCCGAGCGCGTCGTCGTACTGGTCGTCGGTTCGCACCACCTGCACGTCGAGGTCGCGGGCGTCCGCGTGGCTCATCGTGCCGGCGTAGTCACTCCGGGATAGAGAGGGTTGCGGACGGGTGTCCGAGGTCTGCTACGACGACCGAAAAGGATCGAGTCCGAACGCGAGGTCCCGGAGAGCCGACCCGCGAACGCTCTACGAAAGTCTTCCGATGTATCCGGACTCCGTCCGGATGCCCGAAAAGCTCTCTACGAGAGCTTTTCGATGTCGTCAGACGCCGGCGGCGTCTGACTGTCAGAGAAACTTTCTAGGAAAGTTTCTCGATATTCCCGATGATCTCGTCGGCGTACTCGCGGGTGCCGAGCTTCTCGGCGTCGTCGAGCTGGCGCTCCAGGTCGTAGGTGACCTTGCCGGCGGAGATGGTCTCCTCGACGGCGTCGCGCAGGAGGTCCGCGGCCTCGTCCCAGTCGAGGTAGTCGAACATCAGGCGGCCGGAGAGGATGAGCGCGGTCGGGTTGGCCATGTTCTGGCCGGCGCGTTTCGGTGCGGAGCCGTGGACCGGTTCCGCGAGCATGCGGGCCTTGCCGAAGTTCCCGCCCGGCGCGATGCCGAGACCGCCGATCTGCGCGCCGGCGGCGTCGGAGAGGTAGTCGCCGTTGAGGTTCGGCATGGCGAGCACGTCGAACTCGTCGGTGCGGAGCTGCATCCACTGGAGCATCGCGTCGGCGAGGCGCTCCTCGATCACGACGGCGTCCTCCGGGATGTCGACCTCGTCTTGCTCCTCCCAGAGGGAGTCGGGCGCGGCGAAGACCTCGTCGTCGGGGTACTCCTCGTTGGCGACTTCCATCCCCCAGGTGCCGAACTGGCCCTCGGTGAACTTCATGATGTTACCCTTGTGGACGAGCGTGACTTTCTCGCGGTCGTGCTCCAGCGCGTAATCGATGGCGCGGCGGACGAGGCGCTTGCTGCCCTTCTCGGAGATCGGCTTGAGACCGATGCCGATCGGGCCGTCGTGCATGGTCTCGTCGAAGCCCATCTCGTCCTCGACGAACTCGCGGACCTGCTCGACCTCGTCGGTGTCATGCTCCCACTCGATGCCGGCGTAAACGTCCTCGGTGTTCTCCCGGAAAGTCACCATGTTCATCTCCCCGGGTGCCTTCATCGGCGACGGGACGCCGTCGAGGTAGTAGGTCGGTCGGACGTTCGCGAACAGGTCGAGCGTCTGTCGGAGCGCGACGTTGAGCGAGCGAAAGCCCGCGCCGACGGGCGTCGTGAGCGGCCCCTTGATGGCGACGCGGTGCTCCCTGACCGCCTCGACCGTCTCGTCGGGCAGATTGACGTCCTCGCCGTAGCGCTCGCGGGCGCTCTCGCCGGCGTAGGCGCGCATCCAGCTGATCTCGCGGCCCGTCGCCTGGGCGGCGGCGTTCAGCACCCGCTGCGCGGCGGGGCCGACGTCCGTCCCGATACCGTCGCCGTGGATGATCGGGATGATGGGCTCGTCGGGGACGGAGATCTCGTCGTTCTCTTCGTCCTCGACTTCGATCTTCTGTCCCGAGTCCGGGACCTCGATCTTGTCGTAGCTCATGGTCGTCTATACGGTACAGCGACGCCGATAAAAGACCTGCCATTTCAAGTCCCTACGCATAGCTCGCGTCGCCTACGTGTTCGAAACCGCCTAAAACCATACGGGGCCTCTGCGCGGCCACTGCACCGAAACGCGGTCGTTACCTTTCCTCTGATATCTCGATTCAGTCACTTACCGGCAACGAATGTCGTCGGGGACGCGGTCCATTATTAGCACGTAACTGCGGTCGCGAACGTTCGCGATACCCGAACGGCGGCCACGACGGCCCCCTACAGGGCCATTGTGAGTCGATACCCTGGCGACCGAGTCGCCGAACACCGACAGACGGGGACAGCGGTCCCTATCAGCCTATCGCGCCGATCATCGCACGCAGTTCGGGGACGCCGTTCGCGACGAGCGCCCGCAGGAACCGCCGGCGAGCGTTCGAAACCGCGTCCCAGAGGGCGTCCTCCGCACCGTCGAACACACCTTCTCCATGACCGAACAGGATCCTATCGGGGGCGACGTCCTCGAACGCCGCTGCCGGCGGCGCGAGCATGTTGAGGGAGTTCATCCCCAGACGCTTCCCCGCGACGGTAAACGTCGGGAGCGACGTGAGGAGGTCCGGGACGTACAGCGTCCCGTCCGCCTCGCGGTACGCGATCGCTTCTCGCCAGAGGCGGAGCGGTCGGAGATCGCGCAGTTCGAACCCTGCGACGTCGCCGTCGATCCGGGTTACCGGCGCGTCGGTCCGGTCCTCGACCCGGTTTACCCGCCGCGGGACGTGTACGGAAACGTCGTGTCTGCACGCGAACGCGTTCGCGTTGCGAGCGTGGAACCTCGACAGTACGGCGACGCCCGCGACGTCGCCGACTTCGGCGATCAGGTCGTCCACCCCCGGCGCGTCGATCGGGTCGAACAGCCAGACGCCGTCGTCCCCGCGGACGGCGTGGCTCGCGCGACGACCCCCTTCCTCGGGGTGAGCGACCCAGCCCACGCCACCGTTCCATCGGTCTATCACCTGTGGGTCCGCGGGACTCGACCGCGTGTACATCGGCATACGTCGCCGAGCGACGGGACCGCCGAAGAGAGTTCCGGATCGCGAAGCGCGAAACCGGTCCGATCCCTATAAGGCTCAGGCACCGGCAGTCCGGTCCATGCAGGTCATCGTACACGGGGGTGCCGGCGGCGCGCCGGACGACCCCGACGCCCGACAGTCCGTCCTCGACGAGGCCGCCGACGCCGGCACGAACGCGCCGACGCCGCTCGACGCAGCCACGGCGGCGCTTCGTGTCCTGGAGTCGAACCCCCGCTTCAACGCCGGCGTCGGCGGCGCAGTGCAGTCGGACGGCGTCGTCCGGACGGATGCCGGCCTGATGACGAGCGACCGCGAAGCGGGCGCGGCGGCATCGATGCCCGGCGTCGAACACGCCGTCGACGCGGCCCGCGTCGTCCTCGAGGAGACGCCGCACGTGTTCGTCGGCGGCGAACATGCCGTCCGACTGGCCGCCGACTACGGCGTGGACACCGACAGTGACCTCTGGACCGAGCGGACGCGCGAGCGCTGGGCCAAGGCGGACCCGCCGTCGGGCGGCCCCACCGACCACCTGGCGTGGCTGGCGGAGCGGTTCGGCCGCGCCGACGAGCGAAGCTCATCGAGCTCTCGCTCGCAGGCTCATGAGAACACCGACCCCGACGGCGGGCAGGACGGAACGGACCACGACACGGTCGGTGCCGTCGCGCGGGAGGGCGACCGCCTCGCCGCGGCCACTTCGACCGGCGGTCGGTGGCGGGCCCAGATCGGGAGCGGGTTCTACTGCGCGCCCGCCGGCGGCGCGTCTGCCACGGGCGCAGGCGAGGACATCGCCCGAGTGACCCTTTCGAAGCGGGCGGTCCGGCATCTGGAACGCGGGACCGACGCCGCGACCGCGGCCGACCGCGCCATCGAGTCGTTCGGCGAACTCACCGGGTCCGACGCGGGGATTATCGTTCTCGGCTGCGACGGGAGCGTCGGCTCCGCGTTCAACAGCGACGCGATGCAGACCGCGACCGCGCGTCAATAAAAAAGGCGGTCGGCTACGTTACGCGACGATCGCGGAGTCCGACTCGTTGGCGGACTCGTTACCGTCGTCGGCCGTCTCGTTCGTCTCGTTCATCTCCGTCTCGTTACCGCCGTCGGTGGCGTTCTCCTCGTCGACCGTCTCACTCGTCTCGTTCATGTCGGACTCGTTGTCCGCCATGTCGGACTCGTTGTCGGTCGTCTCGTTCATGCCGGACTCGTTGCCCATCTCGGACTCGTTGTCTATTTCGGACTCGTCGTCCGTCTCGGCGGGTTGGTTCGGCGTCTGCTGCTGTTCCCCACCGTCGGTCACGCCGACCATCGACACGATGGCGTGGTTGCTCGCGTTCACCGACTGCGTGGTCTCGCCGGACGGCGTGGTCTCGCCGGACGGGAACTCCAGACCGTCGACCTCGATGGTGACGTTGGTGGTGTTCCCGGCGGCGACGCCGACTCGCTCCGACTCGTAGGTGCTACCGCCGAGCTCGTAACGCACGAACTCGGAGATCCGTTCGTCCGTCGGGTTCGTCACCGTGATGGTGACGTTGTAGCTGTCCCCGATGGTCAGGGTTTGCGGCGCGTCGACCTCCTCGACGAGGAGCGAACTCCAGTCACCGAGTTGCACCGTCTGTTCGCCCGCGGTCGCCTGCGCGACCGTGGCGTTACCGACCGTCATGTTCCCGATCGTCACCTGCTCGACGTCGGGCTCCTGCATCTGCATCCCGTCGTCGGTAGCGTTCGTCTCGTTGTCCTGCATGCCGGTGTCGGACTCGTTGTCCGCCATGTCGGATTCGTTGTCCATCCCGGACTCGTTGTCCGCCATGTCGGATTCGTTGCCCATCTCGGACTCGTTGCCCATCTCGGATTCGTTGTCCTCCTCTTGGACGTCGGTCTCGTTGTCCTCGGTTTCGTTGTCCTGCAGGGCCGACTCGTTCGTCTCGTTCATCTCGGACTCGTTGTCC